>CALRPU020000002.1:0-267371 GCA_943370175.1 Hydrogenophaga intermedia | reverse complement strand
GGTGCTGCGCCCAGCCGGGCGCAGCACCGCTTCGATCACGGCAGAGGGGTGGGCTCCGCGGTTTCCGACGTCGGCGTGGTGGCCAGCGGCGTCAGGTTCAGCGGCTCGATCGTGTTGTCGGTGATCGTCAACAGCGCGGCGAGGTAGCCAATCAGGTTGGCGACGGAATCGCCCACGCTGCTCGGGATCGACGCGGCCACTGGGGCCGGCGCCGGGCTGGTGGGTGCGGGGGCCGAAGCCACGTCGTCACCACCACCGCCGCACGCGGCCAGCAGGGCAGCGCTGGCGAACAGAACTGCAAGGTTCTTTTTCATGCAAGGCTCCTTACTTGCTGCCCGGCAGCGGCGTGTTCAGGTACGGGAAGCCCGGCAGCAGCGGCACCACGGCCTGGTCGACGGCGTCGTGCAGGTTGAACGAAGTCGCACCCAGCGGCACGGCCGACGGCTTGCATTCGGCACCGAAGCCCAGGGCGTTGGTGTCACCGTTGGCCATGCACAGGCCACCGGCGATGGCGACCAGCGAGATGTCCACCACGTCGTCCTTCGGACGACGGCCATTCGGGTAACCGGCGTTGTCGTTGCCCTTGGCCAGGATGTTGCCCACGATGCCCAGGCGGTTCTGTTGCGCAAACGGCACGGCCGGGATGGCGGTGTTCAGGCGCATCATTTCCGCACCGACGACGTTCGCGGGCTGGTTCACGCCCTTGATGCCGGTCAGGAAGGTCGTGACCAGGTCACCGCGGCCGGCGTTGGTCGGGGCGATGGCGCCAGCGGGCGTGCCCAGGGCGATTTCCAACAGGCGCGGCAGCGTCGGGTTGGTGACGTAGGTCAGGAAGTTGGCGGCGTCGTTGACGGGCTTGGACGCGTTGAACTTGTCCTTGTCCGGCAGGCCGATCACCACCTCGTTGACCAGCGGCATGCTCAAGCGCGAGACCTGGGTCCAGGCACCACCGGCGCGGACGGCCGTCTGGTGGCCCGACTTCGGCGCGCCGTCAACCAGCTGGCCTTGACGCAGGCTGGCGGTGGTCCAGCCACCGATGACGGTTTCCGTGCCTTGGGTCAGGCAGCTCTGGTGCACTTCCAGCGCGATCGAGGTCACGTTCGCGCCGTCGATGGTGTTGGGCGCCGCGTTGATCAGCTTCGGGTCGGTGATGACGGACACCGGGGCGTTGACCAGGTCAAAAATCGTGCCCAGGTTGACGGCAAAGGGGTCCTTGCGCTGGCCAACGAAGACCTTGGCCGGCTGCGCGCAGCCGGGGATGGTCACCGTGTAGATGTGCTTGGCAGCGTAGCCAGCGTAGTCGGGGATGGTCTTCACGCCGATGTTGTCGACCGGCTTGTCGAAAGTGGCCGAGCCGCCGGTGGCGTTCGTGATCGACGCACGGGTGCCGGTGCGGCGGTCACCGCGGACGATGTCCAGCGTGAACTGCTCGTTCAGGTTCAGCACGGGCGAATTGCCAACCGCCGTGGCACCGGCGATCTGACCGGCCTGGATCAGCGGAATGGCCACGTCCTTGCCATTGATCGGCAGCGTGATGCCCTTCAGGTTGTTCTTGACGCGCAGTTGGAAGGTGATGTCTTCCTTGGCGTCGCCGTTGTTGTCGACGTGGATCTCGTACAGCGCGTTCGGGTCCAGCGAGAAGTAGTTCGGACCACCGTACGGGTCTTGCAGCGGCAGGTAGTTCGCGATCAGCGTGACGTAGGCGTCGCGGCCCGTCTCGTAGCTCTTGAACATGTAGAAGTCGGTGGCGTCAACCTTCGGCGTCGTCGTGATGGACGGCGCTTCGCGGTGGCTCGAAGCGTTTGCCGCGCCGAAACCGGCGGCAGCGCACAGAGCAGCCACCAGGGGCAGCAGGCGCAGGCCTTGGCGTTCGTGTTTCATGGGTCTTCCTCTACGGTGGTTGATTGGTTGCAGGCGCCAGTGAACCCGGCGTCTGACCAGCCATACGCAGCGATTTGCGAATCGGATGCAAAGATTCATGTGCGAAGGCATCGCCACGCGGTCGGACGCGCCAGTGGCCCGGTCGCCCTGCCGTCAGCGCAAGGCTTGCACCGTCTGGTCTGATCGGCCTTCCAGCCAATCCGAGAAGGCTTCGGCCAGGGCTTCGCTTTCGGCCACGGCGCGCGTCCAGGCCGCCACACGGCCCGCCACGTCGTCCCCGTAGTGCTTGAAGTCGTTGCGGTCGGGCAACTTGGCGTTGGGCAGGCGGGCCACCCAGTCGGGGTGGGGACTCAGCAGGACGAGGTTGTCCAGGCGCTGCGTGGCACGGTGCCGGTGCTTGAGCACCTTGTCGAGCCAACCCGGCACCACGCTGGCCTGGAAATGGGGGTAAAGCACCAGCCCCGGCGGCGTGCCCTCGCCCGCCCGGTTGAGTGAGGCGTAATCAAGGTGCAGGTGGTAGTCGGTGATGCCACCGTCCCAGTAGGCGCCGGGCGGCGCGCCCGGGATGTCCTGCACCGCGTCCAGCCAGAACGGGATCGAGCAGCTGGCCAGCACGCTGGGCAGCAGGTTCGCCCCGTCGAGCGGAACCTGATGGGTGCGGTAGTCGTGCAGATGGATCGGCATGGCGTCGCGCGGGTCGGAAAACACCACCCGCTCCAGCCAGCCGCCCAGCGCGGGCCGGCTGACGGCATTGGCGGCGAACGCCCCCAGGTAGCCGACCGGCGTGCGCAAGCGGCCTTCACGCCGCAGCAGGTGGCGTCCCCGGCTGGTGAACACGTGCAGGCGAAACCTCGGGTGGCTCAACACCTCGTGACGCCGGCCGCCCAGCTGGCGCGCCAACTCGTCAGCGAACACCGCGCTGACGTGGCTGGCCTTGGGCGGCTTGCCCGGGGCGTGCTCGTAGGTCTGGTGGATGTAGGCGTCGGCCAAGCGGTCGAATCCACCGACCGGATCGTCGAGGCATGCCACCGCCATCCGCCATGCGCCGATCGACGCGCCCAGCAGGTGCACCGTGTGCGTCGACGCACTCAGCCAGCGGCCGAACACAAAGCGGTCGAGCGGGCCGAGGACCAGGCCCTTCGGACCGCCAGCCGCCGCGGGGATGATGCGCACGTCCTGCGGCATCAGACGCCGCTCTCGAAGTTGCCGCAGCGCCGCAGGGCCGGCGTGAATCTGGAGAACGGGTCGCATGGGGGCGCACTGTAGCGGCAGGCCGGGCCCACGCCGTCAGGCGGACCGGGACCCGCCCTGAACTTGCGACCCGCGCGGCGGCCAAGGCATCATCGCGCCACGTCCATCAGCGGCCCGCGGGCTGACAGCACCGGCATGCACCACGACCACGACCACGACCACGACCATGACGGCGCTGGCGACCTGGACCCGATGACATTGCGGGTGCGTGCGCTGGAGACCGTGCTCACGGCCAAGGGCTACATCGACCCGGCCGCGCTGGACCGCCTGATCGACACCTATCAGACGCGCATTGGCCCGCGCAACGGGGCGCGGGTGGTGGCAAAAGCCTGGCGCGATCCGGCGTTCATGGCCTGGCTGCTCGACGACGCCACCGCGGCCATCGCCTCGCTCGGCTACACCGGCCGCCAGGGTGAACACATGGTCGCCGTGGCGAACACGCCGCAACGCCACCATCTGGTGGTGTGCACGTTGTGCAGCTGCTACCCCTGGCCGGTGCTGGGCCTGCCGCCCACTTGGTACAAGAGCGCGCCCTACCGGTCCCGGGCGGTGCGCGACCCGCGCGGTGTCTTGGCCGATTTCGGCGTCGTCCTGCCCGAGACCACCGAGATCCGCGTGTGGGATTCAACGGCAGAGGTCCGCTACCTGGTGGTGCCTCAGCGCCCGGCCGGCACCGATGGGTTGGACGAAGCACAGCTGGCCGACCTGGTGACCCGCGACGCGATGATCGGCACCGGGCTCGCCCGTTCACCGGGCACCCAGCCATGAACGCGGCCCACCCAAGCCATGCCGACCTCGGCGGCCAACCGGGGCACGGCCGCGTGGTGCCCGAGCCCGAAGGCGAGCACTTCCATGCCGAGTGGGAGCCGCGCGCGCTGGCGCTCACCCTGGCGATGGGCGCGACCGGCGCCTGGAACATCGACGCGAGCCGCTCGGTCCGCGAGACCCTGCCCGACTACCCTCGGCTCGACTACTACCGCATCTGGATCGCCGCCCTCGAACAGCTGATGCTGCAACGCGGCCTGGTGACCGCCGACGAACTGAGCCAAGGCCAATGCCTGCAGCCGGGTCTCGTGCTGCCGCGCCGCCTGGCCGCCACCGAGGTCGACGCCACCTTGGCCCGCGGCAGCCTGACGCGGCGGCCCTCAGAGGAGTTGGCGCGCTTCCAAGTGGGCGACGCCGTGAGGCTGCGCGCGCAAGCGGTGCCGCACCACAGCCGCATCCCCGGCTATGCACGGGGCAAGACCGGCCGCATCGAGCGCCTGCACGGCGCCCACGTGTTCGCCGAGTCGAACGCCCAGGGCCTCGGCGAACAGCCGCAGTGGCTCTACACCGTCGCCTTCGACGGCCGCACCCTGTGGGGCGACGACAGCGCCTGCGGCTTGACGGTGTCGATCGACGCCTGGGACAGCACCTTGGAGCCCGCATGAACCCAAACCACCGGGCCCAGCCCTTGCTCGACGCCCTGCCCGCCGAACGCCGCACGCCCGACGGTCCCGTCTTCAAGGCCCCGTGGGAGGCCCAGGCCTTTGCGATGGCGCTGCGCCTGCACGAGGCCGGTCTGTTCACCTGGCCGGAATGGGCCGCCGCCTTGACGGCGCAGATTCGCGCCGCGCAGGCCGCGGGCGACGCCGACCTGGGCGACACCTACTACCAGCACTGGTTGTCGGCCTTGGAGCACTTGGTCACCGCCAAGGGCGCCATCACCGAGCAAACGCTGGCGGACCACCGGGCGGCCTGGGCCCACGCGGCCTCCCGGACGCCGCACGGCCAGCCGA
Source organism: Hydrogenophaga intermedia (assembly GCA_943370175.1). Lineage (GTDB taxonomy): Bacteria > Pseudomonadota > Gammaproteobacteria > Burkholderiales > Burkholderiaceae_C > Ideonella_A > Ideonella_A intermedia_A. The sequence goes on along the minus strand of CALRPU020000002.1, from coordinate 262,461 downwards.
TTGCACTGATGCCGCAGGACTTCGAGCGCTGAGCGTCAGCGCTTGGTCTGCAGCTTCGCGAAGGCCGCGGCCATCGCCGAGCCCCCTTGGCCCGGGGCGTCGCGCTGGCCACCGCGCGACGGCGCGCCCACGCGCTCACCGCGCCCCGCTGGGCGGAAACTGTTGTCACGCGGCCCGCCCGGTGCGCTGGCCGCCGGGACCTTGGCGTCCAGCTTCATGGTGAGTGCGATGCGCTTGCGCGGCAGGTCCACTTCGAGCACCTTGACCTTGACGATGTCCCCGGTCTTGACCACCTCGCGCGCATCGCTGACAAACTTGTTGGCCAGCTGACTCACGTGCACCAAGCCGTCCTGGTGCACGCCCAGGTCGACGAAGGCGCCAAACTGCGCCACGTTGCTGACCGTGCCCTCCAGCATCATGCCGGGTTGCAGGTCCTTGATGTCTTCGACGCCCTCGTTGAAGCGCGCCACCTTGAAGTCGGGCCGCGGGTCGCGGCCGGGCTTTTCCAGTTCCGCGAAGATGTCCTTCACCGTGATCGCGCCAAAGCGCTCGTCGGCGAAGGCCTCGGGCTTGAGGCTGCGGATCACGTCGGCGCGGCCCATCACCTCGGCCGCCGGGCGCTTCAAGGCGCTGACGATGCGTTCGACCACCGAGTAGGTTTCCGGGTGCACGCCCGACTGGTCCAGTGGGTTGTCGCCACCACGGATGCGCAGGAAGCCCGCGCTCTGCTCGAAGGTCTTCGGGCCCAGCCCAGCCACGTCGAGCAGTTGCTGCCGGCTGCGGAAGGCACCGTGCGCATCGCGCCAGCGCACGATGCTCGCGGCCACCGCCGCGCTCAGGCCCGACACCCGCGACAGCAAGGGCGTCGACGCGGTGTTGAGGTCGACACCGACCGAGTTCACGCAGTCCTCGATCACCGTGTTCAGGCTGCGCGCCAGCTCGCTCTGGTTGACGTCGTGCTGGTATTGGCCCACGCCGATGCTTTTGGGGTCGATCTTCACCAGCTCGGCCAGCGGGTCCTGCAGGCGCCGCGCGATGCTGACCGCGCCACGCAGGCTGACGTCCAGGTCGGGCAGCTCCTTGCTGGCGTATTCGCTGGCGGAGTAGACCGAGGCGCCTGCCTCGCTGACCACCACCTTCTGAATCGCCACGTCGGGCGCCAGGGCCTGCAGCCGCTTGATCAGGTCGGCAGCGAGCTTGTCGGTTTCCCGGCTGGCCGTGCCATTGCCGATGGCGATCAGGTTGACGCCGTGCGCAGCACACAGCATGCCCAGCGTGTGCAGCGCGCCGTCCCAGTCGCGCCGCGGCTCGTGCGGGTAGACGGTGCTGGTGGCCAGCACCTTGCCGGTGGCATCCACCACCGCAACCTTGCACCCGGTGCGGATGCCCGGGTCCAGGCCCATCACCACGCGCGGGCCGGCCGGCGCGGCCAGCAGCAGGTCGCGCAGGTTCTCGGCAAACACCTTGATGGCCACGGCCTCGGCGTCGTCGCGCAGGCGGGCGAACAGGTCGCGCTCCAGGCTCATGCTGAGCTTGACCTTCCAGCACCAGGCCACGCACTTGCGGATCAACTCGTCGCCGGGCCGCTTGCCGTGACGCCAGCCCAGGTGGTGGGCGATGCGGCCTTCGGCCAGCGTGGGCTGACCGGGCACGGGCACTTCGTCCAGCACCAGCTTCGCGTCCAGGAATTCCAGTGAACGCCCGCGGAACACCGCCAGCGCCCGGTGAGATGGCACGGTGCGAATGGGCTCGGCGTAATCGAAGTAGTCGCGGAACTTGGCCACGTCGGGGTGGTTGGCGTCCTTGCCGTCCATCAGCTTGCTCTGGAACAAGCCTTCTGCCCACAGCCATTCGCGCAGCGTGCCGACCAGCGCCGCGTCCTCGGCCCAGCGCTCGCTGAGCAGGTCGCGCACACCGTCGAGCACCGCGTGGGCGTCGGCAAACCCGGCGGCGGCCAGCGCCTCGACACCGCCCTCGTGCGCGGCGATGAAGGCCGCGGCGGCATCCAAAGGCACCTGGTTCGGGTCGGCGAACAAGGCGTCCGCCAGCGGCTCGATGCCGGCCTCGCGGGCGATCATCGCCTTCGTGCGGCGCTTGACCTTGAACGGCAGGTAGAGGTCTTCGAGCTCCTGCTTGGTGGGCGCGGCCTCGATGGCCGCCGCCAGCGCCGGGGTCAGCTTGCCCTGGTCGGCGATGCTTTTCAGCACGGCGGCCCGGCGGTCTTCCAGCTCGCGCAGATAGGCCAGGCGGGTTTCCAGCTCACGCAGCTGGGTGTCGTCCAGACCGTCGGTGGCTTCCTTGCGGTAGCGGGCGATGAAGGGGACGGTGGCGCCGCCGTCGAGCAGCCCGACGGCGGCTTGAATCTGGGCCGGCCGGGCCTTCAGCTCGGCGGCGATCTGCAGCAGGATCTTGTCCAAACCATGGAGCCCGCGAGGGGCCTGAATTTGCAAGCGCGGGAGTGTGCCACAGGGCTTTGCAAGCCCTGAAGGTCCAGCCGGCGCGGGCCGTCAAGCCGGCATCTTGGACGGCGGACTCGGCATCACGGACGCCGCTGCGGGCGCCCCGCCCAGCCCGCGCAAGCGCGCAGCCGCGCCCTGCCCTGCGCGCACACCGCTGGCCAGGCAGGCGGTCAACAGGTAACCGCCCGTGGGGGCCTCCCAGTCCAGCATCTCGCCGGCACAGTACACACCGTCCAGCGGGCCGCACATCAGGTGGTCGTCCAGGGCGTCCAGCCGCACGCCGCCGGCGGTGCTGATGGCCTCGTCGATGGGCCGGGGGGCGACGAGTGTCAGGGGCAAGGCCTTGAGGGCGTTGGCCAGCCGGTCCGGGTGCTCGAGGGTCTCGCGCGGCAGCAGCTCGCGCAGCAGGCCAGCTTTCACGCCATCGATGTGCAGCCGCGACTTCAAGTGCGTGGACAGCGACCGCGCGCCGCGCGGGCGGGCCACCTCGGCATGCACCTGCTCGAGGCGGTGCTGGGGCAGCAGGTCGATGCTGAGCCGGGCCTGGCCATGGCGCTCGATCAGGGCGCGCAACACGGCCGACGCCGCGTAGACCACGCTGCCTTCCACACCGTGCCGCGTGACCACCGCCTCGCCACGCTGCGACCAGGCCTGGCCATCGACGTCGATGCAGGACACCGCGATGGTGCGCAAGGGCGCGCCAGCGAAGCGGTCGAGGAAGTGCGGGGTCCAGCCCGGCTGATGCGTGCCCTCGGGCGTCGGACGGGCGACGTCGAAACCGCAGTTGGCCGGGCGCAGCGGCGCCACGGGCACCCCGTGCTGCTGCAGCCAGGGCACCCAGGCGCCGTCCGACCCGAGCCGCTGCCAGCTGGCGCCGCCCAGGGCCAGCACCACGGCCGGCGCCTGCCAGTCCACCGGACCGTCGGGGCCAGCGAAGCGCAAGGCCCGGCCGGCGGTGGTCTCGACAAAGCCTTGCCAACGGTGGCGCATGTGAAAGCGAACCCCGGCGCCGCGCAGGCGGTGCAGCCACGCCCGCAACAGCGGTGCTGCCTTCATGTCGCGCGGAAACACCCGGCCCGAACTGCCCACGAAGGTCTCCACGCCCAGGCCGGCGCACCAGTCGCGCACGGCCGCCGGGCCGAAGTCGGCCAGCCAGCCGGCGACGGTCGGGCCTTGTTCCCGGTAGCGCCGGGTGAAGGCGTCCAGGTCCTCGCTGTGGCTGATGTTGAGTCCGCCGATGCCGGCCAACAGGAACTTGCGGCCCACGCTGGGCATGGCGTCGAACAGGTCGACGGCGAAGCCAGCATCGCACAGTTGCTGTGCTGCCATCAGGCCCGCCGGCCCGCCCCCGACGACGACCGCGCCCGGGGCAACGATGGGGCTGCCGGTCAGCGCGCGCCCTGCCCGGCCAGGCCGAAGGTGAACACCAGGGCCAGGTTGACCGCGGTGGTGTTGAGCTCGCCGCGTTGCGAGCGCAGTCGGGCCACGCCCACCCGCACGGCCGCGGTGGGGTTGATGTCGAAGCCGACGTAGGCGCCACCCTGGGCCAGCGCGCCGCCGCGCACGTCCACCCCGCCGCCGCCGCCGGCGCCGACGAGCGCCTCCAGGCCGACGTGCCAGGTCGGACCGGCGCCCAGCGTGCCCATGGACTGTTGCCAGCCCAGACCGAACAAGCCGGCAGAGAACCCGGCCGCGTTGCCGTCAAAGGCGCTGATTGCTTCGCCAGTGACGTACAGGTTGCGGTCCAGGAAGCGGCTGGCCTTCAGCACCACCGCCTTCAACGGCGCTTTGCGGCCATTGCTGCGGGCAGCGTCCAGGTGCTCGATGCCCGTGGAAAACTCGGTGCGGGTGGTTCGCGAGGGCGAGAACACATTGCCCACGTCGTCGAAGATCCAGATCAGGTTGGCGGACCCGAAATTGGCTTTGAAGTTGCCCTGCGGCGCGCGCGCCACGCCGGCTTCCAGCGCCACCGCCAGTTGGCGGCTCAAGCGCGCCGCGCTGTAGACCGAGCCTTTGACGAGCAAGCCCCCGCCGGTGTCGACCCCGCCACCGCCCGCCATGCCCAGCCCCACGCGGCCACCGAGGCTGAACGTCTGGTCGCCGATGCCACGTTCGACACCGACGTTGGCCAGGTACTCCGCATAGCCGCTGACATTGCCCTGGGCGCTCGCGTTGGCCTCGATGCCCCAGTAGGCAATGCCGTTGAAGGCGCGCTCGGCACGCAAGCCGGCGAAACTCATCGACTCCGGCAACCTGCCGCCGCCCACCCGGTCGTTGTCACCGGTGGGCTGGTAGACGCCGATGACGCCCTGCACGCGGTCAAAGCCCGCGCCGGGGCGCCCGGCCGACGTGACCGGCACGTTCATGCGGTCGCGCGGGATGTAGGTGAAATCGGTGTTGCTGCTGAACACGAGGCCGACCTGGTTGCTGTCGTAGGGCGTGCCCGCGAAACGGACCTTGGACCACGACACGCCCAGGTTGAAGGGACCGAGGTCGTACAGCAGATCGATGTGGGGGCGCAGCATCAACCCGTCGCGCAGTGGCAGGCCACCACCACCGCCGCCGCCCGCGTACAGACCGGCCTCGACGGCCAGGGGCAAGTCGCCGAACTTGTAGCGGTAGGCCGCCTCGGCCCCAAAGGTGAACAGGCCGCCGCGCTGGCCACTGATCGCGCCGTAAATGCCCGGGCCGAAGCGCAGACCGCCGCCAAGGTCGACGAGGTAGCTGGTACCGACCAGGCCCATCCCCTCATCGCGAGGCCACTTGACGCGCTCGGCGGTGACACGGACCTCGGCCGGGCGCATCGTGAGGCCGCCCAGGCTCAAGGCGCTGGTCGATTGCGCCATGGCACTGCCCATCAACGCACAACCGGCCACGGTGGTGCCCAGCGTGCGACCGAAGGCGCGCCCGATGAACGAGGACAGGGGGCGTTCGCGAAGAACAAACCCAGGGCGGCGCTGGGATGGCATGCGGGGGGCGTCGGCGGTGATCGGCATAGGTTTCAATGATAAGTGCAGCCCTTGCGCGCGCCCCCGGGTGGCGACGGCCCGTTCGGGCCAACACCGGCCCGCGTCATCAGCCGCGCAACGGTGACGCCACCGGCCAGACCCGCTCGAAGAACTCGAGGATCAGCTCCAGCGATTCGCTGGCTTCAAAACCTTCACGCAACGCCTGCTCGGCGTAGTCCTGACGGTGCGCCGCCAGCCACCAGGCCAGGCTGCCGTCGCCCTCGCCCGCGGTGGCGGCAAAGTCGGCGTCGATGTCACAAAACAGCCGCCGCTCGACGTGGGTGGTTTGCACGATGGCCCGCGGCAGGCCGCGGCCGTCGAGCACCACCAGGTGGTCGCCAACCTGAGGCAGCGGCTCCAGCGACTGCTGAAAATCGCGCGCCAAGGTGGCGTGCGCGCGCTTGTGGCCTTCACGGACCAGCGCGGCGCACTCGTCGGCCACCGTCGCACTGCGGCCCAGCGCCGCAGCCGAGAAGCCCGCCACCTTCACACCACATTCGCGCTGGTAGGCCAGCCAGAAGGCCTCGATCGCCGCCACATCGCCGGCGGCCGGCGGTGCGCCGCTCACTGCGCGTCGCGCAACTGGGCCCGCAACTTCGCGCCCAGCTCAGGCTTCAGCGCGAAAGGATCGGTCGGGTTGCGCTGCAGCATGATGTCCTCCAGCCGAGTCTGCACCGTCGCCAAGGCCTGCGGGTGGCTGTAGATGTAGAAGCGGTCTGCCAGCACCGCGTCCACCACGTACTGCGCCACGTCGGCGGCGCTGAGCTTGCCGCTCGTCACGGCCTTGCTGGCCATCGCCTGGCCGATCAACTGGCTGCGGGTGGGCGGGCGGTCCTCGCTCATGTCGCTGGGCCGGTTGCGCTCACTGGCGTGGATGCCCGTGGGCACAAAGAACGGGCACAACACCGACGCGCTGATCTGGTTGGTGACCAAGCGCAGGTCCTGGTACAGCGTCTCGCTCATCGACACCACCGCGTGCTTGCTGACGTTGTAGACGCCCATGTTCGGCGCGTTCAAGAGGCCGGCCATGGACGCGGTGTTGACGATGTGGCCCTCGTAGCCAGGGTCGGCCGCCGCAGCGGCCAGCATCATCGGCGTGAACACGCGCACCCCGTGGGCCACGCCCATCAGGTTGACGCCGATCACCCACTCCCAATCCTTGAGGGTGTGTTCCCAGATCAGGCCGCCAGCGCCGACACCGGCGTTGTTGAACACCAGGTGCGGCGCGCCGAAGCGGGCCAGCGTGGCCGCGCCCATGGCCTCGACCTGGTCGGCCTTGGCCACGTCCAGCCGAAACGGCAACACCGCGGCACCAAGCGCCGTGACCTCGGCGACCGCGCGGTCCAGCGCGTCCTGCTGCACGTCGGCCATGACGATGGACATGCCCTGCGCGGCGGCCAGCCGGCTCAGCTCCAGACCGAAGCCCGAGCCGGCGCCGGTGATGACGGCCGTGCGGCCCTGCAATGTCTTCATGCCTTCACGTCCTTGTTGGCCTTCTTGATCTGATACCCGATGCGCGGGAAGTGCACCTGCACTTCACCGGCGCGCTCATCGCGGCGAGCGATCACCACCTCGTCCGCACTCAAACCGACCAGCGTGCCTTCGACGACATCGGCGGCGTAGTCGGTGGCGTTGACGGTCACCTCGTCGCCCGCTTCAAAACCCCCACCCACCACCACCGAACAGGCTTGCCGCGGGCCCGTGGCGGCAATGGCCAGCGCCTCGGCGCTGTCGAGCTTGCGGGGGTCGCCATGGCCGAACTTCATCACGCGCTGGGCCCAGGCGGTGACTTCGGGGTACAGCGCGAGCAGGTCGGCCACGGGTGGAATGCGCTCGATGTACCAGACCGACTGCACCGCCGAGAAGTCGGCGATCGATGGCAGGTCACCGCACAGGAAGCCCCGCCGGTCGGCCAGCAAGGTTTCCAGCCAGCCGAGGTAGGTGGTGAGCTGCGCGGTGGCGTCCACCGGCGTGGGCCGGCGCATGCCGACGGTCATCGCCGCGCGGTCGGCGGCGAAGGCCTTGGCGTGCTCCGGCGGCACGTTGGCGAACAGGTGGGCCACGCCCGCGGGCTGCATGGCGTACGGGATGGCCGTCCAGAACAAGGCCGAGTCGGCCCACTGGGCCACCACGTGCTGCAAGGGCGTGGCCGAGGCGGGGAAGATCGATGGCGTGGGGTGCAGGCGCTCCACGACGCGCGCCATCAGCGCGGTGTCGCAATAGACGTCTGCGCCGATTTGCAGGAACGGCGTGCGCCGGTAGCCGCCGGTGAGGGACACCACATCGGGCTTCGGCAGCACGCGTGGCACGTGCACCGAGTGCCAGCTCAGGCCCTTGTAGCCCAGGATCAGGCGGAACTTCTCGGAAAAGGGGGACGCGTCGTAGTGGTGGAGGATCAAGTCGGGCGTGTCGGACATCGGCGGGCCTTGCAGAAAAGAGGACGTCGTGGGATCAGGCCAGTTTGACCAGCTGCTTGCCGAAATTGCGGCCCTTCAGCAGGCCCAGGAAAGCCTCGGGCGCCGCGGCCAGGCCGTCGGCCACGGACTCGCGGAACTTCAGTTTGCCGGTGGCCACGCCGGTGCCCAGCTCCTTCAGGGCCTCGGGCCAGTCGCTCATGTGCTCGCTGACGATGAAGCCTTCGAGCGTGAGGCGCGACTGCAGGATCAGGGTCGGGTAGGCCATCGGGATCGGCTCGCCGTTGTAGCCGGAGATCATTCCGCAAAAGGCAATGCGGCCAAAGGCATTCATGTTGAGCATGACCACGTCGAGGATGCGGCCGCCGACGTTCTCGAAGTGGCCATCGATGCCGTTCGGTGCTGCTGCGCGAACCGCGGCGTTCAGCGACTTTGAGTCAGCGTGGGCCTTGTAGTCGATGCAGGCGTCGAAGCCGAGTTCCTCGGTCACGTAGGCGCACTTGTCGGCGCCGCCGGCAAAGCCGATCACGCGGCAACCGCGCGCCTTGGCCAACTGGCCCACCACCGAACCCACCGCCCCGCTGGCCGCGCTGACCGCGATGGTGCCACCGGCCTTCGGTTGGCAGATGCGCACCAGGCCGTACCAGGCGGTGACCCCGGGCATGCCCACCGCGCCCAGGTAGGCCGACAGCGGGATGTGGGTGGTGTCGACCTTGCGCAAGGCGCCGACCTGGGTGGCGTCCACCACCGAGAACTGCTGCCAGCCGCCCATGCCGACCACGCTGTCACCCTTGGCATAGCCGGGGTGGCGTGAGTCCTCGACCACGCCGACCGTGCCGCCGATCATCACGCTGTCCAGCGGCTGCGGCTGCGCGTAGCTTTTGCTGTCGTTCATGCGCCCGCGCATGTACGGGTCCAGGCTCAGAAAGTGGTGGCGCACCAGCACCTGGCCGTCGGCCAGCGCGGGGATCGGCGCGTCCACGAGCCTGAAGTTGTCGGCGCTGGCTTCGCCCACGGGGCGCGACACGAGGTGGATCTGCTGGTTGGTCATGACGGTCCTTTGATCTTGTGAATCAGTCTGAAGCCTGGGGGCGGGTGATGATGCGCCCGCCGACGGGCAGGCCGCGCAAATACTTGAAGGTGCCCGTGGCGTGGGCGATCAGCTCGCCGTCCTCGTGGACCACCGAGCCTTCACAGAAGGCCAGCGAGCTCGTCTTGTGCAGCAGGCGCGCCCGGCCGATGAGGCGCTGCACGCCCGGCCGCAGGAAGCTGGTCTTCATCTCGACGGTGACAACCCCGCGGTCGTCCACCGGCGCGCCCGGCACCGGCGCGCGGGCAGCGTGCGCCATGACGACGTCCAACAGCGTCATCGTCAGGCCGCCGTGCGCCACCTGCCAGGTGTTGCACTGCTCCGGGCGCAGGCTCACGCCGATCTCGGCCTCGCCGGACTCGAACTTCAGCAGCTCGAAGCCCAGGGCCTCGGCAAAGGGAATGACGCGGGGAAACTTCATCGCTCGGGCGGCTCAGCCCATGTGCACGGCGGTCACGCCGCCGTCGACCGCCAGGATCTGCCCGGTGATGTGCTTGCCCGCCGCGCTGGCAAACAGCAATGCCGCCCCTTTGAGGTCATCGTCGTCGCCCAGGCGGCGCAGTGGGGCGCCGGCGGCCAACTTCTCGGCGCCCACGCGCTCCAGCGTGCCCATGGTCATCTTGCTCGGGAAGAAGCCCGGCGCCAGCGCGTTCACGTTGATGCCGTAGCCGCCCCACTCGCCCGCCAGCGTGCGGGTGAAGTTGACCACCGCGCCCTTGCTCGTGCCGTACGCGATGAACTTGACCTCGGGGCCGGCGCCCGACAGACCGGCAATCGACGCCACGTTGATGATGCGGCCCCGGCGGCGCGGGATCATGCTGGCCTTGCCGACGGCCTGGCTGAACAGGAAGATGCTGCGGATGTTCAGGTTCATCACCTTGTCCCACGCTTCCAGCGGGTGGTCCTCGGCGGGTGCGCCCCAGGTGGCGCCAGCGTTGTTCACAAGGATGTCGATGTGGCCCAGCCGCTCCATCGACTCGGCCACCACGCGCTGAACCTCCTCGGGCTTGCTGGCATCGGCCGCGATCCAGCGCGCGTCGATGCCTTTGGCCTGCAGGTGCGCGGCGGCTTCCTCCAGGTCACTGGCTTTGCGAGAGGTCAGCATGATCTTCGCGCCCGCCTCGCCCAGGGCCTCGGCGATTTGCAGGCCCAGGCCGCGCGAGCCGCCGGTGACCAGGGCGGTCTGGCCTGTCAGATCGAACAATTGCTGGATGGGAGTGCTCATGGGTGTCCTTGGATGTCCTGGGGTGAACGCGCGCGGAGGCGCGCGTGGTGGCGATCAGGCACCGGCAATGGCGCCCGGCGGTGGCGGCGCGTTCAGTCCGGCGGCATGCGCGAGCGCAGGCCAATCAGCACCACGCCCAGGGCGATGGCCGCGCCGCCGATGGCGGTCAGTGTCCAGCCGAGGGCGTCGGCCGTGTTGCGCAGGGACAGACCGAATCCGCCCACGATCAGGCCACCAAAAATGGCGATCCAGACGAGGCGGTCGACGGTGCGGGTCTTCACGGCGGTGGCCCGGGTCAAAACCAGGCGTCCTGCATCGTGCGGCACACGGCTTCGCGCGCCTCGACCACGCCGAGCCACGCGGGCACCCGCGGCAGCTCGTAGCGGTAGAAGTAGCGCGCTGCTGCCAGGTGACCCTGCGCCACCGGGTTGTCGCCGGCGTCGGCCAACGCCTGCGCGGCCACCGCCACGTCCAGCCAGATCCAGGCCAGCACCACATGGCCGAAGGCCTGCAGGTAGGGCGTGGCGTTGGCCAGGGCCTCGGTGGGCTTGCCGGTGGCCCAGGCCGCGCGGGTGGCGTGGCCCAGGGCCTTCAGAGCGCCCGCCAGCTCATTGGCCTCGCGGGCCCAGGCGGCACTGGGCAGCGCACGCTCGATGGTCTGGTTGATGCGCGCGACGAGCGCCTGGTACCCCTTGCCGCCATCCATCACCACCTTGCGGCCCAGCAGGTCGAGGCCCTGGATGCCGTGCGTGCCCTCGTGGATCATGTTCAGGCGGTTGTCGCGCCAGTACTGTTCCACCGGGAAGTCGCGGGTGTAGCCGTAGCCGCCGTGGACCTGGATGGCCAGGCTGTTGGCCTCCAGGCACCATTCGCTGGGCCAGCTCTTGGCGATGGGGGTCAGCATTTCCAGCAAGAGGTGCGCCTCGGCGCGTTGCTCGGGCGTGCCGGTGTGCAGCTCATCGACCTGGCGGGCGCAGAACAGGCACAGCGCCATCGCGCCCTCGCAGTAGCTCTTCTGCGCGAGCAGCATGCGCTTGATGTCCGCGTGCGCGATGATGGGCACGGGCGGCTGGCTCGGGTCCTTGCCACTCGGGCCGATGGGCCGGCCCTGGGGCCGGTTGCGGGCGTAGTCGAGGCTGGCCTCGTAACCAGCGTAACCCAGCATGGCGGCGCCCAGGCCCACCGCGATGCGGGCCTCGTTCATCATGTGAAACATGCAGCGCAGGCCCTCGCCCGGCTGGCCGACCAGGTAGCCGATGGCGCCTGCGCCACGGCCGTCCAGACCGAATCCACCCTCGGCGCGCACCGGGTACTTGCCCTCGCCAAAGTTCAGCAGCGTGTTCGGGATGCCGCGGTAGCCGAGCTTGTGGTTCAAGCCCGCCAGTGCCACGTCGTTGCGCTCGCCCGTCAGCTGGCCGTTCACGTCGACCAGCTTCTTCGGCACGATGAACAGCGAGATGCCGCGGGTGCCCGGGATCAGCTTGCCGTCCGGCCCTGGGATCTTCGCCAGCACCAAATGAATGATGTTCTCGGCCAGCTCATGCTCGCCGTTGCTGATCCACATCTTGTTGCCGCGCAGGCGAAAGCGGGGGCCCAGCGGGTCGGCTGCGCTGCCTTCGCCATCGGGCACGGCGCGGGTCACGATGTCGCTGAGGCTCGAGCCCGCCTGAGGCTCGCTGAGGCACATGGTGCCAAAGAAGCGGCCGGCGAACTCGTTCTTCGCGAAGACCTCTTTCTGCGTCGGCGTGCCGTGGGCCATCAGCAGGTTGGCGTTGCCGCTGGTCAGCATGCCGCCGCCACCGATGCCGATCCCGGCTTTCGAGAAGTGGCTTTGCGCGGCCATCTCGACCACGCATGGCAGCTGCATGCCGCCAATCTCGTGGTCCTGCGCGGCGGCGAGCATGCCGCTTTCTGCGTAGGCCCGGGCGGCGGCGTGGCTGCTTTCGGGCAGGTGCACCTTCTCGCCGTCGAACCAGGGCTCCTCGGTGTCGGCGATGCGGTTGAAGGGGGCAAACTTCTCGGCCGCGAGCTTCTCGCACATGTCGAGCACGGCATCGAAGGTTTCACGGCTGTGATCGGCGAAGCGCTCGCGCGCCTGCAGGCCTTCGGCCTCCAGCCAGTGGTACAGCAGAAAATCGGTGGTTTGGCGGAAGCTCATGCGCGCAGGCTCAGACGATCACAGCACTTCAAAGACACCGGCCGCGCCCATGCCGCCGCCAATGCACATGGTCACGCACACGCGCTTGGCGCCGCGGCGCTTGCCCTCGATCAGCGCGTGGCCGGTCAGGCGCTGGCCGCTGACGCCGTAAGGGTGGCCCACCGCGATGGCGCCGCCGTTCACGTTGAGCCGGTCCATCGGGATGCCCAGCGTGTCGGCGCAGTACAGCACCTGCACCGCAAAGGCCTCGTTCAGCTCCCACAGGTCGATGTCGTTGACCGTCAGGCCCAGGCGTTTGAGCACCTTGGGCACGGCGAAGACCGGGCCGATGCCCATTTCGTCCGGCTCGCAGCCGGCGACCGCAAAGCCGAGAAAACGGCCCAGCGGCTTCAGGCCCTTTTTCTCGGCCAGGGTCTCGTTCATCACCACGCAGGCGCCGCCGCCGTCACTGAACTGACTGGCGTTGCCGGCGGCAATCACGCCCCCGGGCATGGCCGGGCGAATGCCCGACACGGCCTCGTAGGTGGTGCCGGGACGGATGCCCTCGTCGTGGCTGACGGTGACCTCCTTGGTGCGCAGGCCCAGCACGGCGTCGGCCACGCCAGCCATCACGGTGATGGGGGCAATCTCGTCGGCGAACTTGCCGGCTTCGAGCGCGGCGGTCGCCTTTTGCTGACTGGCGGCGCCATATTGGTCCATGCGCTCGCGGGCGATCTTGTAGCGCTTGGCCACCTGCTCGGCCGTCTGCAGCATGTTCCAGTAGATCTCGGGCTTCTGCTTGAGCAGCGCCGGGTCGGCCATCATGTGGGTGTTCATCTCGTTTTGAACGCACGAAATGCTCTCGACACCGCCGCCCACGTAGACGTCGCCCTCGCCCGCGATGATGCGCTGGGCCGCCATGGCAATCGTCTGAAGGCCGCTGGAACAGAAGCGGTTGACCGTGACGCCGCTGGTGGTGATCGGCAGGCCGGCGCGCAGCGCGATCTGGCGCGCGATGTTGGCGCCGGTTGCGCCCTCGGGGTTGGCGCAGCCCATGATGACGTCATCGACCTCACCGGGCTCGATGCCGGCGCGTGCGACCGCGTGCTGCACCGCGTGGCCGCCGAGCGTGGCGCCGTGGGTCATGTTGAAGGCGCCCTTCCAGCTCTTGGCCAGGGGGGTGCGGGCGGTGGAAACGATCACGGCTGAGGTCATGGAACTCTCCTGGAATCTGGGGTGGGGGTCAGGCGGCAGCGGTCGGCGCATCCGCCACGGCGGACGAGGCTTTGTAGATGCTGTTGCGCACCTTGCCGAAGACGCGGCGCACGGCGGGCTCGAACTCGCTCATCGGCAGCGTCTCGGCCTTCGGGTCGAAGGCCGGGTTGTCGTAGAGCGCGCAGAACTCTTCGGTGCGGCCGAAGTGCGGGTGGGCGCGAAACTGCTCGCGCATGTCCCGGTCCAGCCCGATGTGGTGAAAGAAGTAGTAGCCCTGGAAGATGCCGTGGTGCTGCACCATCCACAGGTTGGCGTCGCTGACGAAGGGCTTGAGGATGGCCGCAGCGATGTCAAAGTGGTTGAAGCAGCCCAGCGTGTCGCCCACGTCGTGGAACAGCGCGCAGACCACGTACTCGTCGTCGCGCCCGTCGCGCAGCGCGCGGGTGGCGGTCTGCAGGGAGTGGGTGTAGCGGTCCACCGGGAAGCCGCCGTAGTCGCCTTCGAGCAGCTTCAGGTGGGCCATCAGGCGGTCGGGCAACTGGCGAGAGAAGCCGGCGAACTCGCCACCGATCTTCTGCCAGTCCTCGGCGGTGCTTTGCTCCATGGAGGTGAAGCTGGCGCGTGCGTTCATCGCTTGTCTCCTTCGTCAGGACTTGCGGTTCAGGGCGTTCGACCCGCCGCCGGGGCGCCCGCACGGCGCCACGGCCGCGGCGTTGGTCAGCTGAAGCTCTTGCCTTCGGCGGCCAGGCGGGCCAACAACGGGGCCGGCTGCCAGAAGCTGGCGTCGTCGAGCGGGTTGGCCGCGAAACGCTTCATCGTGGCCACCACGTTGTACAGGCCCACCGTGTCGGCGTAACACATCGGGCCGCCGCGGTGCAGCGGGAAGCCGTAGCCGGTCAGGTAGACCATGTCGATGTCCGAGGCGCGGGAGGCGATGCCCTCTTCCACGATCTTGGCGCCCTCGTTGACCAGCGCGTAGACCAGGCGGTGCACGATCTCGTCGTCGCTGATGGCGCGCGGCGTGATGCCCTTGTCGGCGCGGTGCTGCTCGATCATGTCGGTCACCACCTTGGACGGGATCGCGTCGCGCTTGCCCGGCACGTAGTCGTACCAGCCAGCGCCGGTCTTCTGGCCGTAGCGGCCCATCTCGCACAGCAGGTCGGCGGTCTTGCTGTAGCGCATGTCGGGCTGCTCGACATAGCGGCGCTTGCGGATGTACCAGCCGATGTCGTTGCCGGCCAGGTCGCCCATGCGGAACGGGCCCATCGCGAAGCCGAACTTCTCGATGGCCTTGTCCACCTGCTGCGGCGTGCAGCCTTCTTCCAGCAGGAAGCCGGCCTGCCGGCTGTACTGCTCGATCATGCGGTTGCCGATGAAGCCGTCGCACACGCCCGAGACCACGCAGGTCTTCTTGATCTTCTTGCCCAGCTGCATCACCGTGGCCAGCACGTCCTTGGCCGTCTTCTCGCCGCGGATGACCTCCAGCAGCTTCATCACGTTGGCCGGGCTGAAGAAGTGGGTGCCGATCACGTCCTGCGGGCGCTTGGTGAAGTGGGCGATCGCGTTGACGTCGAGCGTGCTGGTGTTGCTGGCCAGGATCGCGCCGGGCTTCATCACCTCGTCCAGCGTCTTGAAGACGGTTTCCTTGACGCCGATGTCCTCGAACACGGCCTCGATCACCATGTCCGCATCGGCCAGGTCGCCGTAGTTGAGCGTGGTGCTCAACAGCGCCATGCGCTGCTCGTACTTGTCCTGCTTGAGCTTGCCGCGCTTGACCTGCGATTCGTAGTTCTTGCGGATGGTGGCCACGCCGCGCTCCAGCGCTTCTTGCTTCATCTCCAGCATCACCACCGGCAGGCCGGCGTTCAGGAAATTCATCGCAATGCCGCCACCCATGGTGCCGGCGCCGATGACGGCGAGCTTCTTGATGTCACGCACCGGCGTGTCGGCCGGCACGTCGGGGATCTTGCTGGCCGCGCGCTCGGCAAAGAAGGCGTGACGCAAGGCCTTGCACTCGGGCGTGAACATCAGGCCCTGGAAGATCTCCAGCTCACGCTTCATGCCGGCGTCGAACTTCATCTTGACCGCGTTGGCCACCGCCTCCACGCACTTCAGCGGCGCCGGGAAATTCCGAGCCATCGCGCCCACGGTGTTGCGGGCGAACTGGAAATAGGCCTCGGCGTTCGGGTGGCTGCCCCTCAGCTCGCGCACCAGCGGCAGCGGGCGCACGGCGGCTTTGTCGGCGGCAAAGGCCACGGCTGCCGTCAGCAGGTCACCCTCGACCAACTGGTCGAACAGCTTCTGGCCAGGCGCGGCGGCGAGCAGCTCGCTTTTGACCGGCTCGCCGCTGACGATCATGTTCAACGCGGTTTCCACGCCCAGCACGCGCGGCAGGCGCTGCGTGCCACCGGCGCCCGGGATCAGACCGATCTTGACCTCGGGCAGCGCGATGGCCGCGCCCGGCGACACCACGCGGTAGTGGCAGCCCAGCGCCAGTTCGAGCCCGCCGCCCATGCACACCGTGTGGACGGCCGCGACCACCGGCTTGGTGCTGGCCTCGACCGCAGCGATCACGGTCAGCAGGTTGGGCTCGGCGGTGGCCTTCGGGCTGCCGAACTCGGTGATGTCGGCCCCGCCCGAAAAAGCCTTGCCCGCGCCGGTGATGACGATGGCCTGCACGGCGGAGTCTGCCTGCGCCCGCTCCAGGCCGTCCACGATGCCCTTGCGGGTGGCGTAGCCCAGGCCGTTGACCGGCGGGTTGGACATCGTGATGACGGCAACGCCGCCGCGGACCTCGTACAAGGCTGTCATGGCAAATCCTCCAGGCATGAGCGCTGAGGACCCGCGGGCCGACTCAGCACAGAAAACGCAAAATAGAACGTTCGTTCGATTCTAGGAACACACGCCGCTCACGTTGTCTCGACTGCGACAAGCCGACCTCAGACTTCCAGCCATTCCTTGCGGATGTAGGCGTTGGCCCGCAGCTCGGTGGGCGAGCCTTCAAAGACGATGTGGCCGTGACCCATCACGTAGCAGCGCTCGGAGATTTCGAGCGCAATGGTCAGCTTCTGTTCCACCAGCAGCACCGACACGCCGCGGTTCTTCAGCGCCTTCAAGTACTCGGCCACCAGCTCGACGATCTTGGGCGCCAGTCCTTCGGTCGGCTCGTCGATCATGATCAGGTCGGGGTCGCCCATCAGCGTGCGGCACAGCGTGAGCATCTGCTGCTCACCGCCGGACAACACGCCGGCGGCGGTGTGCTGGCGTTCGCGCAGGCGCGGGAACATCGTGTACATGTCCTCGAAGCCCCAGCGCGGCTTCTTCGCGCCGCGCTTCTCACCGAGCATCAGGTTCTGGTGCACGGTGAGCTTGGGAAAGATGTCGCGGTTCTCAGGCACGTAGCCCAGCCCCACATGGGCGATCTCGAAAGGCTTGCGGCCCAGCAGTTCCTTGTCCTTGAACTTGACCGAGCCGGTGGCATCGACCAGGCCCATGATGGCCTTGACCGTGGTCGAGCGGCCCGAACCATTGCGACCCAGCAGGCTCACGATCTCGCCAGGTCTGACGTCCATGGAGACGCCGTGAAGGATGTGGCTCTTGCCGTAATAGGCGTGTACGTCGTGCAGATTCAACATGGCGTCAATGTCCTGCCGGCGCGTCGATGGACGCGCCCTTGGCTTGTTCTTCGGCGAGCACCGAGCCCAGGTAGGCTTCCTGCACGCGGGCGTTGGCGCGCACCTCGTCCGGCGTGTCGAAGGCGATCACCTCGCCATACACCAGCACGGCGATCTTGTCGGCCAGGCCGAAGACCACGCCCATGTCGTGCTCCACCGTCAGCAGGGTCTTGCCTTCGGTCACGTCGCGGATCAGCTGGATGAAGCGGGTGGTCTCGCTGCGGCTCATGCCGGCGGTGGGCTCGTCGAGCAGGATCACCTCGGAGCCACCCGCGATGGTGATGCCGATCTCGAGCGCGCGCTGCTCGGCGTAGGTCAGGTTGGTGGCCAGCACGTCGCGCCGCTTGTCGAGCTTGATCATGTGCAGGATCTCGTCGGTGCGGTCGTTGGCGTCTTTCAGGTCGGCCAGGAAGCGCCAGAACGAGTAGCGGTAGCCCATCGACCACAGCACCGCGCAGCGGATGTTCTCGAACACGCTCAGCCGCACGAAGAGGTTGCTCACCTGAAAGCTGCGCGACAGCCCCAGGCGGTTGATCTCGTAGGGCTTCATGTGGTCGATGCGCTGGCCCTTCAGGCGGATCTCGCCGCTGGTGGGGCCGAAGCGCCCGCTGATCAGGTTGAACAGCGTGGACTTGCCGGCGCCGTTCGGGCCGATGATGGCCACGCGCTCGCCGGGCATCACCTTCAGGTTGGCGCCGCGGATGATCTCGGTCTTGCCAAAGCTCTTGCGCAGGTCGATCAACTCGACCGCGGCGGTCGCGCCGGCCGCGGCGCTTGCAGGTTGGGCGGTGCTCACTGGGTCTCCCGGCGCTTGATTTCTTTTTCGATGTCGGTCTGGATCTCGCTCCAGTCGCGGCTGAACTGGCGCCGGGACAGCTCAAACAAGCCCAGGCCGGTGAGCAACACCAGGGCCGAGCCAAACCAGCTGTCCACACCCTTGCTGTTGAGCTGGACGCCCAGGAAGTTCAGCTCCGGCCCGAGGGCGGCGCCCAGCTGCAGGTGGTAGACCATCTCAATCATCGCTCCCGCGCCCACCAGCAGCACCAGGCCGGTCACGCCCAGTGCCAGGTAGGAGGTCCACAGCTTCTTCAACTTGCCGAAGGCCGCCACGCGCAGGTTCATCATGACCAGGCTGGCGATGCCGCCCGGCGCGTACATCACCATGAACAGGAAGATCAGGCCGAGGTACAGCAACCAGGCCTTGGTGAACTCGCTGAGCAGCACGAAGGCCACCACCATCAGGATCGCGCCGATGATCGGCCCGAAGAAGAACGTGGCGCCGCCCAGGAAGGTGAACAGCAAGTAAGCGCCCGAGCGGCCCGCCCCCACCACCTCGGCGGTGACGATCTCAAAGTTGACGGCGCCCAGACCGCCCGAGATGCCCGCAAAAAAGCCCGCAATGATGAAGGCCGTGTAGCGCACCCGCTGGGTGTTGTAGCCCACGAACTCCACGCGCTCGGCGTTGTCGCGGACCGCGTTCAGCATGCGCCCGAGTGGCGTGCGGGTGAAGGCGTACATGGCCGCCACGCACACGAAGGTGTAGACGGCAATCAGGTAGTAGACCTGGATCTGCGGGCCAAAGCTGATGCCGAAGAAAGGCTTGCCCACGACACGGTTGCCCGCCACGCCGGCCTCGCCCCCGAAGAACTCCGAGAACATCAGCGACATCGCGAACACCAGCTCGGCCACGCCCAGCGTGATCATGGCGAAGGGCGTGCCCGACTTGCGCGTGGTCACGTAGCCCAGCAGCACGGCGAAGCCCATGCCGGCCACGCCACCCACGATCGGAATCAGGCTGACCGGGATTGCCAGCTTGCCCCCGCTGACCGCGTTCAGTGCGTGAATGGCCACGTAAGAGCCCAGGCCGGTGTACACCGCGTGCCCGAAGCTGAGCATGCCGCCCTGCCCCAACAGCATGTTGAACGACAGGCACGCGATGATCGCGATGCCCATTTGCGACAACATCGTCAGCGACAGGTTGTTGGTGAACACCATCGGCGCCAGCAGCAGCACGAGGGCGAACAGGCCCCAAACGACCCAGCGGCCGATGTTGTAGGGCTTGAAGGTGAAGTATTGAGGTGAGCTCATCGGTTCAGTCCTCGCGCGTGCCGAGGAGGCCCTTGGGGCGGAAGATCAGGATCAACACCAGGAACAGGTACGGCAGGATTGGCGCCACCTGCGAGACGGTGAGCTTGAGCACCGAGTTCTCGCGCGCCGCGGCGCTGAGCGTCATGCCCAACTGCTCGGCCACGCCGATCAAGGAGTAGTCCAGCGCCACCGCGAAGGTCTGGATCACGCCAATCAGCACCGATGCCAGGAAGGCCCCGGACAGCGAACCCATGCCGCCCACGACCACCACCACGAAGATGACCGAGCCGACCGTGGCCGCCATCGCCGGCTCGGTGACAAAGGTGCTGCCGCCGATCACGCCGGCCAGACCGGCCAGCCCCGCGCCCGCGCCGAACACCATCATGAACACGCGCGGCACGTTGTGGCCCAGCGATTCAACGGCGTCGGGGTGGGTCAGCGCAGCCTGGATCACCAAACCGATGCGGGTGCGCGTGAGCAGCAACCACAGTGCCACCAGCATCAGCAAGGCCACGAACATCATGAAGCCGCGCGTGGCCGGGAATGGCGAACACACGACCCGCACCGCGGCGTCGGCGGCACTGCACATCGACGCAGGCGCCGCGCCCCAGACCAGACGAAGGCCATCGATCGAGTGCTGCACCAGCGTGAAGGCCGGGCCCTGCAGCGCTTGTGGTGGTCGAAACTCGACCGCCGTGCGGCCCCAGATCAGCTGCACCAGTTCCAGGATGACGTACGACAGGCCGAAGGTGATCAGCAGCTCAGGCACATGCCCGAACTTGTGCACCTTGCGCAGGCACAGCCGCTCGAACATCGCGCCCAAGCCGCCCACCACCAGCGGCGCCAGCACCAGGCCGGGCCAGAAGCCGACCAGTTCGGCCACGGTGTAGCCCAGGTAGGCGCCCAGCATGTAGAAACTGGCGTGGGCAAAGTTCAGCACGCCCATCATGCTGAAGATCAGCGTGAGGCCCGAGCTGAGCATGAAGAGCAACAGGCCATAACTCAGCCCGTTGAGCATCGAGATGGTGAAGAACTCCATCGTGACGGTCTTTCCCGGAAGGTCGCGCAGGAGTGCGCAAAACATGAAGTGGTGCAGCATGCGCCCGGCTGCACCAAAAGCGTGTCATTGCCCGCCCCATCAACAAAAAGGCCCGATGCGGCGTGCCGATCGGGCCCTGACCGCCGTGCTAAGCGGTCAGAGGGGTGCGGGCATGGCGTCCCGGATCAGGGGCGCTTCATCTGGCAGCTGGTCGGCGTGCTGGACACGTACGACTCGAAGGTCTTCACCGGCGCCAGCGTCATGCCGGTGTTCTCCGGGCTGTACGGGAACTTGGCGTCGGCCTTCTGCCACACGGTCATGTACAGCGCCTGCTGCAACTGGTGGTCGGTCTTGCGCATCTCGACGTCGCCGTTGAAGCTCTTGAACTTCAGGCCTTCCAGGGCGGCAGCCACCTTGACCGGGTCGGTCGACTTGGCCTTGGCCATCGCCTCGCCCAGCGACGTGAAGATCGCGATGACGGAGCCAGTGTAGAAATCGTCCTTGAACTTCTCGTTGAACTCCTTCATCCACGCGCCCATCTGACCACCCATGTTGTAGTGGTTGTAAGCGATCTGGTAGACCCGGCCGGCGCCGCCTTGGCCCAGGGCTGCCGGCGTGCCGCTGACGCCGGTGTAGTAGGTGAAGAACTTGCCGGTGTAGCCGCCTTCATTGGCCGCCTTGACGAGCAGCGCGAGGTCGGAACCCCAGTTGCCGGTGATCACCGTGTCGGCACCGCTGGCCTTGATCTTGGCGATGTACGGTGCGAAGTCGCGCACCTGGGCCAAGGGGTGCAGGTCTTCACCGACGATCTGGATGTCCGGGCGCTTGCGGCCGAGGTTTTCCTTCGCGAAGCGGGCCACTTGCTGGCCGTGCGAGTAGTTCTGGTTCAGCAGGTAGACCTTCTTGATGTCGGCCTGGTCCTTCATGAACGTGGTCATGGCCTCCATCTTCATGGAGGTGTCCGCGTCAAACCGGAAGTGCCAGTAGCTGCACTTGCTGTTCGTGAAGTCGGGGTCGACGGCCGAGTGGTTCAGGAAGATCACTTCCTTGCCCGGGTTGCGTTCGTTGTGCTTGTTGACGGCGTCGATGAGCGCGCCGGCCACCGACGAACCATTGCCCTGCGTGATGTAGCGCACGCCCTGATCCAGCGCAGTCTTCAGCGCGTTCAGGCTTTCGGTCGGGCTCAGCTTGTTGTCAATGCCGATGACCTCGAACTTCACGCCGGCCGGGTTGCTGGTGCTGAACTTCTCGGCGAAAAACTGGAAGCTCTTCAGCTGGTTGTTGCCCACCGGGGCCATCAGGCCCGACAGTGGGTCGATCCAGGCGATCTTGACGGTCTCGTTGAGCTTGACCGCGCCAGCGGCCGGCTTGGCCGCGGTCTGTGCAACGCTCACCGAACTGCCAAAGCTGCAGGCCAGGGCCAGGCTCAAGGCGAGAACGTTGGGGGAAAAGCGCATGGGGGTCTCCGGGTGTGTCAGGAATGGCGGGACGTTACTGGAAGCACGCGTGGTCGGGCTTCAGGGACTTCCCGGTGGGCTTGTCCGGTGGGCGACAGCCGAGCCGTGCAGTGCTCGACCGATCAGCCCACAGGCGGGCTGGACCGAGGGCCGCGTTCAGGCCGTGGGCAGGCGGTGGTCCTTGAACAGGTCGCGCAGCTTCAGCTTCTGGATCTTGCCGGTGGCCGTGTGCGGGATCTCGGGCACGAAGACTACGTCGTCCGGGATCTGCCATTTGGCGATCCGGCCATCGAAGAAGGCCAGCAGCTCGGCGGCGGTCACCTCGGCATCGGGCTTCTTGACCACCACCAGCAGCGGGCGCTCGTCCCATTTGGGGTGGCGGCACGCAATGGCCGCGGCTTCGTGCACGGCCGGGTGGGCCATGGCGATGTTTTCAAGGTCGATCGAGCTGATCCACTCGCCGCCCGACTTGATCACGTCCTTGCTGCGGTCGGTGATCTGCATGTAGGCGTCAGCGTCGATGGCCGCCACATCGCCGGTGGGAAACCACTGCTGGCCGTCGATGCCGACCAGCGGCGACTCGGCACGCCGGAAGTAGCTGGCGATGACCCAGGGGCCGCGCACCACCAGGTTGCCCGAGGCCTTGCCGTCCCACGGCAACGGCCGGTTGTCGTCGTCGACGATGGCCATGTCCACGCCAAAGATGACCTTGCCCTGCTTTTCGAGAATTCGCCGACGCGACTCGGTGTCCAGCCCGTCGTGCTTCGACTTCAGGCGGCTCAGCGTGCCCAGCGGTGACATCTCCGTCATGCCCCAGGCGTGGATGACTTCGATGTTGAACACGTCTTCCAGCGTCTTCATCATGGCCGGTGGACAGGCCGAGCCCCCGATGACCGTGCGCCTCAGCGTGCTGAATTGCAGCTTGTTCTGCTGCGCGAAGGTGATCAGGCCCAGCCACACGGTGGGCACACCGGCGGAGAAGGTGACCCGCTCGTTTTCCATCAACTCGTACAGCGACTTGCCGTCCAGGTGCGGGCCGGGGAACACCAGCTTGGCGCCGATCATCGGTGCCGCATAGGGCACGCCCCAGGCATTGACATGGAACATCGGCACCACGGGCAGGATGACGTCGCGGGCGCTGACGCCCATGGCGTCGGGCATGGCCAGGCCGAAGCTGTGCAACAGCGTGGAGCGGTGGCTGTAGACCGCGCCCTTCGGGTTGCCGGTCGTGCCCGAGGTGTAGCAGATGCTGGACGCGGTGTTTTCGTCGAAGGCCGGCCACGCGTAATCGCCGTCCTCGGCGTTGACCAACTCCTCGTAGCACAGCAGGTTCGGAATGGTCGTGGAGGCCGGCATGTGGGCGCGGTCGGTCAGCAACACGAAGTGCTTGACTGTCGGCAGGTGGCCGGCGAGCTTTTCAACCAGCGGCAAGAAGTTCAACTCGAAGCACAGCACCGAGTCGGCCGCGTCGTTGGCGATCCAGGTGATCTGCTCGGGGAACAGGCGCGGGTTGATCGTGTGGCACACCAGCTGCGAGCCGGAGCTGGCGTAGTAGATCTCGAAGTGGCGGTAGCCGTTCCAGGCCAGCGTGCCGATGCGGTCCCCTGGCTCGCAGCCCAGGCGTGCAAAGGCCTGGGCAAGCTGGCGCGCACGCAATTCCGCGTCCTTGTAGGTGTAGCGATGAATGTCGCCTTCCACGCGCTTGGACACGATCTCGACATCGCCCGCATGACGCGCCGCGTGCACCAGCAGCGAGGAGATCATCAACGGCATGTTCATCATCTGGCCCATCAGGGGCCCACGCTTGGTTTCGGTCATGGTCGCAGTCGGCAAAAAGCGAAAGGATGGAGGGGGAAAGCAGGTGAAAAACCGCGCATCATAGGAAGCGCCTGAGCCCCAAAGTTCCTGAGGTTTACCCTTAGTCCGCTGGGCGCGCAGCGGCCGTGGCGGCCGGCCGCGGGCAAGGCCTCTCGCCCGGCAGGGTCGACGCCGCCGCCTCGTACACTCACGGCCCATGAGCGAACCCGACTCCAAACCGCGCCCCATCCAGAAGACCGACGCCGAATGGCGCGCCCAGCTGGACCCGATCCAGTACCAGGTGGCGCGCCAGGCTGGCACCGAACGCGCCTTCACGGGCAAGTATTGGGACCATTGGGAAGATGGCCGGTACAACTGCGTCGGCTGCGGAACCCCGCTGTTCGAATCCGGCACCAAGTTCGACGCGGGCTGCGGTTGGCCCAGCTACTGGGAGCCGGTGAACGCCGATGTGGTGGAACGCATCGTCGACCGCAGCCACGGCATGGTGCGCATCGAGGTGCGTTGCCAGAACTGCGGATCGCACCTGGGGCACGTCTTTCCGGACGGGCCCGAGCCCACCGGCGAACGCTTTTGCATCAACTCGGCGTCGATCGATTTCGCGCCCAAGGACTGAATGGCCTCCCGACGATGAAGATCTTGCTCGACTTTCTGCCGATCCTGCTGTTCTTCATCACCTTCAAGGTGGCCGAAGGCGATGCCTCGGCGGCGGCGACCTTCGCTTCCACTCACTTCGGCTTCCTGGTGTCCGGCGGCGTGGTCGGTCCCAAGGAAGCACCGGTGCTCCTGGCCACGCTGGTGGTGATCGCTGCGACGGTGCTGCAGATCCTGGTGACGCTGCTGCGCGGCAAGAAGGTGGACATGATGCTGTGGATCAGCCTGGCGCTGGTGGTGGTGCTGGGCGGCGCCACGGTGTGGTTCCACAGCGAGACCTTCATCAAGTGGAAGCCCAGCGTGCTGTACTGGGCGATGGGTCTGAGCTTCTGGGTCAGTCAGGTGGTGTTCCGCAAAAACCTGCTGCAGGCCCTGATGGGGCAGCAACTGGTGTTGCCCGCGATGGTGTGGCAGCGCCTGAACTTCGCGTGGATCGCCTTCTTCGCGCTGATGGGGTTGCTCAACTTGCACGTCGCCTACAGCTTTTCGACCCCGGTGTGGGTCAACTTCAAACTGTTCGGCGGGCTGGGCCTGATGTTGTTGTTCACGCTGGCCCAGGGCGTCTACCTGAGCCGCCACATGAAGCCGGAAGCGGACCCCGACACCGGCACCGCCCGCCCGGAGGTGCGCCCTTGAACACGACCGCGGGTGTGACCGCCGCCGACCTCGACGCCGCCTTGCGCAGCGCCCTCCACCCGACCCAGCTTCAGGTGGACGACGACAGCCACCTGCACGCCGGCCACGCTGGCGCCCGCGAGGGCCGGCACTTTTCGGTGCGCATCGTCAGCGCGGCCTTCTCGGGACGAACCCGGGTGGCGCGACATCGGCTCGTATATGATGCCGCCGCCGCGTTGATGGTCCGCGGCATCCACGCGTTGGCCATCGACGCCCGCGCCCCCGAAGACCATTGAGCCTCCCTCCCCCCGACACCCCATCCCGCCCTGTGAACCAGCTCGCGGTTTGCGCCGCCAGGTTCGCGACGCGCCTTGCTGGCGGCAGCGTGTCCCCTGATGAATTCCGTTGAAAGGCCTGAGCCCATGAAGAAGTCGTCCTCCCTGACCCGTGCCAGCTTGCTGCTGGCTTCCGCCGCGCTGCTGGCCCCGATGGTGGTTCAGGCGCAGAACATCGCCATCGTCAATGGCAAGGCCGTGCCCAAGGCCCGTGCCGAAGCGCTGCTGGACCAGGCCGTGAAGCAAGGGCAGCCGAAGTCGCCTGAACTCGAAGCGCAAGTGCGCGACGAGATCGTGCTGCGCGAGATCTTCCAGCAGGAAGCCGAGAAGCGTGGCCTGGCCGCCACCGCAGACTACAAGACGCAGATGGAGTTTGCGCGCCAGTCGATCCTGATCCGCGAGCTGTTCGCCGACTTCCAGAAAAAGAACCCGGTGACGGACGCTGAAATCAAGTCCGAGTACGACAAGTTCAAGGCCCAGAACACCGGCACCGAGGTGCGCGCCCGCCACATCCTGGTCGAGAAGGAAGACGAGGCCAAGGCGTTGATCGCCAAGATCAAGGGCGGCGCCGCGTTCGAAGAACTGGCCAAGACCGCGTCCAAGGACCCGGGCTCGGCGGCCAACGGCGGCGACCTCGATTTCGCGAACCCGAAGTCCTACGTGCCCGAGTTCGCGGCCGCGCTGGACAAGCTGAAAAAGGGTGAAATGACCGACGAACCGGTGAAGAGCCAGTTCGGCTTCCACATCATCAAGGTGGAAGACACCCGCCCCGCCCAGTTCCCGGAACTGGACGCGGTGAAGGTGCAGATCAAGCAGCGCCTGGAACAGCAAAAGCAAGCGCAGTTCCGCGACGACATCCGCGCCAAGGCCAAGACCGACTACAAGTTCTCCCAGTGATCAAAAAACGCCCCTCGCGAGGGGCGTTTTTCATGGTGAGACCGACGCCGTTGAACCTACGGCAGCAGGCGACCGGCCTCGATGTGGAGCTGCCGATCGCAGCGCGCAGCGATGCCCGGGTCGTGTGTCACCAGCACCAGCGTGGTTCCCGCCTCGCGGTTCAGATCGAACATCAGCGCCATGACGCGTTGGCCGGTGGCGACGTCCAGGCTGCCGGTGGGCTCGTCGGCCAGCAGCACGACCGGCCGCACCACGAAGGCGCGCGCCAGCGCCACGCGCTGTTGTTCGCCGCCCGACAGCAGCTTGGGGTAGTGGTTCAGCCGCTCGCCCAGGCCCACGCGGCGCAGCATCTCGGCGGCATGCGGTCGCGCGTCCACGCGGCCCTGCAGTTCGAGCGGCAGCATGACGTTTTCCAGCGCGGTCAGGTTGCCCAGCAGCTGGAAGCTCTGAAACACAAAACCAAGTTTGGCGGCCCGCACGGCAGCCCGCGCGTCCTCGTCCAGCCGGAACAAGTCGTGGCCGTCGAGGGTCACGGTGCCCGTGCTCGGCGTGTCGAGTCCCGCGAGGATGGACAGCAAGGTGCTCTTGCCGGAGCCGGACGCGCCCACGATCGCCACGGACTGGCGGGCATCCAGGCTGAAATCGATCTCATGGAGAATCGTCAAGGGCCCGCCGCTGTCCTCCACCTGCTTGGTCACGCCTTGGACAACGATGATGGCTTCGCTCATGAAGGGATGTGAAAGGATGTCGAAAAGGACCGCCACTCGGCGACGTTGGTTGGCCCACTGTAGCGCGTCGCTGGTGACACTGGGCGCGCTGCTGACGATGCCCCTCGGGGCCGGGGCACAGGCACCCCAGGGCGCGCTGATCCTGATCGTGGGCGACAGCCTGTCGGCGGAGTACGGTCTGCGCCGCGGCACCGGCTGGGTGGCGCTGCTGGAGCGCCGGATGGCAAGCCAAGGCATCAAGGCCCGCGTGGTCAATGCGAGCATCAGCGGCGAAACCACCGCAGGCGGCCAGGCGCGCCTGGCCGCCTTGCTGACACAACACCGTCCCACCCACGTGGTGCTGGAGCTGGGTGCGAATGACGCCCTGCGCGGCCTGCCACTGGCCATGACCGAGTCCAACCTGCTGGACATGTCGCGCCGCTCGCGCAGTGCCGGCGCCAAAGTCGTGGTCGTCGGCATGCAGCTGCCGCCCAATTACGGCAAAGCCTACGGGGACCAGTTCGCCCAGCTGTTTGCCAAGGTGGCGCGGGCGGAGAAGGCGGCGTTGGTCCCCTTTTTCCTGAAAGGCGTGGCCGACATCCCGAACGCCGAAGCGATGTTCCAGGCCGACCGGATTCACCCCCGGGAGGAGGCTCACCCGGTCATGCTGGACAACGTCTGGGCCGCCCTGAAGCCGCTGCTGACCTGAGGCACGCCGCCTGCCGCTGCCCTCAAGGTTGGCGGCGGCGCTCCCACCCCGACTCGCCATTGCTCTCACGCGACTCGCGGTTGCCCCGCGGGTCCGGGCGTTGGGTCGCTGGCGGCGGCTGAACCACGGCTGGTGGCGGGCGAACGGCTTCGGCGGGCCGGACCGGCGGTGGGACCATCGGGGGTGGCGTCGGGGACGCCATCACCGCCGGCGCAGGCGCCGGGCGGACCGGCGGTGCCGCGGTCTGCGGTGCCGTGGGCTGGACGCTCACCGGGGGGCGGGGCGCCTCCCCGGGCGGCTGCGGGACCATTGGCGGGCGTGGCGTCTGGAAGGCGCGATCTCGGTCGAAGCCGCGGTCGACCCCGCGGTCCGGGGCTCGCTCCTGACCACGGTCGAACCCGCGCTCCGGGCCACGCTCCTGACCGCGCTCGAATCCGCGCTCGCGGCCGTCGCGGCCGTCGGGCCCGACGCGGCGCTCGAACGGCCGGTCTTCACGGGGGAACCGGCCTTGGCGCCCATCGGCACCCGGCGGCTCCATGGCGGGGCGACCCTGGCCCAGCGTGGGGGGCGGGATCAACGGGGTGTCGGTGGGACCGGGCGGTGGAAACGCCGGGGCGGGCGCACCGTACACCGGCTGGCCGCCGGCCACAGGCGGGCGCGGTGCCCGTTCGCCTCTGGCATCGCGGTTGTCTCGGTTGTCTCGGAAATCGCGGTCACCTGGGCGGTCGAAGGGCCGGTCCGGCCCGCGGTCATTGCCACGGTCATTGCCACGGTCAAAGCCCCGGTCGACGCCCCCGAAGCCACGCCCGGCGTCCACGCCGCGCCCCGGTGCCCGGCCCGGCGCGCGCCCGGGTTCCAGGCGCTGGCCAGCCCACGGCGGTGGCGCCAATCCCACGGGCGACGCCGGCAAGCGGTCAAAGTCGCGCGCGGCCGGCTGACCGCGCCAGCCGGGCACCACGGGCGCCAGGCCGCCGCGCTGTGAAAACGCCGCCACGGGCATCGTGGTGGTGCCGTGGTGGAATTTGCGGTTGCGGTACTCGACGCCACGCAGCACCGGCCCCGGCGACTGGATCAACCGCTCCAGCTCTCCGCCATCGCGGTAGTGCGGCCCATTCACCGTGCGCACATAGCGCGGTGAGACGCGGCCATACGGCAAGTAGGCCTCGCGCGGGGCCAGCGGGAACCAGCCCACGGCCGGCCCGCCGCCGATGTTGACCGACACGCTGACGTTCGACCCGCCCACCCACCCCACCAGCGCCGGGGCGTAAACCGGACGCGCCACATAGCGGCCCGGCGTCCAGCACCAACGCTCGCGGGCATAGACCCAGCGGCCATAGTGGAAGGGTGCGAAGCCCCAAGGCGCGTTGTCGACCCAGGTCCATCCCCACGGCGACACCCAGGTCCAACGGCCGGTGGTGTACGGCGCCCAGTCGGCCGCCACGCCGTTGGGCACCCACACGGCACCGTACTCGGGGTCCTGGTCCCAGCGGCCATGCCGGTCGAGGTCCTCGGCGCCGGTCATCTCGGCCGACAGATAGCGCGATGCCGGACCGCGGTCGTCGTTGCGGTCGAGTTCGACCGCCCAGGCGGCAAAGCCGTCGTACCGCGGCTCGCCCAGGCTGTATTGGGCCCGGCCGCTGCCGTCGATCCAGAACTCGGCACGCTGCCCGGCCGAGACCGTCAAGGCGCTGCCCGGGCCTTCGTACAGGCCCTGCCCCGCGGCCAAGGTGAACTGGCTGACGCCGTCGCGGCGGTCCACGCGAAAGCGGCCGGCGGTGGACGCGCTGAACCGGCCGTCGTCGGTGGTCAGCGCCAGCTCGCGCGCGGCCTGCGGGGTGCGCAAGCGCACTGCGATCGAGCCGCTGAGCAGGTGCAGTTCGATGCGGTCGTCGTCCAGGCGAACCACCTCGAGCTCGGTTCCGCTGTCCAGCCGGAAGGCCGTGCTGCCGATGCGCACGTCGACCCGACCGTTCTGGTCGGTCGACAGGCGATCACCAGTGGTCAGCGGGCGGTTGCGGTCGGCCTGCAGCCATTCGCCGGCTTCCGGGTGGAACAACCAGGCCGACCCGCTGACCTCGGCCAGCCGACCGGCGCGACCGGGCGGGTCCTGAACGGCGTCGCGTTCGGCGGCGATTTGCGGCTCCCACGCCGATGAAGGCGCCGTCGAGACCTGGTACGGGGCGCCCTGGGCCCGGGCCGTGCCTTGATGCAGTGCGGCGGCTGCGCCGAGCAGCGGCAACAGGGCCCACAACACGGATCGTTTTGCGTTCATCATCACCTCGGTGGCTTCGGCGCGCGGCAACAAGGCGCACGCCCAGCATGTCAACGAGGCAGGTGGTCCGGCCGCCGACCCGCGCCCCGTGAATTTGACGCGGCTTTACATCCGCTGACATGGCGGGGCCGCCGGGCGGCGTCAATCGTCTTCGTTGACGTCCATCTCGGGGAACAACACGCTGGTGAACCCGAACTGGCTGAAGTCGCGGATGCGCATCGGGTACAGCTTGCCAAGCAGGTGATCGCACTCGTGCTGCACCACCCGCGCATGAAAGCCAACGGCCTCGCGCGCCATCGGCTGGCCGAACACGTCCACCCCGCGGTAGCGGATGTGCGCAGCGCGCGGCACCACACCGCGCATGCCCGGGACCGACAGGCAGCCCTCCCAGCCGGCCTCTTCCTCGTCGCCGATCACCTCGATCTGGGGGTTCAGCAGCACGGTCTCCGGCACCGCCTCGGCCTTTGGGTAGCGCGGGTTGCTCTTGAAGCCGAAGATGACGACGGCCAGGTCCACACCGATCTGCGGCGCCGCCAGGCCCGCGCCATTGGCGGCGTGCATGGTGTCGAACATGTCGGCAATGAGCGCGTGCAGCGCCGGCGTGTCGAAGTCGGTCACCGGGCGGGCGATGCCCAGCAGGCGGGGGTCGCCCATTTTCAGGATCTCACGTACGGCCATGGCGTCGGTCTGGGTGGGGCGTGGGAGGGGTGGCCGCTGGCGTCACCGTTCGGTGTCGCCGTCGTTGTCACGGCGGCCGTCGGAGTTTGCCGCATTGCCTGCCCCGGTGGGCGAGGTTCTCCCCGCCAACAGGCCATACAGCCCAGCCTCGTCGATCACCGGCACGCCGAGTGCCTGGGCCTTGTCCAGCTTGCTGCCGGCCTCGGCGCCGGCCACCACGAAGTGGGTCTTCTTCGACACCGACCCCGCCACCTTGCCGCCGGCCGCCTCGATCAAGGCCTTGGCCTCCTCGCGGCCGAGCGACGGCAAGGTGCCGGTCAGCACCAAGGTCTGGCCCGCCAGGGGTTTCGGCGACAAGTCGGCGGTGCCATCGTCCTCGGCCCATTCGATGCCGGCGGCGCGCAGCTGGTCGAGCACTTCGCGGTGGTGGGGCTGCTGGAAAAAGGTCAGGACGCTCTGGGCCACGATCGGGCCGACGTCCTGAACTTCAAGCAATTGCGCAAGCGAGGCCGCGAGCAGGCGGTCGAGCTGGCCGAAGTGCCGGGCCAGGTCCTTGGCCGTGGTCTCGCCCACGTGCCGGATGCCCAATGAAAACAGGAAGCGCGCCAGCGTGGTCTGCCGGCTTTGCGCCAGGCCTTGCAGCAAGTTGCGCGCGCTCTTCTCACCCATGCGGTCCAGCGCCATCAGGCGCGCCAGGTCCAGGCGGTACAGGTCGGGCAGCGTCGTGACCACCCCGGCATCGACCAGCTGGTCGACCAGCTTGTCGCCCAGGCCTTCGATGTCCAGCGCGCGGCGGCCCGCGAAGTGCAGGATCGCCTGCTTGCGCTGCGCCGGGCAGTACAGGCCGCCGCTGCAGCGCCAGTCGACCTCGTCCGCCTCGCGGGTGATCGCGCTGCCGCACACCGGGCACTGGCCCGACAAGCGCTGGTACAGGTCGAAGCGCACGCTGTCGGCGGGCCGCTGGTCGGCCACCACGCCCACCACCTCGGGGATGACGTCGCCGGCGCGCCGCACCACGACGGTGTCGCCAATGCGCACGTCCTTGCGGTCGATCTCGTCCTGGTTGTGCAAGGTGGCGTTGCTCACCGTGGTGCCACCGACAAAGACCGGCTCCAGCTTCGCCACCGGGGTCATCTTGCCGGTGCGCCCCACCTGGACATCGATGTCGAGCAAGCGCGTGCTGCGCTCCTGTGCCGGGTACTTGTGGGCCACGGCCCAACGCGGCTCGCGGGACTTGAATCCCAGCAGTTGCTGCCAGTCGCGGCGGTCCAGCTTGTAGACCACGCCATCGATGTCGAAGGGCAGCGCGTCCCGGCGCGCGGCCACGTCGCGGTGGAACGCAACCAGGCCCGCCGCGCCCTGCACCCGGCGGGCGTCGTCGTTGACCGGCAGACCGGCCGCACGCAAGGCGTCCAGGAGGCCGCCCTGGGTGTCGGGCACGGCCCAGCCCTGCACCTCGCCGAGGCCATAGGCGAAGAAGCTCAATGGCCGCCGCGCGGCCACGTTGGCGTCCAACTGGCGCACCACGCCGGCGGCGGCGTTGCGCGGGTTGACGAAGGTCTTCTCGTTCTTGGCGCCGGCGTCGATCAGCGCGCGCTGGCGGGCGTTCAGCGCGTCGAAGTCGTCGCGCCGCATGAACACTTCACCGCGCACTTCCAGCACCGCGGCGTCGACGCCGCGCAGGCGACGCGGGACGCTGGCGATGGTGCGCACCGTGTGGGTGACGTCCTCGCCGGTCTCACCGTCCCCGCGGGTGGCGGCCTGGACCAGCTGGCCTTCCTCGTAGCGCAGGTTGATGGCCAGGCCGTCGAACTTCAACTCCGCCAGATAGTCCACGGGCGGCGCACCGTCGTCCAGCGCGAGCAGCTTGCGCACGCGCTGGTCAAAGGCCTCGGCGCCGGCGGCCGTGGTGTCCGTTTCGGTGTGGATCGACAGCATCGGCACCGCATGGCGCACCGGGCTCAGGCCGTCGAGCACGGCCCCGATGACGCGCTGCGTGGGCGAATCGGGTGTCTGCAGACCAGGGTGGGCCGCTTCCAGCGCCTGCAGGCGCTCGAACATCGCATCGTAGTCGGCGTCGGGAATGGCGGGCGCGTCCAGCACGTAATAGCGGTGCGCATGGTCCTTGAGCTGGGCGCGCAGCCGCTCGACCTCTGCGCTGGCCTGCGCTGTGGTGAGTGACGCGGCATCGGTGGGGGGCGAAGCGGTCGGCGCGGTTGGCGTCGAGGTTGGCGTCGAGGTTGGGACGGGCGCGGGCGGGTTGGACGGGCTCGGCATGGGCAAACAGCGCTTCGGCGCTCAGCTGAACACGCGCCGGGCGGCCAGGCTGCCTGCGGCCAGGTCGCGCTCGAGCAGCGCGGCGTACAAGCGCTTGAGCTCGGCGTCGATGCCGGCGAAGGCCGGCGGGCCCAGCGGCTGCCCGCGGTCGTCGACGATGTGGGCGTCCATCGCCGCGGCCAGCGCGCGCGCCTTTTCGTACCACAGCGCGAAGGGCTCGAGGGACGCATCGGTCTGCGGCACGTCGAAGCTCAACGTGACCTCGCGCAGGGCCGCCTGGTTCGGGTCGTCCTGCAAGGCCGCCTGGGAGTCGTAGGCCAGCACCAGCACGGGCGGTGCACCCTCGTCGGCCGACGGCAGCACGAGGCGGCCAGGCAGGCTGCCCGGCACGAAGTCCATCAAGGCCGCCTGCTGCTGGATGTAGCCCACGCTCCAGGCCGCGCTGCGCGCGCGCAGCAGCACCGCGAGTTGGGCGTCGTGCTGGCCGGCAAACGCGTCGAGCTCACGCGCGCGCGACACCACCTCCAGCATGTCGGGAAAGTCGACCGCCGCACCCACCGCGTCGGCAAAGGCCTGCACCTTCTGGATGAACTCGGAGTACTCGATCTCGTTGAGCGCGCCATTGCGGTTGGCCAGCTGCACGCCGGCCTGCAGTTCGCTGTAGCGCGAGCCGGCCGTGGGCGCTTCCCAGTCGCCGGTGTCCACGCTGAGGCCTTCGATGGCCAGGGGCTTGGTGCCGGCGCGGCGCGTGGGCGGCAGGTGGGCCAGCACCAGCTCGGCGCTGATCGGGGCGTCCAGCTGCAGGGTCACCAGGGCATCGATCAGGGCGTCCAGGCGGGCGGGGGTTCGCCGTGCCACGGGCAAGACCGCGGCATCCAGATCGCCGCCCGCCGGCGCGAGGCGCGGCGACGGCCCAGGGCCGGGCGTGGTCAACGAATCGACGCCAATCGCCGGGCCGTCCAGCGTGGGCTCGGTGCGTGCGGCGGGGGCAGCGCGGCCATCGGAGGCGGGGTCGCACGCGTCGGTGCGGGTCGCTTCGCTTGCGCGCCGCGGGCCGGCTTTGCGCACCTGCCAGCTGTTGTAGGCAATGACGCCGCAGATCGCGATGCCGCCGATGGCGGAGAGGGCCAGGGTCAGGTCGTCCATCGTCGCGTTCCGGGGCTCAGGGGGACTCGACCAGGCTGGTCGCGGTTTCCATGTCGACCGCCACGATGCGCGAGACGCCCTGCTCTTGCATCGTGACGCCGATCAGTTGTTCGGCCATTTCCATCGCAATCTTGTTGTGGCTGATGAAGAGGAACTGCGTGCCCTGGGCCATCTGGGCCACCAGCTTGGCGTACCGCTCGGTGTTGGCGTCGTCCAGCGGTGCGTCCACCTCGTCCAGCAAACAGAACGGCGCCGGATTCAGCTGGAAGATGGCGAAGACCAGGGCGATGGCGGTCAGCGCTTTCTCGCCGCCGGACAGCAAATGGATGGTGCTGTTCTTCTTGCCCGGCGGCTGCGCCATCACCTGCACGCCAGCGTCCAGGATCTCGTCACCGGTCATCACCAGCCGCGCATTGCCGCCGCCGAAGAGGCTGGGGAACATGCGGCCGAAGTGCTCGTTGACCTGGTTGAAGGTGCTGCCCAGCAGGTCGCGGGTTTCCAGGTCGATCTTGTGGATGGCGCCTTCCAGCGTGGCGATGGCGTCGTTGAGGTCGGCGTTCTGCGCGTCCAGAAAGGTCTTCCGCTCGCGCGAGGCGCTCAGCTCGTCCAGCGCCGCCAGGTTGACGGCGCCCAGCGCGGCGATCTCGCGGTTGATGCGGTCGATCTCGCTTTGCAGGCCGGTGAGCTTGACCTTGTCGGCGTCGATCTGCGCGGCCAGTGCGACCAGGTCGACCTCAGCCGCCTGAAGCTGTTCCAGGTACTGTGCGCCGCCGAGTTGCGCGGCCTGCTCTTCCAGCTGCAGCTTGGTGATGCGCTCGCGCAGCGGCGCCAGGCTTTGCTCGTGGCCCATGCGCTGCT
The DNA here is from genome assembly GCA_943370175.1 of Hydrogenophaga intermedia. GTDB lineage: Bacteria > Pseudomonadota > Gammaproteobacteria > Burkholderiales > Burkholderiaceae_C > Ideonella_A > Ideonella_A intermedia_A. The sequence continues at coordinate 227,692 of CALRPU020000002.1, read as the reverse complement.
CGTCGGCGCGGCGCAGGCGCAGGCTCAGGTCGTCGTACTCGCTGCGGCGGGCGCCGAGCGCGGCCTCGCGGTCCAGCTTCACGGCCAGCGCGGCCTGCAGGCCGGCCTCGGCGGTGGCGTCGGTCAGGCGGGCCAGCTCGTCGCGCAACGTGGCCATGGTCTGCTCGTCGCTGCCGCGCTGCTGCGCGGCCGTGTCGATGCTGCGCTGCAGTTCGGCGCGGCGCGCGGCCAGCGCGCGGGCGCTGAACTGGGCCTCCTGCGCTTGCCGCTCCAGGCCGCGCAGCTGCTCGCGCGCCTCGGCCTGGCGGCGCTCGGTCGCGATCACCGCGTCTTCCAGCTCGGCATGGCGCTCCTGGGCGGTGGCCATTTGCAGGTCCAGTTCCTCGAAACGGGCTTCGCCCACTGCGCGGCGCTCGTTCAGCTCGTCGAGCTGACCCTCGACCTCGGCCAGCTCCTCGCTGAGCTGGTCGCGGCGCGCCGTGGTTTGCTCGGCCTGCTGGGCCACGCGCAGCAGGTCGACCTGCAGCTGGTGCGCGCGGGTCTGGGCTTCCGTGGCATCGCGGCGCACGGCCAGCAGCCGCTGCGATGCATCGGTGTAGGCCGCCTCGGCGCGCACCAACGCGGCGCGGGCTTCGTCGGCCATCAGGGACTGCGCGCGCACTTGGCGGTCCAGGTTTTCGATTTCTTGCGCGCGGGCAAGCAGCCCCGCCTGTTCGGAGTCCGGCGCGTGGAAGCTGACCGCGTAGGGCGACACGGCGTGGCCCTCGCGCGTCATGATCGACTCGCCGTGACGCAGGCTGGCCCGGGCGGCGAGTGCGTCATCCAGGCTGGCCGCGGTGTAAACGCCGTCCAGCCAATCGCCCAGCAACGCCTTCAGCCCGGCGTCGCCCAGGCGCAGCAGGTCGGCCAGCCGGGGCAGGCCCGACCCGCCGCTTGGCGCCGCGGCGTTGGGCGGGGTGTAGAAGGCGAGCTTGGCGGGTGGCGGGTCGGCGGCGAAGGCGCGCACGGTGTCCAGCCGGCCCACTTCCAGCGCGCCGATGCGCTCTCGCAGGGCGGCCTCCAGGGCGGTTTCCCAGCCCGCCTCGATGTGCAACTTCGACCACAGGCCGCTGAGCGCGTCCAGCCCGTGCTTGGACAGCCAGGGCTTGAGCTTGCCCTCGGTTTGCACCTTGTCCTGCAGCGCGCGCAGGGCCTGCAGCCGCGCGGCCAACTCGCTTTGTCGGGCGGACTCGGCGTTGGTCTCACGTTGTTGCTCGCGTCGCGCGTCGTCGAGGGCAGGCACTTGCTCGCTCAGTGCGTGCAGCCGCGCACCGGCAACCTCGGCCAGCTCGTCGGCGTGGGCGCTTTGTTGGCGCAGCTCGGCCAGGCGTTCCAGGTCGGGCGCCGCGAGCTGTTGCTTCTCGGCGGCCAGGCGGTCGCGGCGCAGGCGCAGCTGCCGGCCTTGGTCGTCCAGGCTGCGACTTTCGGCGGCCAGCACCTGAATTTGCTGCTGCACCGCGGTCACGGCGGTGCGCTGTTCATTGGCGCGGCCCTGGGCAGCACGCAGCGCGTCGTCGACCTCGGGCAGTTGGTCGGCCTGGCGTTCCACCTGGGCGGCCAGCACCTCGCTGTGCTCGTCGGCGGCCGCGATTTGCTCGCCGACCTGCGCCAGCTCGGCTTCGGCCTGGGCCTGGCGGTCGGCCCAGGTCGCGGTTTGTGCGCTCAACTCGGCCAGGCGCTGTTCGGCGCGCTGGCGGCCTTCGACCACGTAGCGGATGCGCTCCTCCAGACGGCTGACCTCCAGCGCCGCCTCGGCCAGCTCGCCTTGCGCCGTGTGCAAGGCGTCGCTGGCGGCGTAATGGGCCTGGCGAATCGACTCCAGCTCGGCTTCGCCGTGGCGCAGCTCGGCCATGCGCGACTCCAGCGCGTTGGTGGCGTCGAGCACCGCCTGCCGCACCCGCGCCTGCTCGGCGGTGGCGTCGCGGTGCTTCAGGAACCACAGCTGGTGCAGCTTCAGCGTGCCCGCGGCCTGCAGGGACCGGTACTGCGTGGCGACTTCGGCCTGCTTTTCCAGCTTGTCGAGGTTGGCGTTCAACTCGCGCAGGATGTCTTCGACGCGGGTGAGGTTCTCGCGGGTGTCCTTCAGGCGGTGTTCGGTCTCGCGCCGGCGCTCCTTGTACTTGGACACGCCGGCGGCCTCTTCAAGGAACAGCCGAAGCTCCTCGGGTTTGCTTTCGATGATGCGGCTGATCGTGCCCTGGCCAATGATGGCGTAGGCCCGTGGCCCGAGGCCGGTGCCGAGGAACACGTCCTGCACGTCGCGCCGGCGCACCGGCTGATTGTTGATGTAATAGCTGCTGGTGCCGTCGCGGGTCAGCACCCGCTTGACGGCGATCTCGGCGAACTGATTCCACTGGCCACCAGCGCGGGCGTCCTCGTTGCTGAAGACGAGTTCAACACTCGCGCGGCCGGCCGGCTTGCGGTTGCCGCTGCCGTTGAAGATCACGTCCTGCATCGACTCGCCGCGCAGCTCGCTGGCCTTCGATTCGCCCAGCACCCAGCGCACCGCGTCCATGATGTTGGACTTGCCGCAGCCATTCGGTCCGACCACGCCCACCAACTGCCCAGGCAACTGGAAGTGGGTGGGCTCGGCAAAGGACTTGAAGCCGGAAAGCTTGATGGAATTCAGGCGCATGGGGGGCCGGGCCGTGCCGCGGCGGGCGCCGCGCGCATGACCCGAATCGGTGGGCTAAGTGCTTGATTCAGCTGGACAAATCTGCGCCAGGACCGCGTCAAGATGGGCCTGGATGATAGCATCGCCACCCCCACCCGCCCCCCCGCACCGCACCCCCCATGGCCCGCAAGAAAGCCCCGCCGACCGCGACCCCGCCTGCCCCGATCGGCCGCCCCGAGCTGGGCGTCGGCGTCCGCACCGCACCCGCCAAGGCGCCCAGCGCGCCGAGCAAGCAGCTCGACGTGTTCCCCAACCCCACGCCCGAGCGCGACTACGTGATCCAGTTCCAGGTGCCCGAGTTCACCTGCCACTGCCCCCTCACCGGCCAGCCCGACTTCGCGCACTTCACGATCGACATGGTGGCCGACCGGCAGTGCATCGAGCTCAAGAGCCTGAAAATGTATTTCTGGAGCTACCGCCACGAGGGCGCGTTCCACGAGAAGGTGACCAACACCATCCTGGACGACATCGTCGCGGCTTGCCAACCACGCTATGCGCGCATCGTCGCCAAGTGGTACGTGCGCGGCGGCATTTACACCAACGTGGTGGCCGAACACCGCAAGAAGGGTTGGAAGCCGCCCCTGCCCGTGCACCTGCCTTCGCTGCCCAGCCAGTCCGGCTTGCTGGGCTGACGTCGGCCCTGCGGCGGATAATCCGCGGATGAATCCGCTGCTGGCCAAGCTCCACCCCTACCCCTTCGAACGGCTGCGCGCGCTGAGCCGCGACGTGGTGCCCAACCCCGCCCTGCGCCCGATCAGCCTGGGCATCGGCGAACCCAAGCACCCCACACCGCCGTTGGTGGAGCGGGCCTTGACGGCCAGCCTGGCGGGCCTGTCGAGTTACCCAGCCACCGCGGGCGAGCCTGCGCTGCGCCAAGCCCTGGTGGCCTGGGTGCAGCGGCGCTACCAAGTGGCACTCGACGCGGCCACCCAGGTGCTGCCGGTCAACGGGTCGCGCGAAGCGCTGTTTGCGCTGGCACAAACCGTGATCGACCCCACGCGGACGCGCGCCACCGTCGTCTGCCCCAATCCGTTCTACCAAATCTACGAGGGCGCGGCGCTGCTGGCCGGCGCGGCCACGGTCTACGCGCCGAGCGACCCGGCGCGCAACTTCGCGGTCGACTGGTCGGCGGTGCCGGCGTCGACCTGGGCCGACACGCAGCTGCTGTACGTGTGCTCCCCGGGCAACCCGACCGGTGCGGTGATGCCCCTGGAGGAATGGCGGATGCTCTTCGCCTTGTCCGACCAGCACGGCTTTGTCATCGCGTCGGACGAGTGCTACTCCGAAATCTATTTCCGCGACGAGGCGCCGTTGGGTTCGTTGGAAGCTGCCCAGCGCCTGGGCCGCAGCGACTTCCGCCGGCTGGTCGCCTTCACCAGCCTGAGCAAGCGCTCCAACGTGCCCGGCATGCGCTCGGGCTTCGTGGCGGGGGACGCCGAGGTGCTCAAGGCCTTCTTGCTGTACCGCACCTACCACGGCAGCGCGATGGGCCCGGTCGTGCAGCAGGCCAGCATCGCCGCCTGGAACGACGAAGCGCACGTGGCGGCCAACCGCCAGCAGTACCGGGACAAGTTCGCCCAAGTCACCCCGCTGTTGGCCGAAGTGATGGACGTGAGCCTGCCCGACGCCGGCTTCTACCTGTGGTGCGGGGTGCCTGCACACCTGAACGGCGGCGATGACGTCGCCTTCGCGCTGGATTTGCTCGCTCAATACAATGTGGCAGTGTTGCCCGGCAGCCTGCTGGCGCGGGAGGTCGACGGGCACAACCCCGGCCGTGGTCGCGTGCGGCTGGCGCTGGTGGCCCCGGTGGCCGAATGCCTGGAAGCCGCGCAACGCATCGTCGCCTTCATCCGTGGCCGCTGACCGATCCTGCCCACCCCTGCCGCCCTGCCCGCCTCCGCTTTCTGCAACGCACCGATTTCCGACATGAGCCACGAACTGCAAGCCCTGATCGACCAAGCCTGGGACAACCGCGCCACCCTCAACGCAACGACCCACCCCGAGGTGCGCGACGCGGTGGAGTCGGTGATCTCCGACCTGAACAAGGGCCGCATCCGCGTGGCCGAACGCCAGGGCGTGGGCCAGTGGACCGTCAACCAGTGGGTCAAGAAGGCCGTGCTGCTGAGCTTCCGCCTGAACGACAACGCGCTGATGCGCGCTGGCGACCTGGCCTTCTTCGACAAGGTCAAGACCAAGTTCTCGCACATCGATGAAGACGCCGTGCGCGCCGCGGGCGTGCGCATCGTGCCGCCGGCCGTGGCCCGCCGCGGCAGCTACCTGGCGAAGAACGTGGTGTTGATGCCCAGCTACGTCAACATCGGCGCCTACGTGGACGAGGGCACGATGGTCGACACCTGGGCCACTGTGGGCAGCTGCGCGCAGATCGGCAAGAACGTGCACCTGTCGGGTGGCGTGGGCATTGGCGGCGTGCTGGAGCCGCTGCAGGCCAACCCGACCATCATCGAGGACAACTGCTTCATCGGCGCGCGGTCGGAGGTGGTCGAGGGCGTGATCGTCGAGGAGAACTCGGTGATCAGCATGGGCGTGTACATCGGCCAAAGCACCAAGATCTACAACCGCGCCACCGGCGAGGTCAGCTACGGCCGCATCCCGGCGGGCTCGGTGGTGGTCAGCGGCAACCTGCCCTCGGCCGACGGCAAGTACAGCCTGTACTGCGCCGTGATCGTCAAGCAGGTCACGGCCGAGACGCGCGCCAAGACCAGCATCAACGAGCTGCTGCGGGCCTGATCGGCCCCCGAGCCAACCAGCCACCGGAAGGATCGCGATGAGCGGCGGAAACCTGGAGCGGGTGCTGCGGCTGATGGCCGAAAAGGGCGCCTCGGACGTGCACCTGTCGGCCAACACGCCGATCCTCATCAAGATCAACGGCCAGATCCTGCAGCTCAGCGACCAGCCGCTCAACCCCTCGCAGCCCCGACAGCTGCTGGCCGAGCTGCTGACGCCGCGCCAGCTGGAAGAGCTGGACGACACCGGCGAACTGAACGTCGGCGTGGGCCTGACCGGTGTGGGCAGCTTCCGCTTCAGTGCCTTCAAGCAGCGCGGCTCGGTGGCGGCGGTGATCCGCTGCATTCCGCACCAGATCCCGTCGCTGGAAAGCCTGAAGGTCCCGGCGATCCTGAACAATCTGATCCTGGAAAAGCGCGGGTTGATCTTGATGGTGGGCGCCACCGGCACCGGCAAAAGCACCACGCTGGCGGCCATGATCGAGCAGCGCAACCAGCAGCTGGCCGGCCACATCCTCACCATCGAGGACCCGATCGAATTCCTGTTCACCAACAAGAAGTCGGTGGTGAACCAGCGGGAAGTGGGCCGCGACACCGCGTCGCTGCAGATTGGCCTGAAAAACGCGCTGCGCCAAGCGCCGGACTGCATCCTGATCGGCGAAATCCGCGACCGCGAGACCATGACGTCGGCCATCTCGTACGCGCTGTCCGGCCATTTGGTGCTGTCCACGCTGCACGCGAACAACAGCTACCACGCGCTCGGGCGCATCTTGTCGTTCTACTCGCCAGAATCGCGCCCGGCGCTGCTGTCCGACCTCGCCGCGGGCTTGAAGGCCATCGTCTCGCAGCGTTTGGTGCGGGCCACAGCGGGCGGCCGCCTGCCCGCGGTGGAGGTGATGCTGAACACCAAACTGGTCAGCGACCTGATTGAGCAAAGCGATTTCAGCGGCGTGCGCGAGGCGATGGAAAAGTCCATGGCCGAGGGCTCGCAGACCTTCGAACAAGACCTCGCCCGCATGATCACCGACGGCGTGATCACTCGCGACGAGGGCCTGGCTTACGCGGACTCGCCCACCAACCTGATGTGGCGCCTGCAGAACGACATGACGCCGGTGTCGCGCCTGATGACGCCGAAGAAGGAAGAGTCCGACGACCAGCCCAGCTTCACCGAGATCACGCTCGACGTGCGGGTCGAAGAGCCCAACCCGCGCAAGCTGATGGGAGGCCGCCCGTGACGTCGGCGACCCTGCGCCTGACCGAACGCCTGATCGCGGCTGCCTCCGTCACCCCGCGAGACGCGGGCTGCCAGGCCTTGATCAGCGAACGCCTGGGCGCCATCGGCTTCGATTGCCACAGCATCGTCTTTGGCGAGGGCGAGCGGGCGGTAACGAACCTCTGGGCGATTCGCCCAGGCCGCCACGCCGCGGCACCGGTGCTTGCGTTTGCAGGCCACACCGACGTGGTGCCCACCGGCCCCCTCGACCAGTGGGACAGCGACCCTTTCGTGCCCACCCACCGCGGTGGCGAGTTGTACGGGCGTGGTGCCGCCGACATGAAAAGCTCGCTGGCCGCGATGGTCGTGGCCAGCGAGGAATTCGTCGCCGCGCACCCGGACCACGCCGGCTCGCTGGCCTTCCTGGTCACCAGCGACGAAGAAGGCCCGGCGGTGGACGGCACCGTCAAGGTGTGCGACTGGCTGCGCCAGCGCGGCCAGCGGCTGGACTGCTGCATCGTTGGCGAGCCCACTTCGGTGGACCGCCTGGGCGACATGATCAAGAACGGGCGACGCGGGTCCTTGTCGGGCAAACTGCGGGTCAAGGGCGTGCAGGGCCACATCGCCTACCCGCACCTGGCGCGCAACCCCATTCACCTGGCCGCACCCGCGCTCGCCCAACTGGCCGCCACCGTCTGGGACGAAGGCAACGCCTACTTCCCGCCCACCAGCTGGCAGGTGTCGAACATCCACGCTGGCACCGGCGCCACCAACGTCATCCCGGGCGAGCTGGTGGTCGACTTCAACTTCCGCTTCAGCACCGCGTCGACGCCCGAGGGGCTGAAGGCCCAACTCTGCCGCGTGCTGGACCAGCATGGTCTGGACCACCGCATCGACTGGACCCTGGGTGGCGAGCCTTTCCTGACGCCGGTGGGTCCGCTGACCGAGGCGATCCGCGCGGCGATTGCCGAGCACACCGGCATCGACACGACCTTGTCGACCACCGGCGGCACCTCGGACGGGCGATTCATCGCCACGATGTGCCCCCAGGTGATCGAGTTCGGCCCGCTCAACGCGACCATTCACCAAATCAATGAACGCGTTCGCGTGGCCGACCTGGACCCGCTGAAGAACATTTACCGAACAACTCTGGAACGGCTGCTCCGATGACCTTGATCGACCTGATCACCGCGCAAAGCGCCCGCCTCAAACAGGCGGGCGTTTCATTTGGGCACGGCACGCTCAACGCCTTTGACGAAGCCGCCTGGCTGGTGCTGTGGTCGCTGGGCATGGAACTGGACGCCCTGGAGGCCAAGGCCCGCCAAGTGCTGAGCCCCGAGGACCAGGCCAAAGCCGTGGCCTTGATCGACCGCCGCATCGCCACCCGCCTGCCCGCCGCGTACCTCACCCGCGAGGCCTGGCTGCAGAACGTGCCCTTCTACATCGACGAGCGCAGCATCGTGCCGCGCTCCTTCATCGCCGAACTGCTGGCCGATGGCGAAGGCACCGGCGCGCTGGACACCTGGCTCAGCGACCAGACCCACCGCGTGCTCGACCTGTGCACCGGCAACGGCAGCCTGGCGGTCATTGCCGCCATGGCCTACCCCGAGGTCAAGGTGGACGCGGCCGACATCTCCGACGACGCCTTGGCCGTGGCCCGCATCAACGTCGACCGCCATCAGATGGGCCAGCGCATCACCGTGCTCAAGTCCGACCTGTTGGACGCACTGACAGGCCCCTACGACCTGATCGTCTGCAACCCGCCCTACGTGAACAGCCAGAGCATGGCCGCCTTGCCTCCCGAGTACCAGCACGAGCCGGCCCTGGCCCTGGCCGGCGGCGCCGACGGCATGGACCTGGTGCGCCGCATCGTGGCCGATGCGCCCGCGCGGCTGAGCCCGCACGGCGTGCTGGTGCTGGAAATCGGCAATGAGCGCCGGCATTTCGAGAGCGCCTTCCGCCGCCTGGAGGTGGTGTGGCTGGACACCAGTGCCGGCGACGACCAGGCGCTGCTGGTCACGCGCGAGGCCCTGGACCGCTGGCATGCCAAGGGCGGGGCCGCGCGATGATCACCATCCGAGACGTGACCCTGCGGCGCGGCACCAAAGTCGTGCTGGACAACGCCAGCGTGACCCTGCAGCCTGGCGAGAAAGTGGGGCTGGTCGGCCGCAACGGGGCGGGCAAGTCCAGCTTGTTCTCGCTGCTGACGAACCGGCTGCAAAGCGACGCCGGCGATGTGAGCATTCCGCCGCGCTGGCTGGTGGGCGAGGTGGCGCAGTCGATGCCCGAGACCGACCAGCCCGCCACCGACTTCGTGCTGGAGGGCGACACCCGGCTCATGCAAGCCAACCACGCCCTGATCGCCGCGGAGGCCGCCGACGATGGCCACGCCATGGCCGAAGCGCACCAGGCCATCAGCGAGGCCGGCGGCTTCGAGGCGCGACCGCGGGCGCAGGCGCTGCTGATGGGCCTGGGCTTCAAGACCGACCAGCTGGACCTGCCGGTCAACAGCTTTTCGGGCGGTTGGCGCATGCGGCTGCAACTGGCCCGCGCGCTGATGTGCCCGGCCGACCTGATGCTGCTCGACGAGCCCACCAACCACCTGGACCTGGACGCCCTGGTCTGGCTGGAAGCCTGGCTGAAGCGCTACGAGGGCACGATGCTGGTCATCAGCCACGACCGCGAATTCCTGGACGCCATCACCCAGGTCACGCTGCACCTGGACGAGACCAAGCTGACCCGCTACACCGGCAACTACACCGCCTTCGAGGAAATGCGCGCCGAGCGGCTGGTGCAGGCCCAGGCCAACTTCGCCAAACAGCAGGAGCGCATGGCGCACCTGCAGAAGTTCATCGACCGCTTCAAGGCCAAGGCCAGCAAGGCCAAACAGGCGCAAAGCCGCGTCAAGGCCCTGGCCCGCATGGAAAAGCTGGGCCCGGTGCTGACGAGCAGCGACTTCCAGTTCGAGTTCCGCGAGCCGATGAGCCTGCCCAATCCGATGCTGGCCTTTTCGATGATGAGCTGCGGCTACGCGGGCGTGCCGATCGTCAAGGACATCAACCGTTCGGTGCTGGCCGGCCAGCGCATTGGCATCCTGGGCGCCAACGGCCAGGGCAAGTCGACGCTGGTGAAGACCATCTCCAAGGACATTCCACTGGTCGCCGGCGAAGTCACCGAAGGCAAGGGCCTGAGCATCGGCTATTTCGCACAACAAGAACTGGACGTGCTGCAGCTCGACGACGGCCCGCTGATGCACATGGTGCGCCTGGCCCGCGACGTCGGCCCAGCCGGCCGCGAGCAAGAGCTGCGCGACTTCCTGGGGTCGTTCCGCTTCGTCGGCGACATGGTCAACCAGGCGGTGGGGTCCTTGTCGGGCGGCGAAAAGGCGCGCCTGGTGCTGGCCATGCTGGTGTGGCAGCGCCCCAATCTGCTGCTGCTCGACGAGCCGACCAACCACCTGGACCTGACCACCCGCGAGGCGCTGAGCATGGCGCTCAACGAGTTCGAAGGCACGGTGATGCTGGTCAGCCACGACCGCGCGCTGCTGCGCGAAGTCTGCGACGAGTTCTGGCTGGTGACCGATGGCACGGTCAAGCCCTTCGACGGCGACCTCGACGACTACCAGCGCTGGCTGCTCGACACCTCGCGCGAGCAGGCCAAGGCCGCACGCGAGTCGAGCCGCCGCGAGGCCGGCAAGGTGGCGGCCGAGGCCGGCGCCACGCCGAAGTTGGCTGCGGCGCCCCAGGTGACCCCAGCGGCCAAAGCCCCCGCGGCCGCACCGCCGTCCCACAAGGAAGACCGCAAAGCCGCGGCCGAGGCGCGCCAGCAGCGCGTGGAGCAGCTGAAGCCACTGCGCAAGGAGTTCAACCGCATCGACAACCGACTCGGCGTGCTGTTTGGTGAGCGCGAAGCGGTGGAAGCGCAACTGTCGACCGCCGGCGTCGCGCCAGCACAGCTGGCGGAGGCCGGCAAAAAACTCAAGGCGCTCAACGACGAGATCGAGACGCTGGAAGCGCGCTGGCTGGAACTCAGCACCGAAATCGACGCCCTGGCCGCCGAGGCGAGCTGAGCCCCTGAAGGGACGCCGAACAAGGCGCTGAACACCGCCTGCCGGTGGCCGCGCCCGCCCCGAAGGCGAGCGCGGCCTGTGCCATGCCCCTGTGCGCCACGGGGTCAATTCAATTGCACACAATTTAATTGTCAGCAATTCATCACAGTCCCGCTCATGACTGCTGAACGCCCCACCGCAACGACCATGGCCGCCACCGAGCGGTCGGCGCTGGAATGGCTGCAGCTTGATCGGCAACTGTGCTTTGCGCTGTATTCCAGCTCGCTGGCGATGACGCGCCTGTACAAACCACTGCTCGAGCCGCTGGGCTTGACCTACCCGCAGTACCTGGTGCTGCTGGTGCTGTGGGAGCAGGACGCGCAAAGCGTGGGCGCGCTGGGCGACAGGCTGTTTCTGGACTCCGGGACCTTGACGCCGCTGCTCAAGCGCATGCAATCCGCGGGCTGGGTCCAGCGTGAACGCGCCACCGACGACGAACGGCGCGTGCAGGTGCGCCTCACCGACGCCGGCCGCGCCCTGCGCGATCAGGCCTGCCCGCTGCCGCCCCGCCTGCTGAGCGCCAGCGGCTGCGCCGCCCAGGAGTTGCAGCAGCTCACCCAAACCCTGCAGGCGCTGCGCGGCCGCCTGCTGGACGCGGCCCACACGGTCACGTCAGCCCCGCCCGCACCCACGCCTTCAACGATTCCCCACCCCTGAAAAGGAGCTCACCATGGCACTCGACAAAGTTCTCTACACCGCCCACGCCACCGCCACCGGCGGTCGCGCCGGCAGCGCGAAGTCGTCCGACGGCAACCTGGCCGTCACGCTGACCACGCCGAAAGAATTGGGCGGCGACGGCGCCGCGGGCACCAACCCCGAACAGCTGTTCGCGGCCGGCTACTCGGCCTGCTTCCTGGGCGCGATGAAGCACGTGGCCATGACGAACAAGCAAAGCCTGCCGGCGACCACGTCGATCGCGGCCGATGTGGGCATCGGCCCGATCCCCGGCGGCTTCGGCATCCAGGTGGCCATGGCCATCACCATCCCCGGTTGGGAGCGCGACGCGGCCGAAAAGCTGGTCGCCGCCGCCCACGGCGTGTGCCCTTACTCGAACGCCACCCGCGGCAACATCGACGTCACGCTGACGGTGGTGTGAGTGCCATCAGGCGCAGCATCAACTCGATGCGCGCCTGAACCGGCGTGAGGCCGCCGAGGCCCTCGGTCTGAGGGTCCGGCGTGCCGACCAGCGCCCCGTGAGCGCAACGCGTGGTGCGAACCACAGCCACGCCGGCCAAGGCCGCCCGCGCCAGGGCGGCGGCCAGCGCGCGGTGCACCGTGCCATTGCCCGTGGCCGCCAAGACGATGCCTTGCACGCCCGCGGCGACCGCCGCGTCCACCAGCCGGGCGTCCGCGCCCGCATGGCTCGTGAAGACGGCCACCCACGGCCAGTGCGCCGGGTCGGTCTCGATCAGGGCCAGACCCGCTTCCACCTGCTCCGGCGGTCGCGCCGCGGGCCAGTCGCGCAACAGGCGCAAGGCGCCCTGCTCCACCCAACCCAGCGGCCCGGCGTCGCCGGCGTCGAACGCGTCCAGGCGGTAGGGGTGCACCTTGCGCACGTCGGCGCCCGACATCACCCGTCCCGCCACCACCACCAGGACACCGCAGGCGCCGCCCGCGCGGGCCAGGGCCACGGCGTCGAGCAGGTTTTGCGGGCCGTCCGGCTGCAAGGCGGTGGCGGGCCGCATGGCCGCGGTGAGCACCACCGGCTTGCCGGCACCGAGCACGCGGTGCAGGAAGTAGGCGGTTTCCTCCAGCGTGTCCGTGCCGTGCGTGACGATGACCGCCTGCACCTCGGGCCGCGCGCGGTGGTGCGCCACGCGCCGGGCGAGCTGCTGCCAGGTGGCGTGGTCCATGTCCTTGCTGTCCAGCTGGGCGACCTGCTCGGCCTCGACCCGGTTGGTGTCCAGGCCGGGCACGCCGGCCAGCAGTGCGGCGATGCCCAGTTGGGCGGCGGTGTAGCCGGTGTGGTCGTCGGCGCGGGCGGCCGTGCCCGCGATGGTGCCGCCCGTGCCCAGCACCACGATGCGACCGCCGACTTGCAACTCGTTTTGCATTTTCCGGATGACTGGATAAAAATACAGAATGCTGGACAAAACACCAGCCACACAGGAGTGCCATGCCCCGCGCCTTGCTCGACACGCCCAAGCTCACCGAACGCCAGCAACAGGTCTATGACCTGGTCCGCACCGCGATGGAACGCACCGGGTCCCCCCCCACGCGCGCTGAAATCGCCACGGCGCTGGGGTTCAAGTCCGCCAACGCCGCCGAGGAACACCTGCAGGCGCTGGCCCGCAAAGGCGTCATCGAACTGGTGGGGGGCACCTCGCGGGGCATCCGGCTTCAGTCTGACACACTGCGCGACCTGAACCGACGGCGCGAACAGCAATTCAGCCTGCCGCTGCCCAGCCTCTCGCAACTCACCTTGCCGCTGGTCGGGCGGGTGGCCGCCGGCAGCCCGATCCTGGCCCAGGAGCACATCACCGAGCAATACCAGGTGGAGACCAGCCTGTTCAGCCGCAAGCCCGACTACCTGCTGAAGGTGCGCGGCATGAGCATGCGCGACGCCGGCATCCTGGACGGTGACCTGTTGGCCGTGCAGCGCGCCAGCGAAGCGCGCAATGGGCAGATCGTCGTGGCCCGGCTCGGCGATGACGTCACCGTCAAGCGCTACCAGCGGCTGGGCAGCAGCGTCGAGTTGCACCCCGAGAACCCCGACTTCCCGGTCATCCGCGTCGGCCCTGACGAGGTCAACTTCGCGCTGGAGGGCCTGGCCGTTGGCCTGATCCGCAACGGCCTGTCGTTCTGATTCGCCTCACCATGCCACGCGCGCGCCAAACCCCACGCCTCCCCGCCAAAGCGCGCTGTGCCGACGATTGCGCGGTGCTGGAGCAGCTGCCCAACATCGGCCCGGCGATGGCCGCCGACCTGCGCGCCATCGGCATCAGCCACCCCCAGGCGCTGCGCGAGGCCGACGGCCTGGCGCTTTACCAACGCCTGTGCCAACACAGCGGCCAACGGCAAGACCCCTGCGTGCTGGACACCTTCCTCGCCATCACCGACTTCATGCGCGGTGGCGAGCCCAAGCCCTGGTGGCGGTTCACCGCCGAGCGCAAGGCGCGCCACGGCGACCTCTAGCACCGGTTCACTGGGCGCTGCTTGTTGGCGTCAACACCAGGGTCGAGGTCGGCGCACCGCCCCAGACCGGCACGAAGTCCACACGGCGCCATCGCTCCACAAAAGACCGGTACTGCGGCGAGAACGGCAGGCCCGATTGACCGGTCGAATGCATGAAGCGCGAGCGCGAGGGGTCGCCCAGGTCGTAGAGCGCCCGCAGTGATGGGGCGTGCTCGTTCAGGTACAGCTCGCCGGTGGTCGCGTCGGGCTTCAGGCCGACGCGGGACACGTTGACGGTGTAGGTGTCGCCGCCGGTGGGCGTGCGCAGTTCGAACCACCGCGCCAGCGGCTTGACCTTGCTGAAGGGCCGGTGCTCGGACCGCGCCTGGTGCGCCACGCCCCATTGCCAACGCGCCACGTCGCTGCCCTGGCTGGCCTGCAGCTCGTTGAGCGCGTCGGTGAACGCCGCATTGACCTGCTGCGCGCAGGTTTCCACCTCGGGCGTGGCCTTGTCGTCGCACCACCAGGGGTCCTGGCGGGCGAGCACGCCGTCCAGGCCATCGCGGTAGCTGCGCGTGCCGAAGCTCTTGTCGAACACCGGGCCCAGCTCATCGGCGAAGACCCGGCGGGTCAGGTGCCGGGTCCAGGACCACAGGATCAACGGCGCGGCGCGGTCGGCCGCCATGGTGCCGTCGAAGCCGGCCAGGGCCTGCTGCGCGGCCGCCGCCAGGGCGTGGGTGGACTGCGCCTGCTGCAGCACGGAGATCAATTTCGGCGCGGCCAGCGACAACTCGTCGGCCTGGATGCGGCGCAAGCTGTCGAAGTCGTGCTTGGGCTGGGCGGCCAGCAGCTGTTCGATGCGCTGCTGGCGGTAGGGTGCAGCCCATTCGTTGGTCAGGTAGTGGGGGTAGTCCGGCGGGTGGATGCGTTGGTTGGCGGTGGCGATGTAACCGCGCGGCGGGTCGACCTCGCGCGGGGTTTGGTCGGCGCTCAGGTGGCCGATCCAGTCGTAGCGGGCCTCCCAGCCGGGCGCGGGCACCTGGCCCTTCAAGTCGTGGTCGGGTCCACGCACGGGCACGCGGCCGGCGGCCACGAAACCGATCTGCCCGGCCTGGTCGGCGACCACCATGTTTTGCATCGGCGCGCCGTAGTCGGCCGAGGCGGCGATGAAGCCCGCCACCGAGGTCGCGCGGTTGAACGCCAGGCCGGCGTCCAGCGTGCCGAGCTTGGCGTCCAGCGCGGTCCAGCGCAGCGCGAGCACGTGGGCGGCGCGGGGCCCCTGCACGGGCAGGCCGTCGGTCACGCCGCTGCCGGCGTCCGAGATGACCGGGCCGTGCCGCGACTCGCGAACCTGCAGCACCACGTCCTCGCCGCCGCGCACCTTGATGACCTCGCGGAAAGTGCGAAAGGCGGCCCAGCCGTCGGGCGTCTGGTACTGGCCCGGGTCGTCGGGCTTCAGCCGCTCGATGTAGACGTCCTGCACGTCGGGGCCCGTGTTGGTGAAACCCCAGGCGATCTGGTCGTTCTGACCGAGCACGACCATCGGCAGGCCAGGCATGGTGGCCCCCGCCACCTTCAGGCCGGGCGCCTCCATGCGGGCGAGGTACCACAGGGCGGGCGCGCTGAGCTTCAGGTGGGGGTCGTTGGCCAGTAGCGGCCGGCCGCTGGTGGTCAGGCGACCGGACACCACCCAGTTGTTCGAGCCCACGCCCTCAACGCCCGAGGGTGGTGCCGCGTCCAGGGCCTGCTGAATCGCCGGCGCCGTCTCGCGCAGCGACCGGAACAGCGGTGTGTAGTCCTTGTCCACGAGCGGCCGGTCGCCGGGGTACGGCGGCAGCAACTCGTTGATGCGTTCGACCGGCAAGCTCATGGCCAGGCGCATGCGCAGCAATTCGGTGGACCAGTTGCCGCCCAGGTCCCAGGCCATCATGATCGCCCAGCCCAAGCTGTCGACCGGCGTCCACGGTTCGGGGGTGATGCCGAGCGCGATGAACTCGGGCGGGCGGGCCTTCAATCCGCTGTCGAGGAAGGCGTTGATGCCCGCGCTGTAGGCCGTGAGCGCCTGCCGTGTCGCTGGGCTGGCGGCGTCCCACTGGGCCTGCGCGGCGCGGCGAACGCCGAGGGCGCGCAGGAACTTGTCGGTGTCGAGCGCCGCGGCGCCAAACGCTTCGGCCAGGCGGCCCGAGGCAATGCGGCGGTGGGTCTCCAGCTGCCACAGCCGGTCCTGGGCATGGGCGTAGCCCAGCGCGAACATCACATCGGCGTCGGACGAGGCCTTCACCGTGGGGATGCCGTCGGCGTCGCGCTCGATGCGGGCGTTGGCCAACAGCCCGGCCGCGGCGGCGCTGCCGTCGGTCTTGGGCAAGGCGAGGGCCACGTAGGTGGCCGCCGCGATCGCCGCCAGCAGCACCAGGCCCAGCAACGCCCAAGCGACCCGAATCGCCCAGGTCAGGGTGCGTCGTCGCGACTGCGCTGCGGCCATGGGGGCTTCTCCGGTGAACGGTCGATCGGTTGGCGTGGTGGGCCGGCAGTGTAGGCGCCAATGTGGGCGGTGCACACGGCCCTTTTCCTGGCTTCGCGGCCGGCCCGATTGCCAACAATCCCCTCAACCAGAACAACGATCACCGCCCGAGGACCCTCCCCCATGACGACCGCCAGCCAGCCCGCCAGCCACGCGCCCGTTCCCAACGGGGCTTGCGCGTCGGTGTCGCAATTGGCCGCCTTGATCGACCATGGCCTGACGCCGGAACAGTTGGCCCGCGTGGCCGCCCGACGCGCCCTGGTGGCCCTCAAGCAAAGCTTCATGCGGGCCGCCGACGACCTGGACGGTCCCGACGCCGACTGGCTGCGCCGGAAGGTCCGTCAGGCCAACGACTGCGTGGAATTGTGGCGGCTGCGCCCGACCATCTTCGCGCTGCTGCCCGCGCACAGCGTGCGCAGCACGATGCACCGCACGGAGCTGAACCGCCAGCTCGACAGCATCTTCCCCGAATCGGCGCTGAACAGCGACCTGCTGGAGGCGTCGCCGCTGGACTCCATTCCGCCTCAGTTGCGGCCCAGGTAGTCGCGCTTGCCCAGCTCGACCCCGTTGTGGCGCAGCAGCGCGTAGGCGGTGGTCACGTGGAAGTAGAAGTTGGGCAGGGCAAAGCTCAGCAGGTAGGCCTCGCCGTTCATCACCAGCGGGTCGCGCCCGCGCATGGGCACCTGCACCTCGCGGGACTCGCTGCCGTCGATCTGCGCCGCGGTGAAGGTCTGCAGGTATTGCACCGTGGTGGCGATGCGCGCCTTCAGGTCGGCCAGGCTGAGCTCGTCGTCGGGCGTGGACGGCGCTTGCACGCCGGCCAGCCGCGCCGCACCGAACTTGGCCGCATCGCAGGCGATCTGCACCTGACGCGCCAGGGGCAGCATGTCCGGCGCCAAGCGGCTGTTGACCAGCACCGTCCCGTCGAAGCCCTTGGCCTGGGCGTGGGCCTGGGCCTTGTCCAAGCAGGCATCGAGGTTGCCCAGCATGCGAACAAACACCGGCACGCTGGCCGCGAACATGGAAATCGTCATGGATGTCCCCCTTGATTGAGTGGACCGCGATGCTAGGGGCTTTGCGAACGCCTTGCGCGGCGCGGCCGGATTCGAGGGCGGTGCACAATCGGGCACCCGGTCCATGCAGCCCTTCGAACCCTCGAGCGCGCCCCACGAGTTGTGAACATCATCATCCTTGACGACTATCAGGACGCCGTCAGAAAACTGCAGTGCGCCAGCAAGCTGGAACACCTCAACGCCAAGGTCTTCACCAACACCGTCAAGGGCATCGGCCAGTTGGCGGTGAGGCTGCGCGAAGCCGATGTGCTGGTGTTGATCCGCGAGCGGACCCACTTCCCAAAGGCCCTGCTTGAAAAGCTCCCGCGCCTGAAGTTGATCGCGCAGACCGGCAAGGTCGGTTCGCACATCGACATCGCGGCCGCCACGCGCCAGGGCATCGCGGTGGCCGAAGGCGTGGGCTCGCCGGTGGCCGCGGCCGAATTGACCTGGGCGCTGACCATGGCGGCCATGCGCCGTCTGCCGCAGTACATCGGCAACCTGAAGCACGGCGCCTGGCAGCAGTCGGGCCTGAAGGCGGCGTCGATGCCGCCCAACTTCGGCATCGGCATGGTGTTGCGCGGCAAGACGCTGGGCATCTGGGGCTATGGCAAGATCGGCCAGATGGTGGCCGGCTATGGCAAGGCTTTCGGCATGCACGTCACCGTGTGGGGCAGCGAAGGCTCCCGCGAGCGCGCGCGCGCCGACGGGCACGTGCCGGCGCCGAGCTGCGAGGCCTTCTTCGAGGCCTGCGACGTGCTGTCGCTGCACCTGAGGCTGAACGACGCCACGCGCAACCTGATCACGCTCGACCACCTGTCGCGCATGAAGCCCAACGCGCTGATCGTCAACACCTCGCGGGCCGAGCTGATCGAGGAAGGCGCGCTGGTGTCGGCCCTGAACCGCGGACGGCCCGGCATGGCGGCGGTCGACGTGTTCGAGACCGAGCCCATCCTGCAAGGCCACCCGTTGCTGCGCATCGAAAACGCCGTGTGCACCCCCCACATCGGCTACGTCGAACAAGACAGCTATGAGCTGTACTTCAACGCCGCGTTCGACAACGTGCTGAATTTCATCGGCGGCAACCCGACCAACATCGTCAACCCCGAGGCCTTGAAGGTCCTTCGGTGACCGCACCGTCGGCCGCGGCCTCGGTCGCGCAGGACCACGCGGCGCGGCTGCCGCGCGCGCGGTGGGCCTTGCTGTTCGGCAATTTCGCCATCGGCTGCGGGGTGATGGTGGTGGCCGGCAGCCTGAACGACCTGACGCGGTCGTTGCAGGTCTCGGTGGCCCTCGGGGGGCAGCTGATTGCCATTGGCGCGCTGGTGATGTGCTGCGCCGCGCCGCTGTTGGCCGGGGTGGTGGCGGGTTTCGACCGGCGGCGCCTGCTGGCCTGGTCTTTGGTGTGGTTCGCCGCCGGCCACGCGGTGTGCGCGCTGATGCCCAGCTACGCCGCGCTGTGGCCCCTGCGCGCCGTGACCGTGCTGGCGGCGGCGGTGTTCACGCCTCAGGCGGCCGCGGCCGTGGGGGTGATGGCGCCACCCGAGCAGCGGGGCCGCGCGATCACCTTCATCTTTTTGGGCTGGTCGGTGTCGTCGGTGCTCGGCATGCCCATGAGCGCCTGGGTGGGCGAGACCTTCGGCTGGCGCGCCGCGTTTGGCGTGGTGGCGGTCTTGTCCACGCTGGCGGCGGTGGGCGTGGCGGCGACCATGCCCGACGGGGTCAAGCCCGCGCCCTTGTCACTGCAGGCCTGGAAGGGCGTTCTGCGCCACCCTGTGTTGATGGCGATCGTGGCGGTGACGGCCTTGCAGGCGGCCGGCCAGTTCAGCCTGCTGTCCTACCTGGCCCCCTACGCCCGCGACCTGCTGGGCGCACGCCCGGCCGACATCAGCCTGTTGTTCGCCTGGTTCGGCGGTTTCGGGTTGATCGGCAATCTGGTGCTGACGCGCAGCATCGACCGGGTGGGCGCCGGCCGCGCCGCCACCGGGGTGCTGGTGCTGACGGCGATCAGCCTCGCACTGTGGCCGCTGGCGACCAGCGTGATGCTGGCTGCGGTCATCATCACGCCATGGGCGCTGGCCTGCTTCTCGGCCAACTCCGCGCAACAGGCGCGCCTGGGCCAGGCCGCCCCGGCCCTGGCGCCGGCGCTGATGGCCCTGAATTCGTCGGCGATCTACCTCGGGCAGGCGGTGGGCGCGGCCAGCGGCGGTTGGCTGATCGCGCACGGTGGCTACGCGCCGCTGGCCTGGTTTGGCCTGGCGTTTGTGCTGGTGGCCATCGCCACCAGCGTCTGGGCTGGTGCACGATCGGGGGGTCATGAGCACTGAACTGCAGCGGCCAGGGTCCTTGCGCGTGCTGTTCCTGGCCTTCAACCGCCTGGCGCTGCAAGGCTTTGGCGGCGTGCTTGCGGTGGCCCAACGCGAACTCGTCGAGCGCCTGCGCTGGCTCAGCCGCGAAGACTTCGTCGCCATGTTGTCGGTCGCCCAAGTGCTGCCCGGGCCGAACGTGGTGAACCTGTCGTTGATGATCGGCGACCGCTTCTTCGGCACGCGGGGCGCCATGGTGGCGCTGGCGGGCATGCTGCTGGTGCCGTCGCTGATCGTGCTCGGGCTGACCGCCGCCTACGCCCGGTGGGCCAACGACCCCGTGGTGGCGTCTGCACTGCGCAGCATGGGCGCCGTGGCGGCCGGGCTGATCACCGCCACCGCGTTCAAGCTGCTGCGCACCTTGCGCCACAACCCGCTGGGGGTGCCGACGTGTGCCGTCGTCGGGCTGCTGACCTTGGCCGCAATGGCATGGTGGCGTTGGCCCATGGCCGCGGTGGTGCTGGGCTTGGGCGGCGCCGCGGTCGCGCTGGCGGCCTGGCGGCTCCAGCGCCCGGCGGTGAGCCCAGGTCAGGACTGAGGCACCAGGTGAGCGCCGCCATGACCGAACTGAACGCCGCCCTGCACGCGCTGGGCTCGCCGCTCGACGCGATGCAGTTGCTGGCCCTGTTCGGCCACTTCCTGTTGCTCAGCCTGCTCTCGGTGGGCGGCGCCATCGCCACGGCGCCCGACATGCACCGCGTGCTGGTCGACCAGGAACACTGGCTGACAAACGCGCAGTTCAATGCGTCCATCGCCATCGCGCAGGCCGCACCCGGCCCCAATGTGTTGTTCGTCGCAGCCATCGGCTGGAACATCGCCGGCCTGCCCGGGGTGGTGGCCACGATGGTGGGGATCCTGCTGCCATCCACGCTGCTGTCGCTGGCGGTCACCCGGTGGGGTCAGGCCCGGCGCGAAGCGCTGGCCGTGCGGGCCTTCACCGCCGGCATGGCACCGGTCACCCTGGGCCTGATGGCGGCCACCGGCTGGCTGTTGGCCACCCCGACCCAGGCCCGACCGGCCGACCTGGCGCTGATGGCCTTCACCATCGGCATGATGGTGTTCACCTCGGTGAGCCCGATCTGGCTGGTGGCGGTTGGCGGAGCGGTCGGCGCGGTGCTGGGTGCGGTGGGCTGAACCACCGCGGGTGGGCGCTTCGGGCGCGGTGGGTGCGATCGGCCCGTTCGATCAGGCGGACAGCGCCGTCGACATCGCCTCCGACAGGCTGCGCAGTTCCCGGTCGACATCGGCCGGCCAGGCGTCGCGCGGCAAGGCCGGTGGGCGGGGCATCAGCACCTCGGCGCGGCCGTCGGCGCGCTCGCGCACCACCAGGCTCAAGGGCAAGGCCGGCCGCGCTTCGTCGCCGTCCATCACCACCGGGGTGGCGCCGTCGGTGGAGGCGAACACCAGCACCGTCGACGCGGCGGCGAGGCCTGCGCTCCCGGCACGTGGTGGCGAACCACGGTCGCCGGCGGCCGCCGCGAACCGGGCAAAGACCGCCAGCCCATGCTGTTGCGCCGACGCCTCCAGGCGCCTGACCGTGTCGGCCAGGCCCGACGAACTGGTGCGCCAGGCGCTGCGCAGCGCGTCGCCCTGTTCGACGTCAGCGGCCTCCGGGCGCGGGTCCCGCGGGTTGAACAGGGCCAGCGACACCACGGCCACGCAGCCGGTCATCCAGATTCTGAGCGGTCGTTTCATGGCGGGCTCCTGCAGTCGATGAACCGACATGGTGCACGCCGACGGTGACCCTTGCGTGAAGCCGCGGTGAAGCGTGGTAACCGCAGGTGTCCCCGCGCTGCATCAACGGGTGCCGAAGATCTTGTCGCCGGCGTCACCCAGCCCCGGGATGATGTAACCGGAGGCGTCCAGGTGGCTGTCGATGGCGGCCGTCCAGCAGCGCACGTCGGGGTGGGCGGCGTCGAGGGCGGCGATGCCCTCGGGTGCGGCCACCATCACCAGCGCGCGGATGTCCCGGCAGCCGCGCCGCTTCAGCAAATCGACGGTCGCGATCATCGAGCCGGCGGTGGCCAGCATCGGGTCGATGATCAGCGCGGTGCGCTCGTCCAGCTGGCCGACGAAGCGCTCGAAGTACTGTTCGGGTTCGAGGGTTTCATGGTTGCGCGACAGGCCCACCACGCTGACCTTGGCGTTGGGCACGATGTCGAGCACGCCGTCCAGCATGCCCAAGCCCGCCCGCAGGATCGGCACGATGGTGACCTTGCGGCCGCTGAGCCGGTCCACCTCGACCGGGCCGCTCCAGCAGTCGATGGTGGCCCGCTCGAGCGGAAAGTCCGCGGTCGCCTCATAGGCCAGCAAGCGGCCGAGTTCCTGGGTGAGCTCCCGGAACTTCTTGGTGGAGATGTCAAGCTCGCGCAGCAGGCCGATCTTGTGCTTGACGAGCGGGTGGGCGACGGCGATTGTGGGCATGGGCGGAGCTGGGTGCGGGGGTGGGCTCAGCGGCGCTGGCGAACGGCCTCGTAGAGGCAGATGCCCGAGGCCACCGACACGTTGAGGCTGTCGACCGCGCCCGCCATCGGCAGGCGCACCAGTTCGTCGCAGGTGCGGGCGGTCAGCTGGCGCAGGCCGCTGCCTTCGGCGCCGAGCACCAGGGCCAGGCCGCCGGACAGGTCGCTGTCGTACAGCGAGGCCTCGGCGGCGCCGGCGGTGCCGACGACGCGGATGTCGCGTTCCTTCAGCTCGTTCAGGGTGCGCGCCAGGTTGGTCACCATGAAATACGGCACCGTCTCGGCGGCGCCGCTGGCGACCTTGGACACCGTGGCGTTGACCCCCACCGCGTGGTCCTTGGGCGCGATCACCGCGTGCGCACCAGCGCCGTCGGCCACGCGCAGGCAGGCGCCCAGGTTGTGCGGGTCGGTGATGCCGTCCAGCACCAGCAACAGCGCCGGTCCACGGCCACTGGCCTCCACCTCGTCCAGCAGGTCGTCCAGCGACGTGGCCAGCTGCACCGGCTCCACCCGTGCCACCACGCCCTGGTGGCGGTTGCTGCCGCTGAGCTTGTTCAGCCGGCCGTCGTCGCTGTCGACCCGTTTGACGCCCGCCTCCTCGACCCGTTCGATGAACTGGCGCATGCGCTGGTCGCGGCGGCTGGTGTCGATGTGCACCTCGAGGACGGAGGCCGGGGCGCTCTTCAGGCGCACGGTGACGGCGTGGAAGCCGAACAGGATCTTGTTGCTCATCGCCGCGATGGTAGCCGGTGGGCACGGCACAGGGCGGCTTGCGCCCCCAGCCCCGGCACCACGCGGCGATCAGGCGCGGGGCAGGAACACGGTGAACGTGCTGCCCTCGCTCGCCACGCTTTGCACCGCCACCCGGCCGCGCATCTGTTCGACCAGCATCTTCACGACCACCAGCCCGATGCCGCTGCCCGGAATCTGCGGGTCGATGTCGAACCGCCGGAAGGGCTGGAACAACTCGGCCTGCTGGGCGGCACTGAGGCCGCGACCATGGTCGGTCACGTGGATGGCCAGCTCATCGCCCTGCGGCTGGCACTGCACCGTCAGCACCCCACGCTCCCGGTTGTACTTGCAGGCGTTGCTGAAGAGGTTGCCAAACACCTGCTGCAGGCGTTGTGCGTCGCCCAGCACCCACAGGGGGCCGTCGGGCAACGCGGGCTCCACCCGCACCTGCCGCGCGGCCCGCTCCGGTTCGACCATCGACAGGCTCGTCTGCAGCACGGGGGCGAGGTCCAGCCGGGTGGCGGCGATCTGCAGGGTGCCGGCATCGATGCGGGTGATGTCCAGCACGTCCTCGACCAGTCGCAGCAGGTGGCGGCCGCTGTCCACCACCAGGCCCACGCGCTGGGCCTGCGCGGGGGTCAGGGGTTCGCGCTGGTCGATTTGCAGCAGGCGGCCAAAGCCAAGGATGGCGTTCAACGGCGTGCGCAGCTCATGGCTCAGGCGGGACAGGAAGGCCATGCGCGCGGCCGCGACGCGCTCGGCCAGGGCCTTGTCGGCCGCCCACTGGATGTGCAGCACCTCGGCGCTCACGTCCCGCACCACCCCGACCATGCGGGCCTGGTCCGGGTGCCCAGCCTCGCGCACCATGCCCGTGGCCTCGACGTGGCGCCAGCCCGACGGCCCTTGCCGCACGCGGAAGCGGCAACGAAAGACCGCCCCGGTCTGCACAGCGGCGTCGAACTCCGAGCGCACGCGCGCCACATCGTCAGGATGGTGGACGCCACGCAGGTCGCCGCGCTGCGGCACCGGACCGTCGGCGTCGAGCCCATACAGGGCGCGGGCGCGGGCGTCCAGCTCGAAGCGATCCGCGGCCACGTGCCACTCGAACACGCCCAGGCCATCGGCGTCCGCCGCGAGCGCCCAACGGCGATTGGCGTCGCTCAACGCCTGCTGGGCACGCTCCTGGGCAAGCCAGCTGCGGCGCACAAACCACGCGCTGCCCCAGGCCAGCAGCAGGCCCAGCGCCACCACCGCGCCCACCAGCAGGCGGGTGGCCTGGCGTGAGGCGTCGCCCAGCGTCGCCGAAAATCGCGTTTCGGCGGCCACCAGCTGGACGTTCAGGCGGTCAAGGTCCAGGCGCAGACCAACCAGTTCGGGCGACCCCGGGTCGCGGCCGACCGCCGCGTGGATGCGCTCGCCCAGCCCCTGCAGCGCGACGATCAGCCGGTCGCCTTCGGCCCAGACCGCGATGGTGTCGCGCATGAACGGCACGTGCCGAAAACGCTGGTACAGCCGCACCATGCCCGGGATGTCGTCGGGCGCGTTGCCGCCCTCGATGAAACCCTCTTCGATGGCGCGCAGGTCGGGCCGGGCTTGGTTGAGTTCCAGCCGCGCCTGCCGATCGCCCAGCGGCACGGCCAAGGCGGCCTGGAAGGCCCGCAGGTTGGCGTCGTTGCCGTTCAGGGCGTACAGGCGAAGCTGCGCGACCGCTTCACTGCGTCCCTTCGACCACAGGGACTCGCCGCCCACGTAGGCGCGCACCGCCGACGAGGTCTGAAAACCGATGACGCTGAGCGTCACCAGCAGCGCAATGGCCACGAACACCGGGGCCAGCACACCAAGGTAGAGCTTCCGGTTCAGACGCGATGAGGACATGGCCATCGGTGAGCGGGGCATCAGTGACGCTTCACTGTAACCCCGCCCGCGGACCGGCCGGCGCGCGTCAGGCGCCCTTGACGCAGTCCACGAAGTAGCGCCGAACGCCGTCCGTGCCCTCTTCCTCGACCAAGCCGTGCACGTCGGTGTCGAAGCCCGGGAAGGCCGAATTGAACGAGCGGGTGAAGCGCAGGTAGTCGACGATCTTGCGGTTGAAGCGCTCGCCAGGGATCAGCAACGGGATGCCAGGTGGGTAGGGCGTGAGCAGCGAGGTGGTGATGCGACCTTCCAGCTGGTCGATTTCCACGCGCTCGGTCTGGCGGTGCGCAATGTGCGCGTAGGCGTCGCTCGGCTTCATGGCCGGGTCAAGGTTGGACAGGTACATGTCGGTCGTCAGCCGCGCGATGTCGCCCTTGGCGTAGGCCTCGTGGATCGACTGCGACAAGTCGCGCAGGCCCACGCGCTCGTAGCGCGGGTGCTTGGCCACGAACTCCGGCAGGATGCGCCACAGCGGCACGTTGCGGTCGAAGTCGTCCTTGAACTGCTGCAGTGCGGTCAGCAAGGTGTTCCAGCGTCCCTTGGTGATGCCGATGGTGAACATGATGAACAGCGAATACAGCCCGGTCTTCTCCACCACCACGCCATGCTCGGCGAGGAACTTGGTGACGATGGACGCGGGAATGCCGGTCTTGGCAAACTTGCCGGTCACGTCCAGCCCGGGGGTGATCAGGGTGCTCTTGATCGGGTCCAGCAGGTTGAAGCCGTCGGCCAGATCGCCGAAGCCGTGCCACTTCTCGCCGGCCTTCAGCACCCAGTCGGCGCTCTTGCCGATGCCTTCGTCGGCCAGCTTGTCCGGACCCCAGACCTTGAACCACCAATCCTTCTTGCCGTAGTCCTTTTCCACCTTGCGCATGGCGCGGCGGAAGTCCATGGCCTCGGCGATGCTTTCCTCGACCAGGGCCGGGCCGCCGGGCGCTTCCATCATCGCCGCCGCCACGTCGCAGCTGGCGATGATCGCGTACTGCGGGCTGGTGGAGGTGTGCATCAGGTAGGCCTCGTTGAAGAGGTGCCGGTCGAGCTTGCGCGTCTGCGAGTCCTGCACCAGCACCTGGCTGGCCTGGCTGATGCCCGCCAGCAGCTTGTGCGTGGACTGCGTGGCGAACACCAGCTGGTCCTTGGGCCGCGCGCGGTTCTTGCCCATCGCGTGGAAGCTGCCATAGAACTTGTGGAAGGCGGCGTGCGGCAACCAGGCCTCGTCGAAATGCAAGGTGTCGATGTAGCCGTCGAGCGCGTGCTTGATGGTCTCGGTGTTGTAAAGCACGCCGTCGTAGGTGCTTTGGGTCAGCGTCAGGATGCGCGGCTTGACCTTCTTCGCGTCCACGCCCTTGAGCAGCGGGTTGGCGGCAATCTTCTTCTGAATGGCCTCGGGCGTGAACTCGCTCTCGGGGATCGGGCCGATGATGCCGTAGTGGTTGCGCGTGGGCGGCAGGAACACCGGCACGGCGCCCGTCATGATGATGCTGTGCAGGATCGACTTGTGGCAGTTGCGGTCGACCACCACCACGTCGCCCGGCGCCACCGCGTGGTGCCACACCATCTTGTTGCTGGTGCTGGTGCCGTTGGTCACGAAAAAGCAGTGGTCGGCGTTGAAGATGCGCGCGGCGTTGCGCTCGCTTTGCGCCACCGGGCCGGTGTGGTCCAGCAGCTGGCCCAGTTCCTCGACGCTGTTGCACACGTCGGCGCGCAGCATGTTCTCGCCGAAGAACTGGTGGAACATCTGGCCCACCGGGCTCTTCAGGAAAGCCACGCCGCCGCTGTGGCCCGGGCAGTGCCAGCTGTAGCTGCCGTCTTGCGCGTAGTCCATCAGCGCCTTGAAGAAGGGCGGTGCCAGGCCGTCCAGGTAGCTGCGGGCCTCGCGGATGATGTGACGGGCCACGAACTCGGGCGTGTCCTCGAACATGTGGATGAAGCCGTGCAGCTCGCGCAGCACGTCGTTGGGCAGGTGCTGGCTGGTGCGGGTTTCGCCGTACAGGTAGATGGGAATGTCTGCGTTCTTGAAGCGGATCTCTTCGATGAATTTGCGCAAGCTCAGCACCGCCGGGTCCAGCTCCGGCCCCGGCGTGAATTCGTTGTCGTCGATCGACAGGATGAAGGCCGAGGCCCGGCTTTGCTGCTGGGCGAACGACGACAGGTCGCCGTAGCTGGTGGCGCCCAACACCTCGAAACCCTCTTTCTGGATCGCATCGGCCAGCGCGCGAATGCCCAGTCCCGAGGTGTTCTCGGAGCGGAAATCCTCGTCGATGATGACGATGGGAAAGCGGAATCGAAGCATGGGCGGTCCTGGCAACGGGCCCGCGCGAACAGAGCGCGGGCATGACGAAAGCGCGCAGTGTAGGGTCCATTGATGACGCCGCCTTGTGCGTTGGGACCCGACGACGCAAGCGCCCTACACTGCGGCCACGTTTCGCTCACGAGGCGGCGCGTCAGACAAGGAGCACGGCATGGATTGGAACGCAGCAAACCTGTGGTGGGTGGCCGCCGGCCTGTTGGTGGCCGCCGAGCTGGCCACCGGCACTTTCTACCTGCTGATGGTGGCGCTGGGCTTGGCCGCCGGGGCGGTGTCGGCCCACCTGGGGCTGGGCACCACCGGGCAGATCGTGGTGGCGGCTGTGGTGGGCGGTGGCGCCACCGTGGCGTGGCACCTGCTGCGGCCGGTGTCGGGGCAAACGCCCATCGCGCAGAACAGCGACGTCAACATCGACATCGGCGAACGCGTGCAGGTGGACGCCTGGGGCGCCGACGGCACGGCCCGCGTGGCCTACCGCGGCAGCACCTGGACCGCCCGACTGGCGCCGGACGCGCCCGCCGCCGCCGGCCCGCACCGCGTCAGCGCGGTGGAAGGCAACTGGCTGGTGCTGAGCCCGGCCCCCCAGCGCTGACCGGCGCACCCGCCGCAACCGCCCTCTTCCCATCCCACCGAGGAACAAGCCGCCATGGAATTCGCGCTGATCTTGTCCGTCGTCGTGCTGATCTTCATTGCACGCACCTTCCGCATCGTCCCGCAGCAAAACGCCTGGGTGGTCGAGCGCCTGGGCAAATACAACAGCACGCTGGAGCCCGGCCTCAAACTGGTGCTGCCCTTCGTCGACCGCGTGGCCTACAAGCACTCGCTCAAGGAGGTGCCGCTGGACGTGCCCAGCCAGGTCTGCATCACCAAGGACAACACGCAGCTGCAGGTGGACGGCATCCTGTACTTTCAGGTCACGGACCCCAAGCGGGCCAGCTACGGCTCCAGCGACTACATCATGGCCATCACCCAGCTGGCGCAGACCACGCTGCGCAGCGTCATCGGCAAGATGGAGCTGGACAAGACCTTCGAGGAGCGCGACCTGATCAACGCGTCGGTGGTGAACGCACTGGACGAAGCCGCGGCCAGTTGGGGCGTGAAGGTGCTGCGCTACGAAATCAAGGACCTGACGCCGCCGGCCGAGATCCTGCGCAGCATGCAGGCCCAGATCACCGCCGAGCGCGAGAAGCGCGCGTTGATCGCCGCGTCCGAGGGCCGCCGACAGGAGCAGATCAACATTGCCACCGGCGAGCGCGAAGCCTTCATCGCCCGCAGCGAAGGCGAAAAGCAGGCCGACATCAACAAGGCCCAGGGCGAAGCCGCCGCCATCACCGCTGTGGCCGACGCCACCGCCGACGCCATCACCAAGATTGCCGCCGCCATCCGCCAGCCCGGCGGCGAACAGGCGGTGCAACTCAAGGTGGCCGAGAAGGCCGTTGACGCCTATGCGCAGCTGGCCCAGAAGAACAACACCATGATCGTGCCCGGCCACATGGGCGAGGTGGCCGGCCTGATCGGCACCGCGATGGCGCTGATGAAGTCGTCCACCGCCACGCCACCCGCCCCCTCGCCCGCGACCCAACGCCCCACCGCCCCATGAGCCTGAACGTTCTTGGCACCGAACTGCTGCCCTGCTCCTACGACCCGCTGACCGGCTACTTTCGCGACGGGTGCTGCAACACCAGCCACGAAGACACCGGCACCCACGTGGTGTGCGCCAGGGTCACCGCCGACTTTCTCGCGTTCTCGCTCGCCCGAGGCAACGACTTGAGCACGCCACGCCCCGAGTACCGCTTTCGCGGCTTGCAGCCCGGCGACCGCTGGTGCCTGTGCGTGCTGCGTTGGAAAGAAGCCCACGATGCCGGCGTGGCGCCCCCGGTCGTGCTCGAAGCCACCCATCAGCGCGCCCTGGACCACGTCACGCTCGACGCGCTGGTCGGCTGCGCCCTCAAATCTGTCAGCTAGAATCGTGGGCTTCGGAGAGGTGGATGAGCGGTTTAAGTCGCACGCCTGGAAAGCGTGTGGGGGTTAACAGCCCCCCGCGGGTTCGAATCCCGCCCTCTCCGCCAGGAAGCTAGATTCTGTGCGGGTTACAGCCCTGGTCAGGGTCTGCACCCACCAAGGAACCCCCCAATTTCCAAATGTTGCGAACATACAACAACTTGGTCTATGCGCAGTAGTCAACACCCCACCAACTGAGGATGGTGGGCCTGGTGCATCAAGCGCTAAAGCCTACTATTTGGATGTGAGGCGCGCGCAGTTGCGGGGCCTCGCTCATGGGGTCGAGCCGGAGGCCCTCTTAGTTTTGACGGCCCCCATGTCGAAAATCCGTACCCTTGGCCTGCTCGCGGCAGTGGCTGTTTTTGCTGCGGTCTTCCTGCCGCGCATCGAACCTGCGGGCTCAACAAGCTCGGTTGACGACGGACGACGCGAGGCGACTGACGCCATCGAGGCTTGCGTGGGCAAGGGCATCAGCTACCACCAGCAGGTCGGATCATTCCCAAAGCTCAGCACCGGGCAAAACGCAGTCGACGCCTCGCGCGAGCGATGCCGGCGCAACCCCAAGGCGTTCGATTGAATGAGCCTGCCAAGCGAGTCCAGCATTGGGCTGGGCATGGATCAATGCAATGACCCTAGGCGTCGAGCGCCGTATACCTTTGCATAGGAAACGCGCTCTGCAAGCTCCGCCTTAGAGCGCGTCTCCTCCGAGCCAGTGATGATCGCCAAGCGAGCCCTCAGCTCGCTGATCTGCTGTTGCAGCTGGTGGTGGACGCTGGCCGCTTGCTGACTTGCCTTGAGCCCAAAGAACTGCGCGGTGGCCTGAGGATCGGCCCCCAGGGTCACAATCGACACCTCCCGCACAGTGCCGCTCTGAAGAACAGTCAGCGGACCCGTGAAGTCACGGCCGTTGACGCGCATGGTCTGGCCGGCCTGCAAGAAAACCTCGCGGTAGTCGAACAGGCCGACGCTCATCTGGTACGGGGCGCCCCGGACCGCGCGAGCGGCAATTCGTTCTGCAGAGCTGCCAGCAAGGTCAGAAAACAGCGACCCGCTGACGACCAGCTCGCCCGAGACGTTGGTTGCGCTCACAACACCGATGATGTCGCTTCGGACGTGGCTGTCGAGCAGCGGGAGCCTACGCGCGACCACGGTCGTTGAGAGGTCGATCACAGCCCCGTGGGATGGAATCAAGCCGCCGCTGTAGGCGGTCCCTGTGAACTTGCTGGGAAGCGCAGTCCCCGCGGTTGAGGCACGAAAGCTGATAAGGGATTCGAGCTGGATTGTCTTCATCTTGGTCCTCGGTCCATCAGGGCACCACAGCGACTCGCAGGGAGTTCCCCACGATGACGTCCTCGAAGGTCTTGCGCAGGTTGACCAGGCCGCTGATGGTCGTGGTGCCCAGCGTGGCGGCGTCGGTGCTTTGCTCCACCACGCGGGCCTCCAGGCTCTGCACCGCGTCGACCAGGCCGCTGATCGCGGACTCCAGCCGGCCGGTGTTGGCTGCGCCCTCGTCCTTGATCGCCTGAGTGATGACGTTGCCCACCTCAAGGGTGGTGTCGTCCAGTCGCGTGAGCGCTTCGCCCGCGTCGCGCTGAGCCTCGACCGACTGTTCGGTCAGGCTGGCGATGAGGTCGTTTTTCGGGGCCAGCAAGGCCAGCTCGTTCAGGGTCTGGCCCTGGCTCTCCAGGTAGCCGCTGATCGAGGCGAAGTCGTCGGCCACGTCCAGCAGCACGGCCAGCTGTTGGCGGCCAGACTCGGTGGACACGTCGGTCGCCTCGACCAGGTCGCGCAGGCTTTCCTTGGTGGTCAGGTCGGCCTGAATGCCGGCATTGGCCAGGCGCTCGACGATGGCCGCGGCGGTGATCGCCGACTTCTCCGCGTCGTTGAAATACTGGTCGACGAAGCTGCGGGTGTTCTGCAGGAACTGTTCGACCCCGCCACTGAAGGCCAGCAGCTGAGATTTCGCGTCGATGGACAGCGCGCCCACCCGGGCAAAGACCCCGCCCAGGGTGTCGATGTCGGCGAAAGCGCCCTTCACCTCGGTCAGCGTGGTCAGCAGCTTGTTGATGCCGTCCGCCGTGCCCGTGAGGGCTGCATTGGCCTCCAGGTAGGCCGCCGCGTCGGTGTCGATGCCGCTGGCCTTCAGCGTGGCCAGGACGGCCTGCGCCGTGCTGTCGGCGATGGCCTTCTCCAGATCGGCGTCAGAGCGGCCGACGTTCTCGCCGTTGCGGAAATAGGTCTGCTGGCCGCCGACCTTGCTCTCGACCACCAGCTGGGTCAGGGCCGAGCCGCGGGGGTCCTTGGCCGCGTAGTAGCCGAACTGGGTGTCGCCGATGGTCTTCTGGTCGACGCCCAG
The DNA here is from genome assembly GCA_943370175.1 of Hydrogenophaga intermedia. Lineage (GTDB taxonomy): Bacteria > Pseudomonadota > Gammaproteobacteria > Burkholderiales > Burkholderiaceae_C > Ideonella_A > Ideonella_A intermedia_A. The sequence continues at coordinate 196,088 of CALRPU020000002.1, read as the reverse complement.
GGCCGCCGCGATCTGGGCGTAGCTGGAGTTCGTGGCGCCCAGCACGCTGCCCAGGGCCTCGTCCAGCGCGCCGCTGTCATAGACCCGGTAAGCGCTGCCGATGCCCGCGCTGCCCGAGTCCTTGGGGCCGCCGCCCTTCTTGCCGAACAGCGAACTGGCCAGGGCCAGGCCGATGGCGATGGGGCCCAGGGCGCCCGCGGCCATGCCCAGACCGGAGGCAATGCCGCCCAGCGAGCCGGTGCCGATCAGCGAGCCCGCGGCGCCCAGCGAGCCGGTCAGCGTGGTGGCGCCGGTCAGCCAGCCCGCGCCGGCCGCCAGCGACCCGCCCAGGCCGCCAGCGCCGAACAGCGAGCTGGCCACCGTGCCCAGCGAGCCCAGGCCGTTGGCGCCGCTCACCGCGGGCGCCCCAGGCCCTGCCGCGTTGGCCAGGCCCGCGGCCAGGGTGCCGCCAATGCTGCCCATCACCGCCTTGATGGTCGGCTGCAGGACCAGGCTGCTGAACATGCCCTTCAGGGTCGCGGTCAGGCTCTCGAAAATCGACTTGCCGCTCTCCGCGCCGCGCATGAGGCTGTCGACGACGCCGGTGTAGATGGTGTCCGCGGTCTTGACCCACTCCTCGGTGGTTTCCTGGGCCAGCTCCTTCGTGATGCCCTCCTCCTTCGCCTTCTTCAGGCGGCGCAGGGCCTCGACTTGCTGAGCAATGGCATCAACGTTCGCGGGAATGATTTCCCGCGCCGCAAGCTCATTTTGCAGGTTCTGCTCAGCGGTCAGCAGGGCGTCGTTGATCTTGCTGATCGCCAGGCGCTCCAGCTCGGCCTTGGTCTTGCCCAGGGTCTCGTTCTGTTCGAGCTGGCGGGCGATCTGCTCCTCCAGGGCGTCGACCGCCTTGTAGGTCTCCACGGTCGAGTAGCCCTGCAGCTTCAAGGACTCGTTGTAGGCGGTGAGCGCCTGCTCCTTCGCGGCGGTCAGCTTCTTGGTCGCGTCGGCGGCCTTGAGGGCGGCGTCCCACTCGTCCAGCACCGCGGCGATGGCGGCCTTCTGGGTGGGCGAGAAGGCCTTGTATTTGCCGTCGAACTCAGCGTAGACCTTCAGGCGCATGGTCTCGGCCGCGTTCAGCTTCTCGCTGCCCGAGGTCTCGCGGCCCAGCTCGTCAATCTTGGCCCGGATGCTGTCGTTCAGGTCGTATAGGCCAGGCGGGTCTTCTCGGCCGCCTTGGCCGCCTTTTCCTGTTCCTTGCTGTTGTCGTCGGTGGCGCCCTTGAGCTTGGTGTAGGCGTCGGTCGCCCCGCCACCGGCCTTGGCCAGGCGGTCCATTTCGCGGCTGTTCTCGGCCGCGGACAGGCTGGAGCCGGCAAGCGCGGCCTTCAGCTGGTCGTTCTTGGCCTTGCCTTCCGCCATGGTGCGGTTCAGCGCCTGCACCTTGCTGTCGCCCTGGGCGAAGCCGCTGAACGTGTCGGCCGCGTAGTCGGCGCCGGCCTTGGCGAAGCCGGTGATGTCCGAGGCGAGCTGACGCAGCTTCAGGGCCGCGCCCTCGTTGAACACGTTGACGAAGCGCGCGACGGTCTCCATCACGGAGGTGATCGGCGCGGCGATGCCCTGCAGGATCAAGCTGCCGATGCCCGCCAGCGCGCCGCCGAGGAAGCGCACCCCGTCGGCAAACCCGGCCACCAACAGTCGGGCGGTCTCCCAGGCTGTGACCACGAAGCCGGACTTGAGGGCCACGCCCTCGACCGACGCGGCCACCTCGATGACGCCCTTGACCAGGTCCCAGACCTCTGAGGTCAAGGCCTTGGCCTGCTCCCAGACGGCGGCCAGCTCCTCGCGGTTGTTTTCCACGAAGGCGGCGGCCGATCGGAAGCCCTCGACCAGCTCGTCGCGCACCAGCGGGATCAGCTTGCCGGCCTCGCCGATGATCTTGGCCAGGCCGGTGGTCATGCCGCTGGCCTTGTTCACCTCGTCGATGGCCAGCTTCGCGTCGTTGGCCATGCGGGTGAAGGCGCCGCCCACGGTGTCGGGGATTTTGGCGGCCTCGTTGCGCAGCGCGGTCACCGACTTCAGCAGGGCGTTGCCGACCACCTCGCTGGTGAGCTTGCCCTCTGCCCCCATGTCCTTCAAGGTGCCGATGGGCACGCCCATGCCCTCAGCCAGGGCCTTCATGAAGCGCGGCGAGGCCTCGGCCATGGTGTTCAGCTCGTCGCCGTTCAGCCGCCCCTTGCCCATCGCCTGAGCAAACTGCATGGTGGCCGATGCGGCCTCGGCGCTGCTCGCGCCGCCGACGCGCAGGGACATGGCGAAGGCGTCGGTGATCGCTCCGACTTCCTTGGTCGTGCCGCCCAGGCGCTTGACGGGGTCGGAGAGCTTGACGTACAGCTCGGTCGCTTCCTTGATACCGATGTTGTTGGCCTGGGCGATCCGGTACACCTCGGCCTTGGCCGTGGCGTATTCGCGCTCGCTGGCCGTGGCGTTCTTCAGGCGCGCGTCCAGCAGCGACATTTCGTCGGCGGTCTGCACGAACTCTTTGACCGTGAAGGCGCCGGCCAGCTGCAGGGCCAGGCCTTTCAGGCCGGTCAGCAGGCCGGCCGAGCGCGAGCCGACCACCTCGATGTCGGTGCCGAGGTCACTGACGCGCTTGCGGACGTTGTCGACGCCCTGAGCGGTCTCGACCTGGCCCGTCGAGCTGATCCGCAGAACGAGGTTCATGTCGCTCATCGTGACACCTCAGCTCAGCCAGGGCAAACGAAAGCGAAAGCCCGCGGCAGGCGCCCCAGCGGCCTTGGCGTCGCTCGCTCCAGCTTGCAGCGCGGCGGCCAACAAGTTGATGTCCTCATCGACCATGTCCGAGTAGCGAGGGAGGTCAGGCAGATGGCCGAACGCGGCAAGGTGGGTCGTCCGATACTTGGCCAGCGCTGGCAAGTAGCTCTGCAGCACATCAAAATGGGCAAGAGAGGCCGCATGGGCGCGGTGCTCCAACAGGCGGCGTCCGGTCGCGTCGATGTCGGCGCGAATCGCGGCCAGAGTAGCTCCAGCCTTGGCGACCTTGGCATCGGCGCGATCAATGGCATCTTCAAATGCACGCGCTCTGGCCTCATGGGCCTCAGGCGACAGCAGCTCACCCTCGAATTCTGGAGCGCCCGCGAGATTGCCCGCAAACTCGCCTAGCTCGGACGCGATGCCGGCCACAGCCTCAGCGACGGCGCGAGCACGGGCAATGCGCGCCGCCTCCAGCTGGGAGTCGCGCAGGCCTTGCAGCTTCTTCCTGGCAGAGTCGGCGGCCTCCAAGTCGGCCTGCGCTGCAGCCTCGGTCTTCTTGTGGGCGCTCAACTGGCGACAGTCGTCCTTGATGCGATCTTCGGCGCCCAGCCAGAGGTCCAGCTGGGCCAATCGCTCGACCAATTCACGGTGATTACTCTCCGCGGTGCGGAGAGCCGTGCCACATTCGGTAACGCGCTTGCTCAACATCCCAAGGTAGTCGCTCTTGTTGTGAACCCCGCTTTCCGCCTCACAGCGAGCGTCGAAATCTGATTTGGCTTCCTCGTAGGCCTTCTTGGCTTTCTCGTAGCCATTGGCGGCCAGTTGTTCCCGGATTGCCTTTGCTTCGGCGGCCAGTGCCTTCTGTGCTGTCATCGTAGGTCCCTGCGGAGCGTGGTGATTACTGGCTCACAGATTGACCCTATTGCGTCCCAACACCAATGCGGTTTTGGGACGACTGCGAAATTTCGGCGATGAGGCGATAGGCATGGGTGCGGGAAAGGCCGAAGCTCGTCACCAGCCTGTTCCTGACCACCCACCTCGGAGCGCCGCTCTCCAACAGTCGACGTGCCTCCCTGGTCGCCAGGTACCTGTCCAGCAGGTTCAGCGCATCAGAGGCTCCCAGTTCGTGCAGCCACCGTCGTGCCTGGCCAGGGCCTGCGGTCCCCAGCATCTCCGCGATGGGGTTGGGCAGTGTGTGAACGGGCCTCATGCTGCGTCCGCGTCGCGGCGTTGTTCAGCAAGCCAGGCATTCCTCGCTTGGTGGCCATTCGACGTCCAGCGTGCGGGCCCGTCGGCGGTGCTGCACCAGAGATTGAGCCGGTTGTCACGAACGGCCATCCAGAACTGCAACACCCACTCGTCACGGCGCTCAGGCGGGTCGTCGATCTTCTTGGCGACGAAGTGGTGCCAGGCAACTGGGATCATCTCAGGGTCAAGCCGCTGGACTTCGTCCAGCTTCTTCAGCCTGAGGTCGGCAGGTGGGGCTAAGGCGCGGCGAGGGTCTTCGGCTATCCAGTCGGACATGGTGAGCTTGACAGGGGAGGCCTCCAACCCCCGCTGAGCCGGATGGCCGTCTGGACGCTGGCGCAGATTGAACCTCTGCCTCAACATCAACAACCTGGGGTGAACGGCGCCCGCTTCAGCGGGAGCCGTCTCTTCGTATTCTTCTTGATTCTTCTCTTCTTCTTTGTGTGAAGTGCTGGTGACTGGTCGCTGGAAGTGCTGGTGACTGGTCGTCGTCTTAGAGGTAACTGGTGAAGTGCTGGTAACTGGTGAAGTGCTGGTAACTGGTTCACCGGGGTAGCGAAGCAGGATTTCGTAGGAGTTGGACCCACGGTAGCCGCCAGGAATCACCTTCAGCTCACCCCTGGCCACCAGGCGCTCAATCATGTCGAGAACATGCTTCCGGCTGAAGCCGCTTTCGGCGGAGATTTTGTCGATGGTCGGACGTGCTCCTCGAATGCCATCCTCACCGGCGCGAAGGGCGATCAGCAGCAGCACCAGGCGCTCGCCCGCCTTGGCCTTCGAGAGCTTGCGCACCCGATTGGCGCCCCCGCGGCTGACAAAGTCATCTTTGCCGGCATCGCTCATGCAGGCGCCCCCAGCTGCACCGCCACGCGCTCGACCTCCTCCAGGCTGGCCAGTGTTTTCACGATGCCCCAGCGCGTCACACAGAGGGCCTGGCGGCCGTCCTTGAGATCACTGCGGGCCAGGGTGTAGCCGACCAGGGCCAGGCGGGCGCGCAAGGTGGAAAACTGCTTGTCCGTGTCGAGGTCGAGGCTCGACAAGAGCGAAGCGGCGCCCCCGGGTTTCTCCAGGCTATCAAGAGGCCTCACCGATCTGTTCGCGGTCCGGTCGGTCATGGCGCGCTGCCCCTCGGCAGGTCCTTCATCAGGACATAGACACCGACCCGGTGGAAGCGCCCGCTCTCCGTCGCACGGTAGTCCCAAGTGGTCACGATGTCGGCGCCGGCCCGGCGCAGTTCCATCACCCTCGATGCCGGGCACAGAACATCGGCTTGCCTGCGCAAGTCAAGGGTGCTGTGGGGCCCCTTGCGCAGGGCACTCAGGACGCGGGCTCTCTGGTCACTGCTGCTGTTTGAGGTGGCCGCGGACGCGGCGTTACATGGATCGCGCATGGCGATCAAGCGGCACTGACCCGTTGGGCCATTGCCTTGCGTAGGTCGCCTACATTCCACGCGGTGGCTTTTGGCCCGACCTTGATTGCAGGTGGAAGACGCCCCTCCTTCGTCCAGCGCCAAACGGTGTTGATGCTGACGCCGAAGATGGCAGCCACAGTTGGGGCTCGCACGCTCCAGCTGTCCGGCAGCGTGTCGAACGATGCTGCAGTAACGGCAGCCAGCGATGGTGTCCAAACGGGAGAGACTTGTGTGGCGTGGGTCATCGACGAGGTCCTTGGTTGGTGTCCGAGACTGATCCCGGGTGCCTCGCCCCAGTCCAGGGGATGGCGTGGGGTGGCGAGGATCATTCTCAGAACACCAGCGGCGCCATGTAAGGGGGCTCCATGTCCCCTGATTGGTCAGCGAAGACCCAGGGGCCTGGGTCCACTTAGGTTCTGGGCCTCAGGGGCTCTGTGGTGCGCCTGGGTTGGTCCCAGTCCATGAACATGGCCCAGGCCCTCTGAGGCCCCGGGGAACCCCCCAAGAAGGGGCGCAGATGCCCTCAGACGGCTGGGCGACACCCCAGGGTAGGCGGCCAGGTCCAAAAGGCCTCCAGGCAGGGGCAGGCAGGGGAATCAGGGGCCAGGTCTGCGCTCTAGGCAGGCGTCAACATGGTCAGGCGCCCAGGAAGTGGCCCAGCGGCCAATCACGGTAGCTCATGAATTGCCGGCCCACCTCGGCGGCGCAGCCACTTGGCGAACAGTCGACGATGACAGAACGTCCTCGGCTCCAGTGAACAGAAGCACAGAAGCACCACCGCGCGGCCGGCGGCCTGATCCTCCAGGCCTTTCAGCAATTCTGCAAACTGCGAGACGCCGGTCGTCGCCAGCCTTGCTTCGTAGAGGGGTCGAAACGCCCGCTCATCCAGACCCAGGGCCTCGCGTGGTGGCCTCATCTCGGCCAGCTGAGCGTCGAGGACGTAGCCCAGGCGGAACCGAGGCGCACCAAGGGTGGTGCGGACGCAAAGGTGTTCCGCGTCGCTTAGGCGCTTGTCCTGATAGCGACCAGTGAAGATCATGCTGGCCGCTCGGCGCTGTGCACCACTGCGAGGTGCCGTCGGCGTAGGCGCAACACGACGCGGTGCTGCCGCTCCACCTCCAGCTGTTGCAGCCTGTCTAGGTGCTCATCAAAGGTCTTCGGGCGATGCGCCTCACGAGCGTGAGCAAAGATCGCCTGAAACTGAGCCAGACGCCGCTGGCGCACCAGGTCAGGCACCACGACGCACACCTCGAATCGGTCGGCGCCCGTACGCTCGATGCGCCGGCCACCCGTCGTTATCCGCCAGGACTGGACTCGCCCTCCTTGTGCGGCACTGCCGTTAGGTAGGTAGGTGGCCGTGCACTTCGGCCGGCCGGGCTTGCCTGGTAGCTCGTGGAAAGCCGCAAGGCCAGCGCTCACCAGGTCGGCACCCCGACCGGTGTAGACGTCGAAGTCGATGGACTCGCGACGGCTCAGTGAACCGGGCGGCGGAGCGACGGCTGTGCCGCTAGTGGTGCGACTGTCGGGGCGAAAATTGACGACGTTGGTCATGGTGTGTTCCTTCCGGGTTTGGGCTGACCTTCAGGCCTGTCGGTTGATCGGGATGACAGTTCCTAGGGGTAGCTCGGTAGCACAAAACGCGGCCCACTCGGCCATCATTCGCCGCCGCTTGTCGAACAGGTCGCCTCGTCTGTAGGCGGCCTCGACCTTGTCGCCAATGGCGTGCGCGAGCGCCATCTCGGCAACCTCTCTGGGGTAGTTCGTGCGCTCTGCCGCCCAATCGCGGAATGTCGACCGGAAGCCGTGTGGCACTGCGGCGACCTTCATGCGCCTCATGACTGCGCTCAGGGTCATGTCCGACAACTCGCCCGCGCCGCGCGGGCCAGAAAACACGACTTCCGATTCGGCAAGCCGGGGCAGGCGCTTCAGCACGTCGAGCGCTGCGGTCGACAGAGGCACGCGATGCTCTTTGCCCGTCTTCATTCGCTCGGCGGGGACGGTCCAGACGGCGGCCTCAAGGTCAATTTCTTGCCACCGTGCGCCGCGAACCTCGCCAGAACGCGCCGCGGTCAGGATGGCAAACTCCAAGGCGAGAGCGCCCATTCCCTCGGCCGCACGCAGGCGCGCCATAAACGCGCCCAGCTCGTCCACGGGCACGGCCGGGTGGTGCTCAATCTTGGCGACCTTGGTTGGAGCCGCGAGCTGTGCATCGAGGTTGCCCTTCCAGGCCGCGGGGTTGTCGCCCGTCCTGTAGCCGCGGCCCTTGGCCCAGTCCAGAACCGACTCGATGCGGCCTCTAAGGCGCGACGCGGTCTCGGTCTTTTCCTTCCAAATGGGCTCAAGGACCCTTAGCACCAGCGCCTGGTCGACATCGGACACCAACACCAGCCCGAACACGGGGTGGGCGTACTGCTCAAGCGTGTTGCGCCACTGCTGAGCGTGCTTCGCGCTCTTCCAGCCCAGCTCATGGGCCTTGATGTACGCAGCAGCAGCCTGCTCGAACGTCAATGCCGAAGCCTTCGACGCAATGAGGGCGCTGCGCGCCTCGGCTCTCGCTTGCACTGGATCAATACCTCGCTCCACCAGCGCCCTGACCTCGCGCGCCTTGTCCCGTGCTTGGGCCAACGTCACCGCCGGGTAGCCACCCAGGCCAATCTCGCGCCGGGTTGCGCCAACGGTGATCCTGAGAATCCAAGTCTTCGCCTTGCGCTGGATTGCGGCGCCCTCCTCCGGCTCGGGCACCTGAAGGCACAGGCCAGGCACCACGCCGACAGCGTGACGCCCGGGCCTCGACAGCTTGGCCACGGTAAGCGCGGACAGCTCCTTGGCCACTCTTGCCATAAACCCCCCTTCTCACCCCCCAATTAGGATGCAATTGGATGTTATGGCTTGATGTGGCTTGATGCAAGACTATGGGCTATCTCTCTGATAGCTATAAGAAATTTGAGGCTACCTGAGGCGCCTTAGGATGCTACGGAGGCGGACGCCCTCTCCGCCAGGCCCAAGCCGTTGATTTTCAACGGCTTTTTTGTTTCTGCCGGACAGTCGCTCCCGCATGCGCCCGCATGCACTCCCGCAACGGCGGATCAATGGCGCACCCGGTGAGCACTGCCTGCCCTGCCGTGCCGGCATGCCGACCACTCCAGCGCGGGCGAACAACAGCCGTCATGAAAGCGGCCGAATAACCCAGCTCAAAGCGCCCCAACCAGCCTCGCCATGAGGCGGACCAAGATCGGGCCGAACACCAGCAGATAGATCACCACACCCATCCCGACACACACGCGCTTGGGCGCCAGCGCCAACCGCTCCCGCTGCTCGCTGCTGCGCCAGAACCCTTCCGTGGACAGCATGGGCTGGATGAAGCCCAGCACCGCGAACAGCGCGGCGCCCCAGATTGGAAACAAGGTGGCCATCTGGCCCGAGGTCCGATGGTCGGCGACGGTGAGGCCCACGCCGATCAATCCGGGCACCGCCGACAACAGGCGACTGCCGATGCCGTTCGCAACCGCATGCCCGACAGGCGCCATGACACTTCCCTCGCGGCCCTCGTGGTGTTGACGCGGTCGAACGCGACCCGTCGTTGACGGTGCCGAGGCGTCTGATGGATCGAAGGACTTTCCGGCCACGCGGCGGATTTTCACCTCGGCCACCCCACCAAACCAAGCGAGCACATGCTGCATCGTGAGGATGCGGCCGGGCAGCGGCCCCGGTAGGCGCGCTCGGCACTCGGCACTCGGCGATCGGCGCTCGGCGGGGCGGCATCACCCTGAGAAGGCAGCGGGTCTGGGTCAGTCAGGTGGGTGCGCGCCGGCACCTGCACGTTGCCGTCGCCCGATGCCGCCTCCGGCCATGCCGTTGGCGAGCCGCTGGACCCGACGGCGGCGGCACCGAGAAGTGCCAAAGCCCCGGCGCGGTGCGCAGACAATCCCCCTTCCGGCTGATTTGCCCACGATGCCCCCGTCCCCTTTGGCGCCTGATCCCGACCTCTCCGCTGCGCAGCCCCTGTCGTCTCGGTCTGACCCCGCCGACACCGCCCCGCCCGTGCTGCGCGGCCCCCACCAGCCCGAGCTGTTGCGCGACGAAGTGCTGGCCGACTTGTTTGAGCACACCGCCGCGCGGCAGCCGCAGCGCACGGCCTTGATCTTCGGCGAGCGCCAAATGGCCTATGGCGAACTGGGCGCGCTGGCCGACGCCGCGGCGCACCGCCTGATCGCCGACCACGGCGTGCGGCCCGGCATGATCGTGGGCTTGTGGATGCCGCGCGGCATCGAGCTCTTGCTGCTGCAGCTGGCCATCGCCAAGACCGGCGCCGCGTGGTTGCCGCTGGACGCCCACACCCCGGTCGACCGCGTGCTGGCCTGCCTGGACGACGCCCAGGCCGTGGCCGTGGTGTGTGGGCCCGACCTGGCGGGCCCGTTGCAGGCCGCCACGCCCGCGGCGCGGGTGGTGGCCGGGCTGGCGCTGTGCGAGCCGCTGCCGCCGGGCACGCCGCTGCGCCGCCGACAAGGCGCGTCGCCGGACCACACGGCTTACGTGATCTACACCTCCGGGTCCACCGGCAAGCCCAAGGGCATCGCGATTTCTCAACGCAGCATCTGCCACTTCCTGCGCAGCGAAAACGCGCGACTGGGCGTGCGCGGCGACGACCGCGTGTACCAGGGCTTCTCGGTGTCCTTCGACATGTCGTTCGAGGAGGTGTGGATCAGCCACCTCGTCGGCGCCACGCTGTGGATCGGCCCGCCCGAAGCCGCGGGCGACCCGGAGCTGCTGCCCCGCCTGCTGGCCGACCACCAGGTCACCGTGCTGCACGCCGTGCCCACGCTGCTCGCACTGTTCGCTCACGACGTGCCCAGCCTGCGCCTGATCAACCTGGGCGGCGAGATGTGCCCCGCCACGCTGGTCGACCGCTGGGCGCGCCCCGGGCGGCAAGTGTTCAACACCTACGGGCCGACCGAGGCCACGGTGTCGGCCAGCCTGGCCGAGCTGCGGCCCGGCGAGCCGGTGACCATCGGCCGTCCACTGCCGAACTACGCGCTGATGGTGATCGCGCCCATCGACGACGCGGCCTGGGCCGACGGCACGCCCGCACCGCTGCGCCTGCTGCCGCCAGGCGAAACGGGCGAGCTGTGCATTGCCGGGCCGGGCGTGGCGCAGGGCTACCTGGGCCGCCCCGATTTGACGTCGCGCAAGTTCCTGCCCAACCCCTGGGCGGCCGGCGCCGACGACGCGCGCCTGTACCGCACCGGCGACCTGGCGGTGGTCGACGCGCAAGGCCAGGTGCAGTGCCTGGGCCGCACCGACGACCAGGTCAAGCTGCGCGGCTTTCGCGTGGAGCTGGGCGAGATCGAGGCCGTGCTGGCGCAACAGCCCGGCGTCGGCACGGTGGCGGTGCTGCTGCGCCAGGACGACGGGCTGGACCAGCTGGTGGCTTACGTCGTGCCTCAAGGGGCGGGCGTGGGCCCGACCACCGACACCGACACCGGCGCCAACGCCGATCGCCGCTCGCCCACCGAGACCCCGAGCAAGGTGCCGTCCCCACCTCCGGCCGACCCGCACGCCACCGCCACGCTCAACACCACCGCGCTGCGCCAGGCGCTGGCAGCGCGCCTGCCACCGTACATGGTGCCCACGCAGTTCGAGGTGATGACGGCCATGCCGCGCATCCCGTCCGGCAAGATCGACCGCAAGGCCTTGCGCGCCCTGCCCCTGTCGGCGCGCCCGGCGACCGACAGCGACCTGCCGGAATCGCCGGCCGAGGCCGTGCTGTTCGGTGCACTGCAGCGGCTCTTTCCCGGTCAACCGGTGCGCCGCGGGCAAGACTTTTTCAGCGACCTGGGCGGCCATTCGCTGCTGGCGGCGCGCTTGGTGTCCGCCGTGCGCGCCGACGCCCGCTTTGCCCAGGCCACCGTGCGCGACGTCTACCGGCTGCGCCAGGTCGGCGCCTTGGCCGCCGCGCTGCAGCAGCAGGCCGACACCGCGGCGGCGGCGCGCACCGGTGCCGCCGCCGCCGCACCCGCCGCGCCGTTCCTGATTCACTCGGCCTGGCGCCGCTGGCGCTGCGGCGCGGCGCAGGCGGCGGTGCTGCCGCTGTTGATCCTGTTGAAGATGGCGCAGTGGCTGGCGCCCTTCTTCACCTACCACTTCTTCACCGGCGAGCCGGGCGACTCCATCCCGTACGCGGTGCTGATGTCCACCTTGATGTTCGTGCTGGCCACGCTGCTGGAATTCGCCGCGGCCTGGGCCGGCAAGTGGCTGATCGCCGGGCGGCTGAAGGCCGGCAGCTACCCGCTGTGGGGCTGGACCTACTTCCGCTGGTGGCTGGCCGACCGGCTGGTCGAGTCGGCGCCCACCTACATGATCGCCGGCTCGTCGCTGTACCCGGTGTGGTGGCGCGCGCTGGGCGCGCGGGTAGGGCGCGAGGTGATGGTGGGCTCGGCCAGCCTGCGCGTGCCCGACCTGTTGACGCTGGGCGACGGGGCGAGCCTGGGCAACGCGGTCAACCTCGAAAACGCCGTGGTGCAAGGCGGGCGGCTGCACCTGGGGCCGATCGCCATCGGGCGCGAATGCGCGGTCGGGTCCTTCTGCGTGCTGGAAGGCGGCACGGCCCTGGGCGACGGCGCCCACCTGCGCGGCCAGTCCGCACTGAGCCCGGGCGAACACGTGCCCGCCGGCCGGGTGTGGGCGGGCTCACCGGCACAAGACCTCGGCCCGGACGACCCGTCCAGCCGCCCGGCCCGACCGCCGGTGACCCGCGCCCGGCGCGCGCTGGAGACCGCGGCCTTCCTGGCCGGTGCCATCGCCGTGGCCATGGCCTTCTTCCTGCCGGTCTTCCCCACCTTCATGTTGATCGACTGGCTGGACGTGCCCGACCTGGCGGTGCAGCCGCTGCTGGACGATGGCTCGCTCAGCGCCTGGCAGGCCTTTGTGCTGCGCCTGGCCAAGTTCTTTGCCCTGGCCTTGCCGGCCAGCGCGGTGCTGATCGCGCTCACCGCGCTGCTGTCGGCCGGCATCCGCTGGGCTTTCCTGCCGCGCCTGCAGGCGGGGTCCTGGCCGGTGCACAGCAACCGCTACCTCGCGAAGTGGCTGGTCAGCCAGATCCAGGAGTCCAGCCTGGCGGTGCTGCACGGCATCTACGCGACGGTGTTTTCTGCCACGTGGTACCGGCTGCTGGGCGCCCAGGTGGGCCGCGACGCCGAACTGTCGACCGCGCTCGGCGTGGTGCCCGACATGCTGACCCTGGGCGACGAAACCTTCATCGCCGACGCCGTGATGCTGGGCGACGAACAAGTGGTGGGCGGCTGGATGAGCGTGCAGCCCACCGTCATCGGCAACCGCAGCTTCGTCGGCAATGGGGCCTACCTGCCGGATGGCACGGTGGTGCCGGATCGGGTGCTGATCGGCGTGCTGTCCAGCGCGCCGGCCAATGCCGACATGCACACGGGCGACACCTGGCTGGGCTCGCCGCCGATGCACCTGCCCGCCCGCGAGGCCGCGGCCCAGACCGCCGACGCCCTGACCTACCGCCCCACGCGGCGCCGTCGCGTGGCACGGGGGCTGGTCGAAGCCTTTCGCATCGCCGCGCCGCACGCGCTGGTCATTGCCATCGGGTACGCGATCGTGCTGGACGCCATGCCGCTGGCGGCCGACGAGCGCTGGGGCTTCGTCGCCCTGGCCCTGGCGCTGGCGGGCATCCTGTTCGGTGTAGCAACCTTCGCCTGGGTGGCCGCGCTCAAGTGGTTGCTCATCGGCCGCTACCGCCGCCGCTCGGCGCCCATGTGGACGCCCTTCGTGTGGGTGAGCGAGGCGGTGACCAACATGTACGAGGGCATCGCCGTGCCCAACGTGCTGCGCTACCTGCGCGGCACGCCGATGCTGCCGCTGGCCATGAACCTGCTCGGCTGCCGCATCGCGCCCTCGGCCTGGCTGGACACCACCGACATCACCGAGTTCGACTGCGTGCGCATTGGCGCGCACAGCGAACTCAACGCGAACAGTTGCCCGCAGACCCATCTGTTCGAGGACCGGGTGATGAAAATCGACGAGGTGCGCATCGGCGAGCGCGTCACCATCGGGCCGCGCAGCACCGTGTTGTATGGCGCCCAGGTGGGTCACGGCGTGAGCCTGGGACCACTCACGCTGGTGATGAAGGGCGAGGACCTGCCGGCGGGCACCGCATGGCGCGGCATCCCTGCGGTGCAGCGGTGAGGCCCGCCGCTGTCGAACCCCAGGATGCCCCGGCCCACCAGGCGTGGGCGGGTCAGGTCGTCGGCGCACCGGTGAGTTGGCCGCCGATCCAGCTGCGCCTGGTGTGGCGGCCGCCCCGCGCGGACGCGCACGCCATCGCACCGGCCGCGGACCGCGACGAAGCCCGCGTGCTGGTGCGCCGACTGCTGCGCCAGCACGCAGGGCCGGCGCTGGCCAACCGCCTCGACGCCTGCGCGGCGGACCAGCGCGGCGGGCAGCCGGTGTCGGTCAGCCACGATGGCCGCCTGAGCCTGGTCGCCTGGTGCCACACCGGCCGGCTGGGCGTGGACCTGGTCGACCTGGCCAGCCTCGCCGACGCCAGCCCGGCCGAACTGCAAGACACGGCGCGCTGTTACCTGGGCCCCGACGCAGCGCAGGCACTGGGCCTCGCCACCGACGCGCCGACCGGCACGGGCCTGGGTCCCGCGGACCCGGCCGCGCAGCACACCATCCACGCGCTGCGCCTGCGCTTTGCCGCGGCCTGGGCCTCACAGGAAGCGCGCTTGAAGTGCCTGGGCCTGGCGCTCGACGAATGGTCGCCCGCCCGCTCGGCCCGGCTCGACGCCCAGCCCTGGGCCGAGGTCGCCGTGGCCCACCCGCAGCCCGCGGCACCACCGTGGGGCTGCTGGCTTGCCCGGCTGGCCTGGTCGCCGCCACACGACCGCAGCCGTGGTGCGCACAATGCAGGCGGTGGCCCCTGGATGGGGTCTGTCGATTTCGCGCCCAGCGCTTACATTGCGCGCCATGACGAAGCTGATCGAGCATCTGGCTGACCTCACGTCCTTCCGCGACCGGGAGCAATTGGACGTGGCCCTGGTGCGGGCGGTGGACGACGTGCTGCGCCCCTTGAGCGTCACCCTTTACCGCTGCGTGGGCGAACCGGACGACCTGCGGTGGATCACCCGTGCCCGCCGCGCGGCGGGCGTCGGGCTGCCGCTGGGCGACCCGCTGTGGCGTGACGTCAATGAGTTGCCCCGCCTGTGCGAAGCGCCGGTCCGCCTCGAATGCCTGAAGACCGCCAGCGTCACGGTCCAGGGTCAGGCGCCGCAGCTCACGGCGTTTCCCATCGCCACGGAACGCGAAGTGGTGGGCGTGCTGGAACTGGAAAGTGCCGCGCCGCTGGACGCGGCCCACAAGACCCTGGTCACCACGGTGCTGCGCCTGTTCGGCAATTTCCACGACCTGCTGGACCACAGCGAGCGGGATGCGCTGACCGGCCTGCTCAACCGCCAGACCTTCGACTCCGCCTTCGCCTCGCGCCTGTGCGCCATCGCGGACGGCAGCCAGGGACCCGACGGCGCCGCGCCCGAACAACGCCGAATCCAGGCGCAGGCCACCGCCCCCTGGCTGGGCGTCATCGACATCGACCATTTCAAGCGCGTCAACGACGGCTTCGGCCACCTGATCGGCGACGAAGTGTTGCTGCTGATGGCTCGCCTGTTGCGGTCCACCTTCCGGCACCACGACCGGCTGTACCGGTTTGGCGGCGAGGAATTCGTCGTGGTGCTGGAGTGCAACAGCGACCACGAGGCGGCCATGATCTTCGAGCGGGTGCGAACCCGGGTGGCGGCGTTCTCGTTCCCTCAGGTCGGCGCGATGTCGGTGAGCATCGGCCACACGCAGTGCCGCTTGCATGAAACGCCCAGCGCCGCGTTTTCAAGGGCGGACAAGGCGCTGTACTTCGCCAAGGACAACGGCCGCAACCAGGTGGTCAGCTTCGAGGCGCTGCTGCGCAGCGGTGTGGCCGTGGACCACACCCAGGCGGGCGGCGTCGAGCTGTTCTGACGCCACGGGCCCGCGCGGCGCGCGGGCGGCGTCAGCGCTTGAGGTGCTGGTAGGCCTGCAAGACCTCGTCCACCTTGGCGCGGGCCGCCGCAATGCCCTGCGCCAGGGCGTCGGACGCCGACGCGCACGGCGCGCCGACCAGCGGCCGCTTGCCGTCCACCACCGCCTGGTAGCCGAACCGGCCCTGACCGGCGTCGATGGTGTCAACGATGAAGCGAAAGCCTTTGTAGACCTCGTCGTGGCGGGGCATGGTGGCGGGTTCGGTGAAGTGAGCGGTGAGCGGTGAGCGGTGGGCGGTGAAGGAAAGGGCTCAGCGCCCCTCGGCGGTGGCGCGGCGGGCCGGTGGCTTGACGGGCCGACTTTCGCCACGGCCCTTCTTGGCGCCCGACGACGCGCGCCACGGCAGGTAGACGCCCTCGACCGAACAAGCGTTGCCCGTCATGAACTCGACCACGCCGGCGCCGTCGGCGCCCAGGAACAGCACGGCGGGGTCCAGGTCGGCAAGGCGCTGGCAACCCAAGGTGCGAATGCGCAACTCGCTGTTGTCCACGGCATACCAGTCGTCCACGTCGGACAGCACGCGCACCTGGTAGCGGCCGGCCTTGACGCGGCTGCGCTGCATCACCGCCATCACGTCGCAGCGCGGCGAGGAATCGCGCTCGAACTCGATCATCCGGCCGCCGAGGAAGCCCGACAGCCGCGCAGGCTCGCCGTAGACAAACACATTGCAGTCGTCGGTCAGGAACAGCAGGCTCTGGTTCTGGGCGGCGTACACATTGGGCGCTTTGCGGGACACCACATAGCGCCCGCTCAGGTCTTGCGCCACCGCGGCCGCTGGCCAGGCGAGCGTGGCCAGCACCAGCGCCACCAGCCACCACGACCCGCTGCGCCTCACCCGCGCCGCCACCGCGCCCAGCGCAAGCGCCCACGCACCGTTTTGGTGATTGGTCAGGGATGGGGCACGCCACGCCAGGGCGAGGAACGCAGGGCAGGACGTCATGGCGAAGCGTGGCACGGTGAGGTCGTTTGGGTGATCGAAGCGGGCATGGTGCCCTCTGGCGCGGGCTTCGCACCGCGGAAAGTGCTGTGATTTTGTCGTGAAACAGGCCCGACGCGGGCAACACGGCGCGCGGGCGAACCCTGATCTCGGGATCGTTCTGGCACACAACCTGCTTGAGTGGGCCCGTGGGCGTAACGACGCGCTCAAGGCATGTGCAACGCATGTCAACCCGCAACGCCGTGGGTTCGCAGCTTCCCAAACTGGGCCCATGCGCATCTGCGCGAAGCGAGTCGTCACATGAAGAAGATGAAATTGGTGATGGTCGGCAACGGCATGGCCGGCGTCCGCACGCTCGAAGAGCTGTTGAAGATCGCCCCCGACCTGTACGAGATCACCGTGTTCGGCGCCGAGCCGCACCCCAACTACAACCGCATCCTGCTGTCGCCGGTCCTGGCCGGCGAGCAGACGCTCGACGAGATCGTCCTGAACCCATGGAGCTGGTACGAAGAGCACGGCATCCGCGTTCACGCCGGCAAGAAGGTTGTTGACGTCGACCGCCGCCGGCGCATCGTGCGCGCCGCCGACGGCACCGAAGAAGCCTACGACCGGCTGCTGATTGCCACCGGCTCCAACCCCTTCATCCTGCCCGTGCCCGGCAAGGACCTTCAGGGCGTGATCGCCTACCGCGACATCGCCGACACCAACGCGATGATCGAGGCGGCCGCCACCCACCGCCACGCGGTGGTGATCGGCGGCGGCCTGCTGGGCCTGGAAGCCGCCAACGGCCTGATGTTGCGCGGCATGCAGGTCACCGTGGTGCACCTGATGCCCTGGCTGATGGAACGCCAGTTGGACGACGTGGCGGGCAAGCTGCTGCAGAAGTCGCTGGAAGAACGTGGGCTGACATTCATGCTGGGCGCGCAGACTCAGGCGCTCATCGGCGGCAGCGATGGCCGCGTGACGGCCGTGCAGTTCAAGGACGGCCGCGAGATCCCGGCCGACTTGGTGGTGATGGCCGCCGGCATCCGCCCCAACACCGAACTGGCGATCAAGATCGACCTGCACTGCGGGCCCGACAACCGCGGCGGCATCGCCGTCAACGACACGCTGCAGACCATCACCGACCCGCGCATCTACGCCGTGGGCGAATGCGCCTCGCACCGCGGCATCGCCTACGGGCTGGTGGCGCCGCTGTTCGAACAGGGCAAGGTGTGCGCCACGCACCTGGCCGAGTTCGGCATCGGCCGCTACACCGGCAGCCAGACCAGCACCAAGCTGAAGGTCACCGGCATCGACCTGTTCAGCGCCGGCAACTTCACCGGCGGCGAGGACTTCGAGGAGATCGTGATGAGCGATCCCTACGGCGGCGTCTACAAGAAGCTGGTGATCCAGAACGACAAGCTGGTGGGCGCCTGCCTGTACGGCGACACGGTGGACGGCAGCTGGTACTTCAAGCTGATCCGCGAAGGCCGCAGCGTGGCCGACATCCGCGACAAGCTGATGTTCGGCGAAAGCAACATCGGCGACGTGGGCCACCAGGGCCACAACAAGGCCGCCGCGATGGCCGACACCGACGAGGTCTGCGGCTGCAACGGCATCACCAAGGGCGCGATCTGCAAGGCCATCAAGGACAAGGGCCTGTTCACGCTGGAAGAGGTGCGCAAGTCCACCAAGGCCAGCGCAAGCTGCGGCAGCTGCACCGGGCTGGTGGAGCAACTGCTGATGTTCACCGCGGGCGGCGACTACTCGGCCGCGCCGAAGAAGAAGGCCATGTGCGGCTGCACCGACGCCAGCCACCAGGAAACCCGCAACGCCATCCAGGCCGAGCACCTGCTGACCATCCCCGACGTCTACCAGCGGCTGGGCTGGCGCACGCCCAACGGCTGCAGCAGCTGCCGCCCGGCGGTGAACTACTACCTCATCAGCACCTGGCCAAAGGAGGCCAAGGACGACCCGCAGAGCCGCTTCATCAACGAGCGCAGCCACGCCAACATCCAGAAGGACGGCACCTACAGCGTGATTCCGCGCATGTGGGGCGGGGAGACCACGGCCGACGAACTGCGCCGCATCGCCGACGCGGTGGACAAGTACAAGATTCCCACGGTGAAGGTGACCGGCGGCCAGCGCATCGACCTGCTGGGCGTGAAGAAGGAAGACCTGGTCAGCGTGTGGAAGGACATCGGCATGCCCAGCGGGCACGCCTACGCCAAGGCCCTGCGCACGGTGAAGACCTGCGTGGGCAGCGAATGGTGCCGCTTCGGCACCCAGGACAGCACCCAGATGGGCAAGGACCTGGAACGCGCGATGTGGCGCATGTACGCGCCGCACAAGGTGAAGTTCGCGGTCAGCGGCTGCCCGCGCAACTGCGCCGAGGCCGGCATCAAGGACGTGGGCATCATCGGCGTGGACAGCGGCTGGGAGATGTACATCGCCGGCAACGGCGGCATCAAGACCGAGGTGGCCCACTTCTTCGTGAAGCTCAAGACCGCGGCCGAGGTGCTGGAGTACACCGGCGCCTTCTGCCAGCTGTACCGCGAGGAAGGCTGGTACCTGGAACGCACGGTGCACTACGTGAACCGGGTTGGGCTGGACCACGTGAAGAAGAAGATCCTCGACGACGCCGAAGGCCGCAAGGCGCTTTGGGAGCGGCTGCAATTCAGCCTGGACGGCGAACCCGACCCGTGGTTCGAATTCGACAAGGCCGCGGTCGACACCCGCCAGTTCAACCCCGTGGGAGCCGTGTGATGAGCACCTGGAAACCCATCTGCCAGGTGGCCGACATTCCGGTGCTGGGCGCGCGTCGCGTCGAGCGCGCGCACGGGGCGCCGGTCGCGATCTTCCGCAACGCCGAGGACAAGGTCTTCGCGCTGCTCGACCGTTGCCCGCACAAGGGTGGGCCGCTGAGCCAGGGCATCGTCTTCGGCGAGAGCGTGGCCTGCCCGCTGCACAACTGGACCATCGGCCTGGCCGACGGCTGCGCACAGGCCCCGGACGAAGGCTGCACGCCGCGCTTCGCGGTGAAGGTCGAAGGCGGCGGCGTGATGCTGGACCTGGACGAACTGAACGCCCACGCGCTGGACGCCCCGGTGGCCTGCGCCCCGTCCGCCGCCGACTGAGCCATGGCCGAAACCCGGTCCACCTGCCCGTACTGCGGGGTCGGGTGCGGCGTCATCATCGAAAGCAGCGGCGCGCAGATCACCGGCGTGCGCGGCGACCCCGAGCACCCGGCCAACTTCGGCCGGCTGTGCACCAAGGGCAGCACGCTGCACCTGACCGCCAGCGCGCCCATCACGCTGCAAACGCGGCTGACCGCGCCCATGCGCCGCGCGCGCCGCGGCGAAACGCCGGTGGCCGTTGGCTGGGACGAGGCGCTGGACGACGCCGCCGCCCGCTTTGCCCAGGTCGTCACCGACCATGGGCCGGACGCGGTGGGCTTCTACCTGTCCGGCCAGTTGCTGACCGAGGACTACTATGTCTTCAACAAACTGGCCAAGGGCCTGATCGGCACCAACAACGTCGACACCAACTCGCGCCTGTGCATGAGCAGCGCGGTGGCCGGCTACAAGGCCACGCTGGGCGCGGACGCGCCGCCGGCCTGCTACGACGACCTGGCCGCCGCCAGCACCTTGTTCATCGTCGGCGCGAACATGGCCTTCGCGCACCCGGTGCTGTTCCGCCGCATCGAGGACGCCAAGCGCGCCAACCCGGCCCAGCGCATCGTGGTGGCCGACCCGCGGCGCACCGAAACCGCCGAGGCGGCGGACCTGTTCCTGCAGATCCTGCCGGGCAGCGACGTGGCCTTGTTTCACGGCATGCTGCACCTGATGCTGTGGGAAGGCCTGACCGACCCCGGCTTCATCGCCACCCACACCACCGGCTTCGACGCGCTGCGCGACCGCGTGCGCGAGTTCACGCCGAAGGACGTGGCCCGCCTGTGCGGCATCCGCGAAGCCGACCTGGTGCAGGCGGCCCGCTGGTTCGCCGGCCTGGACCAGCCCGGCGGCGCCCGCAGCCCCACCTTGAGCCTGTATTGCCAGGGCCTGAACCAAAGCCGCGCCGGCACCGCCAAGAACGCCGCGCTGATCAACCTGCACCTGGCCACCGGGCAGATCGGCAAGGCCGGCGCCGGGCCGTTTTCGCTGACCGGGCAGCCCAACGCCATGGGCGGGCGCGAGGTGGGCGGGCTGGCCAACCTGCTGAGCGCGCACCGCGACCTGGCCAACCCCGCGCACCGCGCCGAAGTGGCGCGCCTGTGGGGCCTGCCCAGCGTGCCCGCCACGCCGGGCCGCGCGGCGGTGGAGATGTTCCAGGCCGCTGCCGACGGCGAGATCAAGGCGCTGTGGATCGCCTGCACCAACCCGGCCCAGTCGCTGCCCGATCAGGCCACCGTGCGGCGCGCCCTGGAGCGCGCCGAGTTCGTGGTCGTGCAGGAGGCCTTTGCCACCACCGCCACCTGCGCCTACGCCGACCTGCTGCTGCCGGCCACCACCTGGGGCGAAAAGGACGGCACCGTGACCAACAGCGAACGGTGCATCAGCCGCGTGCGCCCGGCCGTGAACGCACCGGGCGCCGCGCGACACGACTGGGCCATCGGCGTGGACTTCGGCCAACGCCTGGAACGCAAGCTGGCGCTGAACGGCCGACTGGTGCCAGCGTCGCGCCCGTTGTTGCCTTACACCTCGCCGGAAGCGGTGTGGATGGAGCACCGCGAATCCACCCGCGGCCGCGACCTCGACATCACCGGGCTGACCTACGCCGCGCTCGAACGCGCCCCGGCCCAATGGCCCCTGCCCGAAGGCAGCGCCACGGGCCGCGTCCGCCTCTATGAGGACGGCCGCTTCGCCACCGCCGACGGCCGCGCGCGGTTTTTCGACACCGCCTTTGAGGCCCTGGCCGAGCCGCGCGACGCCCGCTACCCCTGGTCGCTGAACACCGGCCGCCTGCGCGACCAGTGGCACGGCATGAGCCGCACCGGCACGCTGGGCCGACTGTTCGGTCACGTGCCCGAGCCGACCATCGACATGCACCCGCAGGACATGGCGCGCCAAAAGCTCGTCGACGGCGACCTGGTGCGCGTCAGTTCCCGCCGCGGCAGCCTGGTGCTGCCGGTGCAGGCCAGCACCCAGGTGGGCTTGTCGCAGACCTTCGTCGCCATGCACTGGGGCGAGGAGGTGCTGAGCGGCCAGGCGGCGGACGGCCAGCGCCTGCACGGTGTCAACGGCCTGACGACGGGCGCGCGCTGCCCGAAGTCGCTGCAGCCCGAGTTGAAGCACGCCGCCGTGCGCATTGCCCCGGCCGAGCTGCCGTGGAAGCTGCTGGCCCAGGCCTGGCTGCCCGACGACCAGGTGCTGACCGTGCGCGAGCGGCTGCGCACCGTGATGCAGGCCTTCCCCTTTGCGGTGTGCGTGCCCTTTGGGCGCGACCGCAGCGGGCTGAGTTGTCGCGCCGCCGCCCAGGAGGCGCCGCCCGACGCCTTGCTGGCCGAGATCGAAGGCCTGCTGGGCCTGGACGCCGAGGGCGTGCTGCATTACGCCGACAAGCGCCGTGGCCAGCGTCGCAGCATGCGCCTGGTGGGCACGGGCGAGGCCCAGCGCCTGGACGGCTTCCTGCTGGCCGGCGATGTGCGCGCCGAAGCCTGGGTGCGCCCCCTGCTGCAGGAGGAACTGCCCGCCCAGCCCTACGGCCGCCTGCTGCTGTTGCCGGGCGCCCAGGCACCGGTCGCGCTGGCGCAGCGCGGCAAACAGGTGTGCAGTTGCTTCAACGTCACCGACGACCGGATCAACGCCGCACTGGCCGCCCAGCCCGGTCCGCCCGAGGCCCAGTTGCAGCAGCTGCAGGCGCAGCTGCGCTGCGGCACGCAATGCGGCTCATGCATCCCGGAACTCAAGCGCCTGATCCGCACTCAGCAGAAGGCGGCGTGACGTTGTTGTCGCATTTCCCGAAGTCGTCTCCCCCACAAGGGTGATCCCTGCCACCGTGGCGGCGTTTCGGGCCTGAAACTTGCGAAATCGTCGCCATGAGCATCGCCCCCATCCTCAAGGACATCGGCCGCGGCAAGGAAGGCGCGCGGTCGATGACCGCCGACCAGGCCGAGCACACCTTTGCCGCCGTGCTGGACGGCGCGGTCGACCCGGTCGAGCTGGGCGCCTTCGTGATGGCGATGCGCATCAAGGGCGAGACGCCAGACGAACTGAGCGGCTTCCTGGCGGCCACCCAGGCGCGCTGCCTGCCCATCGTCACCGCCGCCCCCACGGTGGTGCTGCCGTCGTACAACGGCTCGCGCAAGCTGCCCAATCTGACCACGCTGCTGGCCCTGCTGCTGGCCCAGGACGGCGTGCAGGTGCTGGTGCATGGGCCCGCGCGCGACCCGGCCCGCGTCACCACGGCCGAAATTTTCCAGGTGCTGGGCCTGCCCGCCGCGCGGGACGCCGACGATGTGGCCGCCGCCTGGGCGCGGCGCGAGCCCGTCTTCATGACCACCGAGCTGCTGTGCCCGCCCCTGGCGCGGCTGCTGGACGTGCGCTGGACGGTGGGCCTGCGCAATTCCGGCCACACCGTGGCCAAGCTGCTCGACCCCTGCGTCGGCGAGCCCGGACTGCGCGTGGTCAACCACACCCACCCGGAGTACGCCCTCAGCCTGACCAGCTTCCTGCAACTGAGCCGTGCCAATGCCATGTTGATGCGCGGCACCGAAGGCGAGCCGGTCGCCGACCCGCGCCGCCTGCCCAAGCTGGACGTGCTGCTGAACGGTGTGTTGCGGCCCGAGCTGTCGATGCCCGCCCAGGAGGGCGTGCTGACCGAGTTGCCGGTGCTGCCGCGCAGCACCGACGCGTCCACCACCGCGCTGTACGTTCAGGCCGTCGTCAGTGGCGAGAAGCCCGCCCCCGGTCCGCTGCAGCAGCAAGTGGCCTGCCTGCAGCGCGCGCTCGCGGCCCTGCAGGCCGCGCCCGCGGTGGAGATGCTGGCGTGATGGGGCTCAGGCACCGCCGTCGAGGTCGCCGGTCCCGCTGAGCTGCGCTGGCCCACCGGGCACCGGCATCGGCATCGGCACCATGATTGCCTGGCCTGGCGCCGTGCAGCCGGTGTCGCAACAGCGGCCGGGCTGGCGGTTGCGGGTGATGGCGCGTTCGCCCTCGGCCCCGTTGGGGGCCAGTGCGCCGCGGTCGAGCAGGCGTTCCACCAGGGCCACCTTGTCGCCCACCGGGTATTGGCGCCAGATCTCTTGCTTCATCGCCGCAGGGGACCCGCCACCGTGCAGGCTGATCACCGAGTACCAGCCGCCCTGGTAGCTGGCCGTCAGGTCTTCCATGAAGCGGGCCACTTCGATGCGCTTGTCGTAGGGCACCGCCGGGTTGGCGCGCAGCACCTCGGCCAGCGTGGCAGCGGTGGCCGGGTTGTGGTCCTCGTCGGGGCCGGGCAAGGTGACGATCAGCCCGCCCGACACCTCGTGCGCCAGCCGGTGCATGTCGTAGATCTGGGTGGCCAGCAGCAGCTTGCCGATGTTGCTGAACACGGGCTCGGGCATGAAGGTGCCACTGAACGCATCGGCCTCGCCATAGACGCTGGCCGCCACGCCACAGGCGTAGAACCCTTCAACGATCTTGATGAGTTCCACCATCGGCTCGCGCAGGTTGCTCTTTTCGCCCGGATCGAAGCCGTTGGCCTCGCACATCAGCGCGCCGGCACCGATCAACAGGTCGCCGAAGCCGGCACGCGCTGCGATGCAGCTGTGCCGGTGGTGGGTGGCATAGGCGTAGGTCATGGCGCCCGAGTGCTCCCATTCGCCCGCGTAGAACACCCGATCCCACGGCACCTCGACCCGGTCGAACACCACCACGCCAGTGGACTGCCCGTACTGACGCGAAAACAGCGCCGCCCCGTGCTCCAGCTTGTCGCCGGGCCGGCCGGCCGGGCGCGCGACGATCGTGATGCCCGGCGCGTCGATGGGCACCGCGCAGCACACGGCGAAGTCGGCATCGGCCTGAGCCATGTTGCGGCAGGGCATGACCAGCAGCTCGTGCATGTAGGGCGCGCCGGTGACGATGGCCTTGGTGCCCGAAATGACGATGCCGCGGGCGCTGCGCTCGACGATGTGGACGTAGGTGTCGGGGTTGGCCTGCTCGTGCGGGCGCTTGCTGCGATCGCCCTTGGCGTCCGTCATCGCGATGCCCAGGGCCAGGTCTTCGTCCTGCACGCGCTGCAGGTAGGCGTCGAAGCGGGCGCGGTGCTCGGTGCTGCCGCGGGCATCGTCGATGCGCGCCGCCACCTGGCCGATGGCGTTCATCGCGTCGTGCACCAGGTAGCGCTGGGCGCAGCCGGTCTCCTGGCACAGCACGCGCACCGCTTCCAGCTTGTTCAACAGGTCGCCGGCCGATTCATTGAGGTGCAGCATGCGCGGCACCACCTTGCCGCGGCGGTGCTGGGTGGCCGTCATCAGGCGCGCCAGCGCCGGGTCGCGGGCCATGTCGTAGCTGACGCCCAGGGCCTGCACGCCGGGGCGAAAGCGGGGCTCGTCGACCACCGACTCAACCAGCTGGCCGTCGAGGTAGACCCGTGGGCGGTAGCGGCGCAGCGACTCGCGGTAGTCGGCCGAACTCATGAAGCCGCGGGTGTCGACCGGGGCGTTGGCGTTGGCATCGGCAACGGCCGAGGCGGGCAAGGCGGCGTTCATGCAGCGTCCACAGGCTTGAATTACGATTCAAACATTTGAACACTGTTCAATTCGCCTCGGTACGGCGCTTTCCCGACCCCCGCCCCCAGGCGACATGACCCAAGCCACCGACCCACCCAGCGCTGTTCAAGCCGCCCGCCGCCTGCGCCAGCGGGCCGTCGCCGACGTGCGCCGCGAGCGGGTCTTGGAGGCGGCGCGCTCGGCCTTTGTCGAGCTGGGTCTCGAAGGCGCCAGCCTGCGCGAAATCGCCAAGCGCGCCGGCTACACGCCCGGCGCGCTGTACAGCTATTTCGACAGCAAGGAGGCGGTCTATGGCGCGCTGCTGGGCGAGTCGCTCGAGCGCTTGAACGCGCAGGTAGAGGCCCGCCGCCCCGACGCCGACACGGTGGCCCGGGCCGGCGCAGCGGTGGCGCAGCTGCGCTGCAAGGCCACCGCCTTCTTCGACTTCTACCGCGAACACCCGCGCGACCTCGACCTGGGCTTCTACCTGTTCCAAGGCATGCAGCCGCGCGGCCTCACGCCCGCGCTGAACGAGGCCCTGAACCGCCGCCTGCGCGACGGCCTGCGGCCCACCGAGCGGGCCCTGGTCGCACTCGGCCTGTCCCCCTCTGAAGCCACCGCCGAGGTGACCGCCTTGTTCGCCCACTGCGTCGGCCTGCTGCTGCTCAGCCACACTGGCCGCATCCGCATGTTCCGGCAGGGGTCGCAGGCGCTGTTCGATCGCTACCTGGACCAGCTGCTGCAGCGCATTCAGCCCCCCAAGGACCCGACCCGATGAACGCCCCCCGAACCTTGGTGCTGCAAGACAGCGTGCTCGTGCTGGTGGACTACCAGGGCCGCCTGATGCCCGCCATTCATGGCGGCGCCGGCGTGCTGGCCGAAGGCTTGCGGCTGGCCGACACCGCCCGCGCCCTGGGCGTGCCGGTGATCGGCACCGAGCAGAACCCGGCCGGCCTCGGCCCCAACGATGCCGCGCTGAGCGCGCGCTGCGACACCACGCTGACCAAGCTGCATTTCGACGCCTGCGCCGATGGCCTGCTGGACGCCATCGACCAATGGCACCCGGCCCTGCCGCCCCGCGCGCCACGCGACGTGGTCATTGCCGGTTGCGAAGCGCATGTCTGCCTGCTGCAAACCGCGCTCGGCCTGCTGCGCGCGGGTCACCGCGCGTGGGTGGTGGCGCCCGCCTGCGGGTCGCGCACCGCCGAAGACCGACGCCTCGGCCTGAACCGGTTGGAGCGTGCCGGCGCCACACTGGTCAGCCGCGAGATGGTCTCCTTCGAATGGCTGCAGCATTGCCGCCACGGGCGCTTCAAGGACGTGCTGCCCTTGCTGCGCCAGCCACTGGCGTCCTCTTGAACACGCGAAACCGCGCCACCACCTTGCCCCTCAACGCCCACCCTGGAGAGCCCCCCATGGTCCCCACCGCCGTCAGCGACGCCACCGTCGCCGCGTTCGAAGCCACGCTGCGCGCCGAAGGCTTCACCGAGGTCGATGCCCGCGACTACGCCCCCGGCACCTGCAACGCCGAACACACCCACCCCTTCGACGTGAAGGCGCTGATGCTGTCTGGGGAACTGACGCTGGGCTGCGGGCCGGACACCGCGACCTACCGGACCGGCGACGTCTTCACCCTGGCCGCCCACCGTGTGCACACCGAGCAGTTCGGTGCCGAACCCACGCGTTACCTGGTCGGCCGCCGCCACCCGGCCTGACGGCCGCCGCCATCCTGCGAAAGCCGCCATGCGACTGCTGATTGCCATCGTCCTGCCCTGGCTGACCTTCTTCACCATCGGCCGCCCTTGGACTGGCCTGTTGTGCCTGGTGCTGCAGATCACGCTGATCGGCTGGCTGCCGGCCGCGATCTGGGCCGTGTACGCCTTGAGCCAATACAACACCGACAAGAAGATCGAGGCGGCGTTCGGCCGCCGCGGCTGAATCCGCCCTGCCCCGCCAGGCCGCACCCGGGACAACCCGAAGCGCGGAGCGCCCGGCGCGAATTATCATTGACCGACCGGTCGATGAATTCGCGCCGGGCGTTTCTGCTTCGTTCACCTTGACCCGACGCGCCATGCCTGAAGCCTCCTCCCCCGCGCTGCTGAGCCCCGCTGACGCCCTGGTGCGCGTCAGTCACCACGGCGCGGTGCGCTGGCTGAGCCTGAACCGCCCGGCCGCGCTCAACAGCTTCACCACCCCGATGCACTTGGCGCTGCGCGCCGCGCTCGACGCCGCCGCGGCCGACGCGGCCGTGCGCTGCGTCGTCATCACCGGCGAGGGCCGGGGCTTCTGCGCCGGACAGGACCTGGGCGAGCCCGGCATGACCCCCGCCGACGGCCAGCCCCCCGACGTCGGCGGCGTCATCGAGCGCAGCTACCGTCCGCTCGCGCTGCGCCTGCAGTCGATGCCGGTGCCGGTGATTGCCGCGGTCAACGGCGTGGCCGCCGGGGCCGGCGCCAACCTGGCACTGAACTGCGACCTGGTGGTCGCCACACGCTCGGCCAGCTTCATTCAGGCCTTCTCCAAGATCGGGCTGATCCCCGACTGCGGCGGCACCTGGCTGCTGCCGCGGCTGGTCGGCCGCGGCCGGGCCATGGGCCTGGCCATGACCGGCGACCGCCTGCCGGCCGAGGACGCCTTGCGCATGGGCCTGATCTGGCAGGTGGTCGACGATGGCACGCTCGCCACCGCCGTGCAGGCGCTCGCCGACCGGCTGGCCGCGATGCCCACCAAGGCCCTGGTCGAAACGCGCCACGCGCTGGACGCCGCGCTGCTCATGGACTACGACAGCGCGCTCGGCGCCGAAGCCGTGCGCCAAGGCGCGCTGGGCCGCGGCCACGACTTCGCCGAAGGGGTGGCGGCCTTCCAGGCCAAGCGCGCGCCGGTGTTCAAGGACCGCTGAGTTGAGCGCCGCCATGACGCCGCCCCCGACGGACCCGCAAGCCATCGCTGAGGCCGTGCGCGACGCCCTGTGGGCGACCGACCGCGCCTCTCAGGCGATGGGCATGGCCATCACCGCCATCGGCGCCGACCACGCCACGCTCACCATGACCGTGCGCGGCGACATGCTGAACGGCCACGGCAGCTGCCACGGCGGCCTCATCACCACGCTGGCCGATTCGGCCTTTGCCTTTGCCTGCAACGCCTGCAACGAGGTGACGGTGGCGTCCAGCATCGCCATCGACATCGTGGCGCCAGCTTTCGAGGGCGACGTGCTGAGCGCGCACTGCCACCAGGTGCACCGCACCGCCCGCACCGGCCTCTTCGATTGCGAGGTGACCAACCAGCGCGGCGAGCGCATCGCGCTGTTCCGCGGCCATTCGCACACCCGCAAAGGGCACCCGGTGGTGGCCCACCTGCCGCTGCCGGCCGCCCCTGCGCGGCGCGCCTGAAGCGCCGCCGGCCCGATCAGCGCCCGCCCGCCACCTCGCCCAGCCCGACCCGACCCGATCACCCGGAGCCCGTCCGATGCCCGTGAAAGCCCCCGCCCCCGGCGACCTCGAGCCCATCGAGCGGGCCAGCCGCGACGAGCTGCAGGCCCTGCAGCTGCAGCGACTGCAGCACACGCTGCGCCTGGCCTACACGCACGTGCCCCACTACCGCCAGGCCTTTGACGCCCGCGGTGTGCACCCCGACGACTGCCGCACCCTCGCCGACCTGGCCAAGTTCCCGTTCACCAGCAAGGCCGACCTGCGGGCGAACTACCCCTTCGGCCTGTTCGCCGTGCCGCGCGAGCGGGTGGTGCGCCTGCACGCCTCGTCCGGCACCACCGGCAAGCCGACGGTGGTGGGCTACACGCAACGCGACATCGACACCTGGGCCGACCTGGTCGCGCGTTCCATCCGCGCGGCCGGCGGGCGTCCGGGCGACCTGGTGCACGTGGCCTACGGCTACGGCCTGTTCACCGGCGGCCTGGGTGCGCACTACGGTGCCGAGAAACTGGGTTGCACCGTGATTCCCATGTCGGGTGGGCAGACCGAGAAACAGGTCCAGTTGATCACCGACTTCCGGCCCGACATCATCATGGTCACGCCGAGCTACATGCAGGTGATCGTCGAGGAGTTTCGGCGCCAGGGGCTGGACCCGCGCGACATGAGCCTGAGCGTGGGCATCTTCGGCGCTGAGCCCTGGACCGAGGCCATGCGCCGCGACATCGAGGGCAGCGCTGGCATCGACGCGGTGGACATCTACGGCCTGAGCGAAGTCATGGGCCCGGGCGTGGCCAGCGAGTGCATCGAGACCAAGGACGGCCCGGTGATCTGGGAAGACCACTTCTACCCGGAGGTCATCGACCCGGAGACCGGCGAGGTGCTGCCCGATGGCAGCGAAGGCGAGCTGGTGTTCACCACGCTGACCAAGGAGGCGCTGCCCGTCATCCGCTACCGCACGCGCGACCTGACCCGGCTGTTGCCCCCCACCGCGCGCAGCATGCGCCGCATGGGCAAGATCGTCGGGCGCAGCGACGACATGCTGATCATCCGCGGCGTCAACGTCTTCCCCACGCAGATCGAGGAGCTGGTCTTGCAGCACGGCCGCCTCGCCGGCCAATACCAGCTGGTCGTCACCCGAGAGGGCCCGCTGGACCACCTCGCCGTGCGTTGCGAGCTGCAGCCCGGCGTGCCCATCAGCGAGTCCAACGGCATCGCCGAGCAACTGCAGCAACGCATCAAGACGCTGATCGGCGTCAGCGCCAGCGTGGTGGTGGGCGGCCCCGATTCCATCGAGCGCACCTTGGTGGGCAAGGCCCGCCGCGTGATCGACCAGCGGCCGCGCGGCTGAGCCTGTCAAGCGCTCAGCCCGGCCCCATCCCGACAACGTCCCCGCACCCCATCCACCGGAGCACCGCATGTACACCCAAGCCATGGACATGATGGCCAAAGAGGCCAAGGAAGACAGCGCGAAGCCCAGCGCACTGAAGCCTGTGCGCAGCGCCGAGGACCTGGCCCGCGAAGCGGCCTTTGAGGCCCGCATCGCCGCTGGCGAATTCATCGAGGCCAAGGACTGGATGCCCGACCACTACCGCAAGACGCTGGTGCGGCAGATCAGCCAGCACGCGCACTCGGAGATCGTCGGCATGCTGCCCGAGGGCCAGTGGATCAGCCGCGCGCCCAGCCTGAAGCGCAAGGCCATCCTGCTGGCCAAGGTGCAGGACGAAGGTGGTCATGGCCTGTACCTGTACGCCGCGGCCGAGACGCTGGGCGTCGGCCGCGACGCGCTGGTGGAGGCGCTGCACAGTGGCCGGGCCAAGTACAGCTCAATCTTCAACTACCCCACGCTGAGCTGGGCCGACGTGGGGGTGATTGGCTGGCTGGTGGATGGCGCGGCCATCATGAACCAGGTGCCGCTGTGCCGCTGCAGTTACGGGCCGTACGCCCGGGCCATGACCCGCGTGTGCAAGGAAGAAAGCTTCCACCAGCGCCAGGGCTTCGACGCGCTGCTGACCATGATGACCCACGGCACCGACGACCAGAAGGCCATGGTGCAGGACGCGGTAAACCGCTGGTGGTGGCCCTCGCTGATGATGTTCGGCCCGCCGGACGGCGAGTCGGTGCACAGCGCGCAGTCGATGCGCTGGGGCATCAAGCGGGAGTCGAACGACGCGCTGCGCCAGCGCTTTGTCGACGCTGCGGTGGACCAGGCGCGGGTGTTGGGCGTGACCCTGCCCGACCCCGACCTGAAGTGGAACGAGGCGCGCGGCCAGCATGACTTCGGCGCCATTGATTGGAGCGAGTTCTGGGCGGTGGTGAACGGCCACGGCCCGTGCAACAAGGAGCGCCTGGCCACCCGCGTCTCGGCCTGGGAGCGCGGGGCCTGGGTGCGCGACGCCGCCATGGCGCACGCCAGCAAGCGCGCCGCCCGCGCCACGAAAGCAGCCGCATGAGCGCCGACAACCCCATCG
Source organism: Hydrogenophaga intermedia (assembly GCA_943370175.1). GTDB lineage: Bacteria > Pseudomonadota > Gammaproteobacteria > Burkholderiales > Burkholderiaceae_C > Ideonella_A > Ideonella_A intermedia_A. The sequence goes on along the minus strand of CALRPU020000002.1, from coordinate 165,083 downwards.
GCGCGGGCGGCAACGCCGGCTGGCCGCTGTTCGAGGTGTTCGTGCGCAGCCGCAGCGGCCTGGACCACAAGCACTGCGGCAGCCTGCACGCCGCCGACGCGGCCATGGCCATCCAGCTGGCCCGCGATGTCTACACCCGCCGCATGGAAGGCAGCAGCGTGTGGGTGGTGCGCAGCGACCAAATTGTGGCGAGCGACCCCGACACCCGCGACATGTACTTCGAACCCGCCGAGGACAAGGTCTACCGCCACCCGACCTTCTACCAGTTGCCCAAGGACGTGGACCACCTGTGAGCACCGCCACCATGACCGCCACGCCCGCGTTGAGCCCCGCCCAGCAAACCCGCTGCCTGCTGCGCCTGGGCGACGCCTGCCTGGTGCATGGCCAGCGTCTGGCCGAATGGACCGGCCACGCCCCGGTGCTGGAAGAAGACATCGCGCTGGCCAACATCGCGCTGGACCACATCGGCCAGGCGCGCGCGCTGCTGACCCTGGCCGGCCAGATCGAAGGCCGGGGCCGCGACGAAGACGCGCTGGCCTTTGGCCGCCGCGACCCCGACTTTCTGAACCCGACGCTGTTGGAGCTGCCGCACCAGCCGCCCGGCGAGACCGAACCCTGCTTCGCCCGCACGATGCTGCGGGTGTTCCTGTGGTCGAGCTACGCCAACCTGGTCTGGCGCGGCCTGACAACGTCGACGAACGCGACGCTGGCCGGCATCGCCGCCAAGGCGCTGAAGGAATGCCGCTACCACGCCGAGCACAGCGCCGGCTGGGTGGTGCGCCTGGGCGACGGCACCGCGCTGTCGCACCAGAAGGCGCAGGCGGCGCTGGACGCGCTTTGGCCCTACACCGCCGAGTTGTTCGCTGACGACGACCTGGACCGCGCTGCCGCGGCCTGCGGCTTCGGTCCCGAGCCGGCTGCCCTGCGCGGCGCCTGGCTGGACGCGGTCGACCCGGTGCTGCGCGAGGCCACGCTGCAGCAGCCGCCCGACACGCCATTCCTGAGCCACGGCCGCCACGGCCGCCACAGCGAACACCTGGGCCGCCTGCTGGCCGAGATGCAGGCGCTGCCGCGCGCCTTCCCCGGGGCGGTGTGGTGAACCCCACGGTGCCCAGCTCAGCCAACGCCACCGCGCTCGGCCCGCCCGATGACGGCCCCGCCCTGCCCGCCGCCGGCGCTCCGCTGCCCGACGCCGCGGCCGCCTGGGCCGTGCTGGACACCGTGCTCGACCCCGAGGTGCCGGTGCTGTCGGTGGTCGAACTGGGCATCGTGCGCGAAGTCACAGTGGCCGGCGACGGTGCGGTGAGCGTGATGCTGACCCCCACCTACAGCGGCTGCCCGGCCACCGAGGTCATCGCCGACAGCGTGCGCGCTGCCCTGCGGGCGGCGGGCGCCACGGCCGTGCACATCGACACCCGCTGGACCCCCGCCTGGACCACCGACTGGATCGGCGCCACGGCCCGCGAGAAGCTGCGCGCCTATGGCATTGCCCCGCCCGGGCCACGCGACGCCACGGGCGATGCGGGCGACTCGGCCGCGCGCCCGATGTTCTTTCAGCCCCGCGGCGTGGCCTGTCCGCGCTGCGCCAGCGCGCAGGTCGAGCGCCTGTCGGCCTTTGGTGCCACGGCCTGCAAGGCGTTGTACCGCTGCCTCGCCTGCCGCGAGCCCTTTGAGCACTTCAAGCCGATCTGAACGCCATGAGCATCCACTTTCATGCGCTGCCGGTGCGCAGCGTCGAACGCGACGCCGAGGCCCTGGTGGTCGGGCTGGGCCTGGACACGCTGGACGAGGCCGCGCGCGCGCAGTTCCGCTTCAAGGCCGGGCAGTACCTGACGCTGCGCGCCGAGGTCGACGGCGAGGACGTGCGCCGCACCTACTCGCTGTGCAGCCCGCCCGGCGCAGACCTGCTGCGCGTGGGCATCCGGCAACTGCCCGGCGGACGGTTTTCGGGCTGGGCGGCCCGCACGCTGGCGCCGGGCCAGACGCTGCAGGTCATGCCGCCCGACGGCCACTTCGCCTTCAGCCCGGAGCCGCAAACGCGCCGCCATGTGCTGTGCATCGCCGGCGGCAGCGGCATCACGCCGATGCTGTCGATCATCGCCACGCTGCTGGCCGAGGAGCCGCTGAGCCGCGCCACGCTGATCTACGCCAACCGCAGCCTGGGCAGCACGATGTTCCGCGAGGAACTGGCCGCGTTGAAAAACCGCCATCTGGGGCGACTCGCGCTGCACCATGTGTTCTCGCGCGAGGCGCAGGAGGTGCCGCTGTTCCACGGCCGGCTTGACGAAGCGCGCGTCACCGAGTTCCTGCACACGCTGGTGCCGGTGGCCAGCATCGACGAGGCCTGGGTCTGCGGGCCGGTGGGCCTGATCGACGGCGCAACCGCCGCGCTGAACATGGCCGGGCTGCCTGCGTCACGGGTGCACGTGGAGCGCTTCGGCGACTTCGGTGCAGCGGGCGCTGGCGTGGCCACACCGCATGCCGCCCAGGACACCGACCTCGCCCGCGTCGGCCTGCTGATCGACGGCACCGAGCGCGAGATCGAAGTGCGCCGCGATGACGCCTCCATCCTCGACGCCGGCTTGCGCCAGGGCCTGGACCTGCCCTACGCCTGCAAGGGCGGCGTGTGCTCCACCTGCCGCGGCAAGGTGCTGGAAGGCCAGGTGCGCATGGACCGCAACTACGCGCTGACGGCCGATGAGGTCGACCAGGGCTTCGTGCTGTGCTGCCAGGCGCACGCGGTGACGCCGCGCGTGCGCATCTCGCTGGACGAGCGCTGAACGGCCCCGACCCGCCGATGGCCCGACCCCGGTCCGCCGACTACGCCCCCAACCGCGAGGCCATCGTGCGCACCGCGGCGCGCCTGTTTGCGCAGGTGGGCTACCCCGGCACCTCTATGAGCGACCTGGCCCGCGAGTGCCGCGTTTCCAAGCCGTTGCTCTACCACTACGTCAGCGACAAGTACCAGCTGCTGCTGGAGATCACCGACGGCCACGTGAGCCGGCTCGAAGCGCTGGTGGACGCCGTCGAGCGCCGCACCGCGGGCCAAAGCGCCGAGGCGCGCCTGCGCGAGCTGATCCTGAGCTTCGTGGCCGACTACGCCAACGCCCGCCACGACCACGGCGTGTTGACGCAGGACGTGAAGTTCCTGGTCGACGACGACCGCGAACGCGTGCTGCTGAAGGAGCGCCGCGTGGTGGCGGCGTTCGCCCGCACCATCGCCGAGGCCCGGCCCGACCTCGGCGCGGCGTCGACCTTGGTCAAGCCGCTGACCATGCTGCTCTTCGGCATGATGAACTGGATGTTCACCTGGTTGCGCCCCGGCGGACCGCTCGACTCGCACGACATGGCCGTGCTGGTGGCCGACGTGTTCATCGGCGGCTTGCGCGCGCTGGCTGATGGAAAACCCGGGCGGGCAAGCCGCACCGCGCCACCGATCATTGTTCCCACCGAGGGCCCGAACGAGGCCCCGATGCAGGCGTCTTCCGAGCGCCCTGCCCTGTTCCACCCCCTTGACCGACCCCACGGAGACTGACGCGTGAACCCCTTGAAGCACCTGAAGACGCTGGCCGCCGCCAGTGCCCTGGCCCTGTTGAGCGCCGGCAACGCGCTGGCCGACATCAACGTCGGCGTGACCGTCTCGGCCACCGGCCCGGCCGCCTCGCTGGGCATCCCCGAGAAGAACACCTTCGCGCTGATGCCCACCACCATCGCCGGCCAGAAGATCAACTACATCGTGCTGGACGACGCTTCCGACACCACCAAGGCGGTCAGCAACACCCGCAAACTGATCACCGAGGACAAGGTCGACATCGTCATCGGCTCGACGACCACGCCGAACTCCCTGGCCATGATCGACGTGGTGGCGGAAGCGCAGGTGCCGATGATCTCCATGGCCGCCTCGGCGCGCATCGTCGAGCCCATGGACGCCAAGAAGCGCTGGGTCTTCAAGACCCCGCAGAACGACATCATGATGGCGCTCGCCATCGTCACGCACATGGCCAACACCGGCGTCAAGACGGCCGGCTACATCGGCTTTGCCGACGCCTACGGTGAAGGTTGGTACCAGGAGTTCGCCAAGATTGCTGCAGTCAAGGGCATCCAGATCGTCGCCAACGAACGCTACGCGCGCTCCGACACGGCCGTCACCGGGCAGGTGCTCAAGGTGATCGCCGCCAAGCCGGACGCCGTGCTGATTGGTGGGTCAGGCACGCCAGCCGCGCTGCCGCAGAAAACGCTGAAGGAGCGGGGCTACGCCGGCAAGTACTACCAGACCCACGGCGTTGCCAACAGCGACTTCCTGCGCGTGGGCGGTGCCGACCTGGAAGGCACCTTCCTGCCCAGCGGCCCGGTGCTCGTGGCCGACCAGTTGCCCGCCGGCCACCCCGTGAAGAAGTCGGCGCTGGCCTACGTCGCCACCTACGAGGCCGCGCATGGCAAGGGCTCGGTGTCGACCTTTGGCGCCCACGCCTGGGACGCCGGCCTGCTGATGGCCGCGGCCATCCCCGCCGCACTGAAGAAGGCACAGCCGGGCACGCCAGCCTTCCGCGCCGCGCTGCGCGACGCGCTGGAAAACGTGCGCGACCTGCCCGGCGCGCACGGCATCTTCGCGATGACGCCCACCGACCACCTCGGCCTGGACCAGCGCGCCCGGGTGATGGTGAAGATCGAAAAGGGCAGCTGGAAGTACCAGCCCTGAGCCCTGTCCGGGCGCCCCACGCGGGCGCCTGACCTCGACCCCTATGATCGGGGCGATGGGTTCATTCGATGTGGTTGTGATCGGCGGCGGGGCCGCCGGCCTGCACTGTGCGGGCATCGCGGGGCAACGGAGCGCCCGGGTGCTGGTCATCGACCACGCCGAGCGCGTGGCCGAGAAAATCCGCATCTCCGGCGGCGGGCGCTGCAACTTCACCAACCGGGACACGACACACGCCCAGTTCCTGTCCGACAACCCGGCCTTCTGCCGCTCGGCGCTGGCCCGCTACACGCCACAGGACTTCATCGCGCTGGTCCAACGACACCGCATCGCCTTCCACGAAAAGCACAAAGGCCAGCTGTTCTGCGACGACAGCAGCGAGGACATCATCGCGATGCTGCTGCGCGAATGCGAGGCGGGTCGCGTCACCCGTCGCCACGGCTGCAGCGTGCAGGCGGTGCGGCACGGGACGAGTGGCTATGAACTGGACACCAGCGCCGGCCCCGTGCGGGCCGTCCGCGTGGTGGTGGCCACCGGTGGTCTGTCGATCCCGAAAATCGGCGCCAGCGACTTCGGTCACCGTCTGGCACGGCAGTTTGGCCACCGCATCACCGCGCTGCGCCCGGCGCTGGTGCCGCTGACCTTCAGCGCGACCGAATGGGCCCCGTTTGTTGCGCTGGCCGGTCTGTCGATGCCGGCGCGCGTGCGCACGGGCGGCGGTGCGGCCACCGGCACGGTCCGGAACAAGGCCAAAGGCGACTTCCTTGAAGACCTGCTGTTCACCCACCGCGGCCTGAGCGGCCCCGCGGTGCTGCAGATTTCCAGTTACTGGCAGCCCGGCGAACCGCTGCTGCTCGACTTGATGCCCGGCGTCAAGCTGGGCGATCGCCTGCTGGCCGCCAAGGCCAGCTCCAAGCGACAGGTGGGCAACGAACTGGCAGAACACTTGCCCCGCCGGCTGGCCGACACCTGGATGGTCGCCCAGTCACCGTTGGCCACACGGGCCGTGGCCGATTGCCGCGACCGCGACCTGCTGCAGCTCGCTGAATCACTGCAGCAATGGCGCGTGCAGCCGGACGGCACCGAGGGCTACCGCAAGGCGGAAGTGACGGCCGGCGGGGTCGACACCCGCGAGCTGAGCTCGACCACGATGGAAAGCCGCCTCCAACCCGGCCTGCATTTCATCGGCGAGGTCGTCGACGTGACCGGCTGGCTCGGCGGCTACAACTTCCAATGGGCCTGGGCCAGCGCCGCCGCCTGCGCCCACGCCGTGGTGGACGCGCCACCCTCTTGACACCGCTTGAATTGCCAGGGCATGAAACACAGGCTATAATCATGGTCTTTGCTGGCAACCCGCGCCGCGATCGGCCTGCGCAAACACACAGTGTGTTGCAGGGCCCAAGTTGCCGGGACGAGATTCCGGACCCTTTCGTCCCATCCGCACCTTGCAAGGCCCTCGCCGGCCGACACCGAGCGCACCTCATCAGGACCCAACCGTTACATGACTACGATTCGCGTCAAAGAAAACGAGCCGTTCGACGTGGCACTGCGCCGCTTCAAGCGCACCATCGAAAAACTCGGCTTGCTGACCGATCTTCGTGCCCGTGAGTTTTACGAGAAGCCCACCGCCGAGCGCAAGCGCAAGAAGGCGGCCGCTGTGAAGCGCCACTTCAAGCGCGTTCGCAGCATGCAGCTTCCGAAGAAGCTGTACTGAGCACGGCGGCCAGGGTTCCCACCACCGGGGTCCCGGCCCTCTGACCTGAAGCCCGCTGTTCGCGGGCTTCGTCGTTTCTGTGCCTTGACCGGCACCCACGGCACCGTGCACCAGCGTGGTGCCCCAGCCCTCGAAGACCCTGCGATGAGCCTCAAGGACCAGATCACCGACGACATGAAGACCGCGATGCGGGCCAAGGACGCTGCGCGCCTGCTCACCATCCGCGGGCTGCTGGCCGCGTGCAAGCAGAAGGAAGTCGACGAACGTGTCGTGCTGGACGACGCGGCCGTCATCGCCATCATCGACAAGCTGGTGAAACAGCGAAAAGACTCGATCGCCCAGTTCACGGCCGGCGGCCGGTCCGATTTGGCCGACAAGGAAAGCGCCGAGTTGGCGGTGCTGGAGGCCTACCTGCCGCAACGCCTGGACGCCACGGCCGTGGCCGCCGAGGTCGCCAAGCTTGTCGCCGACCTCGGCGCCAAGGGCCCGGGCGACATGGGCCGGGTGATGGCCGCGGCCAAGCCCCTGCTGGCCGGCAAGGCCGACATGGCACTCGTGTCGTCGGCCGTCAAGCAAGCCCTGACCGGCTGAGCCCGCGCCACCCCCACGGTTTTTCACCTTTCCACTTCGCCGTCGTCCGCCATGACCGAACCGACCGTTCAGCCGCTGAGCCCCAACCTGTGTGTCTCGGCCCAATTGAGCCCCTCCGCGATGGCCTGGGCCGCCCAGGCGGGGTTCAAAAGCGTGATCAACAACCGCCCCGACCACGAGGGCGGCCCGGACCAGCCCACGACCGCGGAGATGCAGGCCGCGGCCACCGCCGCCGGCCTGCGCTATGAACACCTGCCCGTCGAGCCCGGCTACCAAAGCCCGGAAGAGATTGCGCGTTTTGCCGACTTGTTGAACAGCCTGCCAACGCCCATCCTCGCGTTTTGCCGCAGCGGTGCCCGGTCCACGCGCCTGTTCCACGCGGCCACCGGCGCCTGAGCCGCGGGGAGGGCCCAGCCCTCGCTTCCAGGACACCATGCCCGCGGCGGTGCGCGCGGGCGCGGTGTTGATCGATTGGCCGACCACCTGTCTGGAGTCCCTGTGACCTCCTTGTTATCCCTGTCCCGAGTCATCGACCGGTTGAGTGAGCGCATCGGCCGAGCCGTGGCCTGGCTCGTGTTGGCCGCGGTGCTGATCAGCGCTGGCAACGCCAGCATGCGCAAGGCCTTCAACATCAGCTCAAACGCTTACCTCGAAATCCAGTGGTACCTGTTCGCCGCGGTCTTCCTGCTGGCGGCGGGCTACACGCTGATGCGCCAGGAGCACGTGCGCATTGATGTGATTTCCGGCCGCTTCTCCAAACGAACGCAAATCTGGATCGACATCATCGGCCTGTGTGCGTTTCTGCTGCCCTTCGTGATCGTCGTCATCGACTTGTCGGTGCCCTTGGTGATCAAGGCCTACCAAAGCGGCGAGATGTCGTCCAATGCCGGTGGCCTGATCCGCTGGCCGGTGTTTGCGCTGCTGCCGCTGGGCATGCTGCTGCTGGGCTTGCAGGCCCTGTCGGAGTTGATCAAGCGATTCGCGTTCCTGAAAGGCTTGATCCCCGATCCCACCCTGAAACCACAGGGCAAGACCGCTGAGGAGGAACTGGCCGAGTTCCTCCTCCAAAAGGAAGTTGCCGCGCGCGAGGCGGCAGCCGCCGCTGCCATGAAAGCCACCCCGGAGGCCAAGCCATGATGGAGTTCATCGGAACCAACATGGCGCCGATCATGTTCGGCAGCCTGATCGTGTTCTTGCTGTTCGGCTACTCGGTCGCTTTCTCGCTGGCCGCATGCGGCCTGTTCTTCGGGTTCGTGGGCATTGAGATGGGGCTGCTGCCCGCCTCGCTGATGCAGGCGCTGCCGCTGCGGATCTTCGGCATCATGCAGAACGACACGCTGCTGGCGATCCCGTTCTTCACCTTCATGGGCCTGATCCTCGAGCGCTCCGGCATGGCCGAAGACCTGCTGGACACCATCGGCCAACTGTTCGGCCCGATCCGCGGTGGCCTTGCCTACGCGGTGATCTTCGTGGGCGCAATGCTCGCCGCCACCACCGGCGTGGTGGCCGCGTCGGTCATCTCGATGGGCTTGATCTCGCTGCCGATCATGTTGCGATACGGCTACGACCGCCGCGTGGCGTCGGGCGTGATTGCCGCGTCCGGCACGCTGGCGCAAATCATCCCGCCGTCGCTGGTGCTGATCATCATGGCCGACCAACTGGGCAAGCCGGTGGGCGACCTCTACAAGGGCGCCTTCATCCCTGGCTTCGTGCTGACCGGCCTGTATGTCGGCTACATCTTCATGCTCAGCATGATCAAGCCGGCCTGGGTGCCCGCACTGCCCAGCGAGGCGCGCACCATCCGCGAAGACAACGGCGACTCGGGCCTGCCGTCGCTGGTGGCGCTGACGCTGCTGTCCGTCGGCTGCGCCGTGGCCTTCGCGCGCACCCGCCCGGCGGCGACGCCGACCGACGAGCTGATCGTGGTGTCGATGTGCGTCGGCGTGGGGGTGGCCTTTGTGCTGGCGGTGGTGAACAAGGTGGGCGGCCTCAAGCTGCTGTCGCGCATGGCCGAGCGCGTGACCTTTGTGCTGATCCCGCCACTGGCGCTGATCTTCCTGGTGCTGGGCACGATCTTCCTGGGCGTCGCAACGCCAACGGAAGGCGGCGCCATGGGCGCCGTGGGCGCGCTGGTGATGGCCCTTGCCCGTCGACGCATCGACATGAAGCTGATGCGCCAGGCCATGGACTCGACGATGAAGCTGTCGTGCTTCGTGCTGTTCATCCTGGTGGGCTCCACGGTGTTCAGCCTGTCGTTCCAGGGCGTGGACGGGCCGAAATGGGTCGAGCACCTGCTGACCAGCCTGCCGGGTGGGCAGCTCGGCTTCCTGATCGTGGTGAACATCCTGATCTTCGTGCTGGCGTTCTTCCTCGACTTCTTTGAGCTGTCGTTCATCGTCGTGCCGCTGCTGGCGCCGGTGGCAGACAAGCTGGGCATCGACTTGGTGTGGTTCGGCGTGCTTCTCGCGGTGAACATGCAGACCTCGTTCATGCACCCGCCGTTCGGCTTCGCGCTGTTCTACCTGCGCAGCGTGGCACCGATCTCCGACTACATCGACAAGCTGACCGGCTCGCGAATCGACCGCGTGACCACGGGGCAGATCTACCGGGGCGCCATTCCGTTCGTGGTGATCCAGATCATCATGGTCGCGTTGATCATCACCTTCCCCGGCATCGTCTCCCACAACAAGCCGGGCAACGAACCCACCATCGATGCCGACAAGGCCCTGCGGGAACTGGACTCGGGCCGCAGCCAGGGCAACCCGTACGCCACGCCCGACATGTCCGGCTTCGGCACACCGGCCGGTGGTGGCGCGTCGGCGCCGGGCGACGCTGGCAGCGCGCCGGCCACGTCCTCCTCGAACGAAAAGGAAGACCCCATGAAGGCCATGCTCGAGTCCCTGAAGCAGGACCAGCAGAAGGCCGCATCCAAGCCTTGATCGGTGGGCGGGCGGCCGCCATGGCCGCCTGCGACCCATCACCCGGCGGCCGCAACGCAGGCCCGGCAAACGGTCACAAAAAAAAGCCCCGCAATGCGGGGCTTTTTCATGGGCGGAGCGACGGAAGGTCAGAGCTTCTGCGCCTGCATGAAGTCGTCGAAACCGGCCTCCGTGAAACGGAACCACAGGTTCGAATCGCGGCGGAAGTTGGCGTAGTCCTCATACACCTTCTTCCAGGCCGGGTTGCTGGCGCTGAGTTCGCTGTACAGGGCCATGGCTTCCTTGAAGGCGCCTTCCATCATGTCCTTCGGGAAGCGGAACAGCTTCGTGCCTTGGCCCACCAGCGTCTTCAGCGCAGCGGGGTTGCGGGCGTCATAGCGTGCCTGCATTTCAACGTGCGCGTGCGACGCGGCGGCCTCGATCATGTGCTTGTACTCATTGGACAAGCCGTCGTAGCTCTTGGTGTTGATGTAGAAGTCCAGCTGCGGGCCGCCTTCCCACCAGCCAGGGTAGGCATAGTTCGGCGCCACTTTGTTGAAGCCCAGCTTCAGATCGTCGTAGGGGCCCACCCATTCCGCAGCGTCGATGGTGCCCTTCTCGAGCGCCTGGTAGATCTCGCCGCCGGGGATGTTCTGCGGCACGCCGCCAATGCGCTCGATGACCTTGCCGCCGAAGCCGCCAATCCGGAACTTCAGGCCTTTCACATCGGCCAGCGACTTCACTTCCTTGCGGAACCAGCCGCCCATCTGGGCTCCGGTGTTGCCGCCAGGGAAGCTGATGATGTTGTAGGCGCGGTAGAAGTCGCGCATCAGCTTCAGGCCGTTGCCTTCGTACATCCACGCGCTCATCTGGCGCGAGTTCAAGCCGAAAGGAATCGCACAGCCCAACGCAAAAGTCGGGTCCTTGCCGAAGAAATAGTACGGCGCGGTGTGGGCCATTTCCACGGTGCCGTTCTGCACGCCATCGACAACGCCGAAGGCGGGCATCAGTTCGCCACCCGCGTGCACGGAGATCTGGAACTTGCCGCCGCTCATCTCGCTCATGAGCTTGGAGAACACTTCGGCCGCGCCGAAGATCGTGTCGAGCGACTTCGGGAAGCTGGAGGCGAGGCGCCAACGAATGGTGGCCTGCGCATGAACAATGGCCGGGGCCGCACCAGCGGCCAGGACACCGGCGAGGCCGGCAGTGCGAACGAATGAGCGACGCTCCATGGAGCCTCCTTGGGAAAATGTGTCCGGAATTCTAGAAGCCGGCCCCACGGGGCCCTTGCGGGTTTTCCCGTTTGCCCGGGCGCGATTCAGCGAAGGCGGTCAGCTGCCCGCGACCTTCATCGGTGCCAGCAGCACCGAGCCAATGGACTTGGACCCGCTGGTGTAGGCGTCGGCGCCGACGGCCTGGATGCTGCGCAGCATCTGCTTCAGGTTGCCGGCAATGGTCACCTCGTGCACCGGGTGCTTGATGCGGCCCTTCTCGACCCAGAAGCCTGCGGCCCCGCGCGAGTAGTCGCCGGTCACGTAGTTGACGCCCTGCCCCATCAGCTCGACGACGAACAGGCCGCGGTCCAGCTTGCGCAGCATCTCGTTCAAGTCGTCGCCCGGGGCGGTGAGCCGGCTGCGCAACGTGAGGTTTTGGGAGCCGCCGGCGTGGCCGGTGGTCTTCATGCCGAGCTTGCGCGCCGAGTAGCTGGACAGGAAGTAGCCCTGCACCACCCCCGCCTCGACCACCGAGCGTCGGCGGGTCACCACGCCCTCGTCGTCGAAGGGCGCGCTGCCCTTGCCACGCAGCTCGTGCGGGTCTTCGAGGATGTCGATGTGCTCGGGCAGCACCTGGGTGCCCAGCGAATCGAGCAAGAAGGTGCTCTTGCGGTACAGCGCGCCGCCACTGGTGGCGTGCACGTAAGCGCCCAGCAGCCCGGACGCCAGGCTGGACTCGAACAGCACCGGCACTTCGCAGGTCTTGATCTTGCGCGACTTCAGGCGCGCCAGCGCGCGCTCGGCGGCGTAGCGGCCCACGGCCTCGGGCGCGGCCATGTCGGCCGCGCAGCGCATCGAGGTGTACCAGGCGTCGCGCTGCATGTCGTCACCGCGCTTGCCGGGCAGCGAGGCGATGGGCGCGACCCCGAGCGAGTGGCGTGAGCTGGCATAGCCGCCCCGAAAGCCGCGGCTGTTGCCCGCCACGAAGTGCGATTGCTGGGCCGAGACGCCCGCGCCTTCGGAATTGGTGATGCGCGGGTCGGTGCCCAGCGCCGCAGCCTCGCAACGGCGCGCGATCTCGGCGGCACCGGCGGCGTCGATGGCCCAGGGGTGGAACAGGTCCAGGTCACGCTCGACGTCGGCGCCGCGGGCCAGATCGGCCTCGTCCGGCAAACCCGCGGCCGGGTCTTCGGCCGTGAAGCGGGCGATGTCATAGGCCGCGCGGACGGTTTGCGCCAGGGCCGCCTTCGAAAAGTCGGAGGTGCTGGCGTTGCCGCGGCGCTGGCCCAGGTAGACCGAGATGCCGAGCGACTTGTCGCGGTTGCGCTCGACCTGCTCCAGGTCGCCCTTGCGGACCGACACCGACAAGCCCACGCCTTCGGACACCTCGGCGGCGGCGTCGCTCGCGCCCAGCTTGCGCGCCAGCGTCAGCGCATCGTCCACCAACTCGCGAAACTGGTCGCGGGTGTAGGCAAAGCCCGACCCCGCCCGGGCGGGGTGGTTCCTGGCCGATGAACGCGGTGCGGAGGCGGGCTTGACAGTCGCCTTGGACGAAACGGTAGTGGTGCGGGTCATGAACACGGGGTCGGTGAGGGGTGCCTGACGCGGTTGGTCAGGGTCAAAGCTATGATACCCAGCCCACTTGCCACCGCGCACCGCCCCACGGGCAAGCCTGCCCCGCGGCGCCGACCTCACCGACCATGCCCCGATCCGCGCGCCACGCCCCGGACGCCTCCGAACTTGATCCGATGTTGTCCGGGGACGATGCGGGCGACGGACCCGACCCCAGCCACGACACCGACGGGGACAGCGACGCCGAACTGGCGTTTGGCGAGCGCCCCAGCAAGACACAGCGCAAGAAGGCGTCACACGACCTGCAGGCACTGGGTCAGGCGCTGGTCGAGATGCCGGATTCGCGGCTGTCGGTGCTGGCCATGCCCGAGTCGCTGCGCGACGCCATCCTCGAATACCGCCGCACCCGCTCGCACGAAGGGCGCCGCCGTCAGATGCAGTACATCGGCAAGCTGATGCGCCGCACCGACCCCGAGCCACTGCGCGAAGCCGTGGCCGCCCAGCAGCTGGGCCGCGCGCGCGACTCGCTGCAGCTGCACGAAGCCGAACACTGGCGTGCCGTGCTGGTCGCCGACGACGAGGCCCTGGCCCGCTGGGTCCGCGAACATCCGGCCAGCGACCTGCAACAGCTGCGCAGCCTGGTGCGCGCCGCGCGCAAGGACGCGGCCGCCGCGCCCGAGCAGCGCAGTGGGCGCGCCTTCCGCGACCTGTTCAAGTTCATCCGCGCCCAACTGGCGCAGAGCGAACCCGCCTCCGACCCCACCGACCATGACGACGCCGACCTTGACGAGTGACGCTCATGAGTGACGCCAAGCCTTCGACCACCTCTTTCACCACCCCAGCGCACACGGTCGACCCCGTGCGCATCGGCGTGGTGTCGATCAGCGACCGCGCCTCGTCGGGCGTCTACGAGGACAAAGGCATCCCGGCTTTGCAAGACTGGCTGGGCCGCGCACTCCGCAACCCGGTGGAATGGGTGACGCGGCTGATCCCGGACGAGCAGCAAGGCATCAGCGACACCTTGATCGCCTTGGTCGACCAATCGGCCTGCGATCTCGTGCTGACCACGGGCGGCACCGGCCCCGCCCCGCGCGACGTGACGCCCGAAGCCACGCTGGCGGTCGCGGACAAAGTGATGCCCGGCTTTGGCGAGCAAATGCGCGCGATCAGCCTGAACTTCGTGCCGACCGCGATCCTGTCGCGGCAGGTGGCGGTGATTCGCGGCCGCGCACTGATCATCAACCTGCCAGGTCAGCCCAAGTCCATCGCGGAGACTTTGCAAGGGCTGCCGACGGCGACGCCGCCGGTGCACGGCATTTTTGCGGCCGTGCCGTACTGCATCGACCTCATCGGCGGGCCCTACCTGGAAACCGACGACACGGTGTGCAAGGCCTTTCGGCCCAAGTCCGCCGTGCGGCCCGTCCGCTGAGGCGCGGCCTCAGGCACGGCGCCTCACTTGACGAGGCGGTTCAGCCGGTCGGCGTCGAAACACTCGGTGGTGCGGGCGTCGGCGGGCACGCAGTCCTGGCCCGGCAGCTCGCGCGAGCGGGTGGACAACTTCTCAATGGCCTGCCACAGCATGGCGATCTGGTGCTCATGCCCGGCGGCGTGGTCGATGAGGCCCTTCATGGCCTGCGCGACCGGGTCGTCGCCCTGGGTCACGCCATAGGCTGAAAAGCCCATGCGCGCTGCGGCCGCCTCGCGCGCGGCTTCGGCGTCGGCTTGCAGGATGCGCGCCGGGTTGCCCACCGCGGTCGCGCCAGCCGGCACCGGCTTGACCACCACCGCGCTCGAGCCGATGCGCGCGCCGTCGCCGACCGTGAAGCCGCCCAGCACTTGCGAATTGGCCCCAACGATGACGCCCTTGCCCAGCGTGGGGTGGCGTTTGGCACCGCGCGCCAGCGAGGTGCCGCCGAGGGTCACGCCCTGGTAGATCGTGCACTCGTCGCCGACCTCGGCCGTCTCGCCGATGACCACGCCCATGCCGTGGTCGATGAACACGCGGCGCCCGATGGTCGCGCCCGGGTGGATCTCGATGCCAGTCAGGAACCGCGCCACCTGAGAGGTGAAGCGGCCCAGCCAGCGCCACTCCATGCGCCAGAAGCGGTGAGCCCAGCGGTGCAGCACGATCGCATGGAAGCCCGGATAACAGGTCACCACCTCCCAGGTCGAGCGGGCCGCGGGGTCGCGCTCGAGGATGCAGGCGATGTCTTCTTTCAGGCGTTCGAACATGGCGTTTGGCGGGTGGGTTCCCGCCCCGTTGCGCTGCGGGCGGCCAGTGTATGCGTCCTTGCGGCGGCCTGCATGGGGCCGCAAGGCCCCCGCGGGGCAGCCCGCCAGTGCCCTGGGTCAGGGCCGCGTGGCCGCCTTGGCCACGGCCCGGGCGATGCCGCGCAGGATGTGAACCTCCTCGGTGCGCAGCCCGGCCCGGTTGACCAGCCGCGTGAGGCGCGGCATCAGCTTGCGCGGCACCGCCGGGTCGAGAAACCCGACCTGAACCAGCACCTCGCGCCAATGGTCCATCAGCCCGCGCACTGCGGTGGCATCCGCCAACGCGGGCCGCGGGGTGCGCGCGGTGACGTCGAAGGCCCCGAGTGCGCAACGCCAGTCGTAGGCGATCAATTGCACCGCCTGAGAGAGATTCAGCGAACCGTAGCCTGCGGGCGTCGGAATGCTGAGCGCGGCGTGGCATTGGTAGACCTCGTCGTTGCCCAGGCCATAGCGCTCCGAACCGAAGACGAAGGCCACGTGGTGCCCGCGGCCGACCAAGGTCGGCAGGTGGTCGCGGGGCGCGTGCACCGGCGGGCCGAAGTCGCGGGGGGTCATCACCGTGGCACACAGGTGCGTGATGCCATCCAGGGCATCGTCGAAGCGCTCGACCACGCGGGCCCGCGCCAGCACGTCGCCTGCGCCGCTGGCCAGGGCCTGGGCTTGGGGGTCGCGCAGCACGGCCGCATCGCGCGGCGCGACCAGCACCAGGTCGTCGAAACCCATCACCTTCATGGCGCGGGCGGTGGCCCCCACGTTGCCGGGGTGGCTGGTGTTGACGAGGATGAAACGGGTGCTCAAGGGAGGCCTTTGCAAGAGGTGGCGGCGCGGCCGACGGGCCTGCGGACGGCGGGCGGGGCCCGAGACTGCGCGTGGGCGATAAAATGCCTGGATTATCTGCAGTGACCCACCCGCCCGAGGCATCGCCCGCGGGCCGGCACTGACGCTCTTTTCCCCCGCCAAGCCCGTTTTCCAAGCCATTCCCCTTTGCAGGTTGCTCCCATGTCGCAAGCGCTCCATCCCATGCTCAACATCGCCATCAAGGCGGCACGCGCGGCGGGGGCGCTGATCAATCGGGCGTCCCTGGATTTGGACTTGCTGAAGGTGGGCACGAAGTCCCCCAACGATTTCGTCACCGAAGTGGACCAGGCGGCCGAGCAAGTGATCATCGACACGCTGCTCACGGCCTACCCGGGCCACGCGATCCTGGCCGAAGAATCAGGCCGCGAGCATGGCGCGCGGCACAGCGACTACCTGTGGATCATCGACCCCTTGGACGGAACGACCAACTTCATCCATGGCTTTCCGGTGTTCGCGGTCTCGATCGCCTTGTCGTTCAAAGGCCAGGTCCAGCAGGCGGTGGTGTACGACCCGAGCCGCAACGACCTGTTCTACGCGTCCAAGGGCCGCGGCGCCTTCCTGAACGACAAGCGCATCCGCGTGTCCCGCCGCACCCGCATGAGCGACTCGCTGATCGGCACGGGCTTTCCCTTCCGCAAGGGCGACAACTTCAAGCGCTACATGGCGATGTTCGAAGCCGTGATGCCCCTGTGCGCCGGCCTGCGCCGGCCCGGCGCCGCCGCGCTGGACCTCTGCTACGTCGCCGCTGGCTGGTACGACGGCTTCTTTGAAACAGGCCTCAACCCCTGGGACATCGCAGCGGGCAGCCTGATGATCACCGAGGCCGGCGGCCTGATCGGGAACTTCACCGGGGAGGCAGACTTCCTGTACCAGCGCGAGGTCGTGGCAGGCAACCCAAAGATCTACGGTCAGCTGGTGCCCGTGCTGTCACCGTTCACGCGCGTCCTCAAGGATGGCACCAAGGGCGACGCCTCGGAGGGGCTCGGTGCCGACCCCAAGGTCACCCCCGAATCGGCCCTGGCAGCCAGCCTCGCGTCCGAACCCGCGCCGGCCGCCGACGCGCCGCCGGCCCGCAAGGCGGTGCGCATCCGCAAGGCCGACGCCGCTGCCGCCCCGGGCAAACCCGACGCCCCGTTCTGAGCCGCACGGCGGCGGCGCCTTTCAGGCGGCACTTGCAAAGCCGCGTCACACCGCCGTCAGCACGCCAGCGCGATCCACAGCGTCGCCTTGATCCGCGTGCCCGCCCGGCGCCACCACCGGACCGCTCACCCGGAGAGCCGCCTGGTCGTCGGCCAGTTTGAACACTGCCACGGCGCCCACCAGCGCGCGCGCCTGGTGCTTGAGGCTTTCGGCGGCGGCCGCGCTTTGCTCCACCAACGCCGCGTTTTGTTGCGTCGTCTGGTCCATCTGCGACACCGCCTGACCCACCTGGGTGACGCCAGCGCTCTGCTCGCTGCTGGCGTGGCTGATGTCGGCCATGATCTCGGTCACCCGGCGGATCGAGCCCACCACTTCGTCCATCGTGTGCCCTGCTTCGTCCACCAGGGTCGAGCCCTGGGCCACCCGGTCCACGCTGGCACCGATCAGGGCCTTGATCTCCTTGGCCGCCTCGGCGCTGCGCTGCGCCAGGGTGCGAACTTCGGCGGCCACCACCGCAAATCCACGGCCTTGCTCGCCGGCGCGGGCGGCCTCCACGGCCGCGTTCAAGGCCAGGATGTTGGTCTGGAAGGCGATGCTGTCGATGACCCCCGTGATGTCGGCGATGCGCCGGCTGCTGTCGTTGATGCCCTTCATCGTCGCCACCACCTGGCTCACCACCTGGCCGCCGCGCTGCGCGACGCTGCTGGCGTTCAGCGCCAGCTCATTGGCCTGGCGGGCATGGTCCGCGTTCTGGCGCACCGTGGTGCCCAGTTCCTCCATCGATGCCGCGGTGACTTCCAGCGCGCTGGCCTGCTGCTCGGTGCGGTGGCTCAGGTCCGCGTTGCCGCTGGCGATCTCGCTGGAGCCGGTCGCGATCGAATCGCTGGCGCAACGCACGGTCTGGACGATGCTGGCGAGGCCGTCATTCATCGTCTTCAGGGCCTGCAGCAGGCGCGAGGTTTCATCGCGCCCGTCGGCGTGAATCACCGAACCCAGGTCGCCGGCAGCGACGCGCTCGGCCACGCGCACGGCCAGGTCGATGGGCCGTGTGATGGAGCGGGTGATCATCCAGCCCAGCACCGCGCCCACCACCACCATGCTCGCCAACAAGGCGACCAGCACGGCGCGGGCGCGTTGGTAGCTCGACTGGCCGGCGTTGACGGCCTCGTCCACGGCCTCGACCTGGTGGTTGCGCAACTGCGTCACCGCCTTCAGGTAGGCCATCTGCGCAGGTTGCAACTGGCCTGCCAGCATCACGCTGGCTTCGGCGGCCTTGCCCTCGCGGATCTGGTCGATCATTTCCTGATGGACGGGCATGTACAGCGCGCGCGCCTGGGCCACGGCAGCCAGGCGCTTGCGGCCTTCCGCGCTGGTCAGGCTGGGGCCGATGTCCCCGAGCGCTTTGGCGGTGCGGTCGCGGGCCTGAACGGTTGCCTCCAGCGCGGCGTTGACCTGGGACTCGTCTCTGTAGATCAGGGCATTGCGCATCTCGCGGGCAATCAGGTTGACGTCGTCCGTCACCTCGGTGAGCCGCTGGACACGCGGCACGATGTCAGTGCCGATGTTGGCCAAGCCGCGGGTGGACTCGGCCAGGCGGGTGATGCCCACCGTGACCACGACCGCGGCCATGACGATGACCGCGGCAAAGGCGACGCCCAAGCGGTGTCCGATCCGGAGCTTGCTGAGTTGGTTCATGGGGAGGTCCTGGCGAAAAGAGGGACGGAAGACCCCCTCAACTTCGACGCCCGCGCCACGGGCTGGAGCAGCCAACCCTGCACACCGTGCGGCATGCGAACATGGACAATCGCGAGGCCGCGCTGAAGCGCCATCGGCGCAAGCGTTCCACCGCTTGCTAGGATGCGCGCCGCATGACCATCCCCGCCGGCCGCCTCGCCCCTTGAACACCACCCCCACCCCAGCCAACGCGGCGACGCTGCCGGACCTCTCGGGGCACACGCCCATGATGCAGCAGTACCTTCGCATCAAGGCCGACTTCCCCGACACGCTGGTGTTCTACCGGATGGGGGATTTCTACGAGCTGTTCCACGGCGACGCCCGCCGTGCCAACCAGCTGCTGGACATCACGCTGACCACGCGTGGCCAAAGCGGTGGCGAGCCGGTGGCGATGGCCGGCGTGCCGGTGCATTCGGTCGAGGCCTACCTGGCGCGACTCATCAAGCTGGGCGAGGCGGTGGCCATCTGCGAGCAGGTGGGCGACGTGGCCACAGCCAAGGGCCCGGTCGAGCGCAAGGTGGTGCGGGTGGTGACGCCCGGCACGGTGACGGACACCGAGCTGATGGCGGACAAGAGCGATGTGCTGCTGGTGGCACTGGCCACCGCCCGGCAACGCGGGCAGGTGGTGCACGGCCTGGCCTGGCTGGGCTTGTCCAGTGGCCAGCTCGGCCTGACCGAGTGCGCCGCGCACGAGCTGGCCGGCTGGCTGGCCCGACTGGCGCCGGCGGAGTTGCTGGTGGACCGCGACAAGGCGCCGGCCGAGCTGGAGCCGCTGCGCTGCGCCATCACCCACCGCCCCGCGTGGCAGTTCGACGGCCCCCTGGGCCTGCGCAAACTGTGCAGCCAGCTGCAGGTTGCCAGCCTGGCCGGCTTCAACGCGCAGGACTTGGGCACGGCCCATGCGGCCGCCGCGGCCTTGCTGAGTTACGCGGAGCACACACAGGGGCGTGCGCTCGCCCACGTCCAGCAGCTCAGCGTCGAACGGGCCAGCGACTTGCTGGACTTGCCGCCCAGCACCCACCGCAACTTGGAGCTGACGCAGACGCTTCGCGGAGAAGACGCCCCCACCCTCTTCTCGCTGCTGGACACCTGCCGCACCGGCATGGGCAGCCGCGCACTGCGCCAGTGGCTCACCCATCCCCTGCGCGAGCGGCGCCAGGCAAGTGACCGGCACGACGCCATCGACCGCCTCATCGACCACGGCCATGATGCGCTGCGCGAGGCCTTGCGGCGCGTCAGCGACGTCGAGCGCATCACGGCGCGGCTGGCCCTGCGGCAGGTGCGCCCGCGCGAGCTGGCCGGGCTGCGCAGCACACTGCAGGCGCTGCCCGCGCTGGCCGACCTGCTGCCGCGCGACGGGCCACTGCCCGCCCTGCTGGACGACGTCGGCCAGGCCTTCGGCGCGCCACCCGAGGTGGCCACGCTGCTGCAGCGCGCGTTGGCCGACGAGCCGGCGGCCCTGGTGCGCGACGGCGGCGTCATCGCCAGCGGCTTCGACGCCGACCTCGACGAACTCCGCGCGATCGGCCAGAACTGCGACGCGTTCCTGCTGGACCTCGAAAGCCGCGAGCGCGCGCGCACTGGCATCGCCAACCTGAGGGTGCAGTTCAACCGCGTGCACGGCTTCTACATCGAGGTCACTCAGGGCCAGGTCGACAAGGTGCCGGCCGACTACCAGCGCCGCCAGACCCTGAAAAACGCCGAGCGCTACATCACGCCCGAACTGAAGGCTTTCGAGGACAAGGCCCTGTCGGCTCAGGACCGCGCGCTGGCGCGGGAAAAGTGGCTGTTCGAGCAATTGCTCGATCAACTGCAGCAGCACCTCGGACCGCTGGGCCGCCTTGCCCGGGCCTTGGCGACGCTGGACGCGCTGAGCGCACTGGCCGAGCGGGCCGCGAGCCTGGGCTGGTGCCGGCCCCAGTTCGTGCGCGAGCCGTGCATCGACATCACCGCGGGACGCCACCCGGTGGTCGAGGCCCGCCTGCAGGAAACCGGCGCCGGCAACTTCATGGCCAACGACTGCCGCCTGGACAGCCAGCGCCGCATGCTGGTCATCACCGGCCCGAACATGGGCGGCAAGAGCACCTACATGCGCCAGGTCGCCATCACCGTGCTGATGGCGGCGATGGGCTCGTTCGTGCCGGCCAAGGCCTGCCGCCTCGGGCCGGTGGACGCCATCCACACGCGCATCGGCGCGGCCGACGATCTGGCCAACGCGCAATCGACCTTCATGCTGGAGATGACCGAGGCCGCGGCCATCCTGAACCACGCCACCGAGCATTCGCTCGTGCTGATGGACGAGATCGGCCGCGGCACCTCGACCTTCGACGGGTTGGCGCTGGCCGGCGCCATCGCCGCCCACCTGCACGACCGCAACCGCGCCTTCACGCTGTTCGCCACCCATTACTTCGAGCTCACTGCGTTTCCGTCCCGGCATGAGCGCGCCTTGAATGTTCACGTGTCGGCGGCCGAAAGCGGGGACCGCATCGTGTTCCTGCACGACATCCAGCCTGGCCCGGCCAGCCGCAGCTACGGCGTGCAGGTGGCGCGCCTGGCCGGCATGCCCGCGTCGCTGGTTCGCCAGGCCCGTGCCACGCTGGAGGCGCTGGAGGCTCAACAACGGGAGTCTCAAGCGCAGATTGACCTGTTTGCCGCGCCGCCGGAACTCCCCGCTGCCGCCCTTGACACCCCCTCGCCGCTGGCGCAAGCGCTGGCCGAGATCGACCCCGACACCCTGAGCCCGCGCGACGCGCTGCAGGCCCTGTACCACCTCAAATCACTGCAATCTCCACAGGCAAACCCATGACCTACTGCGTCGGCATCAAGCTCCAAGCCGGGCTCGTCTTTCTGTCCGACTCGCGCACCAATGCGGGTCTGGACCAGATCAGCACCTACCGCAAGATGATGGTCTACGAGAAGCCGGGGGACCGCTTCATGGTGATGCTGTCCGCGGGCAACCTGTCGATCAGCCAGTCGGTGCGCGAGATCCTGCAGGTGGAAAAGCTGGACAACGGCGACGAGCCGCCGATCACCATCTGGAACGCCAAGAGCATGTTTGACGCTGTGCGCGTGCTGGGTGCGGCGGTGCGCCGGGTCTTCGACCAGGACGGGCCGTCGCTGAAAGCGGCCGGCATCGACTTCAATGCATCGATGATTTTCGGCGGGCAGATTCAGGGCGAGCCGATGCGCCTGTTCCTGGTGTATTCGGCGGGCAACTTCATCGAGGCCACGCGGGAGACCTGCTTCTTCCAGATCGGTGAGTCCAAGTACGGCAAGCCGGTGCTGGACCGCATGATCACGCCGAGCACCCCGCTGGACCAGGCGGCCAAATGCGCGCTGGTGTCGATGGACTCGACGCTGAAGTCCAACCTGTCGGTGGGCTTGCCGCTGGACCTGCTGGTCTACGAGACCGACCGCTTCGAGACCGACCGCATCGTGTGCATCGACGAGCACAACCCCTACTTCCGCATGGTCCATGACAGCTGGGGTCAGAAGCTGCGTCAGGTGTTCGAGTCGCTGGACGACCCACGGTGGAATGGCGAGTCGACGGCGCACCCGCTGCTGACGCCGTCCGGGCGCTTCGAGCCGATGCGCAAGATCGGCCACCCCGGCGAACGCGTCATCTGATGGGGACGGCACCCGCAGCGCAGCGCAGCGCGACGATTGTCTTCTCCCACGCCAACGGCTTTCCGGCGGGCACTTATCGCCAGCACTTCGCGTTGTGGCGCCAGGCCGGCTTCGACGTGCAAGCCGTCGAGCAGTTCGGCCACGACCCGCGCTACCCAGTCACGCCCAACTGGCCGCACCTGCGCGACGAATTGCTGGCCCACATCGACCGTATCGCCCAGGGGCCGGTGTGGCTGGTCGGGCACTCATTGGGCGGGTTCCTGAGCCTGATGGCGGCGGCGCACCGGCCCGGGCTGGCCTGCGGCGTGGTGATGCTGGACTCACCGATCCTGCCGCCGGTCCTGTCGCGCGCCGTGCAGTTCGCCCAGGCCACGGGCGTGGGCCAACGTTTTTCCCCGGGCGCGGTGTCGAAGCGTCGGCGCGAGCACTGGCCCGACGCCGAGGCGGCCTACCAGCACTTCGCCCGCAAGCCGGCCTTCGCGCGCTGGGCGCCGGGCGTCTTGCGGGACTACATCGACGCGGGCACCGCGCCGGTGAGCGACGGCCTGCGGCTCAAGTTTCGGCGCGAGGTCGAAACCGCCATCTACGACGCGCTGGCCAACCACATTGGTCGCCTGCTGAAACGCGAGCCGCTGAGCTGTCCATTGGCCTTCGTGGCGGGCACCGAGTCGACCGAGGTGCGCCAGGTTGGTCTGAAGGTGACGACGCGCGTGGCCGCGGGTCGGGTCAGCTGGTTGCCGGGCAGCCACTTGTTTCCCTTCGAACGCCCGGCCGAGACCGCCGCCGAGGTGCTGCGCTGGCTGGATGTCCTGGCGGCGCTGCCCGCGCACGCCGGGCCCGGCCTCCCCCCACGCCTATAATCGCGCTTTACCACCTCGGCCTTCGTGATGGAGGCTGCCTGCAATGACCAAGTTAGTCTTTGTCACCGGCGGTGTGGTGTCCTCGCTGGGCAAGGGCATCGCGGCTGCATCCCTGGCCGCGCTCCTTGAATCCCGTGGCCTGAAGGTCACGCTGATCAAGCTGGATCCTTACCTCAACGTCGACCCCGGCACGATGTCGCCCTTTCAGCACGGCGAGGTCTTCGTGACCGAAGACGGCGCCGAGACCGATCTCGACCTCGGCCACTATGAGCGATTCATCACCACCCGGATGAAGCGCAGCAACAATTTCACGACCGGTCAGATCTACAAGAGCGTCCTCGAGAAGGAGCGCCGCGGTGACTACCTGGGCAAGACCGTGCAGGTCATCCCGCACGTCACCAACGAGATCCAGGAATTCATCAAGCGCGGCGCCGGCATGGGCACCGACCACGAAGTGGACGTGGCGATCTGCGAGGTGGGCGGCACGGTGGGCGACATCGAGAGCCTGCCCTTCCTTGAAGCGGCCCGCCAGATGGCGCTGCGCATGGGCCAGAACAACTCGGCCTTCGTGCACCTGACCTACGTGCCCTACATCGCCGCCGCGGGCGAGCTGAAGACCAAGCCCACCCAGCACACGGTGCAAAAAATGCGCGAGATCGGCATCCAGCCGGACGCGCTGTTGTGCCGCGCCGACCGCGCCGTGCCGGCCGAGGAGCGCGAAAAGATCTCGCTGTTCACCAACGTGCCCGAATGGGGCGTGATCTCGGTGTGGGACGCCGACACCATCTACAAGGTGCCGCGGATGCTGCACGAGCAGGGCCTGGACGGCCTGATCTGCGACAAGCTGCGGATCCACACCCCGCCCGCCAATCTGAAGCGCTGGGACGACCTGGTCTACAACGTCGAGCACCCCGAGCACGAGGTCACCATCGCCATGTGCGGCAAGTACACCGACCTGTCGGACTCGTACAAATCGCTGAACGAGGCGCTGCGCCATGCCGGCATCCACAACGCGGCCAAGGTCAACATCGAATACGTCGACTCCGAAACCCTGACGCCGGACACCGTGGGCCAGCTTGCCCGCTTCGACGCCATCCTGGTGCCGGGCGGTTTCGGCAAACGCGGCGTCGAGGGCAAGGTGCTGGCCGCCCAGTACGCCCGCGAGCACAAGTTGCCCTACCTGGGCATCTGCCTGGGCATGCAGGTGGCCACCATCGAATTCGCCCGCCACAAGGCCGGCCTGAACGACGCCAATAGCACCGAGTTCGAACCCGATTCACCCCACCCGGTGATCGCGCTGATCGACGAATGGCAAGACGCGGACGGGTCGATCCAGAAGCGCGACGCCCACTCCGACCTCGGTGGCACGATGCGCCTGGGCGCCCAAAGCTCGGACGTCAAACCCGGCACGCTGGCGCATGAAATCTACGGCGATGTGGTGACCGAGCGGCACCGTCACCGCTATGAGGCCAATGTGAACTATCTGGACCGCCTGGCCGACGCTGGCCTGGTGATCTCGGCGCTCACACAGCGCGAGAAGCTGACCGAAATCGTCGAGCTGCCGCGCGCCGTGCACCCGTGGTTCATGGGCGTGCAGTTCCACCCGGAGTTCAAGTCCACCCCCTGGGACGGCCACCCGCTGTTCAACTCCTACATCCACGCGGCGTTGGCCCACCAGGCCGCGCGCAAGACCAAGGCGGCGGCATGAAGCTCTGCGGATTCGAGGTGGGCCTGCATCGGCCCTTCTTCCTGATTTCCGGCCCCTGCGTGGTCGAGTCGGAACAGTTGCAGATGGACGTGGCGGGCCGCCTGAAGGAAATCACCTCGGCACTGGGCATTCCCTTCATCTTCAAGAGCAGCTACGACAAGGCCAACCGGTCCAGCGGCACTTCGTTCCGTGGCCCGGGCATGGCGCGCGGGCTGGAGATCCTGGCCAAGGTGGGTCGTGAGCTGAACGTGCCGATCCTGACCGACGTGCACAGCGAGGCGGAGATTCCGGCGGTGGCCGCGGTGGTGGACGTGCTGCAGACGCCGGCCTTCCTGTGCCGGCAGACCGATTTCATCCGCGCCGTGGCCCAGTCGGGCAAGCCGGTGAACATCAAGAAGGGCCAGTTCCTCGCCCCGCACGACATGAAGAACGTCATCGACAAGGCCCGCGCCGCCGCGCGCGACAAGGGCCTGCCGGACGACGTCTTCATGGCCTGCGAGCGTGGCGCGAGCTTTGGCTACAACAACCTGGTCAGCGACATGCGCTCGCTCGCGATCATGCGCGAGACCAGCGCGCCGGTGGTCTTCGACGCCACCCACAGCGTGCAGCTGCCGGGCGGCCAGGGCACCAGCAGCGGCGGGCAGCGCGAGTTCGTGCCGGTGCTGTCCCGCGCGGCCGTGGCCGTCGGCGTGGCGGGCCTGTTCATGGAAACCCACCCCGACCCGGCGAACGCCATGAGCGACGGCCCGAACGCCGTGCCGCTGAAGCACATGGCCGCGCTGCTCGAACAACTGGTCGCGCTCGACCGCGTGGTCAAGGCCCAGCCGCTGCTGGAAAACGACTTCAGCTGCTGAGCCACCGCCCCGCCCTGACCGCCGCCAACGTCCCCTGCGAGCCCACCCTCCGATGCCCAGCGCCTACATCATCGCCAACGTCAAGGTCACCGACCCGGTCCAGTACGAGCAATACAAGGCCCTGTCTTCGTTGGCGATGAAGGCCCACGGCGCCGAGGTCTGCGTTCGCGGCGGCGCGGTTGAAGTGCTTGAAGGCGACTGGCAACCGGACCGCATCGTGGTGCTGAAATTTGCGAGCGTCGCCGAGGCCAAGGCCTTCAACGCGTCGGCCGAGTACACGTTGGCCCGTGCCGCCCGCGCGGGCGCTGCGGTGATGCGCATGGTCGTCGTCGAAGGCGTGTGAGCGGCGCCCACCCCATCCCAGAAGAACCCTCAACAGGAAGATCCCATGAGTGCCATCGTTGACATCGTCGGCCGAGAGATTCTCGACAGCCGCGGCAACCCCACCGTTGAATGCGACGTGCTGCTGGAGTCCGGCACGATGGGCCGCGCGGCCGTGCCCAGCGGCGCGTCCACCGGCTCGCGCGAGGCCATCGAACTGCGTGACGGCGACAAGGCCCGTTACCTCGGCAAGGGCGTGCTGCGCGCGGTGGAGCACATCAACACCGAAATCAGCGAGGCCGTGCTGGGCCTGGACGCGAGCGAGCAGGCCTTTCTGGACCGCACGCTGATCGACCTGGACGGCACCGAAAACAAGAGCCGCCTGGGCGCCAACGCTACCCTCGCCGTCAGCATGGCCGTGGCACGCGCCGCCGCCGAGGAATCGGGCCTCCCGCTGTACCGCTACTTTGGCGGCTCGGGCGGCATGCAGCTGCCGGTGCCGATGATGAACGTCATCAACGGCGGCGCGCACGCCAACAACAACCTCGACCTGCAGGAGCTGATGATCATTCCCGTGGGCGCCCCGAGCTTCCGCGAAGCGGTGCGCTACGGCGCCGAGGTGTTCCACGCCCTCAAGAAGATCATCCACGACAAGGGCATGCCCACGCAGGTGGGCGACGAAGGCGGCTTCGCCCCGAACGTGGCGAGCCACGAAGCGGCAATCCAGATGATCCTGGAAGCCATCGACAAAGCCGGCTACACCGCCGGCGAACAAGTCGCCATCGGCCTGGATTGCGCCGCCAGCGAGTTCTACAAGGACGGCAAGTACCACCTCGAAGGCGAAGGCCTGGTGCTCAGCGCCGGCGAGTGGACCGACATCCTCGCGACCTGGGTCGACAAGTACCCGATCATCAGCATCGAAGACGGCATGCACGAAGGCGACTGGGACGGCTGGCGCACGCTGACCGACCGGCTGGCCAAGAAGGTGCAGCTGGTCGGCGACGACCTGTTCGTCACCAACACCAAGATCCTCAAGCGCGGCATCGACGAGCGCATCGCCAACTCGATCCTGATCAAGATCAACCAGATCGGCACGCTGACCGAGACCTTCGCCGCCATCGAGATGGCCAAGCGCGCCAACTACACGGCCGTGATCAGCCACCGCTCCGGCGAGACCGAAGACAGCACGATCGCCGACATCGCGGTGGGCACCAACGCCGGCCAGATCAAGACCGGTTCGCTCAGCCGCAGCGACCGCATCGCCAAGTACAACCAGTTGCTGCGCATCGAAGAAGACCTTGGCGATGTGGCCAGCTACCCGGGTCGCAGCGCGTTCTACAACCTGCGCTGAGACCACGCCGCCGCCAGCCAACGCCAGCCCCCAGCCCACCGCCACCATCTGACCCGCGATGCGCGCCGTCACCATCGTTCTGCTGGTGCTGCTGGCTTTGGTGCACGCCGAGCTGTGGCTGGGCAAGGGCGGCATCCCGAAGGTGCTGACGCTTCAGGCGCAACTCGACCGACAACGGGCCGAGAACGACCAGGCCCGGCAGCGCAACGAGCAGCTCAGTGCCGAGGTCAGCGACTTGAAGGAAGGCCTGGAAATGGTTGAGGAAAAGGCCCGCTCGGACCTGGGCATGCTCAAGCCCGACGAGATCCTGGTGCAGGTCGCCACGCCAAAGCGCTGACACCCCCATGAGCGACCTGCTGGCCACGGTTCGGCCACTGTTTGCGCCCGCCTTCACCTGGTCGGGCACGCCCACCACGTGGCTGGAGCTCGTGGCCTTCGCGCTGGCGCTGTGGATGGTGGCGTGCAACATGCGCGTCAACCCACTGGCCTGGCCCTTGGCCATCGTCAGCTCAGCGCTGTATGGGCTGTTGTTCCTGGACAGCAAGCTGTTCGGTGAGGCCGGGCTGCAGGTGTTTTTCATCGTGATGGCGCTCTGGGGCTGGTGGCAATGGCTGCGGGGCACCGGGGCCAACGGCGGGCCCTTGACGGTTCGGCGGCTCGCGCCGCGCACGCGCGTGGCGGTGCTGGCCGCATTGGCGCTGGCCTGGCCCGCGCTGGCGTGGCTGCTGTCGTCGGCGACGAGCAGTGATGTGCCTTGGGGCGACGCGTTTGCGACCGCGCTCAGCGTCATCGGTCAATGGTTGCTGGGCCGCAAATACCTTGAAAACTGGCTCGCCTGGCTGGTGGTCAACGTGGTCAGCGTGGGCCTGTTCGCCTCGAAAGGGCTGTGGCTCACCGTGGTGCTGTATGGCCTCTTCGCCGTGCTCTCGGTGGCGGGATGGCGGGCCTGGGCCCGACTGATCGCGCCCGCGTCGGCAGCCGACCGGCCTGCGGGACCAGCCACCAACGATGCCTGAGCCCAGCCATCGCGCCATCCAACGGGCTTTTGTCGTGGGCATTGTCGGTGCTGAAAGCACCGGCAAGACCGTCCTGGCCCAGGCGCTGGCCGAACGGCTGCGCGCCGAAGGCCATGCCGTGGCCTGGGTCGACGAAGCCCTGCGCCGCTTCTGCGATGAAACCCGGCGGACGCCCCGCGTGGACGAACAACGCGACATCGCAAGGCGGCAAACCCAGGCCATCGACCGGGCGGCAACCGACCACGACATCGTCGTCGCCGACACCACCGCGCTGATGACCGCGGTCTACAGCGACATCGTCTTCGGCGACACCAGCCTGTACGACGAGGCCCTGGCCGACCATGGTCGCGTCGACCTGAGCCTGCTCACCGCGCTGGACCTGCCCTGGGTGCCCGATGGCCACCAGCGCGATGGCCCGCACGTGAGGGAACCCGTGGACACGCTGGTGCGGTCCGCGCTGCGGCGCGCCGGCTGCGACCACGCCGTGGTCGCAGGCCAGGGCGAGCACCGGGTGGCGGCTGCGATGGCCAGCGTTCGGCGGGCCTTGCAGCGCCGCGCCGCGCCGGTGTCGACCGCGACCCGCTGGCGTTGGCAGTGCGACCGCTGCGGCGATGCCGACTGCGAGCGGCACTGGTTGCCGAGTGCGGTGCACAGGCCTGACGCGCCGAACGCCTGAACGACCAAACGCCAGGCCGCCTGGACGACCGGCTCCGCTCGCCGTGCCCTGATGACCCCGCGCGACGCTCAATTCAGCGTCGTCGACCCCGGTGCCTGCGCTGCCGCGGGCGTGAACAATTCGCCGACGTCAACGGCGTCGAAGTGGTATTTGCTGCCGCAGAACTCGCAACCCACCTCAACGCGGCCTTGCTCCTCGACCACGCCGTCCACCTCGTCGCGACCCAAGCCGCGCAGCATCTGGGCCACGCGCTCGCGCGAGCAGGTGCAGGCGAAGCGTGGACCGGACTCGCCCACATTGGGCTCGAAGCGGCGCAGGTTCTCTTCCCAGAACAATCGGCGCAGCAGGGTCTCAACGTCCAGCGTCAGCAACTCCTCGGCCGTGAGCGTGCTGGCCAGCATGGCGATGCGGTTGTATTCCTCGCTCAGGCCGATGTCGTCTTCGTTGCGTTCGCCGCCGGCGAGGTTGCCTTCGCCTTGCACTGGCAGGCGCTGAATCAGCAAGCCGGCGGCGACCTGGTCGTCCGCGGCCAGAATCAGTTTGGTGTCGAGTTGCTCGGACTGGAGCATGTAGTGCTCCAGCACCTCGCTGAGCCGCTGCAAGGGCTCGCGCTGATCGCCATGCAACGGCACCACACCCTGGTAGGGCTGCTGGCCGGGCAACTTGTCCTTGGGGTCGAGCGTGATCACGCAGCGTCCACCGCCGTGGGCGTTCAACATCGCCTCCAGGCCTGCGCCATCGGCCACGTCGCCATGCACCTTGGCGGTCACGCGGAAGGCCAGGTCGGGCTGGACCTCGGCCACCGCCAGCTTGACCGGCCCGTCGCCATGCACCTGCAGCACCAACGCCCCGTTGAACTTGATGTTGGCCTGCATCAGGGCACCGGCCGCGGCCATCTCTCCCATCAGGGCACGCACGGGCTGGGGCCAGGCGGCATCGCCCGCCTGGCGGCGGCGCAGCACCTCCTGCCAGCCGTCGGTCAGGCGCACCACCATGCCGCGCACCGGCAGGCCGTCGAAGATGAATTTGTGAAGTTCGCTCATCGCTGGGCCCGCGCTCACTCGGCGGCGCCGACGCCAGCGCCTGTGCCGACCGGCACAGGCTTCAAGCCGCGGCGGTAGCGGCGGG
The DNA here is from genome assembly GCA_943370175.1 of Hydrogenophaga intermedia. Taxonomy (GTDB): domain Bacteria; phylum Pseudomonadota; class Gammaproteobacteria; order Burkholderiales; family Burkholderiaceae_C; genus Ideonella_A; species Ideonella_A intermedia_A. The sequence goes on along the minus strand of CALRPU020000002.1, from coordinate 134,834 downwards.
CGTTGTCGACGTAATGGTGCGCACTTCGTTTCAGGCCCTCGATCTGCTCGGGCGTGAGCGGGCGCACCACCTTGGCGGGCGAGCCCATGATCAGCGAGCCGTCGGGAAACACCTTGCCCTCGGTCACCAGCGAGCCGGCACCCACCAAGCAGTGCTTGCCGATCTTCGCGCCGTTGAGCACCACCGCCTGGATGCCGATGAGCGAGTAGTCGCCCACGGTGCAGCCGTGCAGCATGACCTGGTGGCCGACGGTGACGCCCTCCCCCAGGGTCACCGGGCAGCCGACGTCGGCGTGCACGACCGCGCCGTCCTGCACATTGCTGCCGCGGCCGATGGTCAGGGTTTCGGTGTCGCCGCGCAAGGTGGCGCCAAACCACACGCTGCTGTCCTCGTGAAGCACCACATCGCCGATGACCTGGGCGTTGTCGGCAACCCAGGCTGAGGGGTCCACGGTGGGGACGAGATCGTCGAGTTGGTACAAGGCCATGGGCGGTGGGGACGCGGTGTCGCGCGTGAGGTCGAGGGTGGGAAGCGAAGACAGCGTGGCAGTGCGCAGCGCAGCGCGTGCCGCGTGACGGGTTCTGCTCAACGCCAGACTGATAATTCTAAGGATGACCGCCCCCGAACCGCCGCAGGCTGATCTTGCTGCCCAGGATGCAGCGCTGAACCTGCCGCTGGGCATGCCGCTGCGCAACGCGGCCCTGCGCTGTCTGCAGGCCCGCGACCCCTCCACCAAGGCCGCGATGACCCGCGCCCTGGCCGCCCTCTGGTGCACCCAACCGGGCGCCCACCCGCTGGACACGCTGGCCGAGCTGACTGAACCCGAGGACTTGCCCGGCCGGCCCGAGCGCCCACGCCTGGTGCCGCCCAAAGACGTCCCCATCCGATCGGCTCACACGGCGGAAGGCCGCGCTGGGCTGCTGCATGCCATCGCCCACATCGAGTTCAACGCCATCAACCTCGCGCTCGACGCCGTGTGGCGCTTTCCTGCCATGCCCGCCGACTACTACCGAGACTGGCTGCGGGTGGCGCACGAGGAAGCCATCCACTTCGGGCTGTTGACCGACCACCTTGCCCAGTTGGGCCACCGGTACGGTGACTTCGACGCCCACGACGGCCTGTGGCTGATGGCCCGGCGCACCGCGGGCGATGTGCTGGCACGCATGGCGCTGGTGCCAAGAACGCTGGAAGCGCGCGGCCTGGACGCCACGCCGCCACTGCAGGCCAAGCTGGCCCAGGCCGGAGATGATGTGGCCGTGGCGATCCTCGGGCGCATCCTCACCGACGAGGTCGGCCACGTGGCCATCGGCAACCGCTGGTACCACTGGTTGTGCTTGCAACAGGGACTGGAACCGCTGTCCACCTACCGCCGCCTGGCACGGGCACACCAGGCGCCACGTTTGCGCCCGCCCTACAACGTCGCCGCCCGCCTGGCGGCGGGTTTCACCGATGCCGAAATTGCACGCCTCGATGAAGCGCCTGGCACCGGCACCGCAATTGCTTGATGGGCAGAACCGGGGGTTAGCCACGGCCTTCTGCCCGGGGGACGCGCGCTTACACTCGCTGCCGCTTCGTCCGGCGAGCCCGAGCTCGCCGCCACGCGACCCCAACGCATGACTTCATCGAGGAACCCCATGAGCAAGCTGACCACCCGTGGATTTTTGCAAGCGGCCGGCCTGATGGCCGCCGGCCTGCTGCTGGCCGCCTGCGGCAAGAAGGACGCACCCGCGCCGGTTGAAACCGCCGCCGCGCCGGCATCGGCCGCCGCCTCCGCACCACCACCACCGCCGCCTGCCAAGGTGCTGACGGTCGGCACCGACGCGGCCTACGCGCCGTTTGAGTCGCAAAACGAGAAGGGCGAAATCGTTGGCTTCGACATCGACGTGGTCAGCGCCATCGCCAAGAAGGCCGGCTTTGAGGTCAAGTTCGTCAACACCCCGTGGGAAGGCATCTTCAACACGCTGGGCCAAGGCGACCGCGACCTGCTGGTGTCGGCGATCACCATCAACGATGAGCGCAAGCAGACGATGGACTTCAGCGACCCGTATTTCAACGCGCAGCAGCTGATCGCGGTGAAGGACAACTCGAAGGTGGCCAAGTTCACCGACCTGAAGAAGCTCAAGGTCGGCGTGCAAACCGGCACCACCGGCGACGAAGCGGTCAGCAAGCTGCTGGGCAAGACCAACACCAACATCAAGCGCTTCGAATCGACGCCGCTGGCCCTGAAGGAGCTGGAGGCTGGCGGGGTGGACGCGGTGGTGGCCGACAACGGCGTGGTCATCAACTACGTGACGAACAACAGCGGCGCCAAGTTCAAGGCCGTGGCCGACACGGCCGCCTTCGCGGCCGAGCAATACGGCATCGCGGTGAAGAAGGGCAACGCCGAACTGCTGGCGCAGCTCAACAAGGGTCTGGCCGACATCAAGGCCGACGGCACCTACGACCAGATCTACGCCAAGTACTTCGGGGCGCCGGCCGCTGCGGCACCGGCCGCATCGGCCGCGTCCAAATAAAGCCAGCGACCGCCAGACTGCAGGAGACCGGTGATGGATTTGCGCTGGGAGATCCTCGCCGGCTATGGGCCGCTGTTCGTCAGCGGCTTGTGGATGACCGTCAAGCTGACGGTCGTCGCCATTGGCGTGGGCATGGTGCTGGGGGTGGTGTTTGGCCTGATCAGCAGCTCCCGTGACGCGCCCGCGCCGAAGTCGCTGCCCTGGGCGTGGGCGCTGCGCGTGCTGCGCTGGGCGACCACCGCCTACGTGACTTTTTTCCGGGGCACGCCGCTGTTCGTGCAGATCCTGCTGGTTCACTTCGCGGTGATGCCGGCCTTGATCCACCCGGACCATGGGGTGCTGCTCGCCGGCGACGCAGCGCGCGAGTTCAGGCAGTCGCACGGGGCCTTCTTTTCTGGCGCACTGGCCCTGAGCCTGAATGCCGGCGCGTACATCAGCGAGATCTTTCGCGCCGGGATTCAAAGCATTCACCTCGGCCAGACCCAGGCGGCTTACAGCGTCGGTTTGTCCCACACGCAGGCAATGCGTTACGTTGTATTACCTCAAGCCTTCCGCCGAATGATGCCGGCGCTGGTCAACGAGGGCATCACGCTGATCAAGGATTCATCGCTGGTCTCGGCCATTGGCCTGGCGGAATTGGCCCTGGCGGCACGCACGGTGGCTGGCGCTTATTCCCGCTATTGGGAGCCATACCTGGCGATTTCCGTGCTGTACCTTGGCCTGACGCTGTTGCTGTCGTTCCTGGCCAAGCGGCTGGAAGCGCCGGCGCATTTGCGGGGTCGGTGAGGCACAGGGCGCTTTGTTGCAGAGCAACAACAGGCCAACCCCGCAACCTCGGAGAACTACCTAGAATCCGGCGGTGTTAACCCGTGAAACCGGTTCGTCAGCCCACGAAACCGACAACATAAGGAAGTGAACATGAAACGCTCTATTTTCCTGGCCGCCGTGGCCACCCTGGCCGCTGGCAGCGCCCTCGCACAAAGCAGCGTGACCATTTACGGTCGCCTGAACATGACCGCTGAGCGCTTCAAGGGCGCCAACAACAAGTCCACGTACCTGCTGAACAACAACGCCTCGCGCATTGGTTTCAAGGGCACCGAGGACCTGGGCGGCGGTCTGAATGCCAGCTTCCTGCTCGAGCACGGTTTCTCGCCGGACACCGGCGCTGCCGCAGCCACCTTCTGGGGCCGCGAGAGCTGGGTCGCCATCGGCGGTGGTTTCGGCAAGGTGCGCCTGGGCAACATGGGCCCGACCAACGCCTACTTCACGACCGCTGACTACATCAGCATGCACAACCACGACACCGGCACGTCGGAAGACCGCCTGTACCTGTACCCGGGTCGTGCCACCAACATGATCGCCTACACCTCGCCGAACTTGGGCGGCTTGGTGGTGGACGCTCAGTTGGGCCTGTCTGAGAACAGCAACAACGGCCGCACCTACGTGCTGACCGGCAACTACGACGCGGGTCCTCTGCACCTGGGCGCGAGCTACCTGCAAGAAGGCGCTGGCCAGCCGGGTCGTGTCAAGTCGAAGGAATACGGCCTGCGCGGCTTGTATGAGCTGGGCGACCTGACCTTCGGTGCCTACTACATCCGCAACGACGGCTTCTTCGGTGCCAACACCAAGCGCAATTCGTACCGCGGCTCGGTGATGTACGCGATGGGCCCGGGCGAGCTGCACCTGAACTATGGTGCCGCCGGCGATGTCAAGGGCCTGGCTGGCGCGCAAGACGCCAAGCAGCTGACCCTCGGCTACAACTACAACCTGAGCAAGCGCACCAAGGTGTACACGTACTACACCAAGCTGACCGAAGACGGCACCCTGTACGGCAAGTACAGCACCTTCGCTGCCGGTCTGCGCCACAACTTCTGATCGGGCCACGGCCCTCAGCGAAAACCGGCCCTTGGGCCGGTTTTTTTACGCCAGAAAGTAGCGCTTCAAGCCTGCGAGGATCATTTCCACCGCGATGGCGGTGAGCACCAGGCCCATCAGCTTTTCGGTCGCCGACACCACCGAGTCGCCGACCCAACGTCGGATGCGGTCGCACAGCAGCAGCACCGCGCCGGAGACGACCATCGCCACGGTCAAGGCACCCACCCACTGCCCGATCTTGTCCGGCTGCCGCGATGCCAGCAACAGGACCGTGGCCATGGCCGAAGGCCCAGCCAGCAAGGGGACGGCCAGCGGGAAGATCAGTGGCTCGCGGCCCTCGGCCGTGCCATACACCCCCCCTTCATGGCTGAAGATCATGCGGATGGCCACCATCAACAAGATCACGCCACCGGCCACTTCCAGCGACCGCTCCGACAGGCGCATCACGCGCAGGAAGGCGTCGCCGAGGAACATGAAGGCCAAAAGAACACCAAAGGCGATCGCGACCTCGCGCAGTGCCACCCACCGTTTGCGGGCGTCGGGCACCTCTCGCATGATCGGAATGAACACCGGCAAGCTGCCCAGCGGGTCCAGCACCAGCAGCAACAAGATCAGGGCCGAAGCGAAACTGTGGTCCATGGCGGCGGGCTCCTCGCTCAAAGCGCGGGGGGATTGGCGGGCGGCCGGGGGGGCGACAGCGCAGGCGTCGCCGCCGCGAGGCCGTGAACGACGCGATGGGGGTACGGAATGCCGATGCCGAGCTGATTCAAGAGGTCAAGCACCGCCAAGTTGACCTCGGAGCGGACATTGCCCTGCCCGTTCTCCGGGTCGCGGATCCAGAAAGACAGCGTCAGCTCCAGCCCGTCCGCGGCAAAGTTGCTGAGCTGGGCCGACGGCCCGGGGTCGGGCAGCACCCGGGCCACCCGCGTCATCGTGTCGATCAGCTGGGGCTGCAGCTGGCGGATGTCGGTGCCGTACTCCACTTGCACCACGGTGCTCAGCAACACGCGCGGGTCGGCCAGCGACGCGTTCTCCACCCGTTGGGTGATCAGCATTTCATTGGGCACGATGGCTTCTCGTCCGCCGAGCGAACGGACCACGGTGTAGCGGGTACGGATGTCGGTGATGCGCCCTTCAAAGGTGTCGATCTTCACCATGTCGCCGATGCGCAGGCTGCGCTCGGCGAGGATCACGAAGCCGCTGACGTAGTTCGCCGCGATCTTCTGCAGACCGAAGCCCAGGCCCACGCCCAGCGCACCGCCCAGCACGCTGAGCGCCGTCAGGTCGATGCCCACCGCCGACAGGGCCACCAGCAAACCCACGAACAACAGGCCGGCGCGCACCAGGTTGGCGGCCATCTTGCGGATCGACAGGTCGTTGCCGCTGCCGCGCAGCAGCTTCTTTTCGATGGCCGCGGAGATCCACAGCACGACGACCAGCACCACGCCGGCGCTGAGGATGCCTTCGATGGCCGTGCGCAGGCTGATGCGCGTGGTGCCCAGGTGCCAGCTGATCTCGTCCATCGCCTCCAGCACGAGCGGCAGCACCCCGGTGACCCACAGCGCCATGGCCACCCAGGCGAGCCATGAGACGCTGCGTTCGATGACGCGCATCCAGCCCGATTCCGGAAAGCTGGCGGTCAGCACGCGCACGGTGACGCGAATGACCACGAGCGACAGCAGGATGGGCACGGCCAGCTTGAACACCGACGCCTTCATCACGCCCGCCAACGCCAGCTTGGCCGAGAACGCCAACGCCAGCGCCAGCACCGGGAACAAGACCCCGTCGAAGCCCTTGCGGCCGAACCAGATCGAGCCGTCGACGTGCTCCGGCGGCAGCCGACGTCGCAGCAGCAGCACCCCCCCCTGGGCCAACAGCAGGCAGCCGGCCAGCGCGGCCCAGCCGATCAGCGCCTCCGGGCGAACGAGGCTAGTGAGGAGATCGAACAACTCATCGAAGTTGACGCTGGTGGAAGAACTCATGGCGATGAACAAAGAAAGCAGGGAAGGCCCGCGGCTGGCGTCGGTTCCCAGGGCAAGGGGCGCCGCGGGGTCGACGTCAACGCCGCGGCCGAGGTCCGGGCGGCGGCCGGCGTCTCAGTCACCGTCAGCCTCGACACCGGCGGACGGGCTTGGCCGCGGCGCGCTCAGCGCCCGTCAACCGAGGCCAAGACCCGCAGGTGGGCGGCCACGCTGCGGCCCAGCGCGCTCAGGTTGTAGCCGCCTTCCAGGCAAGACACGATGCGCCCGCTGGCATGGCGGTCGGCGACGTCCTTGATGCGGTGGGTCATCCACTCGTAGTCGGCTTCCACCAGGCCGAGCTGGCCCAGGTCATCCTCCCGGTGGGCGTCGAAGCCGGCCGAGATGAAGATCATCTGCGGGCGGAAGCGCTCCAGCGCAGGCATCCACATGGCTTCGATCAGCTCGCGCACCTCGCCACCGCGGGTGTAGGGCGGGATCGGCAGATTGACCATGTTCTCGCCTTTGGGCACGCCCCCGCTGCCCGGGTACAACGGGTGCTGGAAGAAGCTGACCATCAGGATGCGTTCGTCGTTGGCGACGATGTCTTCCGTGCCATTGCCGTGGTGCACGTCGAAATCGACGATGGCCACGCGCTTCAGGCCGCGCACGTCCAGCGCGTGCCGCGCCGCCACGCACACGTTGTTGAAGAAGCAAAAGCCCATGGTCTCGTCGCGCGTGGCGTGGTGCCCGGGCGGTCGAACGGAGCAGAACGCGTTGATGGCGTTGCCGTCGATCACCGCGTCGGTGGCCGCCACCGCGGCGCCAGTCGCGCGCAGCATCGCCTGCCAGGTGCCCGGGCAAGCCAGGGTATCGGGGTCGAGGGCGCGGCTTTCGCCGCTGAGCTCGAGCTGGACCAGAAAGTCCTGCAGCTGCGCGATGTAGCCGCTGCTGTGGGCCAAGGCCACGTCCGACAGCTTGGCGACCGGCGCCTCGCGGCGGTCGAGGGCGACGTCGAGGCCGCTCGCGATCAGGAAATCATCGATGGCGTCCAGGCGTTGCGGACATTCCGGGTGGCCGCGGCCCATGTCATGGCGGCGGCAGTCGGGGTGGCTGTAGAAGGCGGTGGACATGAACAACCGGAGGGGCTTGAGGGCGTGAGATTTCGGGTAAGGTGACCGCCATGACTCAGGCCCGAGAGACCCACGCCGACCAACTTTCCCGCCTGATAGATCAGGTTAGCACGATCATCGTGGGCAAACGCAGCCAGATCGTCGACAGCGTGGCCTGCTTGCTGGCCGGCGGCCACCTGCTGATCGAAGACGTGCCGGGGGTGGGCAAGACCACGCTGGCACATGCCTTGTCGGTGTCGCTCGGGCTGCGCTTCCTGCGGGTGCAATTCACCGCCGACCTCATGCCCAGCGACCTGATCGGCGTCAGTGTGTACGAACGTTCTCAGGAGCGCTTTGTGTTCCACCCAGGCCCCGTCTTCGCCCAGGTGCTGCTGGCCGACGAGATCAACCGCGCCGGCCCAAAGACTCAGAGCGCGCTGCTCGAAGCGATGGAAGAACACCAGGTGAGCGTGGAGGGTGAGACCCGCGCCCTGCCCAGCCCCTTCTTCGTCATCGCCACCCAGAACCCCAGCGACCAGCTGGGCACCTACCCGCTGCCCGAAAGCCAGCTCGACCGCTTCCTGATGTGCATCACGCTGGGCTACCCGGACCACGCCAGCGAGCGCGCCCTGCTCGCGGGCTCGGACCGCCGCGAGGCGATCACGCACCTGACGGCCGTGATGGGCCCGGAGGCGCTGATCGCGGCCCAGCAGGCGGTGGGTGATGTCCATGTGTCCGGGGCGTTGCTCGACTACCTGCAGGCCCTGATCGCTGCGACGCGGTCGGGCCGCTGGTTCGTTGACGGCCTGAGCCCGCGCGCCGGCATCGCCGTGCTGCGCGCGGCCCGGGCGCGCGCCTTGATCGACCGCCGCGATCACGTCGCCCCCGACGATGTGCAGGCAATCCTGCCGCAGTGCATCGCGCACCGCCTCGTGCCGGTGGCCGGGGCGGGCCGCGGCCGGCACGAGCAGGTGCTGGCGATGATCGAGGCGGTGCCGGTGCCGTGACGGCCATCGGCCACCCCGGCGCAGCCCGCTGGCACTGGAGACGCCCCCTCGACCGGTGGCTCGTTTCCCGCCTTCGGCGCAGCGACACCCACACGCTGACGCAGCGCAACATCTACATCCTGCCGACCCGTGCGGGATGGATGTTCGCGCTGACGCTGGTCACGCTGCTGCTGGCGTCCATCAACTACCAGCTGAACCTGGGCTTTGTGCTGACCTTCTTGCTGGCGGGCAGCGGGGTGGTGTCGATGCACATCACCCACAACACCCTGCGCGGCCTGCAACTGCACTTGCGTTCGGGCACGCCTGTTCACCTCGGCGAGGCGGCAGGGCTGGAGGTGGTGCTCACCGCGCCCCCCGCCGACCGCCGGGCGCGCCATGGCATCGGCCTGGGCAGCTTGAGCGACGACGCGCAGACCGAGGCCTCGCTGAGCTGGGTCGACGTGCCGGCGGGCGGGCAAGTCAGCGCGCACCTCTCCTTCCTGCCTGGGCACCGCGGGTGGCACGAGCTGCCCACCCTGACCGCCGAGACGCGGTTCCCGCTGGGCCTGTTCCGGGCCTGGACAGTGTGGCGCCCCGCGTCGAGGACGCTGGTCTACCCGCGCATCGAGTCGCCAGCGCCCGGGCTGCCGCCTGCCCAAGGGGCCGGCCCGTCCAGCCCGCAGGCCAGCCGCAGCCAGGGCGGTGAGGACACCGAAGGCGTGCGCAGCTACCAACGCGGCGACTCGCCGAAGCGCATCGTCTGGAAAAAGGCGGCCAAGCAGCTGGCGTCAGGCGGTGAACTGCTCAGCCGCGACACCCGCAGCAGCGCCCAGCACCGGCTGTGGCTGGACTGGCAGCATTGCGCCGGCCTGGCGCCCGAGCAGCGGCTGGAGCGCCTGTGTGCCTGGGTGCGGCAGGCCGAGCACGGCAGCACCCCCTACGGCCTGAAGCTGCCGGCGCAAGCCATCGAACCTTCCCTTGGCGACGCCCACCGTCGCGCCTGCCTGGAGGCCCTGGCGCTGTGCTGAGCGACACCGCAACCCGCCGCATGGCCGCACCACCACTGGCCACGCGCTGGGCGCGCCTGCCCCGCGAAGCGCGCGACACATTGTTCCTGCTCGGGGTCATCGCCTGGACGGTGCTGCCTCACACCAGCCACCTGCCGCTGTGGTGCAGCGCCTTGACCGCGGTGGTGCTGGCCTGGCGCGCGCTGATCGCCTGGCGCGGGTCCGCCCTGCCCGGCCGCTGGGCCCTGGTGGCGGTGCTGCTGGTGGCCGCGGTGGGCACGCACCTGAGCTACGGCAGCGTGCTGGGGAAGGAACCGGGGGTGACCCTGGCCGTCGTGCTCATGGCCTTGAAAACGCTCGAGCTTCGCGCCCGGCGCGACGCGTTCGTGGTCTTTTTCCTCGGCTTCTTCCTGGTCTTGACCCACTTCCTGTACTCCCAGTCGCTGTTGGTCGCCCTGGCCATGGTGGTGTCAGTGTGGGGCCTGCTGACCGCATTGGTGCTGTCGCACATGCCGGTGGGCCGCCCACCGCTGAAGGAGGCCGCCGGCCTGGCCGCCCGCACCGCGGCGTTCGGCGCGCCGATCATGGTGCTGCTGTTCGTGATGTTCCCGCGCATCGGTCCCTTGTGGGGCGTGCCGCAGGACGGCGTGTCGCGCACCGGCCTGTCGGACCGCATGCGGATGGGCTCGGTGGCCGAATTGGTGCAGGACGACAGCATCGCCATCCGGCTGCGCTTTCTCGGCCCCGGCGGCAAGCCGCCGCCGCCGGAACAACAGTACTTCCGCGGGCCGGTGCTGTCGCGGTTCGACGGCACCGAGTGGCGGGCATTCGGCCCGGGCGTGCGCTCGGCGTTCCCCGCGGCCTTGCGGCCACCAGCGGCTTTGTCGGTGTCCGGTGCCCCGGTGCGCTACGAGATGACGCTCGAGCCACTGCGCCTGAGCACCTTGCCACTGCTGGAAGCCACCCCGGCGCTGCCGGCGATCGAGGGCTTGTCGCTGCGCCTGTCGAGCGACCTCCAATGGCTCAGCGACCGGCCGGTGATCGAGCGCCTGCGCTTCGTCGCCGACGCGCATCCCAACTTTCGTCACGGCCCGGTAGCGCCCATCGTCGGCCTGCAGGACTACATCGACCTGCCGGCGGGCCACAACCCGCGCACCTTGTCGTGGGCGGCCGCGCTGCGGCGCACACCCCGCTACGCCGACGCCGACGCCAATGCGCTGGCCGCGGCGGTGATGAGCCACATTGCCACGGCGGGCTTCAGCTACACCCTGTCGCCCGGTACCTATGGCGACGACAACCCGCGCGGCGCCATCGACGAGTTCTGGCTGGACCGACGCGAAGGCTTCTGCGAGCACTTCGCGGCCGCCTTCGTGGTGGTGATGCGGGCGCTGGACGTCCCGGCGCGGGTGGTCACCGGCTACCAGGGCATGGACCCGGTGCCGGTGGACGGCTATTACGTCGTGCGCCAAAGCTCGGCGCACGCCTGGGCGGAGTATTGGCAGCCCGGCGAGGGCTGGCGCCGGGCCGACCCCACGGCCGCGGTCGCGCCTGACCGTGTTCGCATCGGCCAGTCGCTGCGGCCGCCGCCCGGGCTGATGGCGGGCGCGCTGGGCACCATGAACCCCGAGCTGCTGGTGTCAATGCGCAACGCCTGGGAAGCCGTCAACAACCGCTGGAACCAGTGGGTGCTGGGCTACTCGCGCGGGCAGCAGACCGACTTGCTGAAGGCCCTGGGCTTCAAGACACCGGACTGGGAATCGTTGTCATGGCTGCTGGCCATCGTGCTCAGCGCCGTCGCCTTCATGGGCGCGGTGTGGGCGGCGTGGGACCGAGCGCGGCTGGAACCCTGGTTGCGCCAGCGGCGGGCCGTGCAGCGGCAACTCAAGGCCCTGGCGCTGGACGCGCCCGACCACGAATCGCCGCAGCGCTGGGCCCAGCGCGTGCGGGCGCGGCACGGCGCCTCGGGCGAACCGCTGGCGGCCCTGCTCGACACTTTGGCGCGGCAACGCTACGGTCGCGACGAGCGCCCGCGTCCCGAGGCCGCGTTGACACGCGCCGTGGCAACCCAAGCGCGGCGGCTGCGCCGCACCGGGCACTGACGCGTGGCGGCGCGCGCGGCGGTGTTGTGCGCAGGCCGCGCCGCGGTCGGCGAAGCGCACAGCTCGGTCGATACTTCTTTCTTGAACCGCGCCCGCATCCGACCGGTTCGGATGACCTGATTGATCCATCTGATTCAGCGACCGAATTCGCCATGCGCCTTGACCTGACCCGAGCCCGCTTCGTGATCGCCGCCGTGGCAGCGGGCTTGGCGTTTGCCACCACGGCGTCCCTGGCCGCGCCCAGCGCGAAAGAGGCCCGAGCGGCGCAAAACGCCAAGGCCAAACGCACGCACAAGGCCACCCAGAAGCGCACCGCGACAAAGGCCAAGACCGCGGCCAAGTCCGCGCGGTCAACGCGCCCGGAGGCCCGCGACGACGACGCCCCCGACCAGGTGATCTATGGCAGCCGACCCGAAGTGCAGGCCTTTGCCGACGAGGTGGCGGCGAGCCAGGGCCTGGACGCCGGCTGGGTCCGCGGGCAGTTGGCGCAGGCGCGCTATATCCCCAGCGTGGCGCGGTTCATCATGCCGCCGCCGGCGGGCACGTCGAAGAATTGGGGCGCCTACCGGGCGCGCTTCGTCGAACCCATCCGCATCCGCGCGGGCAAGGCCTTCTGGCAGGCCAATGACGCATGGTTGCAGCAGGCCGAACAGCGCTATGGCGTGCCCGCCGAGATCATCGTGGGCATCATCGGCGTGGAGACCATCTACGGACAGCAGATGGGCAACTTCCGCGTGATCGACGCTTTGGCCACGCTGAGTTTCGATTTCCCGGTGGGGCGGCGTGACCGCAGCGCCTTCTTCCGCGACGAGCTCGCGCAGTACATGCGCTTGTGCCAGGACCAGGGCCGCGATCCGCAAAGCCTGCGCGGCAGCTTCGCCGGTGCCATGGGCATGCCGCAGTTCATGCCCAGCAGCCTGCGCAAGTACGCGGTCGACTTTGACGGCGACGGCCGCATCGATCTGCACCGCGACAGCGCCGACGTCGTCGGCAGCGTGGCACATTACCTGGCCGAGTTCGGTTGGCAGCGCGGCCTGCCCACGCACTACACCGTGGCCGCCCCCGTGGACGTGAGCGACCGCGCGGTGCTGCTGGCCCCAGACATCCTGCCCAGCTTCCTGCCGGTGGACTTCATCGCCCGCGGCGCCAAGTTGCCCACCGAAGCGCACGAGCAAGGCGGCAAGTTGGCCCTGATCGAGTTGCAGAACGGCGATGCCGCACCGACCTACGTGGCGGGCACCGGCAACTTCTACGCGATCACGCGCTACAACTGGTCGAGCTACTACGCGATGGCAGTCATCGCCCTGGGCGAGGCGGTGAAGGCCGCGCGGTGACGACGCTCGAGGTGCCCGCCCCGGTGCGCGACCCGGCGCCGATGCTGGCCCAGGTCAAGCGCGACTGGGGCGGCGTCGGACCCTTGTGGGTGTTCGGCTATGCCTCGCTGATCTGGCGGCCCGAGTTCGACGCCGTCGAGCACCGCTTGGCGCGGGTGCACGGCTGGCACCGCGCGCTGCAAATGGGGTCGCGGGTGAACCGCGGCACGCCAAGCTGCCCCGGCCTGGTGTTTGCGCTGGTGCGCGGCGGTTCATGCCGCGGCATGGCCTACCGATTGGACCCCGAGCGCGCCAACGCCGAGCTGGACCGCCTGTGGCTGCGCGAAATGCCCACCGGCGTCTACGACCCCCGGTGGCTGGCGTGCCAGACCGCGCAAGGCACGGTCAAGGCGCTGGCCTTCACGCTCAGCCACACCAGCCCGAATTACCTCGAACCCGTGGCAGACGAGGCGATGCTGAGCATCCTTCGCCATGCACGGGGACGGTACGGCAGCACGCTCGATTACCTGCATGAAACCGCCCTCGGGCTGCGCCGCTGCGGCATTCGCGACCACGAGGTCGAGCGGCTGGTTCGGCTGGCCGGTCAGCACGGTTTGCTTTGAAGCGCCCGCCTCAAGGCACCGGGGGAACCTCGACCGCTGACACGGCCACGCTGCGATCGACCTGCGTCTGACGCACCCGTGCCAGGTCGGCCTCGGTGTCGACGTCGACGAGGATCCCCGGGTCGTCGACCTCGACTGCGAACGCGGGGTAGCGCGCCAGCAGGCGCCGCGCGCCCTCGTCGCCGGTGAGCACCACGAGCTCTGAGTACAGCTCGGCCGAGAAACCCACCGGGTGCCCGCGGCGACCGCGGTGCTGGGCATATGCCACGGGGTGGTCGGTCAGCTGCCGGGCGACCGCCTGCATGGTCTCGGGGGCGACCATCGGCATGTCGCCTGGCAGCACCAACCAGCCCGCGGCGTGCGCGCGGGCCGCCACACCGGCCGCGATCGAATACCCCATGCCAAGCGGCTCGGCGGACTGGCCGTCCGCCTTGGGCAGCACGACCACGTCGCGCGAGGCCACATGACGGCAGGCCACCTCCGCGAGCATCGCCGTGGTGACGACAACCACGCTCAAGTGGGTCGCCACGGCGTGGCGCAGGGTCGTGCCCAGCACGGTGGTCTGGCCAAAGTCCTGCTCCAGTTTGTGACCCGGCCCACGAAAACGCGACCCCAGCCCCGCAGCGAGCACGATGACCGCTGGTCGCGCCTTCATGGTCCCGTCCCTTCCTTGAATGAATGTGCCAGTGCCCACCCGCGTGGGCTCGGCGATGCATGAAGCATCGGCCCTCTGCCGGCGCCCAGCCAGAGGGCCTTCACTTAAGGCCTTCCCCGTAAGTTGTTGTGGGGATCGGGGGCTCAGGTCATCGCGTCATGCCATCACAAACGGCAACGACCGCTGCGGCTTGCCGGTCAGCGCCGCCAGCGCGTTGGCGAAGGCGGGCGCCAACGGCGGCAGACCCGGCTCGCCCATGCCGGTGGGCGGCTCGGTGCTGGGCACGATGTGCACGGCCACCTCGGGCATCTGCGGCATGCGGGCCACGGTGTAGTCGCCAAAGTTGCTTTGCTGGACCACACCGTCTTTCAGGGTGATGGCCGCGCCCGCCAGCGTCGTGCCCAGCCCCATCAGCGCCGCCCCTTGCACTTGGGCTTCGACCGACATCGGGTTGACCGCGGTGTTGCAGTGCACGCCCGCGGTCACCCGGTGAAGCACCGGCTGCCCGTTGGTCACCGAAGCTTCAACCACATAGGCCACCACGGAGTTGAATGACTCGTGCACGGCCACGCCCCAGGCGCGGCCGGCGTCCAGCTTGCGCGTGCCATAGCCTGACTGGGTCACGGCCAGGTCCAGCGCCGCCAGATGACGCTTGTGCTTGTCGCCGAGCAGGCGGCGCCGGTAGGCGACCGGGTCCTGCCCGGTCGTGCGCGCGATCTCGTCGATCAAGGTCTCCATCACATAGGCGGTGTGGGTGTGACCCACCGAGCGCCACCACAGCACCGGCACGTTGACCTTCGGGTGGTGCACCTCCAGGCTCAAAGGCAGGTTGTACGGGGTGTCGGCCACGCCTTCGACCATGGTGTTGTCGACACCGTTCTTCACGAGAAACGCCTCGAACGGGGTTCCAGTGACGATGGACTGGCCGACGATGCGGTGAGCCCAGCCCAGCACGTTGCCCTGGGCATCGAAGCCGATCTCGGCACGGTGCACGTGCATCGGGCGGTAGTAGCCGCCCTTGATGTCGTCTTCGCGGCTCCACACCAGCTTCAACGGCTCGGTGCGACCGGCGGCCTTCCAGGCTTTGGCGACGTGCGCCGCTTCGGCCAAATAGTCGGAAGTGGGCACGGCGCGTCGGCCAAAGCCGCCGCCGGCCATCAACGTGGACAACTGCACCTGCTCCGGCTTCAGGCCCAGCACGGCGGCCACGGTGGCCTGATCGATGGTCTGAAACTGCGACCCCACCTGCAGCTTGCACCCGGTGTCGCTCAACTCGATCAGGCAGTTCAGCGGCTCCATCGGCGCATGCGCCAGGTAGGGGAAGGTGAACTCGGCGGTGATCTTCTTCGGCGCGTTGGCGATCTTCGTGGTGTCGGCGTCGCGCACCTTGGTGCCCGGCTGGCGGGCCAGGTCGCGCCAGGCGGCGAGCTGCCGGTCGGTGTCGACCTTTTCCACACCGCTGCTGTCCCACGCCACTTTCAAGGCGTCGCGCGCGGTCTTGGCGCGCCAGTAGGTGTCGGCGATGACGGCCACGCCGGTGGCGCCGCGGTCGAGGTTGACCTTCAAGGCCACCACCTTGTCGCGCGGGCCGGTGCCCGCCGCGTTGGCTGGCAACTCGAAGGACTTGAGCTTGGCGCCAAAGACCGGGGGATGCACGACCAGCACGGTCTTCATGCCGGGCGCGCGCGCGTCAATGCCGAAGCCCTGCTGGCCAGTTGACTTGGCCACCGCGTCCAGCCGCCCCGTGGGCTTGCCGATGCGGTTGAAGCGCGCCGGGTCCTTCAGGCTCACCGTGGCCGGCACCGGCTGCTGCATGGCGGCCGCGGCCAGCTCGCCGAAGCTGGCCTTATGGTTGCCGGCGGAGACCACGCCATTGGCCACGGTGATCGACGCCGGGTCCACCTTGAAGCGCTGGGCGGCTGCAGCCACCAACATGGCGCGGGTGCGGGCACCGAGCTCGCGGTACTGCACATAGGAATTGGCCAGGCCCGTCGACCCACCGGTCATTTGCAGGCCGAAGTTCAGGTCCTTGTAGGCCTCACCGGCTGGCGCCAGTTCGGCGCGCACCTGGGACCAGTCGGCGTCCAGTTCCTCGGCGACCAACATCGGCAGGCCGGTCAGCGTGCCCTGGCCGAAATCCAGCCGGTTGACCTGCACGGTGACGAGGCCGTTGGGGTCGATGCGCAGGAAGGCGCTGGGTTGTTGCGCGGGCTTCAGAGCCGCCGGCGCGGCGGCGTTTTGCGCGACAACGGGAAAGGCGCCGAGCGCGAAGCCCGAGGCGGCGCCAAGCTTCAGAAACTGCCGGCGCTGCAGGCCGCTGGCGGTCTGGGCTTGCGCCAGGTTGGATTGGGAACCGCCGCCGGCCAAAGCATGGGCGGCGCGGTGCATCAGGTGATCGACGTTCATGGGGATGTCCTTGTTGCGGGCGCTCAGGCAGCGAGGCCGCGGGCGGCGTCGTGGATGGCGGCGCGGATGCGCGCGTAAGTGCCACATCGGCACACATTGCCCGACATGGCGGCGTCGATGTCGGCGTCGCTCGGCTTGCGGTTCGACTTCAGCAAGGCGGTGGCGCTCATGACCTGGCCGCTCTGGCAGTAGCCGCACTGGGCCACGTCGTGCTTGACCCAGGCGGCCTGCACCGCACGCCCCACAGGGTCATTGCCGATGGCCTCGATGGTGGTGATCTTGCCGTTGGCGGCCGCGCTCATCGGCGTGACGCAGGATCGAATGGCCTGGCCATCCAGGTGCACGGTGCAGGCGCCGCACAGCGCCGCACCACAGCCGAACTTGGTGCCGGTCAGCTGGAGCTCATCCCGAAGGGCCCAGAGGATGGGTGTGGATGGATCGGCATCAACGGTTTTCACCGCGCCATTGACGTTCAAGGTGGTCATGCGTGCTCCCGCAATGGAGGCCAGCGCGGGTCCGCGGCGGCCAGGTGATGATGGATAAACCCGAGGGTATACGCGCAATCAGGCAAGTCTGCACGGCACGCGGCCTTGTGAACTGTGATAGCCCGACCGGCCCCGTAAACTCGGGCGCATGAGCACCCTTGCCGACCTGAGAAAGAGCTATGAG
Organism: Hydrogenophaga intermedia; assembly: GCA_943370175.1. Lineage (GTDB taxonomy): Bacteria > Pseudomonadota > Gammaproteobacteria > Burkholderiales > Burkholderiaceae_C > Ideonella_A > Ideonella_A intermedia_A. The sequence goes on along the minus strand of CALRPU020000002.1, from coordinate 117,618 downwards.
CGCGGTGAACTCGACGAGCACGCCTCGAACCCCGACCCGCTGGGCCAGTTCCAGACCTGGCTGCAACAGGCCCTCGACGCGCAGCTCCCCGAACCCAACGCCATGACCCTGGCCACGGTCGGCGCCGATGGCCGGCCGTCGACCCGCGTCGTGCTGATCAAGGGCTGCGACGAGCGAGGCATCGTCTGGTTCACCAACTACCAAAGTCGAAAGGGCCGCGAGTTGGCGCACAACCCGTTCGCCGCGCTCCAGTTCCATTGGGTCGAACTGGAGCGCGTCGTGCGCATCGAGGGGCGCGTCGAGCCGGTCAGCGCGGATGAGTCCGACACCTACTTCCACAGCCGTCCAGTGGACTCGCGCATCGGCGCCTGGGCATCGCCGCAAAGCGAGGTCATCAGTTCCCGTGCCGTGCTGGTGGCGAACGCCGCCAAGGTGGGGGCAATGCACCTGATGAACCCGCCGCGGCCGCCCCACTGGGGTGGCTACCGGCTGGTGCCGGACCGTTGGGAGTTCTGGCAAGGCCGCCCGTCGCGTCTCCACGACCGCCTGCGCTACCGCCGCGCTGAGGCGGGCGACGCCGGGTCGGCCTGGGTGCGGGAACGCTTGGCGCCCTGAGCGCTGACGCGCGCGTTGACGCGCCTCGGCCCCAGGCGGAACGTGCAGGCCGGCCTCGCCGGCACCGCACGCTCCCTGCGGGCCCATGCTCAGAAGGTCAGACGCACCCCGGTCTTCAAGGACCGGCCCGCCACCGGCGCCAAGCCACGAATCGTCTGAACCGCGGCCGCGTTGTATGCCAGCTGGTCGAACACGTTGTCGACCCGCAGGAACCACAACGCGCCCTGGGTACCGCCCCAGGCCAACTGCCGGCTCACCGACAGATTGACCAGGCCGTGGCCCGCGGTGGGTGTGTCCGTGGCGGGCACGCGGTCTTGGCGGGCCGCAGCCAGCAGGCCAACGCCCGCGGTCCAGGGCCCTTGCGTGGCCGTGACCCCCAGGCGCAGCCTGGCGGGCGCAATGCGCGGCAGGGCCTCGCCGGTGTCCAGGTTGCTCGCCCGCGTCAGATCGATCTGACCGCTGAGCTTGACGCCCCACGACGCCCAGCGCACGGCGTGTTCCGCCTCCAGCTCCAGCCCGTGCAACCGCGCCCGCACCGACCGGAAGACGAACTCGGGCAGGTTGTCCACGTCGCCGCCGTCATTGGGAACGGCCACCGTGGCGCCGGTGGCCTCCAGCGAGATGAAGCGAGAGAACTGCGCCACGAAAGTGCCCACGCGCACCTGACTCGGCCCGGCTTGCCATTGAAGGGCCAGATCGAGGTTGCGCCCGCGCTCCTTGGCCAGCGTGGTGTCGCCCCGCTCGTACGCCCCGGTGGCCGCATGCACCCCGTTGGCGAACAGCTCGAACGACGTGGGGGCACGCTCCGACACGCTCAGGCTGCTCGTGAAGCGCCACTGTGGCGACAAGCGCGCCACATTGCCCAGCGACACGCTGCGCAGGCTGAATCGGCGCGTCATCGGGCCACCGAACTGGGCCTGCGATGGGTCCGCGTCGCCCAGCGATTCGACCCGCACCTGCTCGCTGCGCAAGCCGGCGCTCAGTGTGCCGCCGGCCCAAGTGACCTCTTCGACCGCGAACACCGCGCGCTTGCGCGTGCGGGTGCTGGGCACAAAGGCCTCATCGCCCAGCGCTGAAAAGTCGCTGTCCTCTGCCTGCGCGCCGACCACGCCGCGCAGCCCGCCCAGCACCGCCAGCGGCGCCTGAGTGGCTTCCACACGCCACTCGTTGCCGCTGGTCAGAAAGCGCGTGCCCAGCGCGCCCGTGCCCTCGATTTCGTCGTGCTGGTAAAGCGTGCGGTTGCCATTCACCGTGAGTTTGGTGAAGCCCAGCAGCGCGCTCCCCACCGGGGCGCGCAGTTCACCGGCCACGCCCATGTGCTGACGCTTCATGTCGATGATGACGTCGGGCTCGGCCACGATGCCATAGCGGTTGTCGTAGCGGTCGATCGAGGCGCCAAGGTGGCCGAGGTCGAAAAACACCGTGCCACCCACTGCAGCACTGTCGCCTCGGCTCGCCGAGTTGGCGATGCGGCCCGTGCGCACGCCGGGCTGCGGCGCAAACTCGGGCACGGCCAGGTCGCGGGTCGAGCGGGCCGACAAGTCGGCATGCAGCGCGTAGCGGTCGTTGCCCGTCTCCGCCAACGCGCTGGCGCCACGCTCGTGGTCTGCGCCGCCCAGCCGCAGCTCCAGCGCGCCGCTGCTGCCCGAGAGGCGCTCGGCCGGAATGCGGTTGTCGATGGTGTTGACCACGCCCCCCACCGCGCTGCCGCCGTACAGCAGCGCGCCCGGGCCCCTGAGCACTTCGACGCGCTGCAACACCAGCGGATCCAAGGGCACGGCGTGGTCGAAGCTGAGGCTGGACGCGTCCAGCGAGCCGCCCGCGTTGTTGAGGATGCGCACCCGGTCGCCGTCCAGGCCGCGGATCACTGGACGGCTGGCGTTCGGGCCGAAGGCGCTGGCGGACACGCCGGGCAGCCCATCCAGGGTGCTGCCCAGCGACCCACCGCGGCGCAGCACCAGCGCGTCGCCCTCCAGCACCGACACCGGCGCGACGGTGTCGCGGCTGCCCAAGGGATTGCCAGTGACGACCACACGATCAAGCGCGGTGGCTGCAGCGGTGGTGGTGGTGCCGGAAGCCGGGGATGCCGGGCTGCCCGACGTGGCCGATTTGGCCGGTGTGGCGTTCGCCGCCGTGGCGGCGGCATCGGTTGCAGCCTGCGCCGAGGCCAAGGTGGGCAGGCAGGCGGCACTGGCGCACAGCGCCGCGGCCTGGGCAGCGCGCGCCACGCGGCGCACGGCGAAGCGACCGGCGTCGCCGGCCGGCGTGAAACGGAGAATGGTCATGGGATTCCTGTGAAGCGATGGGAACCGCACAGCGCACCGCCGCCCGGAAAGGGACGGCCGGCGCCACGCGGTTTCGCCTTGCAGTGCAAGGCCGAGGGCGCCTGAAGGCGCCCGGGGTTCAGCTCAACAAGTGCGCTTCACGGGGTGGCCCGCGGGCCAGGTAACCAGCGGCCTGGGCCGCCATCAGGGAGGGACCATGCCAGGGCGGCAAGGCGTCGGTCAACACATTGCACAGGTCAACGGCCAACGCCCGGGGCACGCCATCCGCGTGACTGAGTTGGTCGTACAGGGGGCAATGGTCGGCGTGCTCGGCGCCCGCGAACAACCGTGCCAGCCATCCGGACGGGGCCACCGGCTCGGCAGACTGGGTTGTCCATGCCGACGCGGCGCGAGCGGGCGTCCGACCATGCCGGTGATCCTGCGCATGCTCGTGCGCGTGGTTGTGCGCGTGCGCGTGGTCGTCGATGGCGACGTGCACATCGTGATGCCGTTGACCCACGCCGGCCAAGCCGGCCTGGTGCGCCGTTGCGGCCTGCCCCGGCGCGTGCACCACGCCGTGAATCAAGCCGAGGGCCTGGCTCAAGACCAGCGCGCCCATCAGGACAACAGACCAGACACGACGCGCGTCCAGCCAGGCGTTGCGCCCGGGCCGACCGGCCATCAGCCGACGCCAGTTCGCCAGCGGGGCGGCGGCGGGGCGGACAGCGGTGTGGGCCGCGGCACCGGCCGCGGCGTCGATGACAGGGTTGATCGCGCTCAAGCCCCCAATTGTGCTTGAGCCCACCAACTCATTCGAACTCGCGCTTGACGGTCAGCGCCAGCAGCCAGTTGCGCGGCAGCGCCGGCTCGAAGTAACGGCGATTGGCCTCGTTCACGATGACGGACCCCGCGTAGGCCTGGTTGGCCGCGTTGTCCACCCGAAGCAGCTGGCTGAACTTCCAGCCGCCGATTTGCTGGGCCCAACCAGCGCGCAAGTTCAGCGTGGTTGCCGCCGGCGCGGCGTCGTCGTTGGCGTCGTTCACGAACAGCTTGCCGATGTGAACCACCTCGACGGCGGCGTTGAAACCGCCCCAGGCGGCCTTGGGCGCCCACGCCAGTTCGGCGTAAGCGCTGCGCTCTGGTGCGCCTGCGAGGCGGCTGCCGGCGGGCACAGGCACCGCGGCGGCGCCACTGCCGCTGACGAAGGCTTCGTCGAAGCGCGCACGCAGCGTGGTCAGGTTCAGGCTGGCGCGCAGCGTGTCGCTCAACTGGCCGCCATAGCCCAACTCCAGGCCAGTGCGCCGCGTGCGGCCGGCGTTCTTGAACGTGGACCGACCACCACTGTTGGTGTCGACAACGATCTCGTCGGTTGTGCGGATATCGAACACCGCCACGTCAATGCGGTGCTGGTTGCTCAGCTTCAGCTTTGCACCCACTTCGGCGTGCTTGCTGCGCGAGGCCCGCAGCGCCGTGTTCAATCCGGTGCCGCCGGCGCGGTAAGCAAGTTCGGTGAAGGTGGGCGTCTCAAAGCCACGACCGGCATTGGCGTACAGGTTCAGGTTGGGCGTGGCGCGCCAGCTCAGGCCCAGCACCGGGTTGGTGGCGCTGTAGTTCAGCTGGCCGCTGTCGTCCGGATTGCCCGGCACGATGAAGCGGTCGGTGGTGCGAAAGGCGACGCGGCTGCTGCGCACGCCGGCCGTGGCGCTCCAGGCGCTGCTGACGTCGTAGCGCGCCTGGGCAAACACGTCGCGGTTGGACACCGAATTGCTCTCGTCGCGCTTGAGGGCACCTTGGTTGCCACCGTTGTTCAGGTAGCCCTGACGGTCTTCCCGGCTGCGGTCCAGCTCCAAGCCGCCGACCAGAGAGAGGCCCTGATCACCGTCCAGCTTGATGCGCTGCGACCATTGAAGGCCCAGCCCGTCGTAGCGCCGCACGAAACTGACGATGCCGCCCGCCGAGGTGGCCGGCGCCTGGGCCGCCGCCGGCACGGACAAGGCGTTGTCCAGGCTGCGCTCGCCGGTGTAGATGCGGCCGGTGACCGTGGTGTCGGCACTCAAGCGGTGTTCGATGACGGTGCCCACCTGGTGCTGGCGCACGGTCTTGCGCGCATCTTGCTGAAATGCGGCGGCCACCGCCTGACGCGGGTTGGCTTCGTACTGCGCGCGCGTCAGGCCCAGCGGGTCCTTGGACAGTGGCTGGTCCAGCGCATTCAGCACCACGCTGACGCTGGTGTCCCGGCCCAGCTCGGTCTGCCAGCGCGCATTCAGCTGACCGCGGCGCGTCTCGCTGTGCTCGCGGTACCCATCGGTCATGAACTGCGAGGCGTCGACGGTGATGCCCTGCCCGCCTGCCGTGGTCGTGCTGAACTTCAGGCCCACCTTGGCTTGCTCGTACGGACCCGCCGCGGCCGAAAAGGTGACCGTGGGCCGAGACGCGTCAGGCTCGGTGAAGACCTGCACCACCCCCCCGGCCGCGTTGCCATACAGCTGGGCGAGCGGGCCGCGCAGCACCTCGATGCGCCCGGCGGAACCCAGCGCCACGGTCGACGCCTGGCCCTGGCCATCGGGCATGGTCGCCGGGATGCCGTCGACGATCAGGCGCACGCCGCGGATGCCAAAGGTCGATCGCGACCCGAAGCCGCGGATGGACAACTGCAGATCCTGCGCGTAGTTCTGGCGGTTCAGCACCGTGATGCCGGGCACCCTCACCAAGGCCTCCGACAGGTTGACTTGCAGCCCGCCCGCATCGATGGCGTCCCGGCCCACGGCGGAGATTGCCGCGGGCGCGTCGAAGGCGGCCTCGCGGGCGCGCTGCGCTGACACGACGACGGGCTCCAGCTGCGCGGTGGTGCCCTGCGTCGACTGCGCCCAGGCCGGGCTGAAGCAAGTGCACATCAGGGCTGCCGCCCAGGCGGTTGAGGTCGGCAGGTGCGGGCAGGCGGTCGAGCGGCGATCAGGCGTGGTCATGGGAAGGAGCCAAAGGCGTGGCAACAAGGCGAGCAGGAGGTTGGGTGAATGCGCTCGTGGCCCGGCCCACCAGGCCGGACCACGACAACGCAGGCTGATTGGGTGGCGCCGCAGCCGATGGTCGGGCCGCAGCCCGTCGGAACGCGCCACGCCGGTGGGGCGTCAGCGCGGCGCCTTGATCTCGATGGCGATCGAGGCGTACCAGGCGGCGAGGTCGAGGATGTCATTGTCGCTCAGGGGTTTGGCGATGACCGACATCACTTCGTGCGGCCGCTTGCCGCTGCGGTAGGCGCGCAGTTGCTCGGCCAGGTAGAGCTCCGGCTGGCCGGCCAGGTTGGGCGCGTTGACCAGCGTGCTCAGCCCTTGCGGGCCGTGGCACGCGGCGCAGGCTCGCGCCTTGACCTGGCCAGGCAGGTCACCGGCCTGCGGTTGGCCCTGGGCCTGGGCTTGGACCGCCACCGGCAGCAAAAGCCCCAACGTCAGGCTGGCCAGTACCGCTCCGGTGGAGCGGAACCGCGACGCGCGCTCGGTCATTTCGCCGGGTCGGCCGCACTGACCTTGGTGTCGCCGGTGTAGGTCACGCGGTAGATCGCACCGACGAAGTCGTCGCTGATCAACAAGGACCCGTCCTTCATCGTGGCGACATCGACTGGGCGTCCGCGGAAGAGCCCCGTCTGCTCGTCCAGCCACCCGCTGGCAAAGACTTCCGTCTTGTCGGCGGTGCCGTCGGCCTTCAGGCTGGTGAACAGCACCTGCGCGCCATTCGGCTTGGTGCGGTTCCACGACCCATGCTGGGCGGAGAAGAAGCCCCCCTGGTACTTCGCCGGGAACTGACGGCCGGTGTAGAAGCCCATGCCCAGGTCGGCCGCGTGGGCCTCGGTGAGAACCTGCGCAGCGGTCACGTTCGGCGGCAAGGGGTCCTTGTCGTAGCCGTGCTCGGTGATGCGGGTCTTGCCCTGGATCCACGGGTAGCCGAAGAACTGCCCTTTGGCGGTGATGCGGTTGACCTCCCCGTTGGGAATGTCGTCGCCCATCCCGTCGGTCTGGTTGTCGGTGAACCAGAGCGTGCCGTCCTTCGGGTTGAAATCGTGGCCCACCGAGTTGCGAATGCCCGTGGCGTAGACCTCGCGCTTGCTGCCGTCAAACGCATCCATCCGGATCATGCCGCCGATGCCAACCTCGTTGTACAGCTTGAGCTTGTCGCGCGGCTGAACGTTGAACGGCTGGCCCAGCGACACGTACAGCATCTTGTCCGGCCCCACCTTGCACACCCGCGCGCCGTGGTTGAAGCTTTCTTCTTCGACCGGGATCAACTTGCCCTGGGGCACCACCTCGATGACGGCCACGTCGGGGCCTTCGTAAAAGAACTCGGCAGCGGGGAAGTTCAACACGCGGTTGTGCTCGACCACCACAAGGAAGCCGTCCTTGGTCCAGCACACCCCGTTCGGATTGTTGAACTTCAAGCTCGGCGCAAAGGGCTTGACCTCGTCGGCGTAGCCGTCGCTGTTGCGGTCGGTGACGGCCCAGACCGTGGTCTTGCGGGTGCCGACGAAGAGCATGTTCGTGCTCGGCGCCACGGCCATGTGGCGCGCATCGGGCACGACAGCGTAGAGGTCGATCTTGAACCCCGGCGGCAGCTTCACGCGCTTCAGGTTCTCACGGATCGCATTGGCGTTGCGCCCTTCCTGCGGCACCGGCGGGATGTTGAGGTCGGTTCCCGACACCTTGAACTGCTTGAGCTTTTCGATGTTCTGGGCCCCAGCAAGCGGCGCCATCGCGAACACCGCCGCGGCCACCATCGTGCTGAGCACCTGGCGCTTGTAAAAAGTCATTGGGTCTCCTGAATGTTGTTGCTTGAAGCGTCGATCTGATCGACAAGACCAGCGTGCCACGGCGAACCGTCCTCGGCCAAAATGCCCCCATGCCGCGCGGTGACAAATTCAGGGAAATTCAGCAGCCGAAGCGCCAGACCGCGGGAAACTCCTGAGAAGCCACAACAACACATGCAACGCCTGCACGACCGCCCGGCACCAGGGCCCTGGGCATGAACGAGTGGCTTGGACAACTCGGGCTGCACGCGTGGAAGCCGCTGTTGACGGCGTGCCTGCTGCCACCGGTGCCGATGTTGGTGATGGCGGCCTGGGCCGGGTGGCGCTTGCGGCGCCAGCGGCGGGGTGGCGGCCTGTTGCTCGGCCTTGCGCTGAGCCTGATCTGGTTGAGCTGCACCCTGGAGGGCGACGCGGCCCTTCAACGCGGGCTGCTCCCTTCCCCCGCGGCCTTGAGCACCGACCGGCTCAGCGCCCTTCAACGCGAGGCCGCCCCGGCCGGCCGGCCGACCGTAGCGATCGTCGTTCTGGGCGGCGGACGAGAGCGGCTGGCCCCGGAGTACGGTGTGAGCAACCTCGGTCCCGAGTCGATGGAGCGGCTGCGCTATGGGCTCTGGCTGGCGCGCCGGACCGGGGCACCGGTCGGGTTTTCCGGCGGCACGGGCTGGGGCGCGTCGCACGGCGATCCCGAAGGCCTGGTTGCCGCGCGCATCGCGGCGCAGGAGTTCGCTCTGCCACTGCGGTGGGTCGAGTCCGAATCGCGGGACACCCGAGAAAACGCGGAACGCATCATGCCAATGCTGACCGAATCGGGGGTCGAGCACGTCTTGCTGGTCACCCATGGGTGGCACATGCGGCGCGCGGTACGGGCCTTCGAGGCGGCCGCAGGCGGCGCGGTCACGATCGAAGCGGCCCCCATGGGCCTCAGCGAGGACGACACCGAGGGGCTGCTGCGATGGATGCCCACCAACAACGGCTACCGGCGGGTGCGCAACACGCTGCGCGAATGCCTGGGACTGTTGTTTGGAGCATGAGAACCAATGCGAACGCTCAGAGATAATAAAAATGGAGGGAGCAGGCCAAGGTTGGCTTGCCTGGAGGCGTCGATCGATGCGATACAAGGAGCGCAAGGACCAAAGCGCTGAGCTGTTGAGACTGGCCTTGGGTGAAATGGGCCGGCACGACGCTGCCTTCACGCCCATCACCTTCACCGTGTGGTACGAACACGTGGCGGGCATCAACCCGCGGCTGAGCGAAGCCATCGCGCACCAATTGAAGGTCGAGCCGCGGTTTTCGGACGACACGATGCTCCGCCTGCACCGCGAGCACATCGCTGAGATTGATGGGCCCAAGGCCGAGCGGATCAGCGACCAGTTCCAGAAAATCATGAAAGGCGTGTCCGATGCGGCGGCAGACACCGGACAAACCGCAGGCGAGTTTGGCCTGCAACTCGATGGTTTGCGTTCCGCCATCCAGGCCGATGGGCCCGCCTGGGCCCACGACATGATCGACATGACCCTCGCGAGCACGGCCCGAATGCAGGCGTCTGTCGCCGACCTGCAGGTGAAGGTGCAAAGCGGTCAACAAGAAATCGAGCGCTTGCGCATTGACCTCGAGCGAGCACGCATCGACGCCACCTTGTGTCCGCTGTCGAAGGTGCTCAATCGCAAAGGGTTCGACATGCGCCTGGCGGCAATGCTGGAGGCGACCACAGCACCCGGGAAGATGCATTGCCTGATGATGCTGGACATCGATCACTTCAAACAGGTGAACGACCAGCACGGTCACCTGATGGGCGACCGGGTCATCCAGGCACTCGGCGAGGTGCTGCGCGCGAGCGTCACCGCGCCCGGCGCAACTTGCGCACGTTATGGCGGCGAGGAATTCGCCGTGCTGCTGCCCAACACGACGCTGCAGGAAAGTCAGCAACTGGCAGAGTTGCTCAGAGCACGCACCAAAGCCATGAAGGTCCGCAATCGCAACACCAACGAGGTGTTGTTGACGGTGACCATTTCAGGCGGCGTGGCCTTGGCCCAGGCGGGCGACGATGCGGGCAATCTGATCGCCCGGGCCGATGCCGCGTTGTACCGGTCCAAGCAGTCGGGCCGAGACCGGGTCACCGTGGCTTGATTCCGCCTGGCCAGCAGGCCCGGGGGACCAAGAAAAATGCCTCGGACGGGCCGAGGCATCATGAAAGGTGTCTGGAGGCGCGACCCGGAGTCGAACCGGGCTGAACGGATTTGCAATCCGGTGCATAACCGCTTTGCTATCGCGCCGTGGAACTCGAAAAAAAGGGAAGCGATGGCTTCCCTTTTTCGTTTGGAGCGGGAAACGAGACTCGAACTCGCGACCTCAACCTTGGCAAGGTTGCGCTCTACCAACTGAGCTATTCCCGCATGAATCTTTTCCGCCGTTTTCAGCGAAGCCCGTATTCTAACCCACTTTTCAGTGGCTTTGCAATCGGCCCTCGCTGATGCTCGGCAGACCCAGCGACGGTCAATGCGTCAACAAATCGCTGCCCGACGCGCCAGCACCGCCCGCCGCGACGTCGGCAGGCTTGGCGTCGGTCTTGGCGGGTTCGTCGTCGGGCAATGGCGAGGGCGCGCGTTCCAGGGCGACTTCCAAAACGCGGTCGATCCACTTGACCGGGATGATCTCCAGGTGGTTCTTCACGTTTTCGGGAATGTCCTGGAGGTCCTTGACATTTTCCTCAGGAATCAACACGGTCTTGATCCCCCCACGGTGGGCGGCCAGCAGCTTTTCCTTCAGGCCGCCGATGGCGGTCACTTCACCGCGAAGCGTGATCTCACCCGTCATCGCCACATCGGCCCGAACGGGAATGCCCGTCAAGGCCGACACGAAAGCCGTCGTCATCGCCGCGCCAGCGCTGGGGCCGTCCTTCGGCGTCGCCCCGTCCGGCACGTGGATGTGGACATCGCGCTTTTCGAACAGCTCGTCCTTGATGCCCAGGCGCCTCGAGCGGCTGCGCACCACGGTGCGGGCCGCCTCGACGGACTCCTTCATCACATCGCCCAGCGAACCGGTGCGAATGATGTTGCCCTTGCCCGGCATCGACGTGGCCTCGATGGTCAGCAGGTCACCGCCGACCTCGGTCCAGGCGAGGCCAACGACTTGCCCGACCTGGTTTTCCTTGGTCGCCTGACCGTAGTCGTACTTGCGCACCCCGAGGAAGTCGTTGAGGTTGTCCTCGGTGACGATGACCTTGTCGGTGAACTGTTTGAGCTGGATGCCCTTGACCACCTTGCGGCAAATCTTCGAGACCTCGCGCTCCAACGAACGCACCCCCGCCTCACGCGTGTAGTACCGGATGATGCCGCGCACCGCGGACTCGGCGACTTCCATCTCCTCGTCCTTGACGCCGTTGTTCTTGCGCTGCTTGGGCAACAGGTAGCGCTGAGCGATGTTGACCTTCTCGTCTTCGGTGTAGCCCGAAAGGCGAATGACCTCCATCCGGTCCAGCAGCGCCGGCGGGATGTTCATCGAGTTCGACGTCGCGATGAACATCGTGTCGCTCAGGTCGAAATCGACCTCGACATAGTGGTCGCTGAAGGTGTGGTTCTGCTCCGGGTCCAGCACCTCAAGCAACGCCGACGACGGGTCGCCGCGGAAGTCCATGCCGAGCTTGTCAATCTCGTCGAGCAGGAACAATGGGTTCTTGGTGCCCACTTTCGTCAAGCTCTGCAGCACCTTGCCCGGCATCGAGCCGATGTAGGTGCGGCGGTGACCGCGGATCTCGGCCTCGTCGCGCACGCCGCCCAGCGCCATGCGAACGAACTTGCGCCCGGTGGCCCGCGCCACGCTTTGGCCCAGCGAGGTTTTGCCCACGCCGGGGGGGCCGACCAGGCACAGGATCGGCGACTTGACCTTGTCCACGCGCTGCTGCACCGCGAGGTATTCGAGGATGCGGTCCTTGACCTTCTCCAGGCCGAAATGGTCTTCGTTCAGCACCGACTCGGCGAACCCCAGGTCGTGCTTGATCTTGGTCTTCTTCGACCAAGGCAGGTTGACCAAGGTGTCGATGTAGTTGCGAACCACGGTGGCTTCTGCCGACATCGGCGACATCAGCTTGAGCTTCTTGACCTCGGCATCGACCTTCTTGCGGGCCTCTTTGGGCATCTTGGCCGCAATGATCTTCTTCTCGAGTTCCTCCATGTCGGCGCCTTCTTCGCCGTCACCGAGTTCCTTCTGGATCGCCTTGACCTGCTCGTTCAGGTAGTACTCGCGCTGGCTCTTCTCCATCTGGCGCTTGACGCGCCCGCGGATGCGCTTTTCGACCTGCAGGATGTCGACCTCGTGCTCCAGCTGCTCGAGCAACTTTTCAAGGCGTTTGTCGACCGCAAACAGGTCGAGCACCGACTGCTTGTTCTCCAGCTTCAGCGGCAGGTGAGCGGCGATGGTGTCAGCCAAGCGGCCGGCGTCGTCGATGCCCGCGATGGACGTGAGAATCTCGGGGGGGATCTTCTTGTTCAGCTTGACGTACTGGTCGAACTGCTGAGTGACCGCGCGGCGCAGGGCTTCCACCTCAGGCTTGGCGTCGGTCTCCGGCAGGACCGGCGTGACGTCGGCAACGAAGTGCTCGCCGTTGTCACTGATGCTCAGCGTGTTGGCACGCTGGATGCCCTCCACCAGCACCTTGACCGTGCCATCGGGCAGCTTGAGCATTTGCAGGATGCTGGACACGCAGCCCACCTCGAACATGTCGTCGGGCTTGGGCTCGTCCTTGCCGGCGGCCTTTTGCGCCACCAGCATGATCTGGCGACCGGCTTCCATGGCCGCTTCCAGGGCCTTGATCGATTTCGGCCGCCCGACGAACAGCGGGATGACCATGTGGGGAAACACGACCACGTCACGCAAGGGCAACAGCGGCAGCGTGATGCGGTCAGCGGGTAACACGGGGTGTCCGGACATGAGGGAACCTCTCTTTCTCGAACCCACATAGGGCCCGAGCAATCAATTGCAAGAAGCTGGTTGGACGCGCGTCGTCGAAACCGGCACCGCCCCTCAAGCGCTCGCCTTGGCCTGCTCGTGGTAGACGAGCAGCGGCGGCGTTTCTTCTTCGATGGTGTGCTCGTCGAGCACGACCTTGGCCACGCCGTTCATCGTGGGCAGCTCGAACATCGTGTCGATGAGCGACTGCTCCATGATCGACCGCAGCCCGCGCGCCCCAGTCTTGCGGGCGAGTGCCTTCTTGGCGATGGCCAACAGGGCCGACGGGCGAATCTCGAGTTCGACCTCGTCCATGGCAAACAGCTTCTGGTACTGCTTGACCAGGGCGTTCTTCGGCTCGGTCAGGATCTGCACCAGCGCGTCTTCGGTCAACTCGCCCAGGGTGGCCACCACGGGCAGCCGGCCCACCAATTCCGGGATCAAGCCGAACTTGATCAGGTCCTCGGGCTCCACCTCGCGGAAAAGCTCGCTGACCTTGCGCTCGCTCTTCGTCTTGACCGTCGCGCCGAAGCCAATGCCGGACTTCTCGGAGCGGTTCTGGATGACCTTCTCCAGGCCGTCAAAGGCCCCACCGCAAATGAACAGGATGTTGGTCGTGTCGATCTGCAGGAAGTCTTGATTCGGATGCTTGCGACCCCCTTGCGGCGGCACGCTGGCCATCGTGCCCTCGACCAACTTCAGCAGCGCCTGCTGAACGCCCTCGCCCGACACGTCGCGGGTGATCGACGGGTTGTCAGCCTTGCGGGAAATCTTGTCGATCTCGTCGATGTAGACGATGCCGCGCTGGGCCTTCTCGACGTCGTAGTTGCAGTTCTGCAGCAGCTTCTGGATGATGTTTTCAACGTCCTCGCCCACGTAGCCGGCTTCGGTCAGCGTGGTGGCGTCGGCGATCACGAAAGGCACGTTCAGCAAGCGCGCCAGCGTCTGGGCGAGCAGCGTCTTGCCAGAACCCGTCGGTCCGATCAGCAAGATGTTGCTCTTCGACAGTTCAATCTCGTCCTTGTGGCGGCTCATGTGCTTGAGCCGCTTGTAGTGGTTGTAGACCGCGACGGACAGGATGCGCTTGGCGGGCTCCTGGCCGATCACGTAGTTGTCGAGGCTGGCCTTGATCGCACTGGGGATCGGCAGATCAGACTTCACTGCCTTGGCATCGCCCGCTTCCGCGGGAACTTCATCACGGATGATGTCGTTGCAAAGCTCGATGCACTCGTCGCAGATGAAGACCGAGGGGCCCGCGATCAGCTTCTTCACTTCGTGCTGGCTCTTGCCACAGAAGGAGCAATACAGCACTTTTTCGCTGGAGGAGCCTTTTTTCTCGGCCATGGATTTGGTTGGGTGTCGGTGAGGTGTCGATGAAATGATAGAGCAAAAGGCCAAAGGGCCTTTCCGTCAAGAAAGGCCCTGTTTGCTGCCAGTTTGCCCTGTCAGACAGCCCCTTGCCCGCTGCTCGCGGTGCTGGGCATGCCCTAATGCCATTGTTGGCTCAAGGGCGCTTGGTGATGACCTGGTCGATCAGCCCATAGTCCTGCGCTTCTGCGGCCGACATGAAGTAGTCGCGTTCGGAGTCGGCGCGGATTTTCTCGATGGGCTGGCCGGTGCGGTCGGCGAGGATGCCATTCAGGCTCTCGCGCAGCTTCAGGATCTCGCGGGCCTGGATCTCGATGTCCGTGGCCTGGCCTTGGGCGCCGCCCGAGGGCTGGTGAATCATGATGCGGGAGTTCGGCAAGGCCAGGCGCTTGCCCTTGGCGCCGGCCGCGAGCAAGAAGGCGCCCATGCTGGCCGCCATGCCCATGCACAAGGTGGACACCTGAGGCTTGATGAACTGCATCGTGTCGAAGATCGACATGCCGGCGCTGACGGAGCCGCCCGGCGAGTTGATGTAGAAGAAGATGTCTTTGTCCGGGTTCTCGCTTTCCAGGAACAGCAGCTGCGCGACCACGACATTCGCGCTCTGGTCGTTGACAGGGCCGACCAGGAACACGATGCGCTCGCGCAGCAGGCGCGAGTAGATGTCATAGGCCCGTTCGCCGCGGCCGGATTGTTCGATGACCATGGGGACCATGCCCAGGCCTTGGGTGTCAAGTGCGCTCATTGGCGACGTCCTTCGGGGAGGTGAAAACAGGTTGTCCGTGGTCTGGACATTGGGGGCGATTATGTCGTCTCAAGGGGCGAGGCCCGAAAAGCAAACGGGGCACCGCCCGATCGGACGGTGCCCCGCGGGGCCGATGACGCCGGTCGGTCAGCTGGCGGCCATCAGTTCGTCGAACGGCATCGCCTTGTCGGTGACCTTGGCCTTGCTGAACACGTGCTCGGCGACGTTGTTCTCAACGACCACCGCCTCGACTTCGGCCATGCGCTCGCGGTCCCCCAGGTACCAGCGCATCACTTCGGCAGGCTTCTCGTAGCTCTGGGCCATTTCCTCGATGTGGGCTTGGAGCTGTTCCGGCTTGGCCTGCAGGTTGTTGCTGCGCACCAGCTCGGCCACCGCCAGGCCCAGGCGCACGCGGCGCTCGGCTTGCGGCTGGAAAATCTCGGCCGGGATCGGGGTCTTGTCGGCGTCCTTGATGCCGCGCTTCTTCAGGTCAGCGCGAGCGCCTTCGATCATGCGGTCGGTTTCGCCTTGCACCAGGGCGTTCGGGACGTCCAGAGTGGCCACCTTCAGGATCAGGTCCATGGCCGCCGCCTTGTTGCGGGCCAGCACGCGGAACTTGACCTCACGTTGCAGGTTTTTCTTGATGTCGGCGCGCAGGGCCTCGATGGTGCCTTCCGCGATGCCCAGCGACTTGGCCAAGGCTTCGTTGACGTCCGGCAGGTGCTGGGCCTCGATCTTGTTCACCGTGACCAGGAAATCGGCTTCTTTCCCGGCCACGTCCTTGCCGTGGTAATCCTCGGGGAAGGCCAGCGGAAAGGTCTTCGACTCGCCGGCCTTCATGCCGCGCACCGCCTTGTCGAAGGCCTCGAGCATCTGGCCTTCGCCGATCAGGAACTGAAAGCCTTCGGCCTTGCCGCCATCGAAGGGAACGCCGTCGATCTTGCCTTCGAAGTCGATGGTCACGCGGTCGCCCTCGGCGGCCGGCTCGCCCTGTGCCTTGGTGGCAAAGCTGCGGCGCTGCTTGCGCAAGATCTCGAGCGTCTTGTCGATGGCTTCTTCGCTGACTTCGGTGGACACGCGCTCGATCTCTTCGCTCGACAGGTCGGCGAAGGTGACTTCCGGGTAGACCTCGAAGGTGGCGTCGAAGGCGATCTGGCCTTCCGGCGCACCGTCTTTTTCCGTGATGCGGGGGGCGCCGGCGACACGGAGCTTGGCCTCGGTGGCGGCGTCCGAGAAGGCTTGCCCGACCTTGTCGTTCATCACCTCGTACTGCACCGAATAGCCATAACGTTGGGCCACGACGCTCATGGGCACCTTGCCCGGGCGGAAGCCGTCAGCCTTCACGGTGCGTGCCAGGCGCTTGAGTCGCGAGTTGACTTCGTTGCTGATGGTGTCGGCTGCCAGCGTCAGGGTGATGCGGCGCTCGAGCTTCTCGAGGGTTTCAACGGTCACGGCCATGGTCAAGAAAACTTTCTGAAATCGTTGCTGAATGAACGTCGATCCGACGTGTCTGTCGTGGTGCGCGGGGGGGGACTCGAACCCCCACACCATCGCTGGCGTCAGGACCTAAACCTGGTGCGTCTACCAATTTCGCCACCCGCGCGGGCCTGAAATCAATCGGGCGCGGCTTTCGCCGCACCCCGAGTCGACCGTATCCGTGCAGCTCGGCCGCACGAAAAACCGAGGATTTTAACCTTGCCGCGTCAGACCCCCGACGAAGGCGGCTCCTTGACGCGGAACCACGCGGCGTACATCGCCGGCAGCGCGAGCAAGGTCAGCGCCGTGGCCACGATCAGCCCACCCATGATGGCCACGGCCATCGGCCCCCAAAACACGCTGCGCGACAGTGGGATCATCGCCAGCACCGCGGCCGCCGCGGTCAATACGATGGGTCGGCAACGGCGCACGGCCGATTCGACGATGGCCGTCCACGCCGGCACCCCGCGGGCGCGGTCCTGTTCGATCTGATCAATCAGGATCACGGAGTTGCGCATGATCATGCCCATCAAGGCGATCACGCCGAGCAGGGCAACAAAGCCGAAGGGGCGGTTGAGCAGCAGCAGCGCCGCGGCCACACCGGCGATGCCGAGCGGCCCCGTCAGGAACACCAGCACCGAGCGGCTGAAGCTTTGCAGCTGCAGCATCAGCAAGGTGAACATGATGAACAACATCAGCGGCGCGCCGGCGGCGATCGAGCCCTGGCCTTTGCTGCTCTCCTCCACCGCACCGGCCACCTCGATGCGGTAGCCCGCGGGCATGCGCGCGCGCAGCGGCTCGAACAGCGGGTTCAGCTGCGCACTGACCGTGGCGCCCTGCAGCCCGTCGATGATGTCGCCCTGGACAGTGGCGGCGTAGTCACGGCCTTCACGCCACAGCACGCCCGGCTCCCAGGCAAACCGCGCCTGGGCGATCTGGCTCAAGGGGATGCTGCGGCCGCTGGCGGTGGGCACGTAGGCGCTGGCCAAATCGGTGAGCGCATCGCGCTCGTCCAGCGGCTGGCGCAGCACGATGTCGATCAGCTTGTCGCCTTCCCGGTACTGGCCCACCGTGGTGCCCGCGGTGATGGTGCGCGCGGCCTGTGAAATGCCCTGGCTGGTGACGCCCAGGCTGCGCGCCTTGTCCTGGTCGATGTCGAGCTTCAACACCTTGACCGACTCGTTCCAGTTGTCGTTGATGCCACGCAGGTTCGGATTGGTCCGCATGATGGCCTTGACCTCGTCGGCGTACAGGCGCACCTTGGCCGAATCGGGGCCCACCACGCGAAACTGCACCGGGTACGGCACCGGCGGGCCGTTGGGCAGCAGCTTGGCCCGCGCCCGCACTTCCGGAAATTCCGTGGCCAGCAAGGCCGGCAAGGTGGTGCGCAGCCGCTCGCGCTGTTTGAGGTCGGTGGCCAGCAGCAGCACCTGGCTGACGTTGCTTTGCTGGAAGATCTGGTCCAACGTCAGCGCAAAGCGCGGCAGGCCGCTGCCCACCCAGGTGGTGGCGCTGTCAACGCCCTCCAACGTCATCAAGCGCTTTTCGACGCGCCGGGTGACCTCCTCGTTGGCCGCGAACGAGGTCCCTTCCGGGTACCACAGGTCGACCAGCACCTCCAGTCGACTTGAGTCGGGGAAGAACTGGTTCTGCACCTTGCCCATGCCCACCACGCCGAGCGCGAGCGTGGCCACGGTCAAGGCAATGGTGACCCAGCGGTGCGCGACGCACCAATTCACCAGGCCCCGAAAGCGCGTGTAGAACGGGGTGTCGAACAGCTCGTGGGGCTGCCCTTCCCCACCGGCGGCGTGCGGCGGTGCCTTCAACAAGCGGGTGCCGAGATAGGGCACGAAGTACACGGACACCAGCCATGAAATCAGCAGCGCGGCGGCCGTCACCGCGAAGATGGCAAAGGTGTACTCGCCCACCGTCGACTTGGCCAGTCCGATGGGCAGAAAGCCAACGGCGGTGATCAAGGTGCCGGTCAGCATGGGCATGGCCGTGGCCTCATAGGCGTAGGTGGCGGCCCGCACCTTGTCGTAGCCCTCCTCCAGCTTTCGCACCATCATTTCAACCGCAATGATGGCGTCGTCCACCAGCAGGCCCAGTGCGATGATCAGCGAGCCCAGCGAGATCTTGTGCAGCCCGACGCCCCAGTAGAGCATCGTCACGAAGGTGATGGCCAGCACCAGCGGGATCGTGATGCCCACCACCATGCCCGGCCGCCAGTCGATGGTGAACCGCCAGCTGCCTGGCTTGAAGTGCAGGCCCAGGCTGACGAAGCTGACCAACAGGACGATGACCACCGCCTCGATCAGCACGCCAACAAACTCATTGACCGAGCGCGCCACCACCGTCGATTGGTTCTGGAACTGGACCATCTCGATGCCCACCGGCAGGTCGGCGCGGATGCCGTCCGTGGCCACTTTCAAGGCCTTGCCCAGGTCGATGATGTCGCCGCCCTTGGCCATCGACACCCCAAGCGCAATCACCTCACGGCCCTGGTGGCGCACCTTCACCTGTGGCGGGTCCACGTAGGCGCGCTGGATGGTGGCGATGTCGCCGAGCTTGAAGCTCGCGCCATTCGCGCGGATCGGAAAGGCCTCCAGCGCCTTGACATCGTTGAACTGGCCACCCACGCGCACCTGCACCTGATCGGTCGGCGTGATCACCAGCCCGCCGGACTCGACCGCGTTTTGCTGGCCGATCTGCGCGAGCACCGCGTTGAAGTCCAAGCCCAGCTGGGCAAGGCGGCGCTGCGAGACCTCGATGAACAGCTTCTCGTCTTGCGCGCCGAAGATCTCGACCTTGTTGACGTCCTTGACCTTGAGCAAGCGCTGGCGCACGGCGTCGGCATGCTCCTTCAGCTCGGCGTAGCTGAAGCCGTCGGCGGACAACGCGTAGATCGAGCCATACACATCGCCGAATTCGTCGTTGAAGAACGGACCGATCACGCCGGGCGGCAAGCTGCCGCGCATGTCGCCGATCTTCTTGCGGACCGTGTACCAGATCTGCGCCATCTCTTTCGGCGGCGACGAGTCCTTGACCTGGAAGATGATCTGAGACTCACCGGGCTTGGAATAGCTGCGAATCTTGTCGGCGTAGGGCACCTCCTGCAGCGTGCGCTCCAGCTTGTCGGTGACCTGGTCGGCCACCTGTTGGGCCGTGGCGCCCGGCCAATAGGCCCGCACCACCATCGCACGGAACGTGAACGGCGGGTCTTCGTCCTGACCCAGCTGAAAATAGGCCGCGAGGCCCAGCACCATCAGCACGACCAGCAAATACCGCGTTAGCGCCGGGTGCTCAATGGCCCAGCGCGACACATTGAAGCGCGATGCGCCGTCGGCCGCCGACGGCGCCCCCTCCGTGCCGGGCCCGTTCATTGCGAGGCCGCCTTGGAGGCCGATTTCGGCGCGGCGCCCGAAGCACCCGGCGCTGGCGCAGCGGGGGCCCCGTACAAGCTGACCTTCTGACCCGGATTGAGGACATGGACGCCGGCGGTCACCACCAGCATGCCGGGCGACAGGCCGCTGGCGATCACCGCGTCGTTGTTGTCGGCGCCGGCGAGCTGCACCGGTTGGACCTTCACCGTCATGGTGGGTTGGTCGACCACCCAGACGATGGTGCGGCCCTGCTCTTCCTTCAAGGCCGACAGTGGCAGCCGTGTCACGCCGCCGGTGCGCGGGAGCGCCAGGCGCACGGTCGCGGTTTGGCCCAGGCGCACGGTGTCGGCAGGCAAGGCACCCAGGTCCGCCTTCACGAGGAACGTTCGGGTGACCGGGTCGGCCGCGGCGGCGATTTCTCGCAGGGTGGCAGGGAGGTCATCGCGTGGGCGGGACGGCGCGCCAGACGCCCGACCCCAGAGGCTGACCTTGAACGCCCCGGGTGCGGCGCCCAGCTGCCGAATGAGATCGACCTTGTCCTCGGAGACCGCAAACACCACGTCGCGTGGTCCGTCCTGGGCCAGCCTGAGCACCGGCGCGCCGGCCGACAACACCGTGCCCGGCTCGGCGTCGACACCCGTTACCACGCCTGCGACGTCGGCCACCAGCGACGCATAGGCCGCCTGGTTGGTCTGCACCGACGCCTGCGCCTGCGCCTGCTGCCACTGGGCCTGGGCCGCCTTGAGCGTGGTTTCGCGCCGCTCCAGCTCGGCGGCGCTGATGAACTCTTGCGCCCGCAGTTCCTTGAAACGCTCAAAGTCGGCCTTGGCTTGATCGAGGTTGGCCTGCGCTGCCGTCAAGGCGGCGCGCGCCGAATCCTGGCCCAGGCGCAGATCTTGCGGATCGATTGACGCCAATGCCTGGCCCGCGCGCACCCGGTCGCCGAGGTTGACGGTGCGTTGCGTCAGTTTGCCGGCGACGCGAAACGAGAGCCGCGATTCGACCCGAGGGCGGATGTCGGCCGCGAATTCCAGCTGACCGCCGGCCGTGTCCGGGGCAATGGTCATCACCCGGACGGCTCGGATGGGGTCGGCGGCGGCCTCTTGCCGGGCGCAGCCGGCAAGTGCCAGCGACAGCGCGGCGAAGCCCGCCAGGGCAATGGATGACGTGGACGGTCGCATGGGGCCTCAAACAACTGACTGACTGGTCAGTAATGTAGAGGCCTCTGCAAATGCTTGTCAATGTGGCATCGGGCGCGCGACACGGGGCGCCCCGTGGACAATGCGGGGGTGAGCGTCGAGCACTACGAAAACTTTCCCGTTGCGTCGGTCCTGTGCCCGCCGGCCCTGCGACCGGCGGTGGTTGCGATCTACCACTTTGCCCGCACCGCGGACGACATCGCCGACGAAGGCGACGCCCCATCGCACGAGCGCTTGGCCGATCTGGCCGCCTACCGGGCCGATCTGCATCGCATTGCATCGGGCGCTGCCCCGTCGGGACGATGGCCGCACGTCTTCGACCGACTGGCGCCGCAGCTGGCGCGCTGGAACTTGCCGACGCCACTCCTGGAGGACCTGCTGAGCGCGTTCGAACAGGACACGGTGAAAGTGCGTTACGACGACCGCGCCGAGCTGCTCGACTACTGCCGCCGGTCGGCCAACCCGGTCGGCCGGTTGCTGTTGCATTTGTACGGCGTCGGTGACGCCGTCGCGTTGCGCCAGTCCGACGCCATCTGCAGCGCCTTGCAGCTGGCCAACTTCTGGCAGGACCTGTCGGTCGACACCGCGCGCGGCCGACTCTACGTGCCCTTGGCCGACTGCGAACGCCGCGGTGTGGCCGAGCAGGACCTGATGGCCCGGGCCGACAACGCGAACACCCGCGCGCTGGTGGCCGAGTTGGTCGCGTGGGCGCGGTCGTTGATGCTGGAAGGCGCCAGCCTGGTGCACCGCGTGCCTGGCCGAGGCGGTTGGGAGCTGAGGCTGGTGGTGCAAGGCGGCCTGCGCATCCTGGACCGCATCGACGGCATGCACTACGCCAGCCTGCGCCACCGACCCACGCTGGGCCCCTGGGACGTTCTGGTGACGGCGGTCCGGGCGGTGAAAATGCGTGATTTGTCCCTGACCCGTCACCCCGCCGATTCAACCCGATGAGCGCCGTCCAAAGCCCACAAGACTACGTTCAGGACAAGGCAGCGCGCAGCGGCTCCAGCTTCTATTACGCCTTCCTGTTCTTGCCGCCGCAACGCCGCGCGGCCATCACGGCGTTCTACGCGTTTTGCCGGGAGGTCGACGACGTGGTCGACGAGGTCAGCGACCCGTCCGTCGCGGCCACCAAACTCGCCTGGTGGCGCAAGGAGGTGGCGGCCGCCTATAAGGGGGAACCCAGCCACCCGGTGATGCGCGCCCTGATGCCGCTCAGCGCCGAGTTCGACATCCGCGCCGACCATTTGCTGGCCGTGATCGAGGGTTGCCAGATGGACCTCGACCAGACGCGCTACCTTGACTTTGCGGGACTGGCCCGTTACTGCCACCTGGTGGCCGGGGTGGTGGGCGAGGTGGCCGCTGGCATCTTCGGACGCAGCAGCGATGCGACCATCGCCTACGCCCACAAGCTCGGTTTGGCCATGCAGTTGACCAACATCATCCGCGACGTCGGCGATGACGCCCGCCGTGGGCGCATTTACCTGCCGGTCGCCGAGCTGCGCACGCACGACGTCAAGGCCCAGGAGCTGCTGATGCGCAACGCACCCTGGGGTTACAGCGAGCGCTTCACCGCCTTGATGCGCTTCCAGGCCGAGCGGGCCCACCGGCTGTACGACGAGGCCTTCGCCCTGTTGCCGGACAGCGACCGGGTTCAGCAAAAGCCCGGCCTGATGATGGCCAACATCTACCGCGCGTTGCTGCGCGAGATCGAGGCCGCGAACTTCCAGGTGCTGCACCAGCGCACCTCGCTGACGCCCGTTCGCAAGCTGTGGATCGCAGCGCGCACCCACGTGCGCGGACGGTGAGCCCTCGACGCGGCCGCAAGGCAACCAGGCCAGCGTGGACATGGTGAGCAGCATGGGGCCGGTGGCCGTCATCGGCGGTGGCTGGGCGGGCTTGGCCGCCGCGGTTCAGCTGGTCAAGCAGGGCCGCGCGGTCACCTTGTACGAGATGGCCGGTCAACTGGGTGGGCGCGCGCGGCGGGCCAGTGCCAGCGCCGACGGGCACGCGCTCGACAACGGCCAGCACATCCTGATCGGCGCCTACACCGCCGCCCTCGCCTTGATGCGTGACATTGGTGTGGATCCTGCGCTTGCACTTCGCCGCAGCCCCATGAGCTTGCGCACCCCCGACGGCGCCGGGCTGACGCTGCCGGCCGGCAACGCCGTGTTGGCCTTCCTGCGGGCCACGCTGGCCCAAGGGCGCTGGCCATGGCGCGATCGACTGGGCTTGCTGCGCGCCGCCATCGGCTGGCGCGCCGCCGGCTTTCGCTGTGCACCAACGGCCACGGTCGCCGAGCTGACGCATCGGCTGAGCCGGGCCATCCAGCAGGACCTGATCGAGCCATTGTGCGTGGCGGCCTTGAACACGCCCAGCCGGGACGCGAGTGGGCAAGTGTTCCTCACCGTGCTGCGCGACGCACTGTTTGCCGGACCGGGGGCGGCCGACCTGCTGCTGCCCCGGCAGCCGTTGAGCGCGTTGCTGCCTGAGCCGGCGCAGCGTTGGCTGCGCGACCAGGGTGCCACCGTTCACCTGGGCCACCGCACCCAGCAACTGGCGCGCGGGCCAGGGACATCATGGCAGGTCGATGGCGTGCCGTTCGCCGCGGTGGTGCTGAGCGCCACCGCGGTGGAAGCGGCCCGCTTGGCGGCGCCGCATGCCCCGGGCTGGTCCGCGGTCGCCGGCGCGCTGCACAGCGAACCCATCACCTCGGTGACCGTGTCCAGCCCCGGCACCCGGCTCGATCAGCCAATGACGGCGTTGGTGTCGGACGAGCACACCCGCCCCGCGCAATTCGTCTTCGACCAGTCCCAGCTGAACGGCGTTGACGGCCAGCTCACGCTGGTGATCAGCGGCGCAGCGCCCTGGGTGGATCGGGGCCGCGAGGCGATCGCCGAAGCCTGCCTGAAGCAGCTGCGTGACCAACTGGGCGCCCGGCTGGTCGGCACGCCATCGGTGGTGGCCGTGCTCACCGACAAGCGCGCCACGTTCCGATGCACCCCGGGGCTGGTGCGCCCCGCGCCCCGCATCGCGCCGGGTTTGTGGGCCGCCGGTGACTACATCGACGGCCCCTACCCGGCCACATTGGAAGGCGCGGTGCGCAGTGGCCTGGCGGCCGCCCGCGGGGTCATTGACGGCGTTTGAGTGCGCGGTGCAGGTGGGGGCTGGCTCAGGCCTGCTTTTGCTCGGCCGGTGCGCCATCGGCCTCCACGGGCCAATCGCGGATGTAGGCCTTCAACATGCGGTTCTCGAAGTCCTGGCTGTCCACCACGGCCTTGGCCACGTCGTAGAAAGAAATCACGCCCATCAGGGTGCGCTGGGTCATGACAGGCAGGTAGCGCACGTGGTGTTCCAGCATCATGCGGCGCACCTCGTCGATCTCGGTGTCGGGGGTGCAGGTCAGCGGCGCATCGTCCATCACGCTGCGGATCAACGTGGTGCCCACCGCGCCACCGTTCTTCACCACGGCGACGATCACCTCGCGGAAGGTCAACATGCCCACCAGGTCGCCGTGCTCCATCACCACCAGCGAACCAATGTCGCGCTCGGCCATCGTCTGCACCGCGTGGGCCAGAGGTTGATCCGGCGACACGGTGTACAGGGTGTTGCCCTTGACGCGCAGGATGTCGCTGACTTTCATGGTGTTCTCCTCGTGGACTGCGAATCAATATAGCCCACAATCTCCCGCCAAAGAAGTCGTCGCCACCCTGTGGTTCGCGCTGCGCAAGCCACGGCGGGCGACGGCCAGCGACCCACCTGGAGACCCCATGCCCGGCCATTCCGACCCCGGCTTCGACACGCTGGCCCTGCACGCCGGCGCCGGCCCCGACCCCTCGACCGGCGCCCGCGCCGTGCCCATCCACCTGACCACCAGCTTCGTGTTCGACAACAGCGAGCACGCGGCAGCGCTGTTCAACATGGAGCGGTCTGGTCACGTGTACAGCCGCATCAGCAACCCGACCACCGCGGTGCTGGAAGAGCGGGTGGCCGCGCTCGAGGGCGGCATCGGGGCCATCGCCACGGCCAGCGGACAAGCCGCCCTGCACCTGGCGATCGCCACCTTGGCCGGCACGGGATCGCACATCGTGTCCAGCAGCGCCTTGTACGGCGGATCGCACAACCTGCTGAGCTACACGCTGGCGCGCTTTGGCATCCGAACCAGCTTTGTGGCCCCAGGTGACCTGGACGCCTGGCGCACGGCGATTCGCCCAGAGACCCGGCTGCTGTTCGGCGAGACCGTCGGCAACCCCGGCCTGGACGTCCTGGACATCCCGAGCGTCAGTGCCCTGGCACACGAGCACGGCCTGCCGCTGCTGGTCGATTCGACGCTGACATCGCCCTACCTGATCAAACCGTTCGACCTGGGTGCCGACCTCGTCTACCACTCGGCCACCAAGTTTCTCAGCGGCCATGGCACGGTCATCGGCGGCGTGTTGGTGGACAGCGGCGCCTTCGATTGGGACGCCAGCGGCCGCTTCCCCGAGCTGAGCCAGGCCTACGCCGGCTTCCACCAGATGGTCTTCACCGAAGAAAGCACCACCGGCGCGTTCCTGCTGCGCGCCCGGCGCGAGGGCCTGCGCGACTTCGGCGCCTGCATGAGCCCCCACACGGCGTGGCTGATCCTGCAGGGCATCGAGACCTTGTCGCTGCGCATGCAGCGCCACGTGGCCAACACCCGGGCGATCGTGGACTTTCTCGCCAGCCACCCGATGGTGGCTGGCGTGGGCTACCCCGAACTCGAGTCCCATCCAAGCCACGCGCTGGCCAAGCGCTTGCTGCCGCGCGGCTGCGGCTCGGTGTTCAGCTTCCAGATCAAGGGCGGTCGGACGCAGGGCAAGGCCTTCATCGAGGCGTTGAAGATCTTTTCCCACCTGGCCAATGTCGGCGACTGCCGCTCGCTCGTGATTCACCCGGCATCGACCACGCACTTCCGCATGGACGACGCGGCGCTGGCCCGCGCGGGCATCACCGAAGGAACGATCCGCTTGTCGATCGGACTGGAGGAGGCCGATGACCTGAAGGACGACCTGGCTCGCGCACTCAAGGCCGCCCAGAAAGCCGGTGCGTCTCCGACGGGAGGTGGGCGATGAAGTTGGACATCAACGGCCGCACCGCCTACGCCTACAGCGCGGGCAAGCCCTTCGACGCCGAGAAGCCGACGGTGCTGATGGTGCACGGCGCCATCGACGACCACAGCGTCTGGGCCCTGCAAAGCCGCTTCGTGGCGCACCATGGCTGCAATGTGCTGGCGGTGGACTTGCCCGGGCATGGGCGCAGCGACGGCCCCGCCTTGCCCGACGTGGAGGCCCTGGCCCACTGGGTTCTGGGCATGGCCGATGCCCTCGACGTTCGGCGGTGCCTGTTGGTGGGCCACAGCATGGGCTCGCTGATCGCGCTTGAAGCCGCGGCGCGCCTGGGCCCGCGTGCAATCGGCCTGGTGATGGTGGGCACGGCCTACCCGATGAAGGTGTCGCCGGCGCTGCTTGAGACCGCCCTCACCGATCCGATGAAGGCCATCGACATGGTCAATGCGTTTTCCCACGCCAGCCTCGGCGCCAAACCGTCGGCGCCGGCGCCAGGCTTCTGGCTGCGCGGGAGCGCGCGCGCGCTGAACCGCCGCACGCAACGGCACTACGCCGAAGCGGGTCACGGCAACCTCTTCCATCATGACTTCGGCGTGTGCGACCGCTACGCGGGCGCAGCCCAGGCGGCCGAACGGGTGCAGTGCCCCGTGTCATTCGTGGTGGGCGACCGTGATCAGATGACCCCCGTCGCCGCCACGGCGACGCTCGCTGCCCTGCTGCGGCCCACCGTGACGGTGCTGCCTTGCGGACATGCGCTGATGGGCGAGGCACCCGACGGCGTGCTGGCGGCCATCCGCGCGATGCTGCCCCGCCCGTGACACCGGGAGGGCGGCGGCATCAGGGCCGCCGGAGCACCTCGGCGAGCGGCAGCGCGTCCATGGCCGTGTGCTGCCAAAAGCCCTTCACCTGCGGTGTCGGCTCCAACAAAAGGCGGCTCACGAGGGCGGCCACCGGCGTGGTGGTGGGCTCGCACAACAACAAATAGCGCGGTGGGCCGACCTCGTCCAGGCGGCCCACCCAATCGAGCGCCAGCAGCTCGCCCAGCAAGGACTCCACCTGCAGCGGATCGATGCGCACCTGCTGGCACAACTGCTCGGCTGTCAGGCCACGGCCTGCCTGAAGGCGTGCTTGCTCGAGCCGCCGCAACAGCTCAAGCGCCAGCGCAAATCGGGCACCCGGCGTGCGAGGCAGGCCCACCACGCGCATCTGCAAGCTCGGTGCGTAGGCCGCGATCACCGCCCCGAGCAGCACGATGACCCAGCCGAGATAGAGCCACAGCAGGAAGATCGGCACGGTGGCAAAGGCGCCATACACCACCGAGTAGCTGGGGATGGAGGCCAGGTACCAGGACAAGCCCTTCTTGGCCGCCTCGATGCCAATGGCCACGAACAGGCCGCCGGCCACAGCGTGCCGCCACTTCACTTCCGTGTTCGGCACGTAGTGGAACAGCGCGGCCATGCCCAGTGCGAACAAGCCGAACTCGAACACGTTGAGCAAGAAGCTGACGCCCCCGGGCAACGCGTTGACCAGGCCTTTGGACACGGACAAGGCGTACGAGGTGAGGCTGAGGCTGACCCCGAGCAACAGCGGCCCGAGCGTGGCGGCGCCCCAGTACACCAACACGCGCTGCGCGATGGGCCGGGGGCGCGGGACCCGCCAGATCGCGTTCAAGGTTCGGTCGATCGTCAGCATCAGCGTGATCGCGGTGAATGCCAGCACCGCGAGGCCAGCACCCCCGAGGCTGCTGGACTTGGCGGCAAACTGGGTCAAGGCAGACAACACCGGTTTGGCGATGGTGTCGGGCACCAGGCTTTGCAGGAAATACGTCTGCAAGGCCACCTGGAAGCGCGAGAACATCGGGAAGGCAGAGAACACCGCGAGCATCACCGTGAACAGCGGCACCAGAGAAATCAGCGTGGTGAAGGTGAGGCTGCTGGCCGTGATGCCCAGGCGGTCCTCCCTGAAGCGCAAGGCCAGGGTGCGCAGGGTGTCCAGCCACGGCCATGCCTGCAGCGCGGCCAGGCCCTGTGCGAGCTCATCGCGCCAGGTGCGCCGAGCGGGCGTGACGGCACCCGGGGCCGTCACAGCGGGATCAAGGACTTGGGCGCGGTCACCGGGGGACAAGCTCATCGCTGGCTATGATGCCATTGATGAGTGTTTCTCCCCTCCCCCAAGACGCGCCACCGGGCGCTCCAGCCACTGCACCCGACGCGGTCGTTCGATGGTCACGCAATGTGGCGGTGATCAGCCTCATCGGCCTGATTGTTCTGGGACTGGCCTGGGAGCTGGTGCTCGCCCCCACCGGGAACCGCAGCCTGGCGTTGAAGGTGCTGCCGCTGGCCTGGCCTTTGGCCGGCCTGCTCAAGCACCGCATGTACACCTACCGCTGGGTCAGCCTGCTCGTGTGGCTGTATTTCATCGAGGGCGTCATCCGCGCAAGCGGCGACCGCGGCTTGTCGGCCCAGTTGGCATTGATCGAGGTCCTGCTGTGCTTGATGCTTTTCGCCGCCTGCGCGCTTCAGGTGCGATGGCGCCTGCGCAAGCCGAGCGACGCCGCCGCCGACGACGCGAAGGCCTGACCACGCCCGCCCGACCCGTGCTTCACCCAACCGCCGCGCGGCGCACCGACCCATGAGCACCCTGCTGGACACCTTGCGGCAAACCGTCGGCGCGACCCATGTGCTGACCGACGGTGATTTGTCTGCATACGAACTCGACTGGCGCAAGCGATTTCGCGGCCGCGCGCTGGCCGTTGTGCGCCCGGCCAGCACCCAGGAAGTTGCTCTGGTGGTGCAGGCCTGCGCCCAGCACGGAACGGCCATCGTTGCCCAGGGCGGCAACACGGGCCTGGTCGGCGGGTCAACGCCGGACGACAGCGGCAAGCAGGTGCTGCTTGCCATGGGCCGAATGAACCGCGTGCGCGCACTCGATGCGGCCAACCTGACCTTGACGGTCGAGGCTGGCTGCGTGTTGCAGTCGGTGCAAGACCACGCCGCCCAGGTGGGCCTGATGTTTCCGCTCAGCCTGGCCGCTGAGGGCAGCTGCACCATCGGCGGCAACCTGGCAACCAACGCCGGCGGTACACAGGTGCTTCGGTACGGCAGCGCGCGCGACCTGTGCCTTGGCCTGGAAGTGGTGACGCCCCAAGGCGAGGTGTGGCAAGGGCTGAGCGGCCTGCGCAAGGACAACACTGGCTACGACCTGCGTCACCTGTACATCGGCAGTGAAGGCACCTTGGGCATCATCACTGCCGCGACGCTCAAGCTGTTTCCCGCTCCCGCCGCGGTCACCACGGCCTGGGCCGCACTCGACACGCTGGACGCCGCGGTGGCACTGCTGCAGCGCGCCCAGGCAAGGCTGGGCCCGGCGCTGACCGGCTTCGAGGTGATGGGTCGCCACGCGCTGGGCCTGGTTCGCCGACACTTCGACCACCTGCAGCACCCGCTTCCTGCCGCGCCGTGGACGGTGCTGATGGAGCAGTCGGACACCGAAGGCGAAGACCACGCGCAGTCCAGCTTCGAGGCGCTGCTCGCCCAGGCGCTTGACGCGGGCGAGATCACCGACGCGGCCGTCGCGACCAGCCTGGAGCAGTCGCGCGGCATGTGGCACCTGCGGGAAGCCATCCCGCTGGCCCAGGCCGAGGAAGGGCTCAACGTCAAACACGACATTTCATTGCCGGTGTCGAGCATTCCGGCCTTCGTGGCCCGCACCGATGCCGCGTTGCAGGCGGCCTTTCCGGGGGCATCGCTGGTCAATTTCGGCCACCTGGGCGACGGCAACCTGCACTACAACGTGCAAGCCCCCACCGGCAGCGGGGCGGCCGACTTCCTGGGCCGCCACGAGTCGGCGATCAACACCATCGTCTACGACGCGGTGGCCGCGCACGGTGGCTCCATTTCCGCCGAACATGGCATCGGCTTGCTGAAGCGAGACACGCTGGTGCACTACAAGTCCGCCGTGGCGCTCGGGCGGATGACCGCCATCAAACAGGCACTGGACCCGCATGGTTTGCTGAACCCTGGTCGCGTGCTGAGCGCCGGGTGATGCACGCCAGACACACGTTCAAGCGCGCGCGTCCCGGCTACTGCAGCCGGTCCTTCGCCACCACTGGCATCGGCAAAGGGACGACCTCGATGCCCTCGTCGCGCAGAGCCTGCGCCTCCTTGGGAGAAGCCTGACCGCGGATGGCCCGCTCCTCGGCTTCGCCGTAGTGAATGCGGCGCGCCTCTTCGGCGAAGCGGTCACCAACGTCCACGGTGTTGTCGATCACATGGCGCACCGCTTGCAGGAAGGCGGCCTGGAGCGCCAGCGCGGGGTCTTTGCTGACGGGGTTCGCCACCGTGCGGACCGGCGCGCGGGATGGCTCAGCCGGGGCGGCGGCACCCGACACATTGAGCCGCGGCGCCGACGGCAGCCGGTCGATCTGATGGTCAGAGCACACCGGGCACTGAACCAAGCCCCGCGCACGCTGGCTCTGGTAGTCGTCTTCAGACCCGAACCAGCCTTCGAACCGATGATCTTGGTGGCAGCGGAGATCGAGGACCTTCATGCCTCGATTATTGCCGCGCGATCCTCACGTCGCAGCCTGCCACGTCAATGCCAACTGGCCCGCGTGCCATTGGCGCAACCACAGCAAGCCAATGAGGGTTTTCGCATCGGTCAGGCTGCCGTCGCAGGACGCCCGCTCGAGTTCGTCCAGGGGCGCCGTCGAAACGTCCAGAAACTCGCCGGCGTCCAGGCGCCGTGTGCCGAGCGTCAGGCCGCGGGCAAACCACACTTCGATGCCCTCGGTCGAATAGGCGATGGCGTTGTGCAGGATTCCGGCGCGCGCCCATTCTCGGGCGCGGTAACCGGTCTCTTCGGCCAATTCGCGCACAGCGCAGTGCAAGGGTGCCTCACCGGCATCGAGCTTGCCCGCGGGAAACTCAAGCATCACCCGCCCCACCGGGTAACGGAACTGGCGCTCCACCACCAATCGGCCATCGTCGAGGATCGGCACCACCATCACGGCGCCGGGATGCACGATGTACTCGCGATGGGCGTGGCCGCCATCGGGCAGCAGCACCTGATCGCGGCGCACGTCCAGGAAATGGCCCCGGTAGACCTGCGTCGAGTTCAGCCGCGACTCGACGAGGTGGGCATGTTCGCCCGCGGCGGGGGAGGACTCGCTCAAGTGCCCAGGGCCTTGACGATGGCCTGAGCGCACAGCGCCATGATGCCGCCAGGCAGCAGGCCAAACACGATCACCGCCAAACCGTTGGCGGACAACAGCACCTTGACCTCGCCGGAGGCGACCAGCGGGGCGGTGTCGACCGGCTCGTCAAAACACATCACCTTGACGAGGCGCAGGTAGTAGAACGCACCGACCAGGGACAGCACCACCGCGACCACGGCCAAGGTGATCAGGCCCGGCACGTTGGTGGACACCAGCGCTTGCAGCACGCTCAACTTCGCGTAGAAGCCCACGGTGGGCGGGATGCCTGCCAGTGAAAACATGAACAAACCCATGATGGCCGCGTGCCAGGGACTGCGTTTGAGCAGGCCCCTGAAGTCGTCGATGTGCTCGGCCTCGAAGCCCTCGCGCGACAGCGCGATGACCATGCCGAAGGTGCCCAGTGTGGTCAGCACATAGGTGACCACATAGAACATCGACGAGCTGTAGGCGTTGGCGGCCGACAGCGTGTTGCCGTTCACCACACCAGAGCACAGGCCCAGCAGCATGAAGCCCATTTGCGCGATGGTGGAGTAGGCCAGCATGCGCTTGAGATTGGTCTGCGCGATGGCCGCGAGGTTGCCCACCACCATCGAGCCGACTGACAGCACGATCAGCATCTGCTGCCAGTCCACAGCCAGGCCGAGCATGCCGTCCACCAGCAAGCGCATGGTGATGGCGAACGCCGCCAACTTCGGTGCGCCGCCAATCAGCAGGGTGACCGCCGTGGGCGCCCCCTGGTAGACGTCTGGCACCCACATGTGGAAGGGCACCGCGCCCAGCTTGAAAGCCAGGCCGGCCACCACGAACACCGTGCCGAACACGAGCACCGCCTTGTTGATCTGACCGGTGCCGATGGCCTTGAAGACCTCGCCCACTTCCAGTGATCCGGTGGCACCGTACATCATTGACAAGCCGTACAGCAAGAAGCCACTGGCCAGCGCACCCAGCACGAAATACTTCATGGCGGCCTCGGTGGCCGGCGGGTGATCGCGCCGCAACGCGGTCAATGCGTACAGCGACAGGCTCATCAACTCCAGGCCGAGGTAGACCACCAGGAAGTTGTTCGCCGACAGCATCACGAAGATGCCCAGCAGCGTGAACAGGCTCAGTGTGAAAAGTTCGCCCTTGAGCATGTCGCGCGACAAGGCGTACGGTCGGGCATAGGCCAGCGTGACCATCGTCGCCACCGCGGCAAAGAAGCCCAGCAGGTGACCCATCGGGTCGGCGACCACCATGCGCTGCATCGCGTAGACCGTGTCACCACGGTCGAAGGCCATCAGGTGCATGACGCCCACCACCGCGATGCTTGCCTGGGTCAGCAAATAGGTGGTGCGGCGCTGAGGGTGGGTGTCCCACAGGTCGACGAGCGCAACCACACAGGTCAGCGCCAGCAGGACGATCTCAGGCGCAATGGCCAGCCAGTTCATGTTGTTCATTGGTGTGGTGACCCGGCGTCAGTTCAGCTTGGACACCGCCAGGTGCTTCAGCAGCTCGGTGACCGACACGTGCATGGTGTCCGTGAAAGGCTTGGGCGCAACACCCATCCACAGCACGGCCACGGCCAGCACGGTCAGCATCAGCGTCTCGCGCGCATTGATGTCTTTCAAGGCCCGCACGTCGTCGTTGGCGATGTCGCCGAAGTACACGCGCTTGACCATCCAAAGCGTGTAGGCAGCGCCAAAGATCAAGGCGGTGGCCGCCAAGGCCCCCAGCCAGAAGTTCACCTTCACCGCGCCGAGGATGACCATCCATTCCCCCACGAAGCCCGCGGTGCCGGGCAGCCCGCAATTCGCCATCGCGAAGAACACAGCGAAGGCGGCGAAGGTGGGCATGGTGTTGACCACGCCGCCATAGCTGGCAATCTCCCGCGAGTGCACGCGGTCATAAAGCACGCCGATGCACAAGAACATGGCGCCCGACACAAGGCCGTGCGAGATCATCTGGACGATGCCGCCCGACACGCCCAGTTCGTTGAACAGGAAAAAACCCAGCGTGACGAAACCCATGTGCGCGATCGACGAATAGGCCACCAGCTTCTTCATGTCTTGCTGCACCAGCGCCACCAGGCCGATGTAGATGACCGCGATCAAAGACAGCGCAATGATCAGCCAGGCATATTCCCGGGCCGCGTCCGGCGCGATGGGCATGGAGAAGCGCAGGAAGCCGTAAGCGCCGAGCTTCAACATGATGGCCGCCAGCACGACCGAGCCGCCGGTCGGCGCCTCCACGTGGGCATCGGGCAGCCAGGTGTGAACCGGCCACATCGGCACCTTGACCGCGAAGGCCGCAAAGAAGGCAAAGAACAGCAGGGCTTGCGCGGACATCGGCAGCGGCAGCTTGTGCCATGCCAGCAGGTCGAAACTGCCCCCCGACTTGAAGTACAGGTAGACCAGCGCCACCAGCATCAACAAGGAGCCTGCCAGCGTGTAAAGAAAGAACTTGAAGGCCGCATACACCCGGCGCGGGCCACCCCAGATGCCGATGATGATGTACATCGGGATCAGCGTGGCTTCAAAAAAGACGTAGAACAGCAGGCCGTCGATGGCGCTGAACACGCCCACCATGATGCCGGAGAGGATCAGGAAGGCCCCCATGTACTGGTGCACACGGTCGGTGATCACCTCCCAGGCGGCGATCACGACGATCACGGTGATGAAGGCCGTGAGCAGCACGAACCACACCGAGATGCCGTCCACCCCCAGGCGATAGCGGACGTTGAACCGCTCGATCCAGGCCAGGTTCTCCTGGAACTGCATGGCGGCCGTGCTGACATCGAAGCCGGTGATCAGCGGGATGGTGACAAGAAAGCTCGCCAAAGCGGCGACCAGCGCGATCCAGCGCACCGCGTTGGCCTGCTCGTCACGACCCAGGGCGAGCAGGACGCAGCCCGAGACGATTGGCAGCCAGATGGCGAGGCTCAACAAACCCATTTTCTAGTTCTCCGTGGCTCGATGGAATGCGAAGTGGCGCGTGGGCTCAACGCCCCATCAAGCTGCCCAGGTAGGGCCACAACTGCCAGGTCATCAGACCGATGACCCCCAGAATCATCACCAGCGCATACCAGAACAGGTAGCCGGTCTGCACCGCACGAACCAGCACCGCGATGCCGCCCACGCCACGCGCCGACCCGTTCACCATTGCGCCGTCGATCAGGGCCACATCGCCGCCCTTCCAAAGGCCCGTGCCGATCAGCCGCGCGCCGGCCGCCAGCACCTTTTCATTGAAGGCGTCGAGGTAGTACTTGTTCTCGAGGACGCGGTTCAAAGGGCCCGTGCGCGCCTTGATCGCCGCTGGAATTTCGGGTTTGACCATGTAGAACACATAGGCGGTGACCACGCCTGCCAACGCCAGCCAGAACGGCGCCGTGGTGAGCCCGTGCACCGCCATCCCAAGTGCGCCGTGGAAGCCCTCGGCCAGCTCGGCCATGGCCGGGTGCTTGGCCGCGTCGATGAAGATCGCGTCCTTCAGGAAGTCGCCGTACAGCATGGCCTTGATCGACAAGTAGCCGATCACGACCGACGGAATGGCGAGCAGCACCAGCGGTGCTGTCACCACCCAGGGCGACTCATGCGGCTCATGCGGCTCATGCGCCCCATGGTGATCGTCGTGATGGTCGTCGTGGTGGTCGTGTTCCCCGGGAAACGGCTTGTGGCGGAAATTCTCCTTGCCGTGAAACACCAGGAAGTACATGCGGAACGAATAGAACGCCGTGACAAACACGCCGGCCAGGACGGCGAAGTTCGCAAAGCCCGATCCCGGCAGGTGGCTCGCATGAACAGCCTCGATGATGCTGTCCTTGGAGTAGAAGCCCGAGAACAGCGGCGTGCCGATCAAGGCCAGCGAGCCGAGCAGCGAGGTGATCCACGTGATCGGCATGTACTTGCGCAGGCCGCCCATGTTGCGGATGTCCTGATCGTGGTGCATGCCAATGATCACGGAGCCTGCCGCAAGGAACAGCAGCGCCTTGAAGAAGGCGTGCGTCATCAGGTGAAACACGGCCACCGAATAGGCCGACACACCGAGCGCCACCGTCATGTAGCCGAGTTGCGACAGCGTCGAATAGGCCACGACGCGCTTGATGTCGTTCTGAATGATCCCCATGAAACCCATGAACAGGGCCGTGATGGAGCCGATCACCAGGATGAAACTCAAAGCGGTGTCCGACAACTCGAACAACGGCGACATGCGCGCGACCATGAAGATGCCCGCCGTCACCATCGTGGCGGCGTGGATCAGCGCAGAGATCGGCGTAGGACCTTCCATCGAATCCGGCAGCCACACGTGCAAGGGGAACTGCGCGCTTTTGCCCATGGCGCCGATGAACAAGCAGATGCAGATGACCGTGATCAGCATCCAGTCGGTGCCCGGAAAACCAAGCTTGGCGAGCTCGGGCGCCTTGGCGAAGGCCTCGGTGTAATTCAGCGTGCCGCCATAGGCCACGATCAGGCCGATGCCGAGAATGAAGCCAAAGTCGCCCACGCGGTTCACCAGGAAGGCCTTCATGTTGGCGAAGATGGCCGTGGGCTTGGTGTACCAGAAGCCGATCAACAGGTAGCTGACCAGGCCCACCGCCTCCCAGCCAAAGAACAGCTGCAGCATGTTGTTGCTCATCACCAGCATCAACATGCTGAAGGTGAACAGCGAGATGTAGCTGAAGAACCGCTGATAGCCCGCGTCTTCCTCCATGTAGCCGATGGTGTAGATGTGCACCATCAACGAGACGAAGGTCACCACGCACATCATCATCGCGGAAAGGCCGTCGATGAGGAAGCCGACCTCCATCTTCAGACCACCCAGCACCATCCATTCATAGACGGTGGCGTTGAACCGGGCCCCGTCCAGGGCCACGGACTTCAAGGTCATCGCCGAGATGATGAAGGCGACAAGAACGCCCAGGATGGTGAAGACATGAGCGCCGCGACGCCCCACCCACTTGCCAGCCAGACCGGACAAGATGGCGCCCACCAGCGGTGCGAGCGGCACCGCCAGCAGCATGTTCTGAGAAAGTTCTGTGGCCATGGGCGCGAAAAAATCGTGTGAGCAGCGGGGTCGGCGGGGTGATGCGGCGAGCGTTTGATGCGCGGGCTCAGCCCTTGAGCGTGTCCATCTCGTCGACGTTGATCGACGCCCGGTTGCGGAAGAGCACCACCAGGATGGCCAGGCCGATGGCGGACTCCGCCGCGGCCACGGTGAGGATGAAGAACACGAACACCTGACCTGCCATGTCGCCCAGGTAGTGCGAGAACGCCACGAAATTCAGGTTGACGGCCAGCAGCATCAGCTCGATCGCCATGAGCAGCACGATCAAGTTCTTGCGGTTGAGAAAGATCCCGATCACCGACAGGGCGAACAAAATGGCCCCGAGAGACAGGTAATGCCCGAGCGTGATCATGGCTTGTCTCCCGACGGGTTCACCGCGCTGGCATCGGGCGTGTCCGTGCTGGCCGTCATGCGCACCAGGCGCACGCGGTCCGCTTTGCGCGCCTTGACCTGTTCGGCAGGGTTGCTGTACTTCGAGTCCTTGCGGCGCCGCAGGGTGAGCGCAATGGCCGCGATGATGGCCACCAGCAACAGCACCGCCGCGATCTGCAGCGGGTAAAGGTAACGCGTGTAGATCTCGATG
Organism: Hydrogenophaga intermedia; assembly: GCA_943370175.1. Classification (GTDB taxonomy): domain Bacteria; phylum Pseudomonadota; class Gammaproteobacteria; order Burkholderiales; family Burkholderiaceae_C; genus Ideonella_A; species Ideonella_A intermedia_A. The sequence continues at coordinate 80,904 of CALRPU020000002.1, read as the reverse complement.
CCCAGCAGCTTGGTGTTGCCGGCCTTCAACTCGGCAGCGTCCGGCAGGGGGGCGTCGCTGAGACGAAACCCGCCGAGCAGCACCGCCGCCATTTCAAGCGCGATCACCACCCCCACCAAGCCGGCCACCGGGAAGTGCTTCCAAAAACCCTCATGCAAGGCCTTGGCGTCGATGTCGAGCATCATCACGACAAACAGGAACAAGACCATGACGGCGCCGACATACACCAGCACCAGGGAGATGGCCAGGAACTCGGCGTGCAGGAGCATCCACACGCAGGACGCCGAGAAAAATGCCAGCACCAGGTAAAGCGCGGCGTAGACGGGCGTGCGGGCCGTGATGACGCGGAATGCCGCAAACAGCAGCACCGCCGAGAAAACATAAAAGAGCGCGGAAGTCGTGTTCATGTGGGTCCTGGCGCTGGCCGAGGTCGGTGGCCGTGGTCGGTGGCGAAGGTGCGCCGCGTCGTGCGGCGCCGGCCTTCACGCGGCCCGAACTCAGCGGTAGCGGGCGTCCGCCTCCTTGTTGGCGGCGATCTCGCTTTCATAGCGGTCACCGACGGCCAGCAACATGTCCTTGGTGAAGTACAAGTCGCCGCGCTTCTCGCCGTGGTATTCGAAGATGTGGGTTTCAACGATCGAGTCCACCGGGCAGCTTTCCTCGCAGAACCCACAAAAGATGCATTTCGTCAGGTCGATGTCGTACCGGGTGGTGCGGCGCGAACCGTCGTCGCGCACGTCGCTCTCGATGGTGATCGCCATCGCTGGGCAAACCGCCTCGCAAAGCTTGCAAGCGATGCAGCGCTCTTCGCCGTTTTCATACCGGCGCAAGGCGTGCAGGCCCCGGAAGCGCGGGCTCTGCGGCGTCTTCTCTTCCGGAAACTGAACGGTGATGGTCGGCGACAGAAAGTGCCGCCCCGTCAAGGCCAGTCCCTTGAACAGTTCTGTGAGCATGAAGCTCGACAACAAATCTTTGATGGCGCTCATGACAGTGCAAGGCCCTTCACTTCCAGATGTTCCAAGGCGACTGGATCCACAGACCCACCACCACCAGCCAGACCAGGGTGATCGGAATGAACACCTTCCAGCCCAGACGCATGATCTGGTCGTAGCGGAACCGCGGGAAGGTGGCGCGAACCCAAAGGAACATGGTCACCACGACAAAGGTCTTCAGACCCAACCAGATCCAGCCGGGAATCCAATTGAAGACCGCGCTGTCAATGGGGGGCAGCCAGCCGCCAAGAAACAGGATCACGGTCAGGATCGAGACCAGGATCATGTTGGCGTACTCGGCCAGGAAGAACATCGCGAACGACATGCCCGAGTACTCAACCATGTGACCGGCGACGATTTCCGATTCACCTTCCACCACGTCGAAGGGGTGGCGGTTGGTTTCTGCCAGGCCGGCAATGAAATAGACCACGAATATCGGCAAAAGCGGCAGCCAGTTCCAGGACAAGAAGCCCAGCCCCAGGTCAGCGAAGCGCCCGTTGCCCTGCTTCAGCACGATCTCGGTCATGTTCAGCGTGCCGCTGACCATCAGCACGATGACGAGCGCGAAGCCCATTGCAATTTCGTAGCTGACCATCTGAGCCGACGCACGCAGCGCACCCAGAAAAGCGTACTTCGAATTCGACGCCCAACCGGCAATGATGACCCCGTAGACCTCCAGCGAAGTGATCGCCATCAGGAACAGCAGGCCCGCATTGATGTTGGCCAAGGCCACCTCGGGGCCGAAGGGAATGACCGCCCACGCCGCCAAGGCCGGCATGATGGTCATCACCGGACCCAGCAGGAACAAGGGCTTGTTGGCCGCCGCCGGCAGGATGATCTCCTTGAAGATCAGCTTGACCGCGTCCGCGATGGGGGTCAGCAGGCCGTAGGGGCCGACGCGGTTCGGACCGGGCCGAATCTGCGACCAGCCAATGGCCTTGCGCTCCCACAGCGTCAGATAGGCCACGCAGCCCATCAGCGGCAGCAGCAGCGCCACGATCTTGATCAGCGTCCAGGCCACGGGCCAGACGCCGCCAAGCAAGGAGCTTCCGAAGGTGTTGATCTGGTCGATCATCGCGTCCTCATGCCTTCTCGACGGTCACTGGGCCAAAAGCTGCGCCCAGGGCTGCCGTGGTCTGCAGGCCCGCAGGCACGCGCACCGCGCGCTCAGCAAGGGCGGCATCGACCTTGCAGGGCAGAACCACAGACACCCCGGCACGAGACACGCGCACCGCTTGGCCGTCACTCAGACCGAGCCGGGCGGCCTCGCTGAGGGGAATGCTCGCCACCGGCGCGCGCGCATCGGCGGTTTGCTGCAGACTGGGCGCGCGGCGCACCAGCGCGTCGGTCGCGTAGATTGGCACGTCGGCGATGCGCTCCAATCCGCCGTGGACAGGCGGCAAGGTGACCGCGGTGGCGTCCAGCACGGCGCGGTTGTCCAGCCGCGCTGCGACGTCCTCGCTGCCCAGAGCCTCACCCTTCACGGCCTCAGACGATTCGAAGTCGAATCCCGTCAGCCCAAGCATGTTGCCCAGCACGCGCAGCACCTTCCACGCGGGGCGGGACTCGCCCAGCGGCTTGACCACGCCGTGGAACGACTGTGCACGGCCCTCGGCATTGACGAAGGTGCCGGAGGTCTCGCTGAAGGGCGTGATCGGCAGCAGCACGTCGGCGTGGTCGATGGCCGCGCTCTTGAAGGAAGTCAAGGCCACCACCAGCGAGGCGGCGCTCAAGGCGGCCTTCGCGGCCACCGGGTCGGCGAGGTCCAACGTCGGTTCGACATTGAGCAGGACCATGGCCTTGATGCCGCCCGCGGCGGACAACATCGCGCCGGCCGACTGCCCACCGGGCCTCGGCAAGGCGCCGACGAGCTGCGCCCCAACGCTGTTGGCGGCTTCACCCAGCACGCCGACGCTCGCGCCGGTGTGTTCAGCGATCCAGCGAGCCAGCGCCAGCAGCTCCTCGGCCTGCGGGTGCTGGACCGCAGCCGCACCGAGCAACACCGCCTTGTTGACCCCCGTCAGCAAGGATGCGGCGACGGCGTCGCTGGCGTCGCTGGTGGGGGCGACAACGGGTGCAGATGCACCCAGTTGGTGGGCCACGGACGCCGCGATCGATGCCAGCGTGCGCACCCACTCGCTGGGCGCGACGGTCAAGGTGCCGGCCAAGGGCATCAGCCAGTCGTCGTGTGCCGCATTGACGCTGAAGATGGAGGCGCCACGTTTGGCCGCTTGACGCAACCGCTGTGCAAACAGTGGGTGGTCCTTGCGAAGGAACGAGCCCACCAGCAGCACGCGTTGCATCTCGGTGAGCGACGCGATGGACGTGCCCAACCAGCACGCGGTGCCATCGGCGACACCACGGAAGTCCGCGTGGCGCAGGCGGTGATCGATGTTCTCGCTGCCCAGGCCGCGCACCAGCTTGGCCAGCAGATGCAGCTCTTCGACGGTGCTGTGGGCCGAGCCCAGCGCACCGATGGCACCAGGCCCGTGTTCGGCCTTGATCTGGCCGAGGCTGCGCGCCACGTACTCGAGCGCGGTGGGCCAGTCGGTGGGCTTCCATTCACCGCCTTGCTTGACCATGGGCACGGTGAGCCGGTCGTCGCTGCCCAGCGCCTCGTAACTGAAGCGGTCGCGGTCGGCAATCCAGCATTCGTTGACCGCTTCATTTTCCAGCGGCACCACGCGCATCACCTTGTTGGCCTTGACCTGAACGATCAGATTGGCGCCGGTGCTGTCGTGCGGGCTGACGCTCTTGCGCCGACCCAGCTCCCAAGTGCGAGCGCTGTAGCGGAAGGGCTTGCTGGTGAGGGCGCCGACCGGGCAGATGTCGATCATGTTGCCCGACAGCTCGGAGTCGATGGTCTCGCCGGTCACCGTCGTGATCTCCGAGTGTTCGCCTCGGTGGATCATGCCCAGCTCCATCACGCCGGCCACTTCCTGGCCGAACCGGACGCAGCGGGTGCAGTGGATGCAGCGGCTCATTTCCTCCATCGAGATGAGCGGGCCGACGCTCTTGTGGAACACGACGCGCTTCTCTTCCTCGTAGCGTGAGGCAGAGCCACCGTAGCCCACCGCGAGGTCTTGCAGCTGGCACTCGCCACCCTGGTCGCAAATGGGGCAATCCAGCGGGTGGTTGATCAGCAGAAACTCCATCACGCTCTGCTGCGCCTTGATCGCCTTGTCGCTCTTCGTGCGAACGATCATGCCCTGGGTCACCGGCGTGGCGCAGGCCGGCATGGGCTTCGGCGCCTTTTCCACGTCGACGAGGCACATGCGGCAGTTCGCCGCGATGGACAGCTTCTTGTGGTAGCAGAAATGCGGGATGTAGGTGCCCGCCTTGTCGGCTGCATGCATCACCATGCTGCCCTCGGGCACCTCGACCTTCTTCCCGTCGAGTTCGATCTCAAGCATGCGCGGCCACCAGAGAGGTCTTGTGCTCGATGAGATGGGCGAACTCATCGCGGAAGTGTTTGATCATGGCCCGCACCGGCATGGCCGCGGCGTCGCCGAGCGCGCAGATCGTGCGCCCCTGGATGTTGTCGGCCACGGAGTTCAGCAGGTCGATGTCCTCGGGACGCCCCTGCCCGTTGGCGATGCGCTCCACCATGCGGTAGAGCCACCCGGTGCCTTCACGGCAAGGCGTGCACTGGCCACAGCTTTCGTGCATGTAGAAGTAGGACAGCCGCAACAGCGACCGCACCATGCAGCGCGTGTTGTCCATCACGATGACGGCGCCCGAGCCGAGCATCGACCCCGCCTTGGCAATGGCGTCGTAGTCCATCGTCAACGCCATCATGGTCTCGGCCGGCAACACCGGAGACGACGAGCCGCCCGGGATCACCGCCTTCAGCGTGCGGCCCGGCCGCATGCCGCCGGCCATGTCGAGCAACACCGAGAACGGCGTGCCCAGGGGCACCTCGAAGTTGCCGGGACGCGCGACATCGCCCACGACCGAGAAGATCTTCGTGCCGCCGTTGTTGGGCTTGCCGATCTCGAGATAAGGCTGACCCCCGTGGCGGATGATCCACGGCACCGCGGCGAAGGTCTCGGTGTTGTTGATCGTCGTGGGCTTGCCGTACAAGCCATAGCTGGCCGGGAACGGCGGCTTGAAGCGCGGCTGGCCCTTCTTGCCTTCCAGCGACTCCAGCAAGGCGGTTTCTTCCCCGCAGATGTACGCGCCGAAACCGTGGGCCGCGTGAAGCTGAAAGCTGTGGTTGGACCCGAGGATCTTGTCGCCCAGGTAGCCGGCCGCGCGGGCCTGCTCAAGCGCCGCTTCAAAGCGGTCGTAGGCTTCGAAAATCTCGCCGTGGATGTAGTTGTAGCCCACCGAGATGCCCATCGCGTAGGCAGCAATCGCCATGCCCTCGATCACGATGTGGGGGTTGAACATCAGGATGTCGCGGTCTTTGCAGGTGCCTGGCTCGCCCTCGTCCGAGTTGCAGACCAGGTACTTCTGCCCCGGAAACTGGCGCGGCATGAAGCTCCACTTCAGGCCCGTCGGGAATCCCGCGCCGCCCCGGCCGCGCAGGCCCGACAGCTTCACTTCAGCGATCACCTGGTCCGGCGTCATGCCGGGGCCGCCGTCGGCACCAAGGATCTTGCGCAGCGCCTGGTAGCCGCCGCGAGCCTCATAGTCCGCCAGGCCCCAGTTGCGGCCATTGAGGTCGGCATAGATCTGCGGCTTGATGTGCTTGCCGTTGAAGCACGTCTGCTCGCCATTCGATTGGAAGCGGCTGAGGTCAAGCATGACCTGCTCCTGCAGTGGTCGTCGACGCAGCGGGCTGCGCCTTCAGCAATTCAAGCAGCTCGTCAAGGCGCTCTGGGCCCATGAAGCTGCACATCTGGCGGTCGTTGACCAACAGCACCGGCGCGTCGGCACAGGCACCAAGGCATTCGCTCTTCTGCACGGTGAAGCGGCCGTCCGCCGTGGTGCCGCCCTCCTCCACGCCAAGCCGCTGACAGACGTGGTCCAGTGCTTGCTGGCCATCGCGCAACTGGCACGGCAGGTTGGTGCAGACATTCAACTTGAACTGGCCCAGCGGGTGCTGGTTGTACATGTTGTAGAACGTCGTGACCTCGTGCACCGCGATCGGCGGCATGCCGAGCACCGCGGCCACGGCCTTTTCGCTTTCCACGGAGACGTGGCCCACTTCCTGTTGAACGATGGCCAGGCACGCCATCACCGCGGACTGCTTCTGGTCCGCCGGGTATTTCGCCACTTCGCGCGCGAAACGCGCGAGGGTCTGCGCTGAGAACACCGCTTGAGACGTCATCGGTCGATCTCTCCAAACACAATGTCCATGGTGCCGATCACGGCCACCGCGTCGGCGATCATGTGACCGCGAGACATTTCATCGAGCGCTGCCAGGTGCGAGAAGCCCGGCGCGCGGATCTTCAGGCGGTAGGGCTTGTTCGCGCCGTCACTGACGATGTAGATGCCGAACTCGCCCTTCGGGTGCTCGACGGCGGCATAGGCTTCGCCCTCGGGCACGTGGAAGCCCTCGGTGAAGAGCTTGAAGTGGTGGATCAGCTCTTCCATGCTCGACTTCATCTCGAGCCGGGACGGCGGCGCCACCTTGTGGTTGTCGGTGATCACCGGCCCGGGGTTCGCGCGCAGCCAGTCCACGCACTGCTTGATGATTCGATTTGATTGGCGAAGCTCTTCGACGCGCACCAGATAGCGGTCGTAGGTGTCGCCATTGACGCCAACCGGGATGTCGAAGTCCATGCGGTCGTACACGTCGTACGGCTGCTGCTTGCGCAGGTCCCAGGCAATGCCAGAACCACGCAGCATCGCGCCCGTGAAGCCCAGGTTCAGTGCGCGCTCCGGCGACACGACGCCGATGCCGACGGTGCGCTGCTTCCAGATGCGGTTGTCGGTCAGCAGGGTTTCGTAGTCGTCGACGTTCTTGGGAAACCGTTGGCAGAAGTCGTCGATGAAGTCCAGCAAGGAACCTTCGCGGTTCTGGTTCAGCCGCGCGATCGCCTTGGCGTTCTTGATCTTCGACACCTTGTATTGCGGCATCGAATCGGGCAGGTCGCGGTACACGCCGCCCGGGCGGAAATAGGCCGCGTGCATGCGGGCGCCGGAGGCGGCCTCGTACATGTCAAACAAGTCCTCGCGCTCGCGGAAGCAGTAGATCAGGATGTTCATCGCGCCGCAGTCCAGCCCGTGACAACCCAGCCACAGCAGGTGGTTCAGCAGGCGGGTGATCTCGCTGAACATGACGCGGATGTACTGGGCACGCTCCGGCACCTCGATGCCCATCAGCTTCTCGATGGCCAAACAGTAGGCGTGCTCGTTGCACATCATCGACACGTAGTCCAGCCGGTCCATGTAGGGCAGCGACTGGATGTAGGTCTTGCTTTCAGCCAGCTTTTCGGTGGCGCGGTGCAACAGCCCGATGTGGGGGTCGGCGCGCTGGATCACTTCGCCATCCAGCTCAAGCACAAGGCGAAGCACGCCGTGCGCCGCCGGATGCTGCGGGCCGAAGTTCAGGGTGTAGTTCTTGATCTCTGCCATGGAAATGCTCGGTCAGGCGATCAGTGCAGGCCGCCGTAGCGGTCTTCGCGGATGATGCGGGGGGTGATGTCGCGCGGCTCGATGGTCACCGGTTGGTAGACCACGCGCTGGGTGTCGGGGTCGTAACGCATCTCGACGTGACCGGTGGTCGGAAAATCCTTGCGGAAAGGGTGACCGATGAAGCCGTAGTCGGTGAGGATGCGGCGAAGGTCCACGTGGCCTTGGAAAATGATCCCGTACAGGTCGAAGGCCTCGCGCTCGAACCAGTTCAGCGAACTCCACACCTCGGTGATGGAGGCGATGGCCGGCATGTCGTCATCGGGGCAGAACACCTTCAGGCGCAAACGCCAGTTGTGCCCGACCGACAACAGGTGGGTGACCACGCAGTAGCGCGGACCATCCCAGTCGCGGTCCTTGTAGCTGCTGTAGTCCACGCCACACAGGTCGACGGCCTGCTCGAACTTGAGCGCGGGGTTGTCGCGAAGCGTCAGGGCGACGTCCAGGTAAACATCCGCCGAGACGGTCAAGGTGAGCTCGCCGCGGTCGCGCACCAGATGCCGGATGCGATCGCCGAGCACTGAAGTCAGTGCCGATTCCAGGTTGTCGAGTCTGCTCATGGGGTCTGTGGTCGGTGAGGCCGGTCGGTCAACGCGCGATCGTGTTCTCGCGGCGGATCTTGGCCTGCAGCTGCAGGATGCCGTACAGCAGGGCTTCTGCCGTGGGCGGGCACCCGGGCACGTACACGTCCACCGGCACGATGCGGTCACAGCCCCGAACCACCGAGTAGCTGTAGTGGTAATAACCACCACCGTTGGCACAGGACCCCATGCTCAACACCCAGCGTGGCTCGGCCATTTGGTCGTAAACCTTGCGCAGGGCCGGCGCCATCTTGTTGCACAAGGTACCGGCCACGATCATCAGGTCACTTTGGCGGGGGCTCGGCCGAAACAACATGCCGAAGCGGTCGATGTCGTAGCGCGCCGCACCGGCATGCATCATTTCAACCGCGCAACAGGCCAAGCCAAAGGTCATCGGCCACAAGGAGCCCGTCTTGGACCAGTTGATGACCGTGTCCAGGCTCGTCGTGACGAAGCCTTCCTTCAAAACACCTTCGATGCCCATGTGTACTACCTCGTGACCTTGCCTACCAACGCGACCGAACGAGCGGTGCGATCACTCCCAATCGAGGGCGCCTTTCTTCCACTCGTAGACGAACCCGACGACCAGGATGCCCAGGAAGATCATCATGGCCCAGAAGCCGGTGGCACCGATCTCGTTGAGCGACACCGCCCACGGGAAGAGGAAGGCAATTTCGAGGTCGAACAGAATGAACAGGATGGCGACGAGGTAGTAACGCACGTCGAACTTCATCCGGGCGTCTTCAAAGGCCTCGAAGCCGCACTCGTAGGGGGAGTTTTTGGCCGCATCGGGCCGGCGCGGCCCCAGCAGAAAACCGAGGACTTGCGGCGCCACCCCTACACCGATTCCGACCAAGATGAACAAGATGACCGGCAGGTAGGGGGTGAGGTCCATGGTGTGAGGTGGTGTCTGGTGCGGTGGAGAGCAGCATGTGCGCCCCTCCACCCACGATTTGGTGCCGACGGCGAGACTCGAACTCGCACAGCTTTCGCCACTACCCCCTCAAGATAGCGTGTCTACCAATTTCACCACGTCGGCCACACACTTGAGCGCATGGGCATTGTTCGGTTGGCGTGAGGAGTTGCTCCCCGAACAGCCTCGCATTCTAACCCCAAAAACAGTGCGGTTATCGGGTCAACCCGAGGTTTTCGCTGCAGCGCAGCATGTCTTGCACCGCCGCGGGGCGATGGCGCTCAGAACTCAGCGGGACGCCGCCGACGCGGCTGGCGCAGGCACCGCCGGCATCGGAACCGCGCCGGGAATTTGCGCTGCACCCGTGGCCGGTGGGGCACTCGCAGCGCTCGCGGCTGCCGCAGGTTGGTCAAGCACGCTGCCGCTGGCCGGGCGCATCATGCTGGTGTTGGACAGGTACGCCAAGCCCAGCGTGCAAACGAAGAACACAAGCGCGCACACGGCGGTCGACCGCGACAGGAAGTTGGCGCTGCCCGTGGCACCGAACAGGCTGCCAGAGGCACCGCTGCCGAAGGACGCCCCCATGTCGGCGCCTTTGCCGTGCTGAACCAACACCAAACCAATCATCGCGAGGGCGGCAACGATCTGCACCATCACGACCACATTGAGCAACCAATTCATCATCATCTCCAAAAGGGTTCAGGCCGGCGCGCCAATCAGGCGGCAGCGCGGCAAATCGCGGCAAAGTCCGCGGCTTTCAAGGATGCGCCGCCGATCAAGCCGCCATCGATGTCGGCTTGCGCGAACAGCGCCGCCGCGTTGTCGGGCTTGACGCTGCCGCCATACAACAAAGACATCTGGTCGGCCTTGTCGCTGGCGGCTCGCAGTTGAACGCGCAGGGCGTGGTGCACCGCCTGGGCCTGCTCGGGCGATGCCGTGCGACCCGTGCCGATGGCCCACACCGGCTCATAGGCCACCACGATTTGCGGCACGCAATGGCCCAGCGCGTGGATGACGGCCGACAGCTGGCGCTTGACGACCGTCTCCGTCTGGCCCGCATCGCGCTCGGCAAGGCTCTCGCCCACGCAGACGATGGGCGTCAGACCGTGGGCCAGCGCGCGCTTGGCTTTGTCCGCCACGAGGGCGTCGGACTCACCGTGCAGCGCGCGTCGCTCGGAATGGCCGACGATCACGCAGCGGCAACCGAACTCGACCAGCATCGGCGCAGAAACCTCACCGGTGAACGCGCCGTGCTCGTGGGCAGAGCAATCCTGGGCCCCCCAGGCAATGCGGCTGCCTTGCAAGGACAGGGCGACGTCGCCCAGGTAAGGAAATGGCGCGCACACCGCCACGTCGGCCACGAAGGGGCCTTCCGCCCGCAGCGCCGCCAGCAACTCAGCGTTGCTCACGCGGTTGCCATGCATCTTCCAGTTGCCAACGACCCGCTTGGTGCCCACAGTCACGCCCTTCAATTGCTGATCGACCGCCGTGCGCTCACCAGGTGAGCACCAGCTTGCCGATGTGTTCGTTCGATTCCATCAACGCGTGCGCGCCGGCCGCCTCGTCGGCCGGGAAGACCTTGTAGATGACCGGCTTGATCTGTCCCGCGTTCAACCAAGGCCAGACGGTGGCGCGCAGGGCGCTGGCAATCGCCGCCTTGAACGCCAGCGGCCGCGGACGCAAGGTCGACCCGGTCACCGTCAAGCGCCGCCGCAGCACTTGACCGGCGTCGATCTGTGCCTCGTTGCCGCCTTGCGTCGCGATGATGACCAGGCGCCCGTCGTCGGCCAAGCAGGCCAGCTCGCGAGCGATGTAGCTGCCGGCCACCATGTCCAGGATGACGTTCGCACCGCGGCCCTGGGTCAGGCGCTTGACCTCTTCCGCGAAATCATGGGTCTTGTAGTTGATCGCGTGGTCGGCCCCCAGGGCCACACAGGCCGCGGCCTTGTCGTCGGAGCCCACCGTGACGATCACGTTGGCACCGGCGGCTTTGGCGATTTGAATCGCGGTCACCCCGATGCCGCTGCTGCCGCCCTGCACCAGCAGGGTCTCCCCTGGCTGCAGGCGCGCACGGTCGAACACGTTGGACCAAACCGTGAAGAAGGTCTCCGGCAGGCTGGCGGCCTCGACGTCGCTGAAACCGGTGGGCACGGGCAAGCACTGGGCGACCGGTGCCACGCACCATTCGGCGTAGCCCCCACCGGCCACGAGGGCGCAGACGCGGTCGCCCACCGCCAAGCCGCCTGCGGCGAGCGCCGCGGCATCTCCGGATTCAATGACGCCGGCCACTTCGAGCCCAGGAATGTCCGACGCCCCGGGAGGCACCGGGTAAAAGCCCTTGCGCTGCAAGACATCCGGGCGGTTGACGCCGGACGCCGTGACCCGGATCAGGCATTCGCCCGCCCCAGCGGTCGGCTTCGCGCGTTCGCCCGAACGCAACACCTCGGGGGCACCGTGCGCCGTGATCTCAATGGCTTTCATCACCGCTTTCGTCGTCAGGAGGAAGCGCGACCCCGGCAGGCAGCCGGAGTCGCCGTCGGGTTCACTCGGCCGCTTGCGCTGGCGCGGCGGCCGGTGCGTCGCGCTCGATCAGCGCCTTCATCGACAGCTTGATGCGGCCCTTCTCGTCGGTTTCGAGCACCTTGACCTTGACCACCTGACCTTCCTTGAGGAAGTCGGTGACCTTCTCGACGCGCTGGTGAGCAATCTGGCTGATGTGCAGCAGGCCGTCCTTGCCGGGCAGCAGGTTGATCAGCGCACCGAAGTCCAGGATCTTGGTGACCGGGCCTTCGTAGACCTTGCCGATCTCGACTTCCGCCGTGATCTCTTCGATGCGCTTCTTGGCGTGCGCGGCCTTGTCGGCGTCGGCAGACGCGATGGTGATCGTGCCGTCTTCACCGATGTCGATGGTGGTGCCGGTTTCCTCGGTCAGCGCACGGATGGTGGCGCCGCCCTTGCCGATCACGTCACGGATCTTCTCCGGATTGATCTTCATGGTGTACAGGCGCGGCGCGAATTGCGAGACCTCCGTGTTGGCCGTGCCCATGGCCTCGACCATCTTGCCCAGGATGTGCAAGCGGGCTTCCTTGGCCTGGGCCAACGCGACCTGCATGATCTCCTTGGTGATGCCCTGGATTTTGATGTCCATCTGCAGCGCGGTGATGCCACCGGTGGTGCCAGCCACCTTGAAGTCCATGTCGCCGAGGTGGTCCTCGTCGCCCAGGATGTCGGTCAGCACGGCGAAGCGGTTGGCCTCCTTGATCAGACCCATCGCGATGCCCGCGACGTGGGCCTTCAACGGCACGCCAGCGTCCATCAGCGCGAGGCAACCACCGCACACCGAGGCCATCGACGAGGAGCCGTTTGACTCGGTGATTTCCGACACGACGCGCATCGAATACGGGAAGTCACCGCGGTCGGGCAGCACGGCCACCAGAGCGCGCTTGGCCAGTCGGCCGTGGCCGATTTCGCGGCGCTTCGGCGTGCCCACGCGCCCGGTTTCGCCAGTGGCGAAGGGGGGCATGTTGTAGTGCAGCATGAAGTGCTCGCTGAACTCACCTGCCAGCGCGTCGATCTTCTGTGCGTCCCGGTCGGTGCCCAGCGTGGCGGCAACCAGCGCCTGCGTCTCGCCGCGGGTGAACAGCGCCGAGCCGTGCACGCGGGGCAGCACGCCGTTGCGGATTTCGATCTGGCGCACGGTGCGCGTGTCGCGGCCGTCGATGCGCGGCTCGCCCGCCAGGATCTGGCTGCGAACGATCTTCGCTTCGATGTCGAACAGCACGTTCTCGACCGCCACCTTGTCCACCGCCACACCGCCCTCGGCCAGCGCGGCCAGGGTGCGGGCGGTCACTTCGCGCGTGGCCTGGGTGCGCGCTTGCTTGGAGCGGATCTGGTAGGCGGCGCGCAGCGGCTCTTCGGCGAGGGCGACCACCTTGGCAATGAAGGCCTCATCCTTGGGCGCAGGCTGCCAGTCCCACGCCGGCTTGCCGGCGTCACGCACCAATTCGTTGATGGCGGCGATGGCGATCTTCGACTGCTCGTGACCGAACACCACGCCACCGAGCATGACCTCTTCGCTCAGCTGCTGGGCTTCGGACTCGACCATCAGCACGGCCGCTTCGGTGCCAGCGACCACCAGGTCCATCTTCGAGTCGAGCAGCTGGGACTTGCCCGGGTTCAGCACGTACTCGCCATTGACATAGCCCACGCGCGCTGCGCCGATGGGGCCATTGAACGGGATGCCCGAGATGGCCAAAGCCGCGCTGGACCCGATCAGGGCCGCGATGTCGGCCGAGACTTCAGGGTTCAGGGACAGCACGTGCACGACGACCTGGACCTCGTTGTAGAAGCCCTCGGGGAACAGCGGGCGCAGCGGCCGGTCGATCAGGCGCGAGGTCAGGGTTTCCAGCTCGCTCGGGCGGCCTTCACGCTTGAAAAAGCTGCCGGGGATCTTGCCAGCGGCGTAGGTCTTTTCGATGTAGTCGACGGTCAGCGGGAAGAAATCCTGGCCGGGCTTGGCGTTCTTGGCGGCCACGACGGTGGCCAACACCACGGTGTCTTCGATGTTGACGATCACCGCACCGCCCGACTGGCGGGCGATTTCGCCGGTTTCCAGCACGACCTGATGCGGGCCCCATTGGAAGGTCTTGGTGACTTTGTTGAACATGCTCATGGTCATCTCCGTTGTCGAACCTGCAACAGCGCGGGCTCGGTGGTGGCTGGAGCGTTGACAACCTGGCGCGATGCCATTCCAGCAACAGCGGTGCACCGCATGCTGTTGGAATGACACATCGTCATCGTGGTTGCCCTGCTCCGGGGGAAAGCCGTGCGCACAGGACGCGCGGCTGTTCGAAAAGCGCGAAAAGCCTGTACTGGAACACCCAGACAGGCTTCACGCTGCCATTGATCGATTACTTGCGCAGGCCGAGCTTCTGGATCAGCGCCGTGTAACGCTCGGCGTCGGTGGTCTTCAGGTAGGCCAGCAGGCTCTTGCGGGTGTTGACCATCTTCAGCAGACCGCGGCGACCGTGGTGGTCCTTCATGTGGGTCTTGAAGTGCGGGGTCAGCTCGTTGATGCGGGCGGTCAGCAGCGCAACCTGGACTTCGGGGGACCCGGTGTCGTTGGTGCTGCGGGCGTGGGCCTTGACGATCTCGGCCTTCTGGGCGGTGGTGGCGGTCATGTTGTGATTCCGTTGCGCACCCCGGCCGTGCCCTCGACGGGCGGATCTTCCGGGGAGCTTGGCTACTTGCGAACGCCAGTGGAAGTACCGGCGCCGTGCTTCGAACGGTGCCTGGAGCGACGGCGTGAACCACCGACTCGCAACACCACTCGGCTTGCCAGGAGGGTGACGCCCGTGGCGTTCGGACGGTCTCTCTTGGCAAAGCCCATCGATTATAGCCCGAGCGCCCGGGCCAGCCGCTGCAGCCCATCGCCGAGCCGTTCTGGCTGCCGCGACGCGAAGCACCAGCGCAACCAGCCCTCCCCTTCCTCGCCGAAGGCGGCACCCGGGGCCAAGCCAAGGCCCACCTCGGTGACCAGACGCTTGGCCAACTGCAGTGAGTCGTGGTGGCCGTCCACGCGGAAAAAAGCGTACATGCCGCCACGGGGCATCGCCACTTGAACGCCGGGCATCGCCATCAAGCCCGGCAGCAAGGCGTCACGACCCGCCCGGATGCGGTCGACAACCCCGGTGATCAACGGCTCGCCCGCGGCCAACGCGGCGAGGCCGGCGCGCTGGACAAACACCGGCGCGCACGAAGTGTTGAACTCAAGCAGCTTGCCGATGTCGGCCTGCATCGGCGCGGGCAGCACCATCCAGCCCAGGCGCCAGCCTGTCATCAGAAAACTCTTCGAGAAGCTGTTGACGACGATCAGGCGGTCGTCCGGATCGGCAATGTCCAGGAAGCTCGGGGCCGCCACCCGACCGCCGGCGTGCATCGAAGGCGCATCGAAGTAGACCCGCTCGTAGACCTCGTCCGACACGATCCAGGTGCCGGTGTGCCGGCAGTGCGCCAGGATCTGTGCCTGCTCGTCGGCCGTGATCGTCCAGCCCGTCGGGTTGTTCGGCGCGTTCAGCAGCAGCGCGCGGGTCGACGGGGTGATGGCGTGCAGCAGAGCGGGAAGGTCCAGAGTCCAGCCCGCGTGGGGGCGTTCGGGGTCGACGCGCAGCGACACGCGGCGCACCTGCGCGCCCATGATCTCCGCCTGCGCCGTCAGGTTCGGCCACAACGGCACCACGGCGACCACCTCGTCGCGCGGGTCGATCAAGGCTTGCATCGCGACCATCAGGCCGTTGACGCCACCCGAGGTGACCGCCAACCGGTCCGCGGCCACCGGTCGGTGCAGGCCCGACAGGTAGGTGGCCAGCGATTCCCGCAGCTCAGGCAGCCCCAGGTTGTGGGCGTAGAAGGTTTCGCCTGCGGCAATCGACCGCGTGGCGGCGTCGCCAATGGCAGAGGGGGTGACCTCATCGCTTTCGCCGAACCAGAACGGCAGGACGCCGTCGCGCCCCAGCGCGGCGTTGGCCACCTCGCGAATGCGCGAGGCTGGCAGGCGCGCGACCAGCGAGCGGGCGTGAGGGTCGAAGGTGCTCATGTCAGGGTCGCTCCATCGCGCAGGTGTGGGGCTGCTCGGTTTGTTCGGGCCTGAGGGCGAGCACGGTACGAAAGCCGTAGCCCGAGCCCTCGTTGTCAAAGCGGGTGCCGGGAGCGCCCTGCCGCTGCATTTCGCTGACCAGCAAGGGCTGGATGAACTGGTGGTCGGCGCCCCGCATGCGCCCGCGGTGCACGCCTCCCAGGGATTGCGACGGCAGCGCCAAGTCTTCCATGGCGCGGGCAACGGCGGTGGCGTCTGCGCTGTTGGCGCGTTCCATGGCGGCCACGAGCAGCTCGATCATCGCGTGCATGCGCGCGTGCACATAGTCGTCCTGTGGCTTCGGAAAGCGCTGCCGAAAGGCCTGATAGAACGCGTCCGACGCGGGCGACCCCTGATTGGGATGCCACTCCGCCACCGCCAACACGCGCCCCACCCCGGCGTCGCCGATGGCCGCCGGTGCGCCAAGGCCGTTGCCGTAAAACGTGTAGAAGCGTGCGGTCACGCCCGCGTCCCGTGCGGCCTTGACCAGCAGCGTCAGGTCGTTGCCCCAGTTGCCGGTCAACACCGCGTCGGCGCCGCTGGCCTTGATCTTGGCGGCGTAGGGCGCGAAGTCCTTGACGCGACCGAGCGGGTGCAGCTCGTCGCCCACGATCTCGATGTCCGGCCGCCTCGCCTGCACCATCTCGCGGCCTCGCCGCAACACCTGCTGCCCGAAGGTGTAGTCCTGCCCAATCAAATAGAGGCGGCGCACCGAAGCGTCACCGCGCAGGACCTCGGTGAGGGCCGCCAGCCGCATGTCGACGTGAGCGTCGAACCGGAAGTGCCAGAAGCTGCATTTCTCGTTGGTCAGGGCCGGGTCGACGGCCGAGTAGTTCAGGAACAGCACCCGGCGATCGGGGTCGCGCTGGTTGTGCTTGTTGATGGCGTCGATGAGCGCCGACGCCGCCGCCGAACTGTTGCCCTGAAGAACAGCCATCGCCTGCTGGTCGACCGCCGAGCGCAGCATCGCGAGCGCCTCTTCGGCATTGCCTTTGCTGTCCAGCCGCAGCAGCTCCAGCGGCCGCGCCCCGCTGCGCAGCTTGACACCACCGCGGGCATTCACGCGCTCCACCGCCCAGAGCAGGTTGCGGTAAACGGCCTCGCCCGCGTTGGCAAAGCTGCCGGACAAACCCTCGACCATTGCAAGTTTGACGGGCGGTGCCTCCGCCCGGGCCGGGCCCAGCCCGCACGCCAGCACGCACAAGCTCGCCTTCACCACCACTTCTGCGGACCATGTCCGCCATCCAGACTGCATCACGAACCCACTCTCCCAGGGAATTGAAAGCACCATCGGGTGACCGCTGGCGCGGTCGGGACCCGGCATGCGCAGGCCACCTAGCCGATGTGCTGGGCGCCGTGCAGCTCAGCCAACGGCCAACGCGGGCGAACGGTGAACCCCAGGTCGCCCTGTGGCGCGGCAATGCCCCGCTGCAGGCGCATGGCTGCCGCCAGCGCGATCATGGCGCCGTTGTCCGTGCACAGGGCCAGCTCAGGGTAGTGCACCGCGACCTCGCGCTCGGCACAGGCCGCGTTCAGCTGCTGGCGAAGTCGGTGATTGGCGCCCACGCCGCCCGCCACAACCAGGCGGCTCAGGCCCGTTTGCGCCAGCGCCGCCATCGATTTGCGCACCAGCACATCCACGATCGCCTGCTCGGTCGATGCCGCCAGATCGGCACGGCCGACCGCGGTGAGGCCCCCTTCCGCGCGCATGGCCTGCGTGCGCACCGCCGTCTTCAAGCCCGCGAACGAAAAATCCAGGTTGCCGCTGTGCAGCAGCGGCCGCGGCAGTGCGAAGGCCTGCGGGTCGCCTTCGCGCGCGAGGGCCGACAAGGCGGGCCCGCCGGGGTAACCCAGCCCGAGCAACTTGGCCGACTTGTCGAAGGCCTCGCCCGCCGCATCGTCGATGGTTTCGCCCAACAGCGCGTAGTCGCCCACGTCGTTGACCCGCATCAATTGCGTGTGCCCGCCCGACACCAGCAGCGCGACGAATGGGAAACTCGGCGGGTCGGCCGACAAGAAGGGCGACAGCAGGTGGCCTTCGAGGTGATGCACGCCCAGCAAGGGGCGGTCCAGGGCGGCCGCCAAGGCCGCGGCCACCCCGGCGCCCACCAGCAAGGCCCCGGCGAGGCCGGGCCCTTGCGTGTAGGCGACCACGTCAATGTCGGACAAGCTCGCACCCGCGTCGCGCAGCACGGCGCGGGTCAGCGGGAGCACACGGCGGATGTGATCGCGTGACGCCAGCTCTGGCACGACCCCACCGTAGGCCTGATGCATCTCGACCTGGCTGTGCAGGCCTTGCGCCCGCAGCGTCAGGCCGTTCGCGCCCAGTTCAATCAGCGCCACGCCGGTTTCATCACACGACGACTCAATGCCAAGCACGTTCATCCGGGCGAGTGTAAGTCGGGCGACCCAGGCGACCGTGCACCGGGCGGGCAGCGCGGCGGCTGAAACTTGGCGCGAATGTTGCAGCCTGCCTGAGGCATGAGCCCCAACGCGCCGCTGCGCATCGTCATCATCGCGCCGGATTCCCTCGCGGCCGACCTGAGCGACCCACAGCAGGTGGCCCAGGAGGAAGGGCGTTCGCGAAGCTTGCGGATCGGCCTGCTGCAAACGGGCTACGACATCGTGGCGGTCTTGCCCGCCGACGTTTTTCTGCCCGAACGGCTGGCCCAGATCGCACCCGACATGATCATCGTCGACGCGGAAAGCCAGGCGCGCGACACCTTGGAACACGTGGTCGTGGCCACCCGCGACGCCCGACGTCCCATCGTGCTGTTCACCAACGACGACGACACCAGCCACGTGCGCGACGCGATCGCCGCGGGGGTCACGGCTTACGTCGTGGCCGGGCTCGCACCCGACCGCGTGAAGCCGGTGCTGGACGTGGCCATGGCCCGCTTCGAGCACGAGGAGTCCCTGCGCCGCGAGCTCGCCGATGCCCGCACCCAACTGTCCGACCGAAAGACCATCGACCGCGCCAAAGGTTTGCTGATGAAGCGCCAAGCCATCAGCGAGGAAGAGGCCTACGCCCGGCTGCGCAAAACCGCCATGGACAAGGGACTGAAGATGGTCGACGTTGCGCAACGCATCATCGACGTCGCCGACCTGCTGGGCTGACGGGCCCGCCGCCCAGCCCCGACCGCGGCGGGCCGCAGACCGGGCCGGCGACGCACGGTCCTTGTGCGCCCGCAGGGCGCGGCGTCGCTTTTGGTGCGCTGCAGCAGTCCGCCGACCCCGTTCCGCCGCGTCGCGTGTGGCATAGCGATTGCTTAGGGGATTGAGAGAGGTCAACGACGACCCGCTGAACAAGCCCAAGCACACCATGGACGGTGCGTGCAGGCAGGACGATGGCGTCCCCACCAACCCGGCTTTGGCCGGTCGCGGTGTGGACGCCTTTTTCATTTCGGTACCGCCAACCGCCGCTGAGACCTTCATGAACAAGCCATTCCTTCCCTCCCTTCAACGGAACGTCAAGATGAGCCGTCGCCGCGTGATCCAGGCCGCCGCCGCCACCACCGCCGCGGGCCTGGTGCCCGGTCTGCAATCCGCGGTCTACGCGCAAGGGTCAGACAAGCCCGAAAAGGAAGAAGTGCGCATCGGCTTCATTCCGCTGACCGACTGCGCCAGCGTCGTGATGGCCTCGGTGCTGGGCTTCGACAAGAAGTACGGCGTCAAGATCGTGCCCACCAAGGAGGCGTCCTGGGCCGGCGTTCGCGACAAGCTGGTCAACGGCGAACTCGACATGGCCCACGTGCTGTGGGGCCTGATCTACGGCGTGCACCTGGGCGTCAGCGGGCCGAAGAAAGACATGGCCGTCCTGATGAACCTGAACCACAACGGACAGGCCATCACGCTGTCGAAGAAGTTGTCGGACAAGGGCGCGGTGGACGGTCCGTCGTTGGCCAAG
Organism: Hydrogenophaga intermedia; assembly: GCA_943370175.1. Lineage (GTDB taxonomy): Bacteria > Pseudomonadota > Gammaproteobacteria > Burkholderiales > Burkholderiaceae_C > Ideonella_A > Ideonella_A intermedia_A. The sequence continues at coordinate 61,295 of CALRPU020000002.1, read as the reverse complement.
CTGATGGGCACCGACAAGCGCGAATACACCTTCGCGCAGACCTTCCCCACCGGCACGCACGCCATGTGGCTGTACTACTGGCTGGCCACCTATGGCATCAACCCGATGAAGGACGCCAAGGTCATCACCGTGCCGCCGCCGCAGATGGTGGCCAACATGCGCGTGGGCAACATGGACGGCTATTGCGTTGGCGAACCTTGGGGCCACCGTGCCATTGCCGACGGCATCGGCATCACCGCAGTGACCACGCAGGACATCTGGAAGGATCACCCCGAGAAGGCTTTGGGCACCACGGCCGAGTTCGTCAAGAAGTACCCGAACACCGCGCGCGCCGTCGTGATGGCCATCCTGGAGGCCAGCAAGTGGATTGACGCCGGCCTGCAGAACAAAAACAAGATGGCCGAGACCGTGGCCGACAAGGCCTACGTCAACACCAGCGTCGACGTCATCAACCAACGCATCCTGGGTCGCTACCAGAACGGCTTGGGCAAAACCTGGGACGACCCGAATCACATGAAGTTCTACGGCGACGGCGCCGTCAACTTCCCCTACCTGTCCGACGGCATGTGGTTCCTGACCCAGCACAAGCGCTGGGGCCTGCTGAAGGACCACCCGGACTACCTGGGCGTGGCCAAGCAGATCAACCAGGTCGAGCTGTACAAGCAGGCGGCCAGCGCTTTGAAGGTCAGCGTGCCCAAGGACCCGCTGCGCAGCAGCAAGCTCGTCGACGGCACGGTGTGGGACGGCAAAGACCCCGCCAAGTACGCCGACTCGTTCAAGGTCAAGGCCTGATCGCGGCCATCGCAACGCCACCTTTTCCAGGAGAACCGCCATGGTCAGTGCCGTGTTTCATTCACCGCTGGACGCCGCCAAGGAGGCCCGCACGGCCGCCGCAGCCGCCGCCAGTGCCGCCGCAGCGGTCGAGTCGGGCGACACCGCTGTGACAGCAGCCGTGGCATCGCCCAGCGCGGCCACCACCATGACGCCGGCGCCCACCGTGCCCAAGGCGCCCACGACCCCATTCGACTGGAGCGCGCTGTGGATGGCGGTGTTGCCCCCGATCGTGGGCAGCGCCTTGCTGGTGGGCATCTGGGCCTTGCTGACGATGAACGGTGGCGCGTTTCCCACCCCGCGCGAAACCTTCGCGGCCGCGGTCGAACTCTTCGCCAACCCGTTCTACCGCAACGGCCCGAACGACCAGGGCATCGGCTGGAACATCCTGTTTTCATTGGAGCGCGTGGCGATTGGCTTCGGCATGGCCGCCGCGGTCGGCATCCCGATGGGCTTCATGATCGGCCGCTTTGCCACGCTGAACAGCATGGTCTCGCCGTTGATCAGCCTGCTGCGCCCGGTGTCGCCGCTGGCGTGGTTGCCCATCGGCTTGCTGGTGTTCAAGGCGGCCAACCCGGCCGCGATCTGGACCATCTTCATTTGCTCGATCTGGCCCATGATCATCAACACCGCCGTGGGCGTACAGCGCGTGCCGCAGGACTACCTGAACGTGGCACGGGTGCTCAACCTCAGCGAGTGGAAGGTGATGACGCGCATCCTCTTTCCGGCCGTGCTGCCCTACATGCTGACCGGCGTGCGCCTGTCGGTGGGCACGGCCTGGCTCGTGATCGTGGCCGCAGAAATGCTGACCGGCGGCGTGGGCATCGGCTTCTGGGTGTGGGACGAATGGAACAACCTCAACGTCAAACACATCCTGATCGCCATCTTCGTCATCGGCATCGTGGGCCTGCTCCTCGAATGGATGCTGGTCAGCATCGCCAAGCGCTTCACCTTCAACGACGCCTGAGCGTCACGCCCACGGGGACCTCACCATGAAGAACTTCATCCAGGTGCAGAACGCCGAAATGGTGTTCACGACGAAGAAGGGCCGCTTTCACGCCCTGCGCGACATCAACCTCAGCGTGGGCAAGGGCGAGTTCGTCACGCTGATCGGCCACTCGGGCTGTGGCAAATCGACCTTGCTGAACCTGATCGCCGGCCTGACGCTGCCCACGTCGGGCACGCTGCTGTGCGACAACCGGGAAATCGCCGCCCCCAGCCCGGAACGCGGCGTGGTGTTCCAGAACCATTCACTGCTGCCCTGGCTGACATGCTTCGAGAACGTCCACCTGGCGGTCGAGCGGGTCTTCGGTGCGACCGACGCCAAAGCCCGTTTGAAGGAGCGCACCGATGCCGCGCTGGCCTTGGTCAACATGTCCCACGCCAGCGCCAAACGGCCCCACGAGATCTCGGGCGGCATGAAGCAGCGCGTGGGCATTGCACGGGCGCTGGCGATGGAGCCAAAAGTGCTGTTGATGGACGAGCCTTTTGGCGCACTCGACGCGCTGACCCGCGCCCACCTCCAGGACGAACTGCTGAAAATCGTCCAACGCACGCACAGCACGGTCGTCATGGTGACCCACGACGTGGACGAGGCGGTGCTGCTGTCCGACCACATCGTGATGATGACCAACGGGCCTGCGGCCACCATTGGCGACATCTTGCATGTCGAACTGGAGCGCCCACGCAACCGCGTTGAGCTCGCCGAAGACCTCCGCTACGTTCATTACCGCAAGGAAGTCCTGGACTTCCTGTACACCCGCCACGGCCACGTCGAGTCGGCAGCGGCCTGAGCGCCGCCCAGCCTCACACTGCGCGCGGCCTCCCGGCCACGTTCAGTGGTTTTCCTTCGCGTGGTTGATGGTGTAGCGCGGGATCTCGATCGTCAGGTCCTGGCCCGCCAGGATGGCTTGACACGACAGCCGTGAGTTCGGCTCGAGGCCCCAAGCCCGGTCCAGCAAGTCCTCTTCCGTTTCGTCGATGTCGCCGAGGGAATCGAACCCCTCGCGCACGATGACGTGGCAAGTGGTGCACGCGCAGCTCATCTCGCAGGCGTGTTCCAGTTCGATGTGGTTGTCCAGCAGCGCCTCGCACACCGAGGTGCCGCTGGGCGCCTGGATGCTGGTGCCCTGGGGACAGTATTCGGGGTGGGGCAAGATCTTGATCGTGGGCATGGGGCAGCCTGAGAAGGCCAGGGGGTTTCAGGAAACCGCGACGGCCACGGCCTGAGCCGCCACCGCGCGCCGGTGTGATGGCAGGCGCATCAGAGGTCGTCAACCCGCCGGCCGGCAAGGGCCTGGCGAATGCCACGGTTCATCCGTTGCGCGGCGAAGGCCTCGGTGCCATGGGCCAGCGCCTCGACCGCGGCGTCGATGGCCGCGTGGTCGCTGCCTTGACGGGCGGCGTCCAGGGCGGTCATCAGCGCGTCGACCTCGTCCTGCTCGGCGGCGCTCAGCAGGTCGCCGTCGGCGGCGAGCGCCGATCGGGTGGCCAGCAGCATGCGCTCGGCCTCGACGCGGGATTCCCGCAGGCTGCGCTCGCGCATGTCGGCTTCGGCCGTGCCAAAGCTCTCGCTGAGCATGCGGGCGATGTCCTCATCGGCCAGACCGTAGCTCGGCTTCACCGTCACCTCGGCCTTGACGCCGGAACCTTGCTCGACCGCGCTGACGCTCAGCAAGCCATCGGCGTCGACCTGGAACGTGACGCGGATGCGGGCGGCCCCGGCCACCATGGCGGGAATGCCACGCAACTCGAAGCGCGCGAGCGATCGGCAATGCTCCACCTGCTCGCGCTCGCCCTGCAGGACATGAATGGCCATCGCCGTCTGGCCGTCCTTGAAGGTGGTGAAGTCCTGGGCACGGCTGGTGGGGATGCTGCTGTTGCGCGGCACGATGCGTTCAACCAGTCCACCCATGGTCTCGAGCCCCAGCGACAGCGGGATCACGTCCAGCAGCAGCAGCTCCTGCGCACCGGCATTGCCGGCCAGGGCATGCGCCTGGATGGCGGCACCGAGTGCCACGACTTCATCCGGGTTCAGGTCGATCAGCGGTGGCTTGCCGAAATGCGCGGCCACCATCGCCTGGACCATCGGCATGCGGGTGGACCCGCCCACCATCACCACGCCCTTGACCTCGGCCCGGTCCACCCGCGCGTCCCGCAGCACCTTGCGCAAGGCCACCGCGGTGCGGTCGAGCAGCGGCTGGGACAGCTGGTCGAACTCTGTGCGGGTGACGCGCTGGTTCAACTCGCCCGTTTGCAAGGGACAGGCCACGCTGGCATGGTCGCTGGACGACAGCTTTTCCTTGGCCGCGCGCGCGGCCACGAGCACCGAGCGCTTGTCCTCGGGCGTGGTGGCCGCAAGGCCGGCTTGTGCCAAAGCCCAATCCGCCAGCAAGTGATCAAAGTCGTCACCACCCAGGGCCGAGTCGCCCCCGGTTGCGACCACCTCGAACACACCCGCGGTCAGCTTGAGCAGTGACACGTCGAAGGTGCCGCCGCCCAGGTCGAAGACCACGTACAGGCCTTCCGACCCATGCTCGAGGCCGTAGGCGATGGCGGCCGCGGTGGGCTCGTTGATCAGGCGCAGCACGTTCAGCCCGGCCAATTCGGCGGCGTCCTTGGTGGCCTGACGCTGGGCATCGTCGAAGTAGGCTGGCACGGTGATCACGGCGCCGAACACCTCGTCGTCGAAACTGTCCTCGGCACGCTGCCGCAGGCTGGCCAGGATCTCGGCGGACACCTCGACCGGCGACTTCACCCCATCCACCGTGGTGAGGCGGACCATGCCCGGGCCCTCGACAAAGTCGTAGGGGAGCTTGGCGCGATCGACCACATCGGCCAGACCGCGCCCCATGAAGCGCTTGACCGAAACCAGGGTGTTGCGCGGGTCGGTGGCCGCGGCTGCCAGGGCCTCGTGGCCGATCTGACGCCGCCCGTTGGGCAGGTAGCGGACGGCCGAAGGGAGGATGACCTTGCCTTGCGCATCGGGCAGGCATTCGGCCACCCCGTGGCGCATTGCCGCCACCAGCGAATGGGTCGTGCCCAGGTCAATGCCCACCGCGATGCGGCGCTGGTGGGGGTCCGGCGATCCGCCGGGTTCGGAAATCTGAAGCAGGGCCATGGGGCAATTCTCAGCGACCCAGCGCCTCCAGGCGCCGGTCGATGTCGTGGGCAAATCGGTCGACGAACATCAGGGCGCGCACTTGCTGCGCCGCCGCCTTGGCGTCGCCGTCGGTGTCGAGCGTGGACAGCAGCCGCGCCAGCGCGGCGCCACGGAAGGCGTTCACCTCGTCGGCCAGGGACTCCACCGCGTCGGCGTCGGCCGCATCGTCCAGGGCCTCGCGCCAGGCCATCTGCTGCATCAGGAAGTCCGTCGGCATGGCCGTGTTGCTTTCAGCGTCGATGGCGGCCCCGCGCAGTTCACACAAGTAGGCGGCGCGGCGCACCGGGTCGCGCAGACGCTGATGTGCCTCGTTCACGCGGACCGCCCATTGCATTGCCACGCGCTGCGCGGCGCCGCCTTCGGCCGCGAAGCGGTCGGGGTGGACTTCGGCCTGTAGCGCACGCCATCGCGCGTCGACCTCGTCGCGGTCCAGCTCGAATTGCTGTGGCAGGCCGAACAGGTCAAAGTCGTTGCTGTCGAGCTTCATGGGCGGGATGGGGACTGTTCGGCAAGCAGGCGTGAAAAAGGCGCGGTCTGCACCGCGCCTCGTCAGGTGGGGCCTGGTGCCTCAAACGCGGAAGGATTCACCGCAGCCGCAGCGGTCTTTCTCACGCGGGTTGTGGAACTTGAAGCCTTCGTTCAGGCCTTCGCGCACGAAGTCGAGCTCGGTGCCGTCGATGTAAGGCAGGCTTTTGGGATCCACCAACACCTTGACGCCATGGTCCTCGAAGACCTTGTCCTCGGGCGCCACGTCGTCCGCGTACTCCAGCTTGTAAGCCAGGCCCGAGCAGCCGGTGGTCTTCACGCCCAAGCGAACGCCCACCCCTTTGCCCCGCTTGGTGATGTAGCGCGTGACGTGGCGTGCCGCGGCCTCGGTCAGGGTCACTGCCATGAGCTCAGTGCTCCGTCGGCGCAGCCTGGCCGGTCTTGGCGCGGTAGTCGTTTACCGCCGCCTTGATCGCGTCTTCGGCCAGGATCGAACAGTGGATCTTGACCGGGGGCAACGCCAGCTCTTCGGCAATGTGGGTGTTCTTGATCGCCAGCGCCTCGTCCAGCGACTTGCCCTTGACCCATTCGGTCACGAGCGAGCTGGACGCGATCGCCGAGCCGCAGCCGTAAGTCTTGAACTTGGCGTCTTCGATCAGCCCGGTGGCCGGATTGACCTTGATCTGCAGTTTCATCACGTCACCGCAGGCCGGCGCGCCCACCATGCCTGTGCCCACGCTGTCGTCGCCTTTGTCGAAGGACCCCACGTTGCGGGGGTTCTCATAGTGCTCGACCACTTTTTCGCTGTATGCCATGACCTGCTCCTGTGATTCCTGGTTCGGCAGCGCAGTTCAGTGCGCGGCCCACTGGATGGTGCTGATGTCCACACCGTCCTTGTACATGTCCCACAACGGCGACAGCTCGCGCAACTTGGCAACGCGGTCCTTCAGCGTGGTGACGACGTAGTCGATCTCTTCCTCGGTGGTGAAGCGCCCGATGGTCATGCGCAGGCTGGAATGGGCCAGCTCGTCGCTGCGGCCCAAGGCGCGCAGCACGTAACTGGGCTCCAGGCTGGCCGACGTGCAAGCCGAGCCAGAGGACACCGCGATGCCCTTGATGCCCATGATCAGCGACTCGCCTTCCACGTAGTTGAACGACATGTTCACGTTGTGGGGCACACGCTGCGTGGGATGACCATTCAGGAAGGTTTGCTCGATGTCCTTCAGGCCATTGATCAGGCGCTGCTGCAGCTTGGCGATGCGCGCGTTCTCCTCGACCATCTCCTCGCGGGCGATGCGGAAGGCCTCACCCATGCCAACGATCTGGTGCGTGGGCAAGGTGCCGGAGCGCATGCCGCGCTCGTGACCGCCGCCGTGCATCTGCGCTTCCAGGCGCACGCGCGGCTTGCGCCGAACGTACAAGGCACCGATCCCCTTGGGTCCATAGGTCTTGTGCGAGGCCAAGCTCATCAGGTCGACCGGCAGGGTCGCCAAGTCGATGGCCACCTTGCCCGTGGCCTGCGCGGCGTCGACATGAAAAATGATCCCGCGCTCGCGGCACATCGCACCAATGGTGGGAATGTCCTGGATCACGCCGATCTCGTTGTTGACGAACATGACCGACACCAGGATGGTGTCCGGGCGCATCGCCGCCTTGAGCTTGTCGAGGTCCAGGAGGCCGTCTTCCTGAACGTCCAGGTAAGTCACCTCGAACCCCTGACGCTCCAGGTCGCGGGTGGTGTCCAACACCGCCTTGTGCTCGGTCCGCACCGTGATCAGGTGTTTCCCGCGCGTCTTGTAGAACTGCGCTGCGCCCTTGATGGCCAGGTTGTTCGACTCGGTGGCGCCGGAGGTCCAGACGATCTCTCGCGGATCGGCGCCGATCAGCTCGGCGACCTGGACACGGGCCTTCTCCACCGCCTCTTCGGCTTCCCATCCCCAGGCGTGGCTGCGCGACGCCGGGTTGCCGAAGTGCTGACGCAACCAGGGAATCATCGCGTCGACCACGCGCTGGTCCACCGGGTTGGTGGCGCCGTAGTCCATGTAGATCGGGAAGTGCGGGGTCATGTCCATGGGAATCACACGCTCACGGCGTGTCCGGTACTGCGTCAGTGGAACGGGGAATCAGGCTGGCGCCTTGTCAGGCGCTCGCGTCATTTCGAAAAGGCATTGCCCAGGGCGAACACGGAATTCGGCGCGGTGATCTTGATGGGCTTGACCACCGGTTGGGTCGAGATGGCGCGCTTGATGGGTGCCTCCTCGATCGACACGCCCTTGGCCAACTGCTCGTCGACCAGCTTTTTGAGCGAAATGGAATCGAGGTACTCGATCATTCGGCTGTTCAGGCTGGCCCAGAGATCGTGGGTCATGCAGCGGCCAGAGTCGTCGCCCATGCAGTTTTCTTTGCCGGCACAGCCGGTGGCGTCGATGGGTTCGTCCACCGCCACGATGATGTCGGCCACCGAGATTTCCTCGGATTTGCGACCGAGCGAATAACCACCGCCCGGGCCGCGGGTGCTTTCCACCAGCTCGTGGCGGCGCAGCTTGCCGAACAGCTGCTCCAAGTAAGACAGGGAAATCTGCTGGCGGGCACTGATGGCGGCCAGTGCAACCGGACCCGAATGCTCACGCAGCGCGAGGTCGATCATCGCCGTCACCGCAAAACGGCCTTTGGTGGTCAGACGCATGAATATCTCCTGAAGCCCATGGGGCAAAACAAACAAGAAGGTTCTGGTTTGTCGCGCTTGAGGTCCTGAAGGTTCAAGGTGCGTTGACTGCTCAACCCGCCCTGTACCCGACTGGATTCGTCAAGTATAGCTGAAACCAACTGATTTGGTCAAGTTTGACCCTGCGAGTTCCGTGGTTTGACCAACTTTTGTCGTGGACAAATGCGGCACGCCGGATTGTGGCGCGATTCGCCGGGGGAGTCCCCACCCGGGTTTACCGTGGTGGCAAGGTCGCGGTGCGCGCGCATCATGACCACACCTTTCAACGACGAGGAGACCTGGATGGCAACACAACAGCGCGTGGTCCTGGTGACGGGCGGCATGGGCGGCCTGGGCGAGACGATCTGCACCAAGATGGCTGACGCTGGCTACAAAGTGGTGGCGACCTACTCGCCTGGCAACACCAAGCATGGCGAATGGGTGGCTGACATGAAGGGCCGCGGCTACGACATCCTGGCCGTGCCCTGCGACGTCGCCGACATGGCCTCGTGCGCCAAGGCGGTGGCCGAGGTCACGGCCCAGTGCGGCCAGGTCGATGTGCTGGTGAACAACGCCGGCATCACCCGCGACATGACCTTCAAAAAGATGGACAAGGTCAATTGGGACGCTGTCATGCGCACCAACCTGGACAGCTTGTTCAACATGAGCAAGCAGGTCGTCGACAGCATGGTCGAGCGGGGATGGGGCCGGGTGATCAACGTGTCTTCGGTCAACGGCAGCAAGGGCGCCTTCGGCCAGACCAACTACTCCGCCGCCAAGGCGGGCGTGCATGGCTTCACCAAGGCGCTGGCCCTCGAGGTGGCGAAGAAGGGGGTGACGGTCAACACCATCTCGCCGGGTTACATCGGCACCAAGATGGTGACCGCGATTCCCGAGGACATCTTGAACTCGAAGATCCTGCCGCAGATCCCGGTTGGCCGGCTTGGCAAGCCCGAGGAAGTGGCGGGCCTGATCATTTACCTTGCTTCCGAGGAGGCGGCCTTCGTCACCGGCGCCAACATCGCGATCAACGGCGGCCAGCACATGCAGTAAGTTCGTCGCCGGGGCGCCAGCACGGTGCCCCGGCCCGCCTGCAAGTGCGCTTGCAGGCCCCAACCCAAGGAGTTTCACCCATGAAAGCCGGCATCGACCAACAGGCCTTGATCGACCAATTTGCGCAGGCCACGGCGCAGCAGGGCGAGGCCTTGCGCCAAGCCGTGTGCGAGGCCACGCTCAAGGCCCTGCAAGGCCGCGAGCTGACCATGGCCAACATTCGCAAGGTGCTGACCACCGTGACCGAATCGGCCTCGGCGGGTGCGGCCCAGAACCACCTGCCCAAGGTCGATGTCGCCCAGCTGCTGACCCAGGCCTTCGAGGGCATTGACGCCGCCATGCTGCAAGCGGTCGAAGCCCAGCGCACGGCGCTGCAGCAGTTCCTTGCCCAAGGTGTCGACCTTCAGGACAAGCAGATGAAGTCGGCGATGGCGAACCTCGAGAAGATGGAGGACATGTTGTTCACCACCGTGAGCAAAGGCGCCCATGCGGCCGGGCAACCGATGGCCGGCCCCTGGGACCAGGTGCTGGAGGCGATGAAGCTCAAAGGCACCCAAACTGGCGGGCAAGCCGAGTCGGCCGTTCAGCAGCTGATGGACCAGACACGCCAGTCGATGCGCGACAGCCGCGTCATGGGCATGAAGGCGACGCAGGCGCTGCTGGAAAGCTACAGCGCACTCGTCAGCGGGGTGCTGATCGGCATGTCGCAGGGCCTGCAGGGCAAGCCTGCGTCGTCGGCGCCAGACACGGGCACAGCGCCGCGCACGCGCAAACGCTGAAAGCGCCGGGGCGCAGGGCCGCACCGACACCGGCCCCAGCACGGACTCCGATCACTCTGCCAAGGCCGGCAGCGCCCCGCTTGCCGCCGGCCCGGCGCTGGCCTGCCCCGCCGTGGCATCGGCCGGCCGCCGGCCACGCACCAGGTACGAGTACAGCACCGGCACCACCACCAGCGTCAACAAGGTGGAGGTGATCACCCCGCCGATGATGGCGCGGCCCATCGGGGCCTGGATCTCGCCGCCCTCGCTGAGCGCCAGCGCGAGCGGCAGCATGCCGAACACCATCGCAGCCGTGGTCATCACGATGGGCCGCATCCGCACGAGCCCCGCTTCCAGCAACGCGTCCGGCACCGACAGGCCGGTCTTGCGCGCCTGGTTGGCGAAGTCAACGAGCAGGATGGCGTTCTTGGTCACCAGGCCCATCAACATCACCAGGCCGATCATCGAGAACAGGTTCAGCGTCGATCGCGTCACCAGCAAGGCCAGCATCACGCCGATCAGCGCCAGCGGCAGCGACGCCATGATCGCCAGCGGCTGCAGGAAACTGCCGAACTGAGACGCGAGCACGATGTAGATGAACACCACCGCCGCGCCCAGCGCCAACAGGATGCCGGCAAACGCCTCCGCCTGTTCCTTGCTTTGGCCACCCACGTCGAACCGGTAGCCAGGAGGCAACTGGGTGTCCTTGACGAGCTTGCGCACCTCGCCGGACACGTCCCCGCTGGGGCGGCCCTGCACGCCGGCGTAGATCGCCTGACGGCGCTGAAGGTCCTGGCGCTTGATGACCTCGGGGTTGTTGACGGGCACGATCTCAGCCACCCGCCCGAGCGCCACCGGCGTGCCATCGCGGGCATAGGCCACGGGCAATTGGTCCAGCTGGGCAATGTTCTGCCGCAGGCCCTGGGGCAGGCGCAGCTCGACCTCGACCTGCTCGCCGTCGGGCGCCGTCCAGTAGGTGGCCACATCGCCATTGACGAAGGCGCGCAAGCTGGCAGCCAGCTGCGTCGGCGTCAGGCCCAGTTCTCGCACCGCGTCCGGCCGCAGCCGCACCGCGTAGGCGGGCAGGCCCGCGGTGACCGAGGTTTCGAGGTCCGTGATCCCGCGGATGCCCTTGATCTTGTCGGCGAGCTTGAGCACTTCGGCCTCCAGCACCTGCGGGTCGGGGCCGAGCAAGGCGATGTAGATGGGCCGCTGGCCCAGCGCCACGTCAATGCCCGGGATGGGCTTCAGCGCCGTGCGGATGACGCCTTCCAACTCCTTTTGGCTGCGCCGGCGCTCATTCGGCTTGACCAACTGGATGTTCAGGCTGGCCTGGTTGCGGCCACCAGCGTTGTTGGCGCCCTCCCCCACGTTGGTCGACACCATGCGCACTTCGGGCAGGGCCTTCACCACGTCCTCGACCTGACGCAGCTTGTCGCTGGCGCGCGCCAGGCTGATGCCCACCGGCATGCGCACGTTCATCTGGATGTTGCTGTTGTCGGTCTCGGGAATGAACTCGCTGCCCACCACCGGCGCGAGCGCCAGGGCGCCAACGAAGCTGGCCGCGCCCATCACCAACACCAGGCCGCGCGGCGTGATGCGCGCGCTGCGCCAGCCCAGCGCCGACGCGCTGCGCGCCTTCCACGCCGCCCACAGCGTCGGCAACGGGATGAACAAGCGGTAGCGCCGGTCCGAGAAGATCCAGCGGATCAGGCGCTCATAGACCCGGTGCAGCACGTCCATGGCCCGATCGGTGCCGCGCATCAGGTGGCCCAGCACCGGCAGGCGGGCCAGGCGCGACTGCGGCGGGTCGCGCCACACGCTCGACAGCATCGGGTCCAGCGTGAAGCTCACAAACAGGCTCACCAGCACCGCCACCGTGACGGTGATGCCGAACGGAAAGAAGAACTTGCCAACGATGCCCTTCATGAACGCCACGGGCACAAACACCGCGCAGATCGCCAGCGTGGTGGCCAGCACCGCCAGTCCGATCTCGTCGGTGCCCACGCGCGCCGCCGTGTGGTGGTCCTTGCCCATGCCGACATGGCGGACGATGTTTTCTCGCACGACGATGGCGTCATCGATCAACAGGCCGATGCACAGGCTCAAGGCCATCATCGTCATGAAGTTCAACGTGAAGCCAAAGGCGTAGATGGCGATGAACGACGAGATGACCGCGATCGGCAGGGTGAGGCCCGTGATCACCGTGCTGCGCCAGCTGTGCAGGAACAGGAACACGATGGCGATGGTCAGCAGCGCGCCCTCGACCAGCGTGCGCTTCACGCCATCGAGCGAGTCCTTCACCCAGTCGCTGTCGGCGTACACCAGCCGCAGCTCGACGCCGGGCGGCAGCGACTTGCGCAGCTCCTCGGTGGCCGCCTTGACGCCCTCGCCGGTGCTGACGATGTTGGCGTCCTGCTGCTTGAAGACCTGAAAGGAAACGGCGTTCTGGCCGTCCACGCGCGACAGCGAATCGGGCTCGCGCTCGCGCTCGACCAGCTCGCCCAAGTCGCCCAGGCGCAGCGACAGGTTGCCCCGCTGCGCCACCACGATGTCCGCAAACGCCTTGGCATCGCGCAACTTGCCTTCAACGCGGACGATGGCGTCCTCGCGGGCGTTGCTCAGCAGGCCCACGGGCACGTCCGCGTTGGCACGCTGCAATGCGGCAGCGATGTCGGCCGGTGTCAGCTGGTGAGCGCGCAGGCGCTGTGGGTCGAGGTCGATGCGCACCTGCCGAACCGTCAGGCCACTGACCTGAACGCGCGCCACGCCGCCCACGCGCTCCAGGCGCTTGCGCACCACCTGGTCGGCCAGCAGCGACAGCTCGCGCGAACTGCGCTGCGGCGCCAGCAGCGACAAGAACACCGTGGGCTGGGCGTTGTCGCCGTCAAAGCGCGAGATGAAGGGTGCCTTGGCGTCGCGCGGGAAGCCGGGCTGGATGGCCGACACCTTGTCGCGCACGTCCTGCACCGCGCGGGCCATGTCGGCGCTGAGCTCGAACTCGACCACCGTCTCGCTGCGCCCTTCCAGGCTGTTCGAGCGAATCATCTTGACCCCGGCGATGCCGTTGAGCGCCAGCTCGATGGGCCGGGTCAATTCGGCTTCAGAGGCCTCGGGCGACGCGCCAGGGTAGGCCACCGACACAAAGACCACCGGCGGTGAAATGTCGGGCAGGCGTTCCACCCGCAGCTGGCTGTAGGAGAACAGGCCGAGCACACAAAGCGCCACCATCATCATGGTGGCGAAGACGGGGTTGTTGATCGAGACGCGGGTGATCCACATGGCGGCGTCCGGTCAGCGGCTGGGTGTGGCGGCCGAGGCTTCGGCCGCGGCCAAGGGCGACAAGCCCGGCGCCGACGAGCCCTTGAGCGGCAAGACACGGGCCGGCGCGCCCTCCTTCAGGTTGTCGAAACGCGCCGCAAGCACCGGGACCCCGGCCGACAGGCCCTTGAGCACCTCGACGCGGCCCTGGTCCACCTGCCGCCTGCCTGTGGTGACGATGCGCCGAACGAGCACGCCCTTCTCCAGGGTCCACACGTAGTCCTGCCCTGAGGCTTGGCCCACCGCGCTGACCGGCACGGTCAGGCGGGGGGTGTCGTCGGGCAGGCTGACGATGGCGCTGGCGTACTGACCCGCCCGGAACCGCTCCTTCGGGTTGGCCATGAGCACCACCACTTGGATGCCACGCGTGCCCGGCACCGCCGATGGCGCGATGCGGTCAATCGTCCCGCTCACCGGCACGGCCTCGCCTTCAACCCGCACCGCCACCGCGTCGCCCGCCTTGAGCCGACCCACTTGGTGCGTGCCCACGACCCCGCCCAGCTCCAGCTGCGTCAGATCGACCACGGTCAGCAGCTCCTGCTCGGCACTGACCTTTTCGCCCGGCAGCACGCTGCGCTTGCCGATGACGCCGGCGATGGGCGCGGTCAGGCTGGCCTCGCGCAGGCCGAGGTTCGCGGTGGACAACTGGGCCTGCGCCGCCTTCAGCTGGGCGCGCGCGGCCTCCATGGCAGCGCGCGAGCTTTCCAGCGCGTTGGCGGAAATGAACTGCTGGCGAGCCAGGTCTTCGTTCGAGGCATGTTGGCGCTGGGCCTCGGCCACACGGGCCTGGGCCGAGTCGACGCCAGCGTTGCGCTCGGCCACGCGGCTTCGCAGGTCGGACAGGTCGATGTTGCCCAACACCTGACCCGCCCGCACGCGGTCGCCTTCGGCCACACTGAGGCTCAGCAAGGTGCCCGAGGCCTTGGCCCGCACCACCGCGGTGCGCGGCGCCATCAGCGGCCCGGAGAACACGACCTCTTCCGGCATGGGCGCGAGGGCGGGCTGCACCACCTCGGACGCCGAGAACGTCAGCGTCACCGGCGCCGATGCAGCGCCCTGCGGCGCCTGGGCCCGACCGGGCAGCATGCCGGACTTCGCGGCCAGCAAGGCCCCACCCCCCACCAGCAGCAGCACCCCTGCAGCGCCGGCGATCAGCCATGTCTTGCGCATGGACCGTCCTTCCAATGTGATTTGCGGCGCAGTGTAGGCACCGCACCGCCGCCGCCCCAGCCTGGCGCGACAGATTGCAGATTTTCACGACCAGAGTGGCCAACGGGGGGACCGAACGGCGGAACTTGTCGGCCCGACCGGCCGCGCGCGTCGCTTCGGCGCGGTGCGGTCTCGGCGTCGTCCGGTGGACGCCCGCGGAATGCCGCCTTCAGCGGGCCCGCAGCCACGCTGAGCCCGCGCGGGCCGACGAGGCGGGCCCGTCGAGACTCAGCCGGCTGGGTCGGCCTGTGCAGGGATCGCGGGTGGGTCCAGCGCCACGTCGCCGCACTGCGCGCGGTGGCGCAGCGCGTGGTCCATCAGCACCAGCGCTAGCATGGCCTCGGCGATGGGCGTGGCGCGGATGCCCACGCAAGGGTCGTGGCGTCCGAAGGTCTCCACCACGGTGGGCTCACCGGCGCGGTTGATGGACGGCCGCGGGCTGCGGATCGAGCTGGTCGGCTTGATCGCGATGCTGACCAGGATGTCCTGGCCGGTCGAAATGCCGCCCAGCACGCCACCGGCGTGGTTGGTGGCGAAGCCGTTCGGGTGCAGCGCGTCGCCGTGCGCGGTGCCCCGTTCGGTGACGCTCGCAAAGCCCGAACCGATCTCCACGCCCTTCACGGCGTTGATGCCCATCATGGCGTAGCCGATGTCGGCATCCAGCTTGTCGAACAGGGGCTCGCCCCAGCCGGCCGGCACGCCATGGGCCGCCACCGCGATGCGCGCACCGCAGCTGTCACCGGTGCGGCGAAGCTCGTCCATGTAGGCCTCCAGCCGCGGGATGTCGGTCGCGTTGGCGGCAAAGAACGGGTTGTTCGGGATGTGGTCGAGCGATTCGAACGGGATCGGGATGTCGCCCAGCTGCGTCATGTGACCGCTGAAGCGCACGCCATGGTGCGTGCCCAGCCACTTGCGGGCCACGGCCCCGGCCGCCACCATCGGCGCCGTCAGGCGGGCCGACGAGCGGCCACCGCCACGCGGGTCGCGCAGGCCGTACTTGCGCCAGTAGGTGTAGTCGGCGTGGCCGGGGCGAAAGGTGTCGAGGATGTTGCCGTAGTCCTTGCTGCGCTGGTCGGTGTTCTTGATCAGCAGGCAGATCGGGGTGCCGGTGGTGTGGCCTTCGTAGACGCCGGACAGGATCTCGACGGCATCCGGCTCGTTGCGCTGGGTGACGTGCCGGCTGGTGCCCGGGCGGCGGCGGTCCAGCTCGGGCTGGATGTCGTCCACCGACAAGGCCATGCCCGGCGGGCAGCCGTCGATGACGCAGCCAATGGCCGGGCCGTGGGATTCACCGAAGTTGGTGACGCAGAACAAGCTGCCGAAGGTGCTGCCGGACATGGGACCCTTGATGCGAACGCGAGGCGGGTTCGTGGGCACCGGCCTGCCGGCGACACCGCTGAACACGCTCCGATTTTACGGGCGGACGCCCGCGCCACCGCCTTGCGCGGAACGCGGCGCCGAACGGGGCACAGCACAGAGCCCGGCATAGAGCACCGAATAGCCCTGCGCCGCCGCCGCCCATGAGAACGACTGCGCCATCGCGCGGCGCATCACCCTCTGCCAAGCGACGCGGTCGGCAAACAGGGCCTGAGCGCGTGCCAGCGTGCGGTCCAGCTCGGTGGCCAATGGCGCGTCGAATGTGAAGCCCGTGGCGCGGCCTTCCCCGAGGCTTTGCGGGTTGGCGTCGACCACCGTGTCGGCCAATCCGCCCACGCGCCGAACCAGCGGCAGGCTGCCGTAGCGCAGGCCGTACAGCTGGGTCAAGCCGCAGGGCTCGAAGCGCGACGGCACCAGCACCACATCGGCGCCGGCGATCATCGTGTGCGCGCGCGGCTCGTCGTAGCCGATGTGCACGGCGACCTGGGCCGGGTGGGCCTGGGCGGCGGCTGTGAACGCCGCCTGCAGCCCCGGGTCGCCCGTGCCCTGCACCACCAGCTGGCCCCCGCGCGCCACGAACGCAGGCAGCGCGTCGAGCACCAGGTCCAGCCCCTTCTGCGCGCTGAGCCGACTGACCACCACCGCCAGCATCGCTTCGGGGCGCAGCAGCAAGCCATGTGCACGCTGCAGCGCTTCCTTGCAGCGCACCTTGCCCGTGAGGTCCTCGGCGCTGTAGCGGTGCGCCAGCGCGGCGTCGGTGGCGGGGTCCCAAACCTGCGGGTCGACGCCATTCAGGATGCCCGACACCGTGGCGGCCCGGCCCTGAATCACGCCATGCAAACCGCAGCCGTGCTCGGCCGTGGCGATCTCACGGGCGTACGTCGGGCTGACGGTGGTGACGCGGTCGGCAAACTTCAGCCCGGCTTTCATGAACGACAGCTGGTGGTGAAACTCCAGGCCGCTGGGGTGCATCAGCCGCGATGGCAGGCCCAGCAGGTGGAAGTCACCCGCCGGGAACAGCCCCTGGAAAGCCAGGTTGTGCACTGTGAACACGCTGCGCGCCGAAATGGCAGGATTGGCCTGAAGGTACGCGCAGGCCATGGCCGCATGCCAGTCGTGGGCGTGCAGCACCTCGGGCACCCAGGCAGGGTCCAGGTCGCCCGCGGCGAGGTGCGCAGCCACCCAACCCAGCAGGCCGAAGCGCTGGGCGTTGTCGGGCCACTCGGCGCCATTGCTGTCCTGGTAGGGACTGCCGTCACGGCGGTACAGGTAGGGCGCGTCGATCACGTAGACAGGCACATGGCTGCAGGGCATCCGGCCCAGCCTGACGTCGACCCGGCCGGCGCCGAACAGGGCGCCCAGGCCGATCACCTGCTTTTGATGCAGCACCGCCTCGGCGATGGCCGGCAGCCCGGGCAACACCAGCCGCACCTCGTGTCCCGCCGCCGCCAGTGCCTGCGGCAGCGCGCCCATCACATCGGCCAGGCCACCCGTCTTGACCAAGGGAAACACCTCGGCCGCGACCTGCAGCACCCTCATGCGCGGACCGTCATGAGGACAAGCGCTCCAGCATCTCGCGGGTGATGAGGGTGATGCCGTTCTCCGAGCGGTAAAAGCGCCGCGCGTCCAGCACCGGGTCCTCGCCCACGACCATGCCATCGGGGATGACGCAACCGCGGTCGATGACGGTGCGCGTGACACGGGCCCCGCGGCCCACGGTCACCCCGGGCAACACGACGCTCCAGTTGACGGTCGCGTGCGAATGCACCCGCACGCTCGAGAACAGCACGCTGCGAAAGACATGCCCCGACACGATGCAGCCGCCCGAGACCATCGACTCGATGGCCAGCCCGCGGCGGTCGTCCTGGTTGTGCACGAATTTGGCCGGCGGCAATTGCGCCTGGTAGGTCCAGATGGGCCAGCGGGTGTCGTACAGGTTCAGCAGCGGGTCGGTGGCGGTCAGATCGATGTTGGCGTCCCAGTAGGCGTCGATCGTGCCCACGTCGCGCCAGTACGGTGCCTCGTTCATGCGCACGCCGACCGCGCTCAGCTCGAAGGGGTGGGCGGCCGCATGGCCCTGGCGCACCGCAGCGGGGATGATGTCTTTGCCAAAGTCGTGGCTGGATTGGGGGTCGGCCATGTCGCGCTCGAGCGCCTTGTACAGGTAGCGCGCGTTGAAGATGTAGATGCCCATGCTGGCCAGCGCCATGTCCGGGCGCCCCGGCATGGCCGGTGGGTCGGCGGGCTTCTCGACGAAGTCGGTGATCAGGTTGCGCTCGTCAACCCGCATGACGCCGAAGGCGGTGGCCTCCTCGCGCGGCACGGCGATGCAGCCCACCGTGCAATCGCGCCCCTTGGCCACGTGGTCGGCCAGCATCAGCGCGTAGTTCATCTTGTAGATGTGGTCGCCGGCCAGCACCACGATGTAGTCGGCGCGGTAGCTGGCGATGATGTCCTGGTTCTGATAGACCGCGTCGGCGGTGCCGCGGTACCAGCTTTCCTCGTCGGTGCGCTGCTGGGCCGGCAGCAGGTCGACGAACTCGTTCATCTCGTTCTTCAGAAAGGCCCAGCCGCGCTGCAGGTGCTGCAGGAGCGAATGGCTCTTGTACTGGGTGATGACGCCGATGCGCCGGATGCCTGAATTCAAGCAGTTCGACAGCGCGAAGTCGATGATGCGGAACTTGCCGCCGAAATACACCGCCGGCTTGGCACGGCGGTCGGTGAGGTTGCGCAGGCGGCTTCCGCGGCCTCCGGCCAGCACCAGCGCGACGGCGCGCTTGGGCAGCTCCAGGCTCAGGGCCAGGTCGATGGGCTTGTCCACTGCTTGTCTCCTGTTGGCGGTCATGGGGTTCGCGGCGTGGCGCCGCGACCTGTCCCACCCATGCCGCAGCATGCCACGCCTGCGCGTTGCCGGGAACACGACTTGCAGTGTCCGTGCCAAGCCTGCTGGCAATGCGTCCGCCAGTGGTAGAACCCCGGCTGACCGCGTGCCGCCCGAACCAAAGGACCCCAAGGTGACCCTGACCCCCACCCCAGCGCCCCTGTCCGCCGAACATGCTGGCGCCCAGATCGATGCCCAGCTGCTCAGCACCGTGGCGATGGCCGGCGACCAGGCCACGCCCACCGAACTGATGCAGGCCGTCGCTCAAGTGGCGCGCCAGCAACTGGCTCAGCGCTGGGTGCACACCCAAGCCGAACAACGCCAGGCCAAGGCCCGCCGGGTCTACTACCTGTCGATGGAGTTCCTGATCGGGCGCACCTTGTCGAACGCACTGGCCGCGCTGGACCTGAGGGAGCCCATGGCCGCCGGCCTGCAAGCCCGCGCGCAAACGCTGGAGGCCATCACCGACCGCGAGCCCGACGCGGCGCTGGGCAATGGCGGCTTGGGCCGGCTTGCGGCCTGCTTCCTGGACTCCATGGCCACGCTCGGCCTGCCGTCCTTCGGCTACGGCATCCGATACGAGTACGGCATGTTCGCGCAGCAGATCGCCCAGGGTTGCCAGGTCGAGTACCCGGACCCGTGGCTGGCCGACGGCACGCCCTGGGAGTTTCCGCGGGCCGGGCTGAGCGTGCCAGTGCGCTTCGGCGGCTGGGTCGAGCACCAGGGGCACGGCGACCAGGCCCGGGCCATCTGGCGCCCGGCCGCCGAGGTGGCGGCCAAAGCGCACGACATGGTGATCCCCGGCCACGGCACGACCAAGGTGAGCACGCTGCGCCTGTGGAAGGCGGTTGCGCCGGAACACATCGACCTGCACGCCTTCAACACCGGCGACTACGGCCGCGCGGCCGGCGTGAAGAACGAGTACGAAAACATCAGCTGGGTGCTGTACCCCAACGACAGCACGCCCGCCGGGCGCGAGCTGCGCCTGAAGCAGGAGTACTTCTTCACCGCCGCGTCCATCCACGACATCGTGCTGCGCCACGTCGAGGAACACGGCTCGCTGACCAACCTGGCCGACCGCGTTGCCATCCACCTCAACGACACCCACCCGGCCATCGGCGTGGCCGAGTTGATGCGCTTGCTGGTGGACGACCACGGCATGGCCTGGGACGAGGCCTGGGCCCAGTGCACGAAGGTGTTCTCGTACACCAACCACACGCTGATGCCGGAGGCGCTGGAAACCTGGCCGGTGTCGCTGATGCAGCACGTGCTGCCGCGGCACCTGGAAATCATCTTCCGCATCAACCAGGACTTTCTGGAACTGGCCGCGCGGCACCGCCCCGACGACACCGGCTTCCTGGCCCGCCTGTCGCTGATCGACGAGCAGGGCGAGCGCCGGGTGCGCATGGCCCACCTGTCGATCGTGGGCAGCCACAAGGTCAATGGCGTGTCGCAGCTGCACTCGGACCTGCTGGTGCAGACCATCTTTGCGGACTTCGCCAGCATCTGGCCGGACCGCTTCACCAACATGACCAACGGCGTGACGCCGCGCCGCTGGCTGCAGCAGGCCAACCCCGGCCTGTCGGCGCTGCTGGACGGGCGCATCGGCCGCGGCTGGCGGCGCCAGCTGGACGCGCTGAAGGGCTTGAACGCGCTGCGCGACGACCCCGCCTTCCAGGCCGAGTTCAGCGCCGTCAAGCGCGCCAACAAGGCGCGGCTGGCCGACCACATCGCCGCCACCACCGGCGTGAAGGTCAACCCGGCCAGCCTGTTCGACGTGCAGGTCAAGCGCATCCACGAATACAAGCGCCAGCTGCTGAACGTGCTGCATGTGGTGACGCGCTACCAGGCCATCCTCGCGCACCCGCTGGGCATCGGCGGCAAGCCCTGGGTGCCGCGCACGGTGATCTTTGCGGGCAAGGCGGCGTCCAGTTACCACATGGCCAAGAACATCATCCGGCTGATCCATGACGTGGGCGCGGTGATCAACCACGACCCGCGCGTCGGGGACAAGCTCAAGCTGGTGTTCATTCCCAACTACGGCGTGTCGGTGGCCGAGGTGATCATGCCCGGCGCCGACTTGTCCGAGCAGATTTCCACCGCCGGCACCGAGGCCTCGGGCACCGGCAACATGAAGCTGGCGCTGAACGGCGCGCTGACCATCGGCACCGACGACGGCGCGAACATCGAGATCCGCCAGAACGTTGGCGACGACAACATCTTCATCTTCGGCCTGAAGACGCCCGAGGTGCTGGCGCAGCGCCAGGCCGGCTACCAGCCGATGAAGCTGTACGAGTCGAACGCCGCGCTGAAGGCGGTGCTGGACGCCATCGGCGGCGGGCAGTTCTCGCCCGAGGAGCCAGGGCGCTACCGCGGCCTGGTCGACTCCCTGCTGTGGGGCGGCGACCACTATCTGCTGCTGGCCGACTACGCCGAGTACGTGGCCACGCAGGCGCGCGTTGACGACCTGTACCGCCAGCCAGCGGCTTGGGCCTCGAAAGCCATCGCCAACGTGGCGGGCATGGGCGTGTTCTCGTCGGACCGGACCATCCGCGAGTATGCCGAGCAGATCTGGCACCTGACGCCCGATGCCGCTTGAGCCGGTGCTGAGCGCCGGGCGTCCCTGGCCGCTGGGGGCGCAATGGGACGGCAGCGGCGTGAACGTCGCGGTGTTTTCCGCGCACGCGCAGGCCATCGACCTGTGCCTGTTTGACGCCTCGGGCCAGCACGAGCTGCTGCGGTTGGCGCTGCCGGCGCACAGCCACGACGTCTGGCACGGCCGCCTGGAGGGCCCGGGCATCGGCCCCGGGCTGGTCTACGGCCTGCGCGCGAAAGGCCCGTGGCGGCCCGACCGCGGTCACTGGTTCAATCCGCACAAGTTGCTGCTCGACCCCTGCGCCCGCGAGATCGTCGGACAGCTCGACTGGCGCGACGAGCACTTCGCCGCCGACCGCCGCCACCCACAGCACCAGGACCCGCGCGACAACGCGCCATTCGCGCTGAAGGCCCGCGTGGTCGACGAGCGCCCCGGCCACCACGACTGGGGCCATGACCAGCCGCCCGCCATCGCCGCGGAGGACATGGTGTTGTACGAGCTCCATGTGAAGGGCTTTTCGCGGCTGAACCCGGCCTTGCCCGAGGCCCTGCGCGGCACCTACGCCGGCCTGGCGCACCCGGCGTCCATCGCCCACTTCAAGCGCCTGGGCGTGACCTCGCTGAGCCTGCTGCCGGTGCACTACCACCTGGACGAGGAGCGCCTGGTGGGCATGGGCCTGGTGAACTACTGGGGCTACAACACCCTCGGCTTCTTCTGCCCCGAGCCGCGCTACGCGGCCGGCCGGTCGGGTCAGTCGGTGCGCGATGAATTCCGCGGCATGGTCAAAGCGCTGCACGCGGCGGGCCTGGAGGTGATCCTCGACGTGGTCTACAACCACACCGCGGAGACCGACGAACGCGGCCCCTCGCTGAGCTTCCGGGGCCTGGACAACGCGTCCTATTACCGCTTGCACCACGACAGCCACCACCGCGCCCACCATGAGAACCCGACCGGCTGCGGCAATGCGCTGGATGTGCGGCAGCCGCGGGTGCTGCAGCTGATCATGGACTCGCTGCGCTTTTGGGTCAGCGAGATGCACGTCGACGGCTTCCGCTTTGACCTGGCGCCCGTGCTGGGCCGCGGCGACCACGGGTTCGACCGCCAGTCGGCCTTCTTCACCGCGGTCGCGCAGGACCCGGTGCTGTCGCGGGTGAAGATGATCGCCGAGCCTTGGGACATCGGGCCGGGCGGCTACCAGGTGGGCGGGTTTCCGCGCGGCTGGCAAGAGTGGAATGACCGCTTCCGCGATGCCGTGCGCGGCTTCTGGCTGCACATGGGGCACGGGGGCGGGCCCACCCGAGGCGACTTTGCGTTGCGGTTGTGCGGCTCGTCCGACCTGTATGAGCGGCGGTCCCGACCGCCGTCGGAGTCCGTCAACTATGTGGTCTCGCACGATGGCTTCACGCTGCGCGATCTTGTCAGCTTCAACCACCGGCAGAACCTGGCCAATGGCGAGGACAACCGCGACGGTCACGGTCACAACCTGAGCTTCAACTGCGGCGTCGAAGGCCAAAGCGACGACCCGGCCGTGCAGGCGCTGCGCGCGCGCCTGCAGCGGGCGCTGCTGGCCTGCACGGTGCTGGCCCAGGGCACGCCGCTGCTGGCCGCGGGGGATGAGCTCGGCCACACCCAGGGCGGCAACAACAACCCCTACTGTCAGGACAGCGCCACCACCTGGCTGGACTGGACCCGTGCCGACGAGGCGCTGATGGCCTACACCGCCCGCGTGCTGGCCCTGCGCCGCCAGCTGCTGCCGTTTGCCAACCACTGGTACAGCGGCTTGCCCGACCGGCGCGGTCTGCCCGACCTGGCGTGGCTGCAGCCCGACGGCAGGTCGCTGGAGGCCGACGCTTGGCGAGACGGCAGCACCCGCGCGCTCGGTTGCCTGATCGGGCGACCCGGCCGCGCCGCGGCACCGCTGCTGCTGCTGGTCAACGCCGACCCCACCGACCGGCCCTTCCGACTGCCCGCGGGCGCTTGGCAGGTGGTGTTGGACTCGGGTCGCCCTGACGGCGAGGGCACCTGGCAAGGCCAGGGTGAGACCGACTTGCCCGTGCCCGCCCACACGGTCGTGCTGCTCGCCGCGGCCTGACGGCGCGCGGCCCCGGCCGCGGCGGGCGATTCAGCGCGTCAGGCTGGGGGGGTCGGGGCGGCGGGCCTGTCGGCCGGCGCCAGCAGCGGGGCCGGCTGGCCAAGGTCATCCTGGGCGGGCGGCGCGTCGGCCAGGGCGTCCAGCGCGGCCAACAGGTGCTTCAAGTCGACCGGCTTGGTCCAGTAGTCGCTGAAACCCGCGTCGCGGGCGCGCGCGATGTCGTCGGGCATGGCGTTGGCCGACACCGCGATGCACGGCACCGCCACCATGGCCGGGTCGAGGCGCAGGCGCCTGAGCACCTCGATGCCGTCGATGTCGGGCAGCTGCATGTCGATCAAGGCCAGCTGCGGGCGCATGCGGTGCCCCTGCGCCACGCCGTCCAGCCCATTCACCGCGGTGAACAAGGACCACGCCGGACGCTTCTTGAACATCTCCTGCATCAGCAGCAGATTGACCGGGTTGTCTTCCACGTACAGCGCTTGCAGCCCGTCGGAGCGCCACGGAGGCTCGGGCATCGGCGCGAGCGGCAGCTGCAACGGCTCGCCAACCAGGCGGTCGCAGGGCGCAGCGTCCAGCCACACGCGGAACTCCGAGCCATCGCCGGGCGTGCTGCTGACCTCGACGTGCCCGCCGAGCCGGCCCACCAGTTGCCTCACGATGGCCAGCCCGATGCCCATGCCCTGAACCGGCCCGGACTCGGCGCCCAGCCGATTGAAGGGCTCGAACAGGTGCGCCATCTGCTGGGCGGTCATGCCGCGGCCACTGTCGGTCACGCTCAGCATGACCGCGTCCAGCCCCCTGTCCGCCACCGATTGCCAGGCGGGCGGGCGGCGTGCAAACGGCACCCGTTGGGAGCGAACCTGCACCCACCCGCCGGGGCGGTTGTACTTGACGGCGTTCGACAACAGGTTCAACAACACCTGGCGCAGTCGCTGCATGTCCGCGCGCACGTGCAGACCGCCGGCCGCGGCCTGCACCGACACACCCGCCAGGCGCGCCTCGGCCTGCACCCACCGCACCACCACCGCCAGGGCGTCGTCCAGGGCCACCGGCAGGGTGCGCAGCGGGCGAACCGTCACCTCGGGCTGCGACAGCTCCAGCACATCGTCGATCAGGGCCAACAGGTGCAAGCCGGCGCCGCGGATCAATTCGGCATGACCGCGATCGCGCTCGGACAAGTCACCGGGCGGCGCATTGCACAGCAGATCGGCGAAGCCCAGCACCGCGTTCAGCGGCGTGCGCAGCTCGTGGCTCATGCGGGCCAGGAACTCTGTCTTGGCGCGACTGGCCTCCTCGGCCAGGCGCTTGTCGCGCTGCATCGCCTCCGCCAGTTTGTGCTCGGTGATGTCCCAATTGACGCCGAACACGCGGTCCAACTGGCCGGTCAAGCCCGCCACGCTCATCCCGCGAGACGCCAGCCAGCGCACCCGACCGTCCGGCCAGACGACCTTGAATTCGTTGACATAGCCCTGGCCATTGGCCAGCGCCTGGGCCAGCCGGGAGGGCACATCGGGCGCGTCCGGGCCAGGCGTCATCTCGCCGGTGAGTTGCGCGACCGGCCGCGGGTCGGTGGGCGAGAGGCCGCGCAGCAGGTACATCTGGGCGTCCCAGTGGGTGCGGCCGGTGGTGAGGTCGTGCTCCCAGGTGCCGAGGCCGGCCGCCCGCGCCGCCAACTCGACCCGGCTTTGCGCCAGCCGGAGTTCCACCTGCGCTTCACGGAACTCCGTCACGTCGATGAACACGCCCTGGGACATGGCCTGGTCGGACACGCCCAGCGCCTGCGTGCGCGACACCAGCCAGCGCACCCGACCGGCCGCGTCGCGGATGCGGAACTCCAGTTCGATCACCTCGGGCGAGCCGGGCGCATCGAAGCCCGGTCGCCGGCGGACGGGTTCGGCCGCGCCCGTGTCCGCCTGGGCCTGGTCCAGCCGCTCGACCAGGCGGATCGACTCGCGCACACGGGGCCAGTCCTCGGGCAGGACGCAGGCCCGCAGGCACTTGCGCAGACTGGGGTCAACCGCCGCGTCGGGCACCGAGAACAGACGCCGCATCGGCCCGTTCCAGTGGCGTTCACCCGTGGCGTAGCGAAACCACCAGACGGCGATGCCGGTGGCTTCTGCCACCAGGTCCATGCGCGCGGAGATGGCCGCCTTCAGGCTGCTTTCGCGTTCGGACACGCTCATGTCCAGCGACACGCCCACCAACGCGATCGCCTCGCCGTGCGGGTCGCGCTGAACGATGCGGCGGGTCAGCAGCGGGTGAAACTCGCCGTCGAGGGCGCGCATGCGGACCTGGGCATCGACCAGCGTGTCGCTGGTCAGCGCCTGGCGGTCCGCCGTGCGCAAGCGCTCGACATCGTCGGCGTGCACCAGGGCGCGCAGGGTCTGCACGGGCACGCCCTCCGGATAAGTGTCCAGGCCATGGGTCTGGCAGGTGCGAGGATCGAGCTGGACCAGGCCCGTGCGCAAGTCGATGCGCCACAGGTGGAGGCCGACCAGATCCACCGCCATCAACAGCTGCTGCGGATGGGCGTCGGCCGGCGCGCCTTGCAAAGCGTGCGTGGTGGGTCCCGCGGATTGGTCGGGAGGCCGCAGCCAGGCCAGCCACCCTGCACCGCAGCGCACGGCCTGCCAAGGCACGGCCATCGGCCAGGCGGCGAGTGCCATGGCGTGTTCACCCTCGAGTACGCGGTCGTCGCCTCGGCCCGCATCGCCGGCCGCCTGAACGGCCTCGCCCAGGGCCAGCCATTGGTCGCCGGTCAGCCGCTGCAGCACGGCGTGGGCCTCGGCCGCCGCGTTGGGCTGCACCGACAAGGCATCGTCGGCGACCGTCACGAACAGCGCGGGCGCCGGGGCGATGTGCCAAGCCTTGTGCATCGGTGCAGGGCGTCTGGGAGGGTGAGGTTCATGGGCCATTCGGCCCCATGGAACGGACGCTTGCAGTGTAGCCAGCCGATGGGGGCGCTGCACGGCGGACCGCTGAGCTCGAACCAGGGCCACGATGCCGCACGGCAACGCGCCAACCGTTGCCGCTCAAGTTGGGGTGGGCGCTGCCGATAAACGGCGATGGACATCGGAGACCCCAGCGAGATTCCGGCGACCCGCAAGAAGCTGCCATCGATGCAGGAGCTGGGGGCGTTCGACTTCAACGACCCCACGCCGCCCGGCGCCGGCGCCACCCGACCGGCCGCGCTCGACACCCGACCCGCACCGCTGGAGACGCGGCCCGCGCCGATCGACGTTCGCCCTGCAACGCCGACCACCCGGCCGCGGCCGAACGGCCAGGAGGCGGCCACCGCCGACGCGCCTGTTTCACCCGCCACGGTGGCCAAGTACCCGGCGCCGCCAACGCCAACGCCAACGCCAGCGTCTGCCCGCCCGCCCCTGACACCCGAGCAGTTGCGCCAGGCCCTCGCCAAGGCCAACCCGGCCACGCGCGAGAAGCTGCTGCGCTTGATCGCCGGCGGGCAGTCGGTGCAGCAGGTGCGCGACGGTGCCGCCGACGGCGCGCGTCGGCGCAGCCTCGTCATGGAACACCCGACGGGCAGGCCAAAGTCAACGGCGGACGGGTGGCCACAGGCGCCCGTCCCGACCTCGCCAACCACCGCGGCCGCAGCCGGCAGCGGGTCGGCGACCCCGTCACCGCCCACGGCACCACCCGCGCCAGGGCACGCAACGGGGCCATTTGCCAGCGCTGCGGCGGCCCCTCCGCGTCGCCCGGCCGCCGCGCGACCCGCCCCCGGCGGCCTGGTGATGCAAATTGACGAGAACACCGACCTGCTGGACGCGGCCCCGGCCCCCGGCGACCGCCGCGCCAGCATGCAGGCCCAGGTCGACGCGGCGCTGAACCCGCCGGCCACCGCCGCGCCAGCGCCCCGCATGGAGCCGGCCGCCGCCAAAGTGGTGTTCCCGGCCTACGACCCGAGCCGCGATGGCGAGCCGGTCAGCAGCCAAGGCAGGCGCCGCCCGGAGGGCCCGATCGAAGGCCACTTTCCGGCGCCGCGGCAGCCCTTCGCCGCGCGTTACAAGCACCCGGACGGCCGCCCGATGTCCGCGGAAGAGAACAAGGTCGAAGAGGTGCTGCAGGCCCAGCGCTGCGATGAGACGCTCAGCGTGCTCGCGCGCGAGGGCGTGAACGGCCTGCTGCTCAGCCCCCGCGACCTCGACGCCGCCGTCGCCAACGGCCTGCTGACCGCCGAGACCGCGGCCACTTTGTGGAAGACCTGGGCCGCGCTGAGACCGGTGATTCACGTGATCGAAGACGAGGCCGAGGTCGAAGAGAGCGACCCGGACCCGGCGGCGGCCGCGCACGCTGACGTCCTCGCCGGCCCGGCGTCTGACCCTGCAGGGGCTGCGGCACCCGACGTTGCACCAGATGCTGCCCCCGACGCCGCACCGGATGTCACACCCCATGCGGCGTCCACCGCCGCCCCGGCCGCTCCCACGCCCATCGTGGCCGGCATCGACACGGCCACACCGGTGTCCAGCGCAGCGTCCGACTCCCCAGCAGATGCGGTCGACGAAGCCGCACGGGCTCCTGCCCCAGCCGTGGCCGTGGCCGCGCCCCCGGGCGACGTCAGACAGCGACCGGCGGCCCCATCGACCTTGCCCGGCCTTGGCAATGCGACGGGCCCCGCGCCTGGCGCCTCCCAGCGCACCCCACCCCCGGCGCGTGGGGCCGACCCGCGGGTGCCCAAGCCGCGCACGCCGACCAGTTCGCTGCCCGCCGCGGCCGCCGGCCCAACGCGTGGCACGTCATTGACGTGGGCGCTCAGCACGCCTCGACAGCGGCTCGCGCAGCTGTTGCGCAGCCTGTTCTGGGTGTTCTGCGCCTACTCTGTGCTCGTCACCGGGAGCCGATTGGCTTTGCTGGCCTGGCACCGCTGGGGGCACCTGCTGTCCGCGTGACCGCCTGACGCCGGGCCCAAAGCGGTCAAGCGCTCAGGTGGCCTGGCCCTGGTTGAGACTCAAGGCACAGCCCGCGATGCGCCACGATTTGTCGGCTTGCTGCTCCATGACGTAGGTGGCCAGCCACGGACGGCCATCGGCGTCGGTCAGTTGCACCGCCTGGGTCCATGCACCGTCGACCAAGGCCGGCTTGAGGAACACCACCGACGCAGGCGCCAGCAAGACGGGGTAGGCGCCCTTGACCATGCGCATGAACTCGCCTGCGCTGGGAAAGAGACGCCGAATCGCCGGCGCTGCGTGGGCATAGGCCTGCTCCGGCTTGTCGGCGGCGAAGGCCTTCAGCTGCGCCTGGATCACCTCGCGGAAGGCGCGGCCCTCGGCCAGATCGCCAGCCGCCCCCGTCGGTCCCTTGGTGGCGGCCGCCATCGTGGCGACCGGCCACGCCAGCGCCACCCCTGAGAACACGATGCCTCTGCGCTTCATTGACTGCCTCCTGCAATGTCCACGCTGCCTCGGGCGACGCCCGCCTTGCAGCCCCGGCCCCGGTGGCGCAGGGCGTTCAGCCGCTCAGGCTGGTGACCTTCGGCTTCTTGCCCACACGCACCGACCGCACCAGCACCGTCGGAAAACTGACGGGCAGGGTCTGCGGGTAGTCGCGGCTGAAATGCAGCCCGCGGCTTTCCTGGCGAGACAATGCTGAGCGCACGATCAGCTCCGCGCAATCGACCAGATTGCGCAGCTCCAGCAAGTCCCGGTTGACGCGGAAGTTGGCGTAGTAGTCGTCGATCTCGCCCTTGAGCAGCTTGATGCGGTGCAAGGCCCGCTCCAGGCGCTTGGTGGTGCGCACGATGCCCACGTAGTTCCACATCAGCAGGCGCAACTCGTCCCAGTTGTGGGAGATCACCACCTGCTCATCCGCGTTGTGCACCTGGCTTTCGTCCCAGGCCGGCAGTTCCGGTGGCGGCAGGCCGGCGTGCGCCAGGATGTGTTCGGCGCAGGTGTGGCCCAGCACCACGCATTCCAGCAGCGAATTGCTGGCCAGTCGGTTGGCACCGTGCAAGCCGGTGTAGGTGGTCTCGCCGACCGCGTACAGGCCGGGCATGTCGCTGCGGCCGCTCAGGTCGGTGACCACGCCGCCGCAGGTGTAATGCGCCGCTGGCACCACAGGGATCGGCTGACGCGCAATGTCAATGCCCAGTGCCAGGCAACGGGCATGGATGGTCGGGAAGTGCTCCTTCAGAAAGGCCTCGCCCTTCTCGGCCACGATGGGCCGCGCGTCCAGCCACACGTGGTCCAGGCCGTGCTTCTTCATCTCGAAATCGATGGCGCGGGCCACGATGTCGCGCGGCGCCAGCTCCATGCGCTCGTCGTGCTGCGCCATGAAGCGCGCCGCCGGTCCGTCGATGCCCGGCAGGGTGAGGTGCGCGCCCTCGCCGCGCAAGGCTTCGGTGATGAGGAAGCTGCGCTCCTGCGGGTGGTACAGGCAGGTCGGGTGGAACTGGATGAATTCCATGTTGCCCACCCGACAGCCGGCGCGCCAGGCCATCGCGATGCCATCGCCGGTGCTCGTGTCCGGGTTGCTGGTGTAGCGGTAGACCTTGCCCACGCCGCCGGTGGCCAGCACCACGGCCGAAGCGCGCAAGGTGTCCACGCGCTGCGTGTCGATGTCCAGCGCATAGACGCCGTGGCACTGCGGCGGGCCGTCGCGCCGCAGGTGACGGTTGGTGATGAGGTCGATCGCCATCCAGCGCTCGCGCAGCTGGATGCGGGGGTGACGCTGCACATCGGCCAGCAAGGCGTCGTGGATGGCCTTGCCCGTGGCATCGGCGGCGTGAGCGATGCGGCGCACCGCGTGACCACCCTCGCGCGTCAGGTGCAAGCCCAGCGGGCCTTCGGGGTCGGGTGAAAACGGCACACCACGCGCCACCAGCCACTCGATGGCCTTGGCGCTGCGCTGGGCGATGAAGCGGGCGGTGTCTTCGTCGACCAGGCCCGCGCCGGCGTCCTGGGTGTCACGCACATGGGAGTCGATGCTGTCGTCGTTGCCCAGCACGCCCACGATGCCGCCCTGAGCCCAGGCCGTCGCGCCCTCGCCCAGGCCACGCTTGGCCAGCACGATCACGTCGCAGTGTTCGGCCAGGTGCAGGGCGACCGTCAAGCCCGCCAGCCCCGCCCCCACGATGACCACCGGCGCAGACAAGGCGGTGGGCGGCGACGCAGGAAATGCAGGCATGGCAAGATTTCATCAGGACCCGAGGACCCCGACACAGATGAGGGATGTCGATTCTATCGACGCCCCTTTGGCAGGCCGGTGCGCGGTGGCGCACAGCCCCACTGTGGGCGAGGGCGGCCAGGGCCGCCATCGCCCCAGCACGACAAGGTCAGTGCACCACCCGCGAAAACACAAACTGCCCTTCGTTGACGTCCACCGGGATCACGTCCTTCGGCCCGAAGCGCCCCTCCAGGATCAGCTTGGCCACCGGGTTCTCGATGCGCTGCTGGATGGCGCGCTTCAGGGGCCGCGCGCCAAACACCGGGTCGAAGCCCGCCTTGGCCAGTTCGGCAAGCGCCGGCGCGCTGACGTCGAGCTTCATGTCCATCTTCTCCAGTCGCGTCTCCAGGATGCGCAGCTGGATGCGGGCAATGGACTCGATGTTCTTTGCGTCCAGCGCGTGGAACACCACGGTCTCGTCGATGCGGTTCAAGAACTCCGGGCGGAAATGCTGCTTGACCTCGCCCCACACCGCGTCGCGGATCACCTCGCTGGGCTCGCCGGCCAACTGCATGATCTGTTGCGAGCCGAGGTTGCTGGTCATCACGATGACGGTGTTCTTGAAGTCCACGGTGCGGCCCTGCCCATCGGTCAGCCGACCGTCGTCCAGCACCTGAAGCAGCACATTGAACACGTCCGGGTGGGCCTTTTCCACCTCGTCGAGCAACAGAACGCTGTAGGGCTTGCGGCGCACGGCCTCGGTCAGGTAGCCACCCTCGTCGTAGCCCACATAGCCCGGTGGCGCGCCGATGAGGCGGCTGACCGAGTGCTTCTCCATGTACTCGCTCATGTCGATGCGGATCAGGTGCTCCTCGCTGTCGAACAGGAAGCTCGCCAGCGCCTTGCACAGCTCGGTCTTGCCCACGCCGGTCGGGCCCAGGAACAGGAAGCTGCCAGTCGGCCGGTTCGGGTCGCTCAAGCCCGAGCGCGAACGGCGAATCGCATTGGCCACGGCCAGGATGGCCTCGTCCTGGCCGACCACGCGGTCGTGCAAGCGGCCTTCCATCTGCAGCAGCTTGTCGCGCTCGCCCTGCATCAGCTTGGACACCGGGATGCCGGTGGCGCGCGCCACCACCTCGGCGATCTCCTCGGCGCCCACCATCGTGCGCAGCAGCTGCGGCCGGCCGTCCTTGGCCGCCGCCTTGCCCGACTCCTTGGCCTGCGCTTCTTTGAGCTTCTTTTCCAGCTCGGGCACCTTGCCGTACTGCAGCTCGGCCACCTTGTTGAAGTCGCCCTTGCGCTTCCATTCCTCGATCTGGAAGCGCAGGCGGTCGATCTCTTCCTTGATGTGGGCAGAGCCCTGGGCCGCGGCCTTCTCGGCACGCCAGATCTCGTCCAGGTCGGCAGCTTCACGCTGCAGTTTGGCAATTTCCTCTTCGATCAGCACGAAGCGCTTCTGCGAGCCCTCGTCCTTTTCGCGGCGCACGGCCTCGCGCTCGATCTGCAGCTGGATCAAGCGGCGGTCCAGCTTGTCCATCACCTCGGGCTTGGAGTCGATCTCGATCTTGACCTTGGCCGCGGCCTCGTCGATCAGGTCGATGGCCTTGTCGGGCAGGAAGCGGTCGGTGATGTAGCGGTGGCTCAGCTCGGCCGCGGCGACGATGGCGGGGTCGGTGATCTCCACGCCATGGTGCACCTCGTACTTTTCCTGCAGGCCGCGCAGGATGGCGATGGTCGCCTCCACCGTCGGCTCGCCGACCAGGATGCGCTGAAAGCGGCGCTCGAGCGCGGCGTCCTTCTCGATGTACTTGCGGTACTCGTTCAGCGTGGTGGCGCCGATGCAGTGCAACTCGCCGCGCGCCAGCGCCGGCTTGAGCATGTTGCCCGCGTCGATCGCGCCCTCCCCCTTGCCGGCGCCCACCATCGTGTGGATTTCGTCGATGAAGACGATGGTCTGGCCCTCGTCCTGAGCGACCTCCTTGAGCACGCTCTTCAGCCGCTCCTCGAACTCGCCGCGGAACTTGGCACCGGCCAGCAACAGCGCCATGTCCAGCACCAGCACGCGCTTGTTCTTCAACGAGTCGGGCACCTCGCCCGCGACGATGCGCTGGGCCAGTCCCTCGACGATGGCGGTCTTGCCCACGCCCGGCTCGCCGATCAGCACCGGGTTGTTCTTGGTGCGCCGTTGCAGCACCTGGATGGCGCGGCGGATCTCGTCGTCACGGCCGATCACCGGGTCGAGCTTGCCAGCGCGGGCGCGCTCGGTGAGGTCGAGCGTGTACTTCTTCAGCGCTTCGCGCTGGCCCTCGGACTCGGCGGAGTCGACCTTCTGGCCACCGCGCACCGATTCAATGGCGGACTCAAGCGCCTTGCGGGTCAGGCCGTGTTCCTTGACGAGCGGACCGATGGCGCCCTTGGCGTCGGCCACGGCCAGAAGGAACATTTCGCTGGCGATGAACTGGTCGCCGCGCTTGCCGGCTTCCTTTTCGGCCTGCTGCAGCAGGCCCACCAGGTCGCGGCCGGCCTGCACCTGCTCGCCGCCTTGCACCTGCGGCAACTTGCCCAGTTCGGCGTCGAGCGTCGTTTGCAGTTTGCCGACATTGACACCGGCACGCGTGAGCAGCGCCTTCGGGCCATCGGCCTGCGCCAGCATCGCGCTGAGCACGTGGACGGCTTCGATGTAGGGGTTGTCGCGCGCGATGGCCAGGCTCTGGGCGTCGGCCAAGGCTTCCTGGAACTTGGTGGTGAGTTTGTCGAGTCGCATGGGGAAAATCCTCCGTTGCGAGGAATTTCAGGCATTCGACGTCAATTTCAAGCGCGGCCAGGCCGCTCAACCGCCCGGCGGGTTGACCTGGATCAAGCGCCGCACCTGGCTGCTCAGGCCCAGAGCCAGCGTCCCAGCCGGAATCCCAGGGCCGCGCAGCCGAGCGCGCCCACCACATGGGCCAGCGTGTGGGCGAACGCCAGGCCGAAGTCGCCACACTGCAGCAGGGTCAACGACTCGCCCGAATACGCCGAAAAGGTGGTCAACCCGCCCAGGAAGCCCGTGACCAACAGCAGCCTTGCCAACTCGTTCGGCGACCGCGCAAACCACACCAGCGCCAGGCCGATCAGCAGCCCGCCCACGCAGTTCACCGCCAGCGTGCCCAACGGAAAGCCCGGCCAACCGCTGTTCAACCACAGCCCGGTCAGCCACCGCAACCACGCGCCCAGCGCCGCCCCCAGCCCCACGGCTGCGAATTGCGCCAGGGTCGTGCTGCTCATCCCGCCGCGGCGTTGTCGGCCTGCAGGCCCCAACGGCGCAGCGCGTCGTCGTCGCTGACGCGGGCGTCGACCCAGCGCTCGCCGGCCGGCGTGCTTTCCTTTTTCCAGAACGGCGCCTGGGTCTTCAGGTAGTCCATCAGGAATTCACACGCCTTGAAGGACTCGCCGCGGTGCGCCGAGGTCACCGCCACCAGCACCACCTGGTCCATCGGGTCCAGCGGCCCGACCCGGTGAATGACGCGTGCGCCGCGGATGTCGAAGCGCTCGAAAGCCGCGTCGATCATGGCCTCAATGGCCTTCTCGGTCATGCCCGGGTAGTGCTCCAGTTCCATCCGGCTGACCGACAAGCCGTCGTTGCGGTCGCGCACCGTGCCCACGAAGCTGGCCACCGCGCCCGTGCCCGGGTCGCCGGCGCGCAAGCGGGCCACTTCGGCGCCGAGGTCGAAGTCTTCGGTTTGCACAACGACCCTCGGCACCGGCGAGCGATCAACGCGGGCTGCGGCACCGGCGGACATGGGATCAGGGGATGAAGCCATTGGCAATGCTCCCGTCAGCCGCCAGTGACCGGCGGAAAAAAGGCCACCTCGGCGCCGTCGGCGGGCACGGCCGCCTCGTCCGCCAGCGCTTGGTTCAAGGCGCAGCGCAAGGCCCGGCCGCGGGCCAGCACGCGGGCGTGCTCTGGGCTGCGGGCGATCAGCATGTCGCGCAGCGCGCCCAGGCTGCTGCCGTCGGGCAGTTCCACCGCCTCGCTTGCGCCCAAGGCCTCGCGGATCGAGGCGAAGTACCGAACCGTCAGCTTCATGCCAGCCACTCCGAAAAGGCGATGTAGCGCACCGCGTCGCCCGCCTGGATCGGGGCACCGGGCGGCACCTCCACCACACCATCGCCCCACACGGCCGAGGTCAGGACGCCAGAACTCTGGTTCGCAAACAGGTCGAGCCCGCCCGCCGCATTGCGTCGCACGCGCAGGAATTCGCGCCGCTTGTCGGGCTTGGGCCAATGGAAGTCGGCGCGCGCCGTGCCGCCGATCACGCCCGTGTCGACCACGCCCTGCAGGCGCAGCAGGACCGGGCGCACCGCCAGCAGGAAGGTGATGAAACTCGACACCGGGTTGCCCGGCAGGCCGATGAACCACGTGGGGCGCCCGCTGCCATGGTTCACCTCGCCGAAGGCCAGCGGCTTGCCCGGCTTGATCGCCACTTGCCAGAGGTCAAGCCGACCCTCGGCCTCGACCGCGGGCTTCAGGTGATCCTCCTCGCCGACGGACACGCCACCGCTGGTGACAATCAGGTCGTTGCCTTGCGCAGCCTCGCGCAGGGCGGCGCGGGTGGCCTCGCGGCGGTCGGGCACGATGCCCAGGTCGGTGCATTCGCAGCCCAGCTGCTCGATCAGCGCGCGCAAGGTGTAGCGGTTGGAGTTGTAGATGGCGCCGGGCTTGAGCGGCTCGCCCGGCATCACCAGTTCGTCGCCGGTGGAAAACAGCGCCACGCGCGGCCGGCGCACCACCGTCAGGGTCGCCGCCCCGACGGAAGCGGCCAGCCCCAGGGCCTGCGGTGTCAGGCGGGTGCCGCGCGGCAGCACCTCGGCGCCGGCCTGCACGTCCTCGCCTCGGCGCCGGATCCACTGGCCTGAGGTGGGCAGCGTGTCCACCCGCACCCGACCGCCGTCCAGCGCGGTGCACTGCTCCTGCATGACGATGGCATCGGCGCCCGCGGGCACCTGCGCCCCGGTGAAGATGCGCGCGACGCCCCCTGCTGCCAACGGCTGTGGCGCCTGGCCCGCCGGGATGCGCTGCACCACCGGCAGCACGGTGCCGGCGGCGGGCAGGTCGGCCAGCCGCAAGGCGTAGCCGTCCATCGAGCTGTTGTCTTCCGGCGGCACATCCAGCACGGAGCGCACGGCCGCGGCCAGCACCCGGCCGCGCGCGGCGAAGGTGTCGACGACCTGTGTCTCAGCCAGCGGCTGGATGGGGCTCAGCAAGCGCTGCAGGGCCTCGTCCAGGCTCAGCATCGGCGCCCGCGGGGGCGCCGGGGTCGGTGAAGTGGGGCTCGGGGATGTAGTCATAACGCTCGGGGTGAGCCAACAGAAAATCAGCGATGGCGTCGACGTCGTCCAGGTGGAAGACGGGCAGGCCCGTGGGCTCGGGCAGTTGGTCCGGGCGGTCGGTGGCCACGGCCACCACGAACGGGTCGTTGGGGTACTTGGCCGGCTTGCCCAGCTCGGGGCGCCAGACCTCGATCTTCAGCAGCGCAGCGTGCTTGAATCCCTCGACCAACGCCCAGTCGCAGTCGCACAGTTCGGCCAGCAACTGGTGCACAGTGGGTTCGACCGGGCTGTCGAACTCACGCACCTTGGCCAGCCGCCGGTTGGAGGCGATGACCACCTCGAACGCACCAGCCTGGCGGTGGCGCCATGAGTCCTTGCCCGGCTGGTCGATGTCGAAGTCGTGGTGAGCGTGCTTGACCACCGACACCCGCTGCCCCGCCAATTTCAGCCGCGCGATCAAGCGCTCGACCAGCGTGGTCTTGCCCGCGCCCGACCAGGCGGAAAAGCCGACGGCCTTCATGGTCTCAGTTCCAAGGCTCAGGCCCTCGCCGAGAGGTAAGCCTTGACGCCTGCCACATCGACCGGCATCACCACGAAGCGCTTGGGCAGCAACTCAATGCCCATGGTGGCGGGCGGGCGCGGGGGCTCGACGCCCGTGGCCTCCACGATGGTCTGTGCGAATTTGGCTGGCAGTGCCGTTTCCAGCACCAGCATGGGCACCTCGGGGTCCCGGTGTTCGCGGGCCACCTTCAGGCCGTCGGCGGTGTGGGGGTCGATCATCACGCCATGGGCTTGCCAGGTCTCGCGGATGGTTTGCAGCCGGTTGGCGTGCGTGCTGTTGCCCGACACGAAACCGTGGCCCGCGATGCCCGCATGCGCCTCGGCACTGACCTGGAATTCACCGCGCTCGGCGATGTCGGTGGCAAACAGGCGGCGGGTGTGTTCGCCGTCACGGCCCAGCAGGTCGAACACGAAGCGCTCGAAGTTCGAGGCCTTCGAGATGTCCATCGACGGGCTGGACGTTTCGTGGGTTTCGGCGCTGCCGCGGGGGCGGTAGCGGCCACTGCGGAAGAACTCGTCCAGCACCTTGTTCTCATTGGTGGCAAGCACGAGGCGGTGGATGGGCAAGCCCATGTGGCGGGCGACGTGGCCCGCACAGATGTTGCCAAAGTTGCCCGATGGCACCGCGAAGCTGACCTGCTGGCCGTTGTGGGTGGTCGCCTGGAAGTACCCCGCAAAGTAGTAGACGACCTGGGCCAGCAGGCGGGCCCAGTTGATCGAGTTGACCGTGCCGATGTGATGGGCGCGCTTGAAGGCCAGGTCGTTCGACACCGCCTTGACGATGTCCTGGCAGTCGTCGAACACGCCTTCGACGGCAATGTTGTGGATGTTGTCGTCCTGCAGGCTGAACATCTGCGCCTGCTGAAAGGGGCTCATGCGGCCGTGCGGGCTCAGCATGAACACCTTCACGCCACGCTTGCCGCGCATCGCGTACTCGGCTGCGCTGCCCGTGTCGCCGGAGGTTGCGCCCAGGATGTTCAGCACCTCGCCGCGGCGGGCCAGTTCGTACTCGAACAGGTTGCCCAGCAACTGCATGGCCATGTCCTTGAAGGCCAGCGTCGGCCCGTTGGACAGGGCCTGCAACCACACGCCGGGCTCCAGCGCCTTCAGCGGGGTGATGGCGGCAGAACCGAACACCTCGGCGGTGTAGGTGCGCTGCGCGAGCGCACGCAGGTCCGCGGGCGGGATGTCGTCGATGTAGAGCGACAGCACCTCGAAGGCCAGGTCGGCGTACGACAGGCCACGCCAGCGCGTGAGCGTGGCGTCGTCGACCGTCGGGTAGTGGGTGGGCAGGTACAGCCCGCCGTCTGGCGCCAGGCCTTCGAGCAGGATGTCGCAGAAGCGCCGCTCGCTGCGGTCGCCACGGGTGCTGAGGTACTTCATCGCGTCAATTCAGCTCTTCCTTGCGGATGCGCACGATGGGCGCCAGCACGGTGGGCAGGGCCTGCATCAGCGCGATCGCCTGGTTCATGCGGCCCTCGACCGTGGTGTGGGTCAGGATGATCACGTCGGTGTGGGCCTCGCCCTCGGCCGACTCGCGCTGCAGCAAGGCGTCGATGGAGATGCCGTGCTCGGCCAGGATGCCCGTGATGCGCGCCAGCACACCAGCCTGGTCGGCCACCTGCAGGCGCAGGTAGAACGAGGTGACGACCTCGTCGATCGGCAGGATGGGCGTGGCCGCCAGCGCATCGGGCTGAAAGGCCAGGTGTGGCACGCGGTGGTGCGGGTCGGCGGTGTGCAGCCGGGTGATGTCGACCAGGTCGGCAACGACCGCGCTGGCGGTGGGCTCGGCGCCGGCGCCCTTGCCGTAGTAAAGCGTCGTGCCCACGGCGTCGCCTTGCACCACCACCGCGTTCATCGCACCCTCCACATTGGCGATCAGGCGCTTGGCCGGCACCAGCGTGGGGTGCACGCGCAACTCGATGCCGCCGGCACCGCCCGGGGCGCTGGTGGCATCGCTGCGGCGGCGGGTGATGCCCAGCAGCTTGATGCGGTAGCCCAGTTGCTCGGCGTAGGTGATGTCGGCGGCCTGCAGTTGGGTGATGCCTTCGACGTGCGCCTTGTCGAACTGCACCGGGATGCCAAAAGCGATGGCGCTCATCAGGGTCACCTTGTGCGCGGCGTCGACGCCTTCGATGTCGAAGGTGGGGTCGGCTTCGGCGTAGCCCAGGCGCTGTGCCTCCTTCAGCACGACGCTGAAGTCCAGCCCCTTGTCGCGCATCTCCGACAGGATGAAGTTGGTGGTGCCATTGATGATGCCGGCGATCCAGTCGATGCGGTTGGCGGTCAGGCCTTCGCGCAGCGCCTTGATGATCGGAATGCCGCCGGCCACCGCGGCCTCGAAGGCGACCATCACGCCCTTCTCGCGCGCGGCCTGGAAGATCTCCGTGCCGTGCACCGCCAGCAAGGCTTTGTTGGCCGTCACGACGTGCTTGCCCGCGGCAATGGCTTCCAGCACCATCGACTTGGCCACGCCGTAGCCACCGATCAACTCGATGACGATGTCGATGTCGGGGTTGGCGATGACCGCGCGGCCATCGGCCACCACGGTGACAGCGTCACCCACCACGGCACGGGCGCGCTCGGTGTCCAGGTCGGCCACCATGGTGATCTCGATGCCGCGGCCGGCGCGGCGCCGGATTTCTTCCTGGTTGCGACGCAGCACGTTGAACGTGCCGCTGCCGACGGTGCCGATGCCGAGCAAGCCGACTTGGATGGGTTTCATGGCGGTGGGGGGCGCCGGCGGGGGCGCCCTCGGGTTGGAACGGGTTTCGGTCAGGCGGCCATCACTGGCTGTGGCGCTTGCGGTAGT
Source organism: Hydrogenophaga intermedia (assembly GCA_943370175.1). GTDB lineage: Bacteria > Pseudomonadota > Gammaproteobacteria > Burkholderiales > Burkholderiaceae_C > Ideonella_A > Ideonella_A intermedia_A. The sequence continues at coordinate 22,023 of CALRPU020000002.1, read as the reverse complement.
GATCGAGGAACCGGGCGATGCGCCCCACGGCTTCGGTCAGGTCGTCGGAGTTCGGCAGGAACACCAGTCGGAAATGGTCCGGGTTGATCCAATTGAAGCCGGTGCCCTGAACGATCAACACCTTTTCCTCGGCGAGCAGCTCGTAAGCGAATTGCTGGTCGTCGGCGATGGGGTACATCTTGGGGTCGAGCCGCGGGAACATGTACAGCGCCGCCTTGGGCTTGACCACGCTGACGCCCGGAATCTGACTGAGCAGGTTGTAGGCGAGGTCGCGCTGCCGGCACAAGCGCCCGGTGGGCGCGACCAGGTCCTTGATGCTTTGGTAGCCGCCCAGCGCGGTCTGGATGGCCAACTGGCCCGGAGTGTTGGCACACAGGCGCATCGAGGCGAGCATGTTCAAGCCCTCGATGTAGTCCTTGGCCCTGCGCTTGTCGCCGGACACGATCATCCAGCCGGCCCGGTAGCCGCAGCTGCGGTAGTTCTTGGACAAGCCGTTGAAGGTGACGAACAGCACGTCGTCGGCCAGCGAGGCCAGGCTGGTGTGCGTCACGCCGTCGTACAGCGTCTTGTCGTAGATCTCGTCGGCGAAGACGATCAGCTGGTGCTGGCGGGCGATCTCGACGATTTCGCGCAGCACGCTGTCGGGGTACAAGGCGCCGGTCGGGTTGTTCGGGTTGATGACGACGATGCCCTTGGTGCTGGGCGTGATCTTGCTGCGGATGTCGGCCACATCGGGCATCCAGTCGGCGCCTTCGTCGCACAGGTAGTGCACGGGCGTGCCGCCGGCCAGGGCGACCGACGCCGTCCACAGCGGGTAGTCGGGCGCGGGCACCAGGATTTCGTCGCCACTGTTGAGCAGGGCGTTCATGCTCATGGTGATCAACTCGGAGGCGCCGTTGCCCAGGTAGACATCATCGACGGTGACGCCGGCGATGTTCTTTTCCTGGGTGTAGTGCACCACCGCCTTGCGCGGGGCAAACAAGCCCTTGCTGTCGGTGTAGCCCGCCGTGTTCGGCAGGTTGCGGATCATGTCCTGGACGATCTCGTCCGGCGGCTCGATGCCGAACGCGGCAATGTTGCCGATGTTCAGCTTGATGATTTTTTGGCCCTCGTCTTCCATCTGCCGGGCCTTGTCGAGCACCGGGCCGCGTATGTCGTAGCACACGTTCGCGAGCTTGCTCGATTTGGCGATGGGTTTCACGGTGTCTCCAGGCAGCGGGCGGGCAGGCGCAAAGCCTATGATTAAATCACAGGGCTGTCTGCCACTCGTGCCGCATTGCCGCGGCCGCTCTCCTCCTCGCCCGGACATTTCCACGTGAAGCTTCAAGCCGAACGCATCGATGGCCTCAACGCCATCTCCCGCCACAGCGTGTCGGGCGTCATCGTCAACGGACACACGCACAGCCACGCGGTGGTGGTGCCGTGGCAGGGTGAAGTGCGACCCTGGCAGGTGCTTGGCTTCGACGCCCTGGAGGCCGCGCACTTTGACGCGCTGACCGCGCTCCAACCCCAGTTGATCGTGTTCGGCAGCGGCGCCCGACTGCGCTTTCCTCCACCGCGGTTGCTGGCGGGGCTGATGGCGGCGCGCGTGGGCATTGAAACCATGGACACCGCCGCCGCCTGCCGCACCTACAACGTGCTGCTGGCCGAAGGCCGGGCGGTGGTGGCCGCGCTGCTGTTTGACTGACGATGTTCGACGGCGTCCGGGGCGTGGCGATCACGCTCGGGGCATGTTGGCGGGTGTCCGCCGCGGCTGACGCACCACTTCACCATCGGCGCGACCCGGGTCGCCGGTGCGCCTGCCTTATAATCAGGGGCTACGCCTGAAGCGGCGCAATTCAGCAGAATACTCCATGACGCCAGCCCTCAACAAACCCCTTCCGGAATTTGAAGCGCTCGCCACCGGTGGTGTCAAGTTCACGCCGCAGGCCTATGCGGGACAAACCGTCGTGCTGTACTTCTACCCGAAGGACAACACCCCGGGTTGCACCACCGAAGCCATGCAGTTCCGTGACCACCACAAAGACTTCATCAAGGCCGGCGCGGTGGTGTTTGGCGTGTCGCGCGACAACATGGCGTCGCACGACAAGTTCAAGCAGAACCTCGAACTGCCGTTCGAGCTGATCGCCGACACCGAAGAAAAGCTTTGCCACATGTTTGGTGTGGTCAAGAACAAGATCATGTATGGCAAGAAGGTCAAAGGCATTGAGCGCAGCACTTTCTTGATCGACGGCAGTGGCGTGTTGCGGGCCGAATGGCGCGGCCTGAAGGTTGCTGGTCACGTTGAAGAAGTGCTGAAGACGGTCAAGTCGCTGAAGAAGGCCGCCTGACACCCAAGTGACGGGCGCGCCGCTCTGGCGGGCCCCAAGGCCGGCGTGGCGCCGGGCAGACGCTGGCCGGGCCAGCGGCCCTGTGCATAATGAGCCATGCTTGTGAGCCACCACACGCGCCACCACCCCACCAAGCCGCTCGGGCCACCGCGCGGCTTTTTTGTTTTTCGGACGACCTGACACGCCATGCCCCTGCCCAAGCCGCCTGCCAAACGAGCCTCCCTCCTGTCACCCACCGACTTTGAAACGCAGGCCGCTGGCAAGACCGGCAAACGCAGCGAGCGCCCCCGTGCCGCGCCCGCCGCGCGGGCCGAAACGCTGGCCTTGGCCGAAGCGCCGCCGGCCGCTCCCGCGCCGGTTCGGGCGCCCACCGCCGCCGCCGCCGCCGCGACCTCGGTGGTCGCGCCAGCGCCGGTGTTCGCCGCCGCACCGCCGGCGGTGCGTCCGCCCCAGGCCCAGCCGCGCACCCGCAAGCCGCGCGGCACCGGGCCGGCCAAACTGTTCGTGCTCGACACCAACGTGCTGATGCACGATCCGATGAGCCTGTTCCGCTTCGAGGAACACGACATCTACCTGCCCATGATCACGCTGGAAGAGCTGGACGGGCACAAGAAGGGCATGACCGAGGTGGCACGCAACGCGCGACAGGTCAGCCGCGACCTGGACGCCCTGGCCGCCAACATGAACAGCCGCGACAGCAAAGGCCTGACCGACGGGCTGCCGCTGGCGGGCACCGGCCACCGCGAGGCGGCGGGCAAGCTGTACTTCCAGACCAACCTGATCAATGTGACCCTGCCCGCCGGCCTGCCGCAGGGCAAGGCGGACAACCAGATCCTGGGCGTGGTTCAGGCACTGCGCGAGCAGCAGCCCGGGCGGGACGTGGTGCTGGTGTCCAAGGACATCAACATGCGCATCAAGGCCCGCGCGCTGGGCCTGCCCACCGAAGACTATTTCAACGACAAGACGCTGGAAGACGGTGACCTGCTGTACACCGGCGCCCTCGCCTTGCCGGCCGACTTTTGGGACCGCCACGGCAAGACCATGGAAAGCTGGAACCAGGCGGGCTTCACTTACTACCGCATCAGCGGCCCGTTGGTACCGGCCCTGCTGATCAACCAGTTCGTCTTCCTGGAGGCGCCTGGCGCCGCGCCGCTGTACGCCAAGGTCGTCGAGATCACGGGCAAGACCGCTGTGCTGCGCACCCTGCGCGAGTACGGCAACCCCAAGCACGCCGTGTGGGGCGTGACGGCCCGCAACCGCGAACAGAACTTCGCACTGAACCTGCTGATGGACCCCGACTGCGACTTCATCACGCTGACCGGCACCGCCGGCACCGGCAAGACGCTGATGACGCTGGCCGCTGGCCTGAGCCAGGTGATGGACGACCGCCGCTACACCGAAATCATCGTCACCCGGGTGACCGTGCCGGTGGGCGAGGACATCGGTTTTCTGCCGGGCACCGAAGAAGAAAAAATGGGGCCATGGATGGGCGCGCTGGACGACAACCTGGAGGTGCTGTCCAAGACCGACGGGGCCGCTGGTGAGTGGGGCCGTGCCGCCACCAACGACCTGGTGCGCAGCAAGATCAAGATCAAGAGCCTGAACTTCATGCGGGGCCGCACCTTCCTGAACAAGTTCCTGATCATCGACGAAGCGCAGAACCTGACGCCCAAACAGATGAAAACGCTGGTCACGCGCGCCGGGCCGGGCACGAAGATCGTGTGCCTGGGCAACCTGGCGCAGATCGACACGCCCTACCTGACCGAAGGCAGCTCGGGCCTGACCTACGCGGTCGACCGCTTCAAGGGCTGGCCGCACTCGGGCCACATCATGTTGGCGCGCGGAGAGCGCTCGCGGCTGGCCGATTTCGCCTCGGAAGTGCTGTAAGCCTCGGTCCACCCGGACTGCGGCGGCCCGGCGCAGGCGCGGCCAGGCCGCGCAGCGCTCACTGCTTCAGGTCGTCAAAAAAGGCGCGGGCATTGGTGTCGCGCCCGAGGAAGTCGCGGACCAGGTCGGCCGGCGGACGTTGGCTGCCCTGTCCCAGCACCGTGCGGCGGTAGCGCTGACCGACGACCGGGTCCAGGCGGCGGCCGCTGAAGGCGGTGCGCAGGTCGGTCGCCACGACCAGGCTCCACAAGTACCCGTAGTAGCCCGCGGCGTAACCGCTGGCCAGGTGCTCGAAGCTGGCGGGCAGCTGGGTGCCGGCCACGTGGCCCAACGGCGTCGCGCCTTCCATCGCTTCCCACAGGCGCTGGGGATCCGAGGGCACCGCCGAGTGCAGGGCCAGGTCGTAGCTGGCATACAAGTGCTGGCGGGCCGTGCGCACGCCCTTGCCGTCGTTGCGCGCCGCCACCGCCTTGGCCAGCAGCGCGTCGGGCACCGGTGTGCACGTCGGGCAGACGCTGGCAAACAGGGCCAGCACCGTCTTGTCGTAGACCCAGTCTTCCAACATTTGCGACGGCGCCTCGACAAAGTCGCGCAGCACGCTGGTGCCCGCCTGCAGGCTGTGCCGCGTGGCCGACAGGTTGTTGTGCAGGGCGTGGCCCATCTCGTGAAGCAAGGTCTCGAGTTCGTCCAGCGTCAGGCCCTGCCGGTCCAGGTTGACGACCAGTGCCGCCAGCGGCAGTCGCCCGGTGCGGGTGGCGCCGTTCCGGATGCTCCACACTGCGGCGTGGTTGTACTTGCCGTCGCGGGGGTAGAGGTCGATGTAGAGCGTGGCCAACGGGCGGCCGGTCTTGGCGTCGGTGGCGGCGTAGGCCTGCACGTCCGGGTGCCACAAGGTGGCAGGCACGCGGACATAGCGCACGCCGAGCAGCTGCTCGGCCAGCTTCATGACGAAGTCCAGGCTGGCCTGCGGCGGGAAGTAGGGCCGAAACGCGTTCTGGTCGACGGTGTAGCGCTCGCGGCGCAGGCGCTCGGTGTGGTAAGGCAGGTCCCAGCGCGCCAGGCCCGTGGCGTCGACGGCCTGGCGCAGGTGCTGTGCCTTGGCCTGGCGCAGCTCGTCCAGCTCGCGGCGCTCGCGCGTGCTCACGGCAGCGCGCACTTCGTCCAGAAAGCGGCCGGTGTTGTCGGTGTTCTGCGCCATGCGCCGGCGCAAGGTGAACTCGGCGTGGCCGGCGGCACCGAACAAGGCGGCGTACTCCCCGCGCAGGCGGACCATCTCGCCGAGCAGGGCGATGTTGGTGTCGCCCCCGAGCGTGTTGCGGGCGCGGTACATCCGCTCGCGGGTGCGCGGGTCGTCGGCCCGCTCGAGCACCGACACGGCGGTGGGCGCGTCCAGCCCCAGCAAGAAGCGGCCTTGCTCGTCGCGGGGCTTGGACTTCCACACCGCCTCGGGCACGCCGACCAGCTCGGCCTCGGTGAACGGCAACTTGGTGGTGTCGTCGCGCAACACGCGCGAGAACTGCTGGCCCAGCTCGCCAACCCGGTCGTTGATGGCCTTGGCGCGCTGGCGCTGCGCGGGCGGCAGGCCAACACCCGATTCCTCGAAGTTGTCGATGGCCTCCTTCAACAGCGCGCGGTCAATGGCGTCCCGGGGCCGCACCGCACGCGCCGCGCGGTAGAGCGTCGCGTTCTGGCCGAGCGTCGACTGAAAGGTCTGCCACCGCTGCTCGCAGGCCTGCGCCGCGTCGCGCACCGCCGGGTCGGGGTGCACGTTGACGATGAAGGTGACCGGCCCCGACGCGTCCTCGATGACGGCGTTCAGGTCGTCGTAGGCGGCGACCCAGGACGGGGTCGGCGCCCGCCGTTCCAACCGCTTGACCTGGCGCGCGGCGGTCGCCAGCCCGGCATCACAGGCCGCGTTGACGGCGTCCGCGCGCTCGAAGCGGGGAAACGCGGGGCGGTTCGCGGCCTCGACCGCCGACTGGGCCGGCCCGGGCGCTGCCCAGGCGGCAAGGGGCACCGCCAGCATGGCGGCACAGCAAAAGACGGGCAAGCGCATCGGGACTCCGGTCGTTGGGCGGCGCCCGAGGGCGGCGATGACCGGATTCTGCCCACTGCCGTCGGCGCGCGCCAAGCGCTGGTGCCCAACGGTTTGCACGCGCGACCAAACCGACGAAGGGCGGACCAAGCGGCACGGCCCGACCCAACCGAGCCACGGTCCGGTCCGGCCGTTGACCGAGCCGCGCTCGCCCGGGCTTCAGCCGCCCGCGGGCGCCAACAAGTCCTTCACCTGCTGCAGCGCCGTGGGGTCGTCCATCGTGGTCAGGTCGCCCGGATCGCGTTGCTCGCACACCGCTTGCAGCGCGCGGCGCAACAGCTTGCCTGAGCGGGTCTTCGGCAGCAGGGTCACGAAGTGAACCCGCGCCGGCCGGGCCACGGCGCCGAGCTGGGTGTCGACAGTCTTCATGATTTCACCCTCCAGCTTCAGGCGCGCGGCCGGATCGTCCAGGCCGGTGGCGTCCTTGGCCACCGCGAAGGCCATCGCCACCTGACCCTTCAAGGCGTCCGCCACGCCCACCACCGCCACCTCGGCCACGTTCGGGTGGCTGGAAATGCTCTCTTCGATCTCGCGGGTGCCCAAGCGGTGGCCGGCCACGTTGATCACGTCGTCGGTGCGGCCGAGGATGAAGTAGTAGCCGTCTTCGTCCCGGATGCCCCAGTCGAAGGTGCTGTAGACCTGCTTGCCGGGAATGCTGCTCCAGTAGGTCTTGACGAAGCGCTCGTCGTCCCGCCACACGGTCTGCATGCAGCCGGGCGGCAGCGGGCCCTCGATGGTGAGCACGCCTTTCTGGTGGGGCGCGGTCAATTCTTCGCCGGTCGACTCGTCCAGCAACTTGACCTTGTAGCCGTACATCGCCACGCCCGGGCTGCCGAACTTGCTGGCCTTCTTCTCGATGCCGTTGGCGATGGTCAGAATCGGCCAGCCCGACTCGGTCTGCCAGTAGTTGTCGATGATGGGCCGCCCCAGGGCGTCGGCGATCCAGCGCCCGGTCGGCTCGTCCAGCGGCTCGCCGGCCAGGAACAGCGCGCGCAGCGAGCTGAGGTCGTACTTGGTCAGGAATGCGGGGTCCTGCTTCTTGAGCACCCGCACGGCCGTGGGCGCGCTGAACATCGCAGTGACCTTGTATTTTTCAACCAGGCTCCACCAGATGCCGGCGTCCGGGCGGGTGGGCAAGCCCTCGTAGAAGATCGTCGCCATGCCGGCGATCAGGGGGCCATAGACGATGTAGCTGTGGCCGACCACCCAGCCGATGTCGCTGGTGGAAAAGAAGGTTTCGCCAGGCTGGCCACAAAAAATGTGCTTGATGCTGGCCGCCAGCGCCACCGCGTAGCCCCCGGTGTCGCGCTGCACGCCCTTGGGCTTGCCCGTGGTGCCGCTGGTGTACAGCGTGTAGCTCGGCGCCTGCGAATCGACCCAGGTGCAGGGCACGACCGTGTCGAGGTGCTGGGCGCGCAGCGCGGCGTGGTCCACATCGCGATCAGGGGTGCGGGCCATCGGCGCCAGATGGCGGTCCACCAGCAGCACCTTGGCCGGCTTGTGGCGGGCCAAGGCGATGGCCTCGTCCAGCAGCGGCTTGTACGGCACGACCTTGCCCGACCGGCTGCCAGCGTCGGCGCTCACCACCACCACCGGCTCCGCGTCGTCGATGCGGCTGGCCAGGCTGTGGCTCGCAAAGCCACCGAACACCACCGAATGAATGGCGCCGATGCGGGCGCAGGCCAGCATCGCAAAAGCCGCCTCCGCGATCATCGGCATGTAAATCAGCACCCGGTCGCCCTGCTTCACGCCAAGCACTTGCAGGCACGCGGCCATGCGCTGAACTTCGGCATGCAGCTCGCGGAAGGTGTAGAGGCGCTCGCTGTCGGTCTCGGTGGACACCGCGATCAGCGCGGCCTGGTCCCCGCGGGAGGCCAAGTGGCGGTCGACGGCGTTGTGGCACAGGTTGGTCTGGCCCCCGACGAACCAGTTGGCAAACGGCGGATGGCGGTGGTCGCAGACCTCGTCAAACGGGCGGTGCCAGTCGATCAGCTCGGCTTGTTCTCGCCAGAATCCGTCGGGATCGGCCAGTGAGCGCTGATGAAAGGCGGCAAAGCCCTCGGCTGCGGTGGAAGTCGCCATCGGTGTCTCCTGTGGGTCTGTTGGTTTGTGCTCGCGGGGCGAATTTCATGCCCCAGCGCTGACAAGCCCCTGACGCTGGCCGCTGGCCGCTCAGGTGCGCGGCGAGTCGCCATTCGACCGTTCAGCCGATGCGCACGACCAAGCGGCCGCGCACTTCACCGCGCATGAGCGCAGCCGCCCGGGCGGGCACCTCGGCCATGCCGATTTCCTCGGTCATGGCGGCCAGCACCGCCGGGTCGAGGTCGGTGGCCAGGCGCGCCCAGGCTTGCTCGCGCACGGTCAGCGGCGCCGTGACGCTGTCGACGCCCGCCAGTGTGACCCCGCGCAGGATGAACGGCATCACCGTGGCCGGCAGGTCGGCACCCTGCGCGAGCCCACAGGCCGCGACCACGCCACCGTAGCGTGTCTGTGCCAGCGCATTGGCCAAAGTGTGGCTGCCCACGGCGTCGACCACCGCGGCCCAGCGCTCCTTCTGCAGGGGCTTGCCCGGGGCACTCAGGCTGGCGCGGTCGATCACCTCCGCCGCCCCGAGTCGCGTCAGGTAGTCGACCTCGCTGGCCTTGCCCGTGGCCGCCACCACACGGTGGCCCAGGCGGGCCAACACCGCCGTCGCCACGCTGCCCACGCCTCCGGTGGCGCCGGTCACCAGCACCTCGCCGCTGCCGGGCTGCACGCCATGGCGCTCCAGCGCCAGCACGCACAACATGGCCGTGTAGCCGGCGGTCCCGATGGCCATGGCCTGGGCCGTGGTGAAAGCCGCGGGCAGGCGAACCAGGCCATCACCCCGCAGGCGCGCCCGGCCGGCCAGGCAGCCATGACGCGTTTCGCCCACGCCCCAGCCGTTGTGGATGACGTGGTCGCCCACCTGCCAGGCCGGGTGGCTGCTGTGCAGCACCGTCCCCGCGCCGTCAATGCCCGGCACCATCGGCCAGCTGCGCACCACGGGGCCTTTGTTCGTGATGGCGAGCCCATCTTTGTAATTGAGCGTGGAGTGGGCCACCGCGACCAGCACGTCGCCGTCCGGCAGCGCTTGATCGTCGAGGGTCTGCAGCGTGGCCGCGAAACCAGCGTCGTCCTTTGTCAAAACCCACGCAGGGAACATCGTTGTCTCCAGTGTCAGAAGTGTCAGATCGCGCGAATGGTAGGCGCACGCCCGCGAAATTTTCACTTTGTGTCATGTAACTTGCTGTCCGGCAAAGGGTTTTTTCGGCCGCAGCCCGGTTGACGCTCGTCGGTGTCAGCCTTTATCCTGCGCGCCATGTTGAAAAGCCGTAACCAACACTTACGCCTAGCGGGACCGCGCTTCGTCCTGGCGTGGGTGCTGGCGGCCTGTTGTGGCATGGCCCTGGCCTCGCCGGATGCCGACGTCGAGGCGGCCGCGCGCTTGCTGGCGGACAAGGGCCTGGTCGTTCCGATGGGCACCAACGCGCCAGGGTTTGACGCTGCCGCCGCGACCACCACCGGGGCCAATGGCAGCGCCTCGGGCCGATTCGTGGCGCAAGTGCGCGACCGCGCGTCGGACATGGTGCTCAACGCCATGAACTTTTTGGGCGTGCCGTACCGCCGCGGCGGGTCCAGCGAGGAGGTCGGCTTCGACTGCTCGGGCTTCACCCGCCACATCTTCGAGCACAGCCTGGGGCTGGTTCTGCCGCGCCGCGCCGACGAGCAGGCCAGCGCGCGTGGCCTGATGAACATCCGCCGTGACGAACTGAAGCCGGGTGACCTGGTGTTTTTCAACACCCTGCGCCGCACCTTCTCGCACGTGGGCATCTACGTCGGCGATGGCAAGTTCATCCATTCCCCCAGCGCGGGCGGCAAGGTGCGGGTCGAGGACATGCGGCTGAACTACTGGAACACGCGTTTCACGGGGGCACGGCGCGTGGACCTGAGCGCGGCACCGAACGACGGCGCTGTCTCCACCCGCTGAATGCCATCCGAGCCCGGGGCCGCTTCGGGCGCTCCCTTGGGCCGCTGGTGTCAGCCCCACCGGCCACCGCCGGCCGAGCCTGAAGGCACAATCCCGGGATGGCCGAGAAAACGATTCCCCTGGCAGACCACCGCTACCGCGCCAGCGTGCCCCGGCTGCCGCCGCAGCCGATGCCCGCAGCGGGCTTGCTGAGCGACCGGCTGGGCCGGCCACTGCGGGACTTGCGCATTTCGGTGACCGACCGCTGCAATTTCCGCTGCAGCTATTGCATGCCGAAGGAAGTCTTCGACAAGCACTACCAGTTCTTGCCCCACAGCTCGCTGCTCAGCTTCGAAGAGATCGCTCGCACCGCCCGCCTGTTCGTGGCCCACGGCGTGCAGAAGATTCGCCTGACCGGCGGCGAGCCCTTGCTGCGCAAGAACCTCGAGGTGCTCATCGAGATGCTGGCGGCGTTGCGCACGCCCGACGGCCAGCCCCTGGACCTGACGCTGACCACCAACGGCTCGGTGCTCAAGCGCAAGGCCCAGGCGCTCAAGGACGCGGGGCTGCAGCGCATCACGGTCAGCCTGGACGGGCTGGACGACGCGACATTCCGGCGAATGAACGACGTCGACTTTCCGGTGGCCGAGGTGCTGGACGGCATCGATGAAGCCCGGCGCGTCGGGCTCGGGCCGATCAAGGTCAACATGGTCGTCAAGCGCGGCACCAACGAGCAGGAGATCCTGCCGATGGCACGCCATTTCCGCGGCAGCGGCGTGGTGCTGCGCTTCATCGAATACATGGACGTGGGCGCCACCAACGGCTGGCGGATGAACGAGGTGCTGCCGTCGGCCGAGGTGATGGCACGCATCCACGCCGAATTCCCGCTGGTGGCGCTGGACGCCAGCCAGCCCGGAGAAACCGCCGAGCGCTGGCGCTATGCCGATGGCGGCGGTGAGGTGGGCTTCATCTCCAGCGTGACCCAGGCCTTCTGCCGCGACTGCAACCGCGCTCGCTTGTCGACCGAGGGCAAATTGTTCTTGTGCCTGTTCGCCACCCACGGCCACGACCTGCGCGCGCTGCTGCGCAGTGACTGCACCGACGAACAGATCGAAGGCGCCATCGGCCTGATCTGGGGCGACCGCGACGACCGCTACTCGGAACTTCGCAGCCTGCAGCAGGCCGACACGGGCAGCGGCCAGCGGCGGGTCGAAATGCACTACATCGGCGGCTGACCCGGATGATTCCCACCGACAACATCACCGGCCTGATCCTGGCCGGTGGCCGCGGCAGCCGCATGGGCGGCGTCGACAAGGGCCTGCAGCAGCACGCGGGCCTGCCACTGGCGATGCACGCGCTGCTGCGCTTGGGCCCCCAGGTCGGCCACGTGATGATCAACGCCAACCGCAACCTGGGCGCCTACGAGTCCTTCGGCGTGCCGGTGTGGCCCGACGCGACGTCGGACCACGCCGGGCCGCTGGCCGGCTTCCTGGCTGGCCTGGAACGCTGCGAGACCGACTACCTGGTCACCGTGCCCTGTGACACGCCGCACTTTCCCGACGACCTGGTCAGCCGCCTCGCCGCCGGCTTGATGGCCGACGGCGCCGACCTGGCCATGGCCGCCACCAACGACGGCACCGGGCCGCAACCGCAACCGGTGTTCTGCCTGATGAAGACCAGCCTGCTGGAAAGCCTGGTGCGCTTCACGCAGAGCGGTCAACGCAAGATCGACCGCTGGACCGCCCAGCACCGCTGCGCCAACGTGCTGTTCGACGACGCCCACGCCTTCTTCAACGCCAACACGCCCGACGACTTGCGCGCGTTGCAGGCCAACGTCCGCTGACCCTTGCCCCCCATGAGCCCCGCCCTGCCCTCCTTGCACGAGATCGCCTCCTGCGTCAGCGGGTACGACCCCCAGGCGCTGCCCGTCGCGCAGGCCAATGAGTTCATCGCGCGCCTGGTGCCCCGCGTTGGCCTTGTTGAGCGCCTGGCCCTGCGCAGCGCGCTCGGCCGCGTGCTGGCCGAGGACATCGTCTCCCCCATCAACGTGCCCGCCCACGACAACTCGGCGATGGACGGCTACGCCTTCCGTCACGCGGACCTGTCAACCGATGGCGACACCCTGCTGACGCCCGTGGGCACGGGCTTTGCCGGTGACCAGTTCCACGGCAGCGTGGCCGCCGGTGAGTGCGTTCGCATCATGACCGGCGCGGTGATGCCGGCCGGGCTGGACACGGTGATTCCACAAGAGTTCACCCGCATCGACGGCGCCCAGGTGCGCGTGCCGGCTGGCGCGGTGCAACGCGGCGACAACCGTCGCCTCGCCGGGGAAGACCTGGCGCGCGGCGACGCCGCCTTGAAGGCCGGGCGCATCCTGCGGCCGGCGGACCTCGGCATGCTCGCGTCGTTGGGCCAGGCCGAAGTGCCGGTGTTCCGGCGGTTGCGCGTGGCCTTCTTTTCCACCGGCGATGAACTGCGGTCCATCGGCGAGCCCTTGGACGACGGCTGCGTCTACGACAGCAACCGCTACACGCTGTGGGGCATGCTGCAGCGCCTGGGCGTGGACCTGCTCGACGTGGGCGTCGTGCGCGACGAGCCGGCCGCGCTGGAGGCCGCCTTCCGCCACGCGGCCGAGAACGCCGACGCGGTGATCACCTCAGGCGGCGTCAGCGTTGGCGAGGCCGACCACACCAAACAGGTGATGGCGAGCTTGGGCGACGTGCTGTTCTGGAAGATTGCCATGCGCCCGGGCCGACCCATGGCCATCGGCCGCATCGAAAGCCGCGGGCGCGAGGCCATCCTGTTTGGCCTGCCCGGCAACCCGGTGGCGGTGATGGTGACCTTCTACGCTTTCGTGCGCGATGCATTGCTGGCGATGAGCGGCGCGACTCCGGCGCCGCTGCCGATGCTCAAGGCAGCCAGCACCGAGGCCATCCGCAAAAAACCCGGCCGCACGGAATACCAGCGCGGCATCGTCACACCCACCGCCGACGGGCGCCTGCAGGTGCGGATCACCGGATCGCAGGGCTCGGGCATCTTGCGCAGCATGAGCGAGGCCAATGGCCTGGTGGTGCTGCACCACGCACAGGGCAACATCGCTGCGGGCGAGCTCGTCGACGTGTTGCCCTTCGATGGCCTGGTCTGAGGAGATCTGAAGGGCGCGCGGCGCAAGGGGCGCCGGCTGCCCCTCGCCCGCGTTGGGGTCAGCCCCCGCGGTCGTCGCCCAGACGAGGCAGGCCGCCACCGCTGGGCAGCAGCCCCGTCTGCGTGTAGATGCCGAGCTTGTCGCGGGTGTCGGCGATGTCGAGGTTGCGCATGGTCAATTGGCCAATGCGGTCCGCTGGCGAGAACATCGACTCGCCCTTCTCCATCGTCAGCCGCTCCGGGTGGTAAGTCAGGTTCGGGCTTTCGGTGTTGAGGATCGAATAGTCGTTGCCACGGCGCAGCTCAATGGTCACGGTGCCGGTGATGGCACGCGCCACCCAGCGCTGGGCGGTCTCGCGCAGCATCAACGACTGCGGGTCAAACCAGCGGCCCTGGTACAACAAGCGGCCCAGCACGCGGCCGTTGTCGCGGTACTGGGCGATGGTGTCTTCGTTGTGGATGCCCGTGATCAAGCGCTCGTAGGCGATGAACAGCAGCGCGAGGCCCGGGGCTTCATAGATGCCCCGGCTCTTGGCTTCGATGATGCGATTTTCGATCTGGTCGCTCATGCCCAGACCGTGGCGGCCGCCGATGCGGTTGGCCTCCAGGATCAGCTCGACCATGTCGGTGTACTCGACGCCGTTGAGCGCCACCGGGCGGCCCTCCTCAAAGCGCACGCTGACGGTTTCGCGCTTGACCTCGACCTCGTCGCGCCAGAAGGCCACGCCCATGATCGGCTGCACGATGGTGATGCCGCTGTTCAGGTGCTCCAGGTCCTTGGCCTCGTGAGTGGCCCCGAGCATGTTGCTGTCGGTCGAGTAAGCCTTCTCGGCCGACATCTTGTAGCCGAAGCCTGCCTGGGTCATGAACGCCGACATCTCGGCACGCCCGCCCAGCTCGTCGATGAAGGCCTGGTCCAGCCAGGGCTTGTAGATCTTCAGGCCGGGGTTGGTCAGCAGGCCATAGCGGTAGAAGCGCTCGATGTCGTTGCCTTTGAAGGTGCTGCCGTCGCCCCAGATGTTGACGTCGTCCTCCTTCATGGCGGCCACCAGCATGGTGCCGGTCACGGCGCGGCCGATCGGCGTGGTGTTGAAGTAGGTGACGCCGGCGGTGCTGATGTGGAAGGCCCCGCACTGCAGCGCCGCGATCCCTTCGGCCGCCATCTGCGCGCGGCAGTCGATCAGCCGCGCCTTCTCGGCACCGTACAGCATGGCCTTGCGCGGGATCTCGTCGTAATCGGCCTCGTCGGGCTGACCGAGGTGGGCGGTGTAGGCGTAGGGCACGGCGCCCTTGAGCTTCATCCAGTGCAGGGCGGCGCTGGTGTCCAGGCCGCCGGAGAAGGCGATGCCGACCTTCTGGCCGGTGGGAAGGGATTGGAGGATGGTTGCCATCGTGTGCAGGGTCTTGTGCAGGGTCGAGTCTTGCGGCGCCGCGCCTCGGGGGAAGGTGCGGCGCGGTTCGGTGGGGGTCGTTGTCAGCGCTTGGCCAGGCGCTGCCAGGTGTCGACCACGGTGTCGGGGTTCAGCGAGATCGAGACGATGCCTTCTGCCGCCAGCCAGTCGGCGAAGTCGGGGTGGTCGCTCGGGCCCTGGCCGCAGATGCCCACGTATTTTCCAACGGCGCGGCAGGCCGCGATGGCGCGCGAGATCATGGCCTTCACCGCCGGGTCGCGTTCGTCGAAGTCGCGGGCCAGCAGTTCCAGGCCGGAATCGCGGTCCAGGCCCAAGGTCAGCTGGGTCAGGTCGTTCGAGCCGATGGACATGCCGTCAAAGTATTCGAGGAACTGTTCGGCCAGGATGGCGTTGCTGGGCACCTCGCACATCATGATCAGCTTGAGGTCGTCGGTGCCGCCGGCGGCGGCGCGCTTCAAGCCGCGCTCGGCCAGCATTTCGGTCACGCGCTGGGCCTGGCCCAGGGTGCGCACGAAGGGCACCATGATCTCGACGTTGCTCAGGCCCATGTCGTTGCGCACGCGCTTCAAGGCCTCGCACTCCATCGCGAAGGCTTCGCCAAAGGCCTCGCTGATGTAGCGGCTGGCGCCACGGAAGCCGAGCATCGGGTTCTCTTCCTCGGGCTCGTAGCGCGAACCGCCGATGAGCTTGCGGTACTCGTTGCTCTTGAAGTCGCTCAGCCGAACGATCACCGGCTTGGGCCAGAAGGCCGCCGCGATGGTGGCGATGCCCTCGGTCAGCTTGTCGACGTAAAAGGCCCGCGGGCTGGCATGGCCGCGCGCCACCGACTCCACCGCCTTCTTCAGGTCCAGGTCGATGTTCGGGTAGTCGAGGATCGCCTTCGGGTGAACGCCGATGTTGTTGTTGATGATGAACTCGAGCCGCGCCAGGCCCACGCCCGAATTGGGCATCTGCGCGAAGTCGAAGGCCAGCTGCGGGTTGCCCACGTTCATCATGATCTTGATCGGGCAATACGGCAGGTCCACCTTCTGCACGTCGCTGACTTCGGTGTCCAGCAGGCCGTCGTAGATGTAGCCGGTGTCGCCTTCGCTGCAGGCCACGGTGACCAGCGCGCCGTCCTTCAGGGTCTCGGTGGCATCACCGCAGCCCACCACCGCCGGGATGCCCAGCTCACGGGCAATGATGGCGGCGTGGCAGGTGCGCCCGCCGCGGTTGGTGACGATGGCGCTGGCGCGCTTCATCACCGGCTCCCAGTTCGGGTCGGTCATGTCGGTGACGAGCACGTCGCCGGCCTGCACCTGGTCCATGTCGGCCAGGCTGTGCACGATGCGCACCGGGCCGGTGCCGATCTTCTGGCCGATGGCGCGGCCCTCGGCCAGCACGGTGCCCGTGCCCTTGAGCTTGTAGCGCTGCTCGACCTTGCCCTCCTGCTGGCTTTTCACGGTCTCGGGCCGCGCCTGCAGGATGTAGAGCTTGCCGTCGCCGCCGTCCTTGCCCCACTCGATGTCCATCGGGCGGCCGTAGTGGTCCTCGATGATCAGCGCGTAGCGCGCCAGCTCGGCCACGTCGGCGTCGCTCAATGAATAGCGGTTGCGGTGCTCCGGCGCGGTGTCCACCGTCTTGACGAGCCGGCCACTGGCGGCCTTCTCGGCGGGCGTGGCGAACTCCATCTTGATCAGCTTGCTGCCCAGGTTGCGGCGGATGATCGACTGCTTGCCGGCCTTGAGCGCGGGCTTGTGCACGTAGAACTCGTCGGGGTTGACGGCGCCTTGCACCACGGTTTCGCCCAGGCCGTAGCTGCTGGTGATGAAGACGACGTCCTTGAAGCCGCTTTCGGTGTCGATGGTGAACATCACGCCGGCAGCACCCAGGTCGCTGCGCACCATGCGCTGCACACCGGCCGACAAAGCCACTTCGGCGTGGGTGAAGCCCTTGTGCACGCGGTAGCTGATGGCGCGGTCGTTGTAGAGGCTGGCGAAGACCTCCTTCATCTTGTGCAGCACCTCGTCGATGCCGATCACGTTGAGGAAGGTTTCCTGCTGGCCGGCGAAGCTCGCGTCGGGCAGGTCTTCCGCGGTGGCCGACGAGCGCACGGCGAAGCTGGCCCCCGGGCTGCCGGCGGTCAAGGTCGCGAACTCGGCGCGGATCGCGGCTTCGAGGTCGGGCGGGAACGGCGTGGCCTCGATCCAGCCGCGAATTTCGGCACCGGCCTCGGCCAGCGCACGAACGTCGTCGGTGTTCAGCGTGCTCAGGCGCTGCGCGATGCGATCGGCGAGACCCTGATGCGCCAGGAACTGCCGAAAGGCGTGGGCCGTCGTGGCGAATCCACCGGGCACCCGCACGCCGCTGGCGGCCAGCTGGCTGATCATTTCGCCGAGGGAGGCGTTCTTGCCGCCGACCGACTCGACGTCGGTCATCCTCAGGTGTTCAAACGGCACGACCAGGGCGGTCGCCAGTGCGGTGGTAGACATGAGAAAGCTCCGTGATGATGAGAAATCGGTGCTTCTCGACCCCCGTTGGCCGGTCCCGAGCGTGGCTCCAGGGACCCGGCCGGGCGCGCAGCCACCCGGACGCGCGAGGCGTGAAGGGGGTGGGACGGGGCGCGCATGGTGGGCGGTCGACCAGGCCCCGGCGGGCCCGCGGGAAGAATCTTGGGCGTGATTCTACCGGGGGAAGTCCCTATGATCTGTCAGACATTTCCAGCCAGCGCCCCGCTGGCGCGACCCCAACGCCGCCCATGACCATGCCCAACCGCACCGTGTTCTTCGTGTCCGACGGCACCGGGATCACCGCCGAAACCTTCGGCAATTCGATCCTGAACCAATTCGCCATCAAGCCGCGGCACGTGCGGCGCCCCTTCATCGACACCGCCGACAAGGCCCACCAGGTGGTGCGTGAGATCAACCACGCGGCAGAAATCGAAGGTCGCCGCCCAATCGTCTTTTTGACGCTGGTCGACAAGGAGGTGCTGAGCATCGTCAAGGACTTGTCCAAGGGCTTGGTGCTGGACATGTTCAACACCTTCATCGAGCCCTTGGAGGCCGAGTTCGGCATGACCAGCAACCACCGCGTCGGCCGCTTCAGCGACGTGGCCAAGAGCCAGGAGTACACCGACCGCATCGAGGCGATCAACTTCTCGCTCGCCCACGACGACGGCCAGTCGTCGAAGAACCTGGCCGAGGCCGATGTGATCTTGGTGGGCGTGAGCCGCAGCGGCAAGACGCCGACCTCGCTGTACCTGGCGATGCAGCACGGCATCAAGGCGGCCAACTACCCGCTGATCCCGGAGGACTTCCAGCGCGGCAATTTTCCCAGTGCGCTGGCGCCCTACAAGAAGAAGTGCTTCGGCCTGACCATCGACCCGATGCGGCTGAACCAGATCCGAAACGAGCGGCGGCCCGGCAGCAATTACGCGTCCATCGACAACTGCCGACGCGAGGTCAAGGACGCGGAGATGATGATGCGCCGCGAGGGCATTGGCTGGCTGTCCTCGACGCACAAGTCGATCGAGGAGATCGCCACGACGATCCTGCGCGACCTGCGACCGGATCGCCTGATGTATTGAGGTGCGAGGCGGCCGGCCTTGCGTGCCGACGCCAACGGGCCGGCGCAGGCCAGCCCCTTTGCCCTCAGAACCCGAGGCTGGCCAGCAGGTCGTCCACTTCGGACTGGTTGGCCACCACGTCGGTGCGGCCTTCGGGGTTGACCACCGGGCCGTTGAGCAAGCTGCTTTCCACCTTTTGCGCTTGCTCGGGCGGGGCGGCTTGCACCAGCAGCTTGACCAGGCTGTCCTCCAGCTCGCTGGCCAGCGACACCACCTTGGCCACCACCTGGCCGGTCAGGTCATGAAAGTCCTGCGCCATCATGATGTCGGTCAGGTGCTGGTCGATGCGCGCGGTGGCGGCCTCGACGTCCCCAACGAAATTCATCACGGCGCCCGAGGCCACGGCCTTGACCGGGTCGGCCACGATGGCCGCGCCGATGCGCCGCGTCTCGGCGGCGATGGCGGCGTGCTCGCTCTTGGCCTGATCGACCGAGTTCAGCACCTTGTTGGCGGCCGCGCCGGTTTTCTCGGCGATGTAGTTCAGGCGGCTGCGCGCGTCCGGCAGGCCTTCGGCCGCGACCTGCAGCTTGGGCATCACGCCCAGTTGCTGCAGCGTGTCGTGCAATTGACGCGTGATCGCGCCCAGCTGCTGGAACACCTCGGCCGACGCCGCCGGCATGGTGCTGCCTTGCCCGTCGATCTCCGGCATGTCGTTCAATTTCATGGCCCGCCCTCGGTGGTTTGCAATCAGGCCGTGGCGGCCAGCTTCTGCATGATCTTCTGGACCTTTTCTTCCAAGGTGGCCTTGGTGAAAGGTTTGACGATGTAGCCCGCGGCGCCCTCCTGGGCGGCGCGCACGATGTCTTCCTTGCGCGCCTCGGCGGTCACCATCAGCACCGGCAGGTGCTTCAGGCTGTCTTCCTTCTTGATGGCGTTGAGCAGGTCAAAGCCGTTCATGTTGGGCATGTTGATGTCGCTGACGACGAAGTCGAACTTCGCGTTCTTCAACATGTTCAGCGCCACGGCGCCGTCCTCGGCCTCCTCGGCGTTGTTGTAGCCGATCTCCTTGAGCAGGCCGCGCACGATGCGCCGCATGGTCGAAAAGTCGTCAACGATCAGAAACTTCATGTCGGTCGGGTTGCTCATGGCAGTCCTTCGGTGTGCCCTGCGCTGTTATCGGGCGCCGGTGTCAGAAATTGAGGGCTTGATGTCAATCGGTGTGGGCGGCACCGCAGGCGGGCCCGTCATCGGGTTGGTCAGCGGGTCCTGGGCGACCTGGAACACCCGGTCCTCGGCGTCCCGGTTCATCACGATGATGCTGATGCGTCGGTTGCTGGGGCTGGCGGGATCGTCACGCTCGAAGAGGTTGCTGGACGCCAGGCCCTGCACGCGCAGCACGCGGCGGTCGGGCAGACCGCCGGCCACCAGCTCGCGCCGCGAGGCGTTGGCCCGGTCGCTGGACAGCTCCCAGTTGCTGTAGCCGCGTTCGCCGCCGCTGAAGGGCTGGGCGTCGGTGTGGCCCTCGAGCGTCAGGCGGTTGGGCACTTCGGCCAGCACCCCGCCGATCTCGCGCAGCAGTTCGCGCATGTAGGGTTTGACGATGGCGCTGCCGCTGTCGAACATGGGCCGGCTCTGCTCGTCGACGATCTGGATGCGCAGCCCGTCCTTCGTCAGGTCCAGCCGGATCTGCGAGCGCATGGCGGCCAGCTTGGGGTTGGACGCCAGGACGTCCGACACCTTCTGCTTGAGTTCTTCCAGGCGGGCCTGCTCGGCCTTGCGCTGCTCTTCTTTCAGGGCGAGCAGGTTGACCGTGGCGCGCTCGGCCTCGACGTCGCCGCGCTTGACCTGGCCGTTCTGGCGGGTCAGGTCGGTGCCGCCACCGCGGATCACGTGCGACGAGTCGCCCGACCCCGACCCGCCGCCCAGCAGCGCCACCTTCAGCGGCGATTGGAAGAAGTCGGCAATGCCCTTCTTGTCGCCCTCGCTGGTCGAGCCCAGCAGCCACATCAGCAGAAAGAACGCCATCATGGCGGTGACGAAGTCGGCGTAGGCGATTTTCCAGGCGCCCCCGTGGGCCGCGTGACCGCCCTTCTTCACCTTCTTGATGATGATGGGCTGCAGCTTCTTGGCGTCGCCGGCCATTTACTTCTTCCCCTTCACGTGGCCTTCCAGCTCGGAGAAGGTTGGGCGGTCGCCCGAGTACAGCACTTTGCGGCCGAACTCGATGGCCACCTGCGGCGCGTAGCCCTGCATG
Organism: Hydrogenophaga intermedia; assembly: GCA_943370175.1. Lineage (GTDB taxonomy): Bacteria > Pseudomonadota > Gammaproteobacteria > Burkholderiales > Burkholderiaceae_C > Ideonella_A > Ideonella_A intermedia_A. The sequence goes on along the minus strand of CALRPU020000002.1, from coordinate 1,369 downwards.
CTGGCCAGCAGCGTGGTCTTGATGCACTGCAGCTCCTTCGAGCCGTCTTCCACCTTCTGCTCCAGCAGGCCGCCCAGCGGCTCCACGAAGCCGTACGCCAGCAAGATGCCCAAAAAGGTCCCGACGAGCGCCGACCCGATCATGCCGCCGAGCACGGCAGGCGGCTGACCCACCGAGCCCATGGTGTTCACCACACCCAGCACGGCCGCCACGATGCCGAAGGCGGGCAAACCGCCCGCCAGGCGCTGGATGGCCGCGACCGCGGCGTGTTCTTCCTGATGGTGGGTCTCGATCTCGCTGTCCATCAGGCTTTCAATCTCGTGGGCGTTGAGGTTGCCCGAGACCATCATGCGCAGATAGTCGGTGATGAACTCGACCACGTGGTGGTCGTTGCCGACGGTCGGGTACTTCTGGAACAGCGCCGAGCTGTGCGGGTCCTCGACGTCCTTTTCGATCGACATCAGGCCTTCCTTGCGCGCCTTCTGCAGGATGTCGAACATCAGCGCCATCAGCTCCATGTAGCGGGCCTTGCTGTATTTGCTGCCCTTGAAGCATTTGCCCAGGCCGGCCATCGCGGCCTTGATCACCTTCATCTGGTTGTTGGCCAGGAAGGCGCCCATCGCGGCGCCGAAGATCGTGATCATCTCGAAGGGCAATGCCTTCAGGATCACGCCGATGTTGCCGCCGTGGACGATGTAGACGCCGAAGATGCAAGCCAGGGCCAGGCCCCAGCCGATGAGAACGAACATGGTCAGTGTGTCCGGAAAGTTTCCTCACACGAGGGAAGTGTCGGTCTGGACTTCATATCGGATGTCCCGGCCTTGAATTGAGTGTCGCGCCGACCACCGGCTGGCGATGGGTCGATGAAGGCCGGTTTGTCCTGCCGTTTCAAGGCCTCGGCGCCGCCGACCACCGGACCGCTTGCGCCCAACGGGCGAAAAAAAAACGGGCCACGAGGGCCCGTCTGGAAAGCACATGCAGGGATGTGCCAGGAGGAGACACGAAACAAGCAAAAGAGCAAAAAAGTGCAAAAGAGCAGAACAACCACACTACAAACAACCACTTCCACCGGGTTATCGGCCCGGCAAATCAGAACTTAAGGGTTCCCGCGAAAAAAAATCTTCAACTTTCATGACAGCTGGATGGCGCCGGCGGCCCGGCCCTTGCCAGCACGCGCAGGCGGGCAGCACAGACCGCACACATAGTGTTTGGCGATCTCATGCGGGTGGGTCACGAAGTGGCCGCCGCACTGGCTGCACTTCGTCATGGTCAGCATGCCGTTGTCGACGAACTTCACCAGCCGCCAGGCGCGCGTCACGCTCAGCAGCGCCTCCAGGCCCTGGGCCGAGGTCTGCTCCTGGTACAGCTG
>CALRPU020000001.1:0-305369 GCA_943370175.1 Hydrogenophaga intermedia | reverse complement strand
TTCGCCTCGAGCCGCATCCTGGAGGTGCACGGCGAGCGGATGATCAAGCGCACCTTCAACCCGGGGTTTCGCATCGCGCTGCACCAGAAGGACCTGAACCTGGCGCTGCAGGGGGCCAAGGCGCTGGGCGTGGCGCTGCCGCAGACGGCGGGGGCGGCGCAGCTGATGCAGGTGTGCGCGGCCCACGGGCTGGACCAGATGGACCACTCGGCGCTGGTCCGCGCCCTTGAGCTGATGGCCGACCACCCGGTCGCCGAAGGCTGAAGCGCGGTGAACGGACCGGCCGACGCGGCCGCCATCCGTGACATCCACAGCCGCGGGCGGCGGGTGGGCCCCGGATAATTTGCCGATGACGCCTTCAGCCCAGACCGACCCGCGCGGCTTCCTGCGCGCCCTGTACGACGCGGCGGTGGCGCGTGCCCTGCCCGCGCAGGTCACCGCCGCGCACCTGCCCTCCCCCCCACGCGGCCGCACGGTGGTGGTGGGTGCCGGCAAGGCCGGTGGCGCGATGGCCGAGGCGGTGGACCGGCTGTGGCCGGTCGACGCACCGCTGTCGGGTTTGGTCGTCACCCGCTACGACCACGTGCCGCCGACCTACCGCGCGCGGCCGGGCCGCATCGAAGTGGTCGAGGCCGCCCACCCGGTGCCCGACGAGGCCGGCCGCGTCGCCGCACGCCGCATCGCCGACCTGGTGCAGGGCCTGGGCGCCGACGACCTGGTGCTGTGCCTGGTCTCTGGCGGCGGGTCGGCGCTGCTGTCCATGCCGGCCGAGGGCATCACGCTGGAAGACAAGCAGGCCATCAACCAAGCCTTGCTGAACAGCGGCGCCGCCATCGACGAGATGAACTGCGTGCGCAAGCACCTGTCGGCGATCAAGGGTGGCCGCCTGGCCATGCGGTGCGCCCCGGCCCGCGTGGTGACGCTGCTGATCAGCGACGTGCCGGGCGACGCGCCCGAGGTCATCGCCAGCGGCCCCACCGTGCCCGACAGCAGCACCTGCGCCGACGCGCTGGCCATCCTGAAGCGCCATGGCATCGCCATCCCGCCGGCCGCGCAGGCCGGGCTGGCCAGCGGCGCCTATGAATCGCCGAAGCCGGGCGACCCGCGCTTCGACGGCCACGCGGTGCACATGCTGGCCACGCCGCAGCAGGCGCTGGAGGCCGCGGCCGCCGCGGCGCGCGCGGCCGGCATCGACGCGCACATCCTGGGCGACGACCTCGAGGGCGAGTCCCACGTGGTCGGCGGTGTGCACGCGGCGCTGGCCCGGGCCGTGGCCCGGCGCGGCCAACCGTTCGCGCGGCCCTGCGTGATCCTGTCCGGCGGCGAAACCACGGTCACGGTGCGCCCGCGCGTTGAAGGCCTGCCGCGCGGCCGCGGCGGCCGTGCCACCGAGTTCCTGATGGGCTGCGCCATTGCCTTGCAGGGCGAGCCCGGCGTGTGGGCCCTGGCCGCCGACACCGACGGCATCGACGGCATGGAAGACAACGCCGGCGCCATCGTCACGCCCGACACCCTGGCGCGCGCGGCGGCGCTGGGCATCAAACCGCGAGACAGCCTGCACCGCAACGACGGCCATGGCTTGTTTGCGGCCCTGGGCGACCTGGTGGTGCCCGGGCCGACCTTCACCAACGTCAACGACTTTCGGGCGCTGCTGGTGCTGTGAGGCTGCGGTCGCCTCCGGCTCAGCCGTTGGCGTCGGGCAGCAGCTTCAAGGCGCGGCTGGTCAGCAGCCGTCGGTAGTCGGCCAACGGCACGGCGGTGACGTGCTGGGTGACGCCCTCGGTCCAGCTGAGGGTGGCGTCCATCGCGGTCACGGTGACCTCGCAGGGGCCGTGGCGAATGGCGATGTTGGGCCCGTCGCCCTGGCGGTATTCCACCGTGCCGACGATCATGGCTTGGTGCGTCATGGCGGCGTCAGATCAGGTCTTCGACCGTCAGCAGGCGGTAGTGCACGGCCAGCGTCGCGCCCGCGGCGCGGGCCTGCTCGGCCACGGCCGCGGCGTCGTCGGTGCCATCGACCTTGACCAGCAGCCACCGGTGGCCGGTCAGGGTCAGCTTGACATAGCGGCGCAGCAAGGTGAGCTCAAAGCCGAAGCCCGCCATCGACCCCGCCTCGTCGACCATCGCCTGCAGCTCCGGCAGGGTCTCGCTGGGCACAAAGGCCAGCATGTCGGACGGTGGGCGGCCCTGCTCGTGCAGGGTGCTGGCCAGTGCCGTGGCCTGCGCCTGGGTCGGCAGGCCCATCATCAACCACCCGGTGGGCTTGAACACACCGAACGAGGTCGGCATGTCGTTCACGGAGGTGGTGTCGGTCATGGTCATGGTCATGGTCATCCTCCCATGGTGGTGCGGCTCGCCGCGGGGGTCTGTGCGGTGAGCCACACCGTGGCGTCACAGTCGCACCAGCACGCCGTTCTCGACGCGCACGCGGGTGCCCACATCGACCGCAGGGTCCTGGGCGTAATCGAAGTCCTGCGTGGTGCCGCCCTCCAGGCGAACGGTCAGGCGATAGACCTTGGTCTTGTTGGCGTTGCTTTCGATGCGGTTGCCCGCGTAGGCCCCACCCACGGCGCCGATGACCGTGGCGATGTCGCGCCCGGTGCCACCGCCCACCTGGCGGCCCACCACCCCGCCCAGCACGCCGCCGGCGATGGTGCCGATGATGTTGGGCGAGTCGGACTTCACCTCGACCAGGTTGATGGCCTCGATGCGGCCACATTGAGCGCAGGCGACCTGGCCGGGTTGGGGACGACCGTCTGGGCGACCATCAAAGCGCCCGTCGGACCGCCCGTCGCCGCGCACCGCCTCGTAGGGCGGCGGCGGCACGAAGGCCGGGTCGTAGCGGCGGCTCACCTCACGGCGGTCGCGCAGCAGGTAGGCGTCGGCCTGCAACTCGCCGCGCACGCGCTCATTGCGGCGCAGCACGTGGCTGCCCTCGTAAACGCCCGGGCGCACCTCGTTCAAGGGAACGGGCCGCTCCAGGCCCTTCACCACGACGCGGGCGGTGCCACCGGGCGTGGCGCGCAGCATGAACCCCAACTCGTCCCCTGGGCGCGGGCGCTCGGGCGCGCGCACCGTGAACTCGTTGATCTGCGCCGGGGCCGTGACCGCGGCTTGCGGCGGCGGGGCGCCCTGGACCAGCGATTGCGACAGCAAGGCGGTGCTGGTCTGACCGCGGTGGATGAGCGTGGCGGTGACCACGCTGGTCGCGCTCAGGCGGTCGCGCGAGCGGACGGTGTAGGTGCCACGGTACTGACCCGGCTGCACCTCGGCCATGGCCACGCCGGCGGTGGCGCCGTCGATCTGCAAGCTGACCTGTGCGCCCGGCACACCAGCCAGGCTGAAGTCGAGCGTGTTGCCAGGGCGCAGGCGCGGCACCTGGGCCACGCCAAAGCTGACGATGGGCTCCACCCGGGTTTGGGTGAAAGGCTGGGCGATGGCCGCGGTGGGCCAGGCCAGCGGAAGGGCCAGCGGCAGCGCGGCAGCCACCGCCAGGCTCAAGGTGGAAAGCTGGCGTCGAATCGTCATCAGGGTCTCCTGCGGGGTCCGTCGGCGGCCTGTTGGCCACCGGCCCGACACGGTGTGTGCGGGCTTGTCCCAGCCTAACGGCCGCCGGCTCGGCGACACCGACGGCGATTGCCGCCCCTGCGCGTAGGACAAGACGCCATCCGCCGGCAGGCCGGCCCACCCGCGCCGCTTGCGCTGGCCCAGGGCTCAGGGCGGCAGGCTGGCCTGCGGCTGGCGTTCGCGGCGCAGCAGGTACAGACCACTGGCCACGATGATGGCGCCGCCAACCCAGGTGGCAGCGTCGGGCCACACCCGCCACAGCACCCAGTCCAGGCCAATGCCCCAGGCGAGCGCCGTGTATTCGAACGGCGCGACCACCGAGGCCTGGCCATGACGAAAGGCCTCGGTGATGGCCACCTGGCCGAGGAAGCCGGTGATCGCCAGCGCCAGCAGCACAGGCGCATCGCTCGGGCGCAGCGGCTGCCAGGCCGGGATCGCCAGGGCACCGGCGCCCACCACCAGCGCCACGGTGGTCCAGAACACGAGGCTGGCGCTGGAATCGGTGCGCGTCAGCAGCCGCCCGGCCAGCGCCGAGACCGCGTAGGCCAGCGCCGAGGCCAACACCGCCAGCCCGCCCAAGGACAACAGCCCCTGCCCACTGGGCCGCAGCGCCACCACCACCCCAGCCAGGCCGACGCCGATGGCGACCCAATGGCTGCGCGGCACGCGTTCCTTCAGCACCGGGATCGACAGCAGCGTGATCATCAGCGGTGCCACGAAAAACACGGTGTAGGCCTCGGCCAGCGGCAGGCTGCGCAAGCCCCAGGCGAAGCCGATCAACATGCCGATGGACAAGGCCCCGCGCAGCAAGTGCAGCGGCCAGCGCACGCGCCACAGGCTGCGGCCCTCGCCCATCCAGGCCACCCACACCAGCACCAGCGGCAGCGCGCACAGACCGCGCAACGCCGCCACCTGCACCGCGCTGTAATGGGCCACCAGCACCTTCATCACCGCGTCCATCAGCGAGAAAAAGCCGACGGCCAGCAGCATGGCCACGATGCTGCGCAGGGTTCCCGGGGACGCGGCCATGGGGCGGGCCGGCGCTCAGGCGTCGCCCGCGTCGGCCAGCGTGGGCGGCAGCGGCGTTGACGCGCCCGGGGGCGGCACATGGCGCGAATCGCCGAGGTGGCCCACCTTCACGTAGATCAGCGCACCCTCGGCGCCGGTGAACGGCGCGTGGCGGCTCCAGCGCGGACTGCGCATCCAGGTGCCGGCGGGGTAGCTGCCGAGGTCGTCGTTGTAGACGCCGTCCAGCACGTAGATTTCCTCGCCGCCCACGTGGGTGTGGGTGGGGTAGTCGGTGTGCGGTGCCCAGCGCACCAGCGAGGTCGCAATGCCATCGTGCTCGTGCAGCGGCAGCACCGACAGGCCGGGCAGGCGCCCTGGCCGCCACGGCGCCGTCCGGGTGTCGATGCGCACCGGCACGGTGTCGGTGGGAGCAAACTGCCACAGCTTGACGAACAGCGTGCAGCCTTCCACCGAGAACGGCGCGTGCCCGCTGCCCGGCGGGTTGCGCAGGTAGGTGCCCGCCGGGTGGTCGCCGTGCTCGTCGGAAAACACCCCCTCGAGGACCAGGATCTCCTCGCCGCCGCCATGCACGTGGTGGTCGAAACGCGACCCGGCCGCGTAGCGCACCACGCTGGTCGCGCGCGCCACTTCGTCGCCCACGCGGTCGAGCAGGCGCCGGGTCACGCCCTGGGCGGGCGACGCGTGCCAGGTGGCCTCAGGGGCCCGGTCGACCACCCGTTGACTGAAGTCGTCTCGCAGATTCATGCGCGGATTGTCGACCGACCGACGCACCTTCGCGCAAGCCGGGCGATGCCGTGGACCGGCCCGCCGACACCGGCGCCGCGTTGGGCGGGTTCACCGCCACCATGAACGGCCAACGCCGCCTGCTGTCCTTGTCTTGCCAGTTCATTGCACGTCCTCCCATGCCCTGCACTGTGGCAAGCGCCCGGGCCGCGCACCGCGCCCAGGCGAAGCCAGGCCCCAGGGTGCGAAGGCGCGGTGGCGACCGAGGGCCCGCCCACCTCAGTACTGCGATTCAGGCAGGTGCACCACCAGGCCCTGCACCGCGTCGTCCAGGCGGATCTGGCAGGCCAGCCGGCTGCCCGGCTCCCGAATGCAGGCGGTGCGGTCCAGCAGCAGGTGCTCGTGCGGGTCGGGCGGCGGCAGCCGGTCGCGCCAGGCCTCGGGCACCAGCACGTGGCAGGTGGCGCACATGGCAGCGCCACCGCAGTCGGCCGCCATGCCAGGCACGCCGTGGCCGGTGGCGGCCTGCATCAGGCTGACGCCCGCGGGCGCCTCGAAACCGTACTCGAGGCCGTCGTGGGTGATGAAGGTGATGTCGGGCATGGGGTGGGCGCCAGCGTTGGCGATCGAAACGAGCGGCGCGATGCTACCGAAGTGGCCCGCGCGCCCGGCGCGTCAGCACCGTTGCAGCAGCTGGGCCACCACGGCCGCGGCGATCACCTCGGGCGCCTTGCCGTCGATGCCGGGCACGCCGATGGGGCAGGTCATGCGGTCGATGGCCGACGCCGACAGACCGCGCTGCTCGAAACGGTGGATGAAGCGCTGGCGCTTGGTCTTCGAGCCGATCAGCCCGAAGTAGCCGAAATCCCCCCGCCTCAGGATGGCTTCGGCGATGCGCCAATCCAGGTCGTGCTCGTGCGTGAGCACCAGGTAGAAGGCGCCCGGCGGCGCCAGCCGAACCTCGCCCTCGACCGCGTCGACGCACACGCAACGCAGCGCGGCCTGGCCTGGCGCCACCGGGCCGGCCGCGGCGCCGGCGAAGCGGGCGAATTCGGCTTCGCGTTCGTCGATCCAGTCGATGCGCACCGGCAGCGGCATCAGCGCCTGGACGATGGCGCGGCCCACGTGGCCGGCGCCGTAGAGCTGCAGGTGGAACATCGGGCCGTCCAGCGGCCAAGCGGCCAGGGCCGCGGCGTCCAGTGGCGCCAGCGCCAGCGTCACCGCACCGCCGCAGCACTGGCCCAAGGCCGGACCCAGCGGGAAGTGCACGCTCAGCGGCGCCACCGCGGCGCCCGGCTCGGCGCCCGACGGCGCCAGCAGGCCGCGGGCCAGCGAAATCGCCTTCAGTTCCAGGTGCCCGCCGCCGACCGTGCCGGCCAGCGCGTCCGCGGCCACCAGCATGCGGGTGCCGGCCTCGCGCGGGGCCGAGCCCTGTGCCTCGGTGACGCTCACCAGCACCGCAGGCCGGCCATCGGCCAGCCATTGACGGGCGGTGTCGCGCAGGTCGTTCACGCCGCGGTCGCACCCGCCTGCACGGCGGTGATGGCGCGCAGGATGGACTCGCTCGTGGCCGGCGCCTGCAGCGGCGGGTCCACACGGTGGTGGCCCACGGCCGACACCGCGTCGCGGATCGCAAAAAACACCGAGAACGGCAACAACAGCGGTGGCTCGCCCACGGCCTTGCTGCGGTGAATGCTGTCCTCGTGGTTTTCGCCTTCGAACAGCCGCACCTTGAACACCGGCGGGCAGTCGTTGGCCGTGGGGATCTTGTAGGTGCTGGGCGCGTGCGTCATCAGGCGGCCGGCGTGGCGCGACCCATCCGCGGGGTGCCACACCAGCTCTTCCATCGTCAGCCAGCCCATGCCCTGCACGAAGGCGCCTTCAACCTGACCGATGTCCACCGCCGGGTTCAGCGAGCGTCCCACGTCGTGCAGCACATCGGCCTGCAGCAGCTTCCATTCGCCGGTCAGCGTGTCGACCACCACCTCGCTGCAGGCCGCGCCATAAGCGAAGTAGTAGAACGGCCGGCCGGTCAGCGTTTCGCGGTCCCAACTCAAACCGGGCGTGGCGTAAAAGCCGTCGGACCACAGCTGGATGCGCTCCGTGTAGGCCGCGGCCACCAGCTCGGCGAAGCCCATCGACGTTCCGGCGCCGTGCACCCGGTCGTTGGCAAAGACCACGCCGGCCACGTCCACGCCCAGGCGCTGCGCGGCCAGCGGGGCCAGGCGCTCGCGGATCTGCCGGGCGGCGTCCTGCGCGGCCTTGCCGTTCAGGTCGCTGCCGGTGGAGGCGGCGGTGGCCGAGGTGTTGGCCACCTTCTGCGTGTCGGTGGCGGTCACGCGCACCCGCTCGAAGTCCACGCCCAGCTCGTGCGCCACCACCTGGGCCACCTTGGTGTTCAGGCCCTGGCCCATCTCGGTGCCGCCGTGGTTCACCAGGATGGACCCGTCGCTGTACACGTGCACCAGCGCGCCGGCCTGGTTGAAGTGCTTGACGTTGAAGCTGATGCCGAACTTCACCGGCGTCAGCGCGATGCCGCGCTTGAGCACCGGGCTGTCGGCATTGAAGGCGGCGATGGCCGCGCGGCGGGCGCGGTACTGGCTGCTGGCCTCCAGTTGGGCCACCAGCGGCTCGATGACGTTGTCCTCGACCACCTGGGTGTAGGGCGTCACGTGGCGCTCGCCGCGGCCGTAGAAGTTGGCGCGGCGAACGTCCAACGGGTCCTTGCCCAGGGTGCGGGCGATGCTGTCGAGGATGTTCTCGATGGCGATGGCGCCCTGCGGCCCGCCGAAGCCGCGGAAGGCGGTGTTGCTCTGGGTGTTGGTGCGCGCGCAGTGGCCGTGCATCACCACCTCGGGCAACCAATAGGCGTTGTCGAAGTGGCACAGCGCGCGGGTCATCACCGGGCCGGACAGGTCGGCCGAGTGGCCGGCGCGGGAGATCATCGTCACCTCGCTGGCCAGCACGCGGCCCTCGTCGTCGTGGCCCACCGCGTAGTCGTAGCTGAAGCAGTGGCGGCGGCCGGTGATCATGAAGTCGTCGTCGCGGTCCAGGCGCAGCTTGACCGGGCGCTTCAGGCGCGCGGCGGCCACCGCGGCGATGCAGGCGAAGGGCGCCGACTGCGACTCCTTGCCGCCGAAGCCGCCGCCCATGCGCCGGCATTCGACCTGCACCCGGTGCGCGGCCACGTGCAGCGCGTGGGCCACCAGGTGCTGCATCTCGCTGGGGTGCTGGGTGCTGCAGTGCACGAGCATGCCCTGGTCCTCGCGCGGGATGGCGTAGCTGATTTGGCCTTCCAGGTAGAACTGCTCCTGGCCGCCCACCTCCAACGACCCGCTCAAGCGGTGCGGCGCGGCGGCGATGGCGGCGCGCACCACGGGCACGGGGTCGCTGCCGGCCGTTGCGGACACGCTGCGGCTCAGGTGCATCGACGGCAGCACGTGCAGGCCTTGGGCATGGGCCTCGCGGGCGCTGATGACCGCCGGACGCGGCTCACTGCGGACGACCGACGCGGCCAGCGCGGCCGCGCGGCGGGCGATGTCGCGCGTCTCGGCGATCACCGCGAAGACCGGCTGGCCGCGGTAGCGCAGCTCGCCCGTGGCCAGGATGGGCTCATCGTGGACGATCGAGCCGCAATCGTTGGCGCCAGGAATGTCGGCCGCGGTGAGCACCGCCACCACGCCGGGCAGCGCGCGGACCGCGTCCAGGTCAACGCCCAGCAGCGTGCCATGGGCCACCGGCGACAAGCCCAGCGCGGCATGCAGCGTGCCGGCCAGCTCGGGCAGGTCGTCGATGTAGGGCGCCTCGCCGGCCACGTGCAGGTGGGCCGACTCGTGCGGGCGGCTCACGCCCACGCGGCGGCCTTGCTGGTGGGCGGTGGCCTCGGCCGCGGGGTCGATGCGCCAGGCGGTGTTGGCGCGGTAGTCGGCGAAGGGCGTGGCCGGCTCCAGCAGCGTGGGGTCGATGGGCTTGTTCATGCGGTCACCTGCGAGGGCGTGTGGGGCATGACGCTCCAGACGCTGGTAGCTTCGGGGGGCAGGGGCGCGTCCGGCCGGGTTTCCAGCCACAGGCGCTGCAGCAGGTTCTGAACGACCTGGCGCCGGTAGGCGGCGCTGGCGCGCATGTCGCTGAGCGGCTCGAAGTCGGTCGCCAGGGCGGCCTTGGCCGCGTCGATGCTGGCCTGGGTGTAGGGCTGACCGCGCAGCGCGGCCTCGGCACCGGCGGCCCGCTTGACGGTGGCTGCCATGCCGCCGAAGGCCAGCCGCACCGCCTTGACGACCGGGCCGTCCAGCTCGATGGCGAAGGCGGCACACACCGCCGAGATGTCGCAGTCGAAGCGCTTGCTGATCTTGTAGGCGCGCACCTGCACGGTCGCGGCGGGCAGCGGCACCTCGATGGCTTCCACGAACTCGCCCGGCTGCAGCGCGTTCTTCATGTAGGCCAGGTAGAACCCGTCCAGCGGCACGGTGCGCTGCACCGCGCCGCGGCGCAGCACCAGCGCGGCGCCCAGCGCCATCAGCACCGGGGCCGCGTCGCCGATGGGCGAGCCGTTGGCCACGTTGCCGCCCATGGTGCCGGCCTGGCGGATGGGCGGGGAGGCGAAGCGCAGCCAAACGTCGGTCAGGGACGGCACACGCTGCGCCAGGGCTTGCCAGGCGGCTTCCAGCGTGGCGCCAGCGCCGATGCGCAGCTGGCCATCGCGTTCGGTGATGGCCTTCAGTTCGTCGACGTCGCCCAGGTAGATCAGCTCGCCCAGCGGGCGGAATTGCTTGGTCACCCACAGGCCGATGTCGGTGGAGCCCGCCAGCAACGTGGCCTGCGGCTTGGTTTCGCGCAGCGCGGCCAGTTCGTCCAGGCGGCGGGGGGCGTGGAAGGCGTCGGCGCCCGGCGGCGCGTAGTGCAGGCCGTCGGCGCCGATGGCACGCAGCGCGGCGATCACGGGCGCGGTGTCGAGCTGCACCACGGGCAGGTCGAACATGCGCTGACCCGCATCCAGGATCGGCCGGTAGCCGGTGCAGCGGCACAGGTTGCCCGAGAGCTCGTCGGCCAGTTGCTGCCGGGTGGGCCGCTGGCCGCAGGCCTGTTGGCGTTCGTAGCCGGCGTACAGGCTCATCGCGAAGCCCGGCGTGCAAAAGCCGCACTGCGAGCCATGGCACTCGACCATGGCCTGCTGCACCGGGTGCAGGGCCTGTGGCGCGGCGTCCGGCGCGGTGGCGGCGATGGCTTTCAGGTCCTCCACCGTGAACAGCGCCTTGCCGTGCAGCGTGGGCAGGAACTGGATGCAGGCGTTGACCGTGTGCAGTTTCAAGCCACGCACCACGCTGGCGGGCTGCTTGGCCGCGGCGTCGGCCGCGCCGGGCAGCTCACCGATGACGACCGTGCAGGCGCCGCAATCGCCTTCGTTGCAGCCCTCCTTGGTGCCGGTGCAGCGGGCATCGCCGCGCAACCAGTCGAGCACGCTGCGGGTGGGTGCCGCGCCGTCGACCTCGACGACCTGGCCGCGGTGGAAGAATCGAATGGGCTGGGTGTTCATGCGGGGTGTCCGGGGGCGGCCATGGCGGTGCTCAGGTGCGGGCCGTCGCGGCCAAGGCAAGCGGATCGGGGAGGGCTGGGCATGCGCGACAGGCTAAGGCGTGGCCGGCGTCACAGCATACAGTGACACCGATGTCCGGTATAAACTGAACCATATGACGCTGTCGGCCGATTTCGACAAGATCGAGCTCCATCTCATCCGGGTGCTGCACACCGTGATTGCTGAACGCAGTGTCTCTCGGGCCGCGCTTCGCTTGCGAAGCAGCCAGCCCGCCGTGAGTGCCCAGCTGAAGCGGCTGCGCGCACTGACGGGGGACCCGTTGCTGGTGCGCGCGGGCAACGGCATGGCCCCCACCCCACGGGCATTGCAATTGGCGGGCCCGGCCGCGCGCCTGCTGGAAGAAGCCGACCGCCTGTTCAGCCCACGCGCCCGCACCAGCACCTTCGAGCCGCTGGCCGCGCAGCTCAACTTCCGCATCGCGGCCAGCGACTACCTCGACCCCCTGTTCTTGCCCGCGCTGGTCAGCCAGGTCAAGCAACAGGCACCGAACGTTCGGCTGGAACTGGTGCCGCTGTCCGGCGAATTCGACGTGCGGCGCAGCCTGGCCGCCGGCGAGGTCGATCTGGTGATCGGCAATTGGCTGCAACCGCCCGAGGAATTGCACCTGGGCCGGCTGCTCAGCGACGAGGTGGTGTGCCTGGTGGCCGAAGACCACCCGGTGGTGCGCGGCGCCGGCACGCGGGCCTGGTCGGTGGAACGCTACCTCGCCTGCGAGCACGTCGCCCCCACGCCCACGCACCGCGGCGCCATCGGCGTCATCGACGAGCACCTCACCAGCCTGGGGCTGGAACGCAGCATCATGGTGCGAAGCGCCCATTTCAGCCTGATCCCGATGATGGTGGCCCAGAGCCTGCTGGTGCTGACCACCGGCCGCCTGTTCTGCAGCCGCTACGTCGACCTGCTGCCGGTGCGCATCGTGCGCTGCCCGGTGCCCTTCCCCGCCCTGAACTACTACCAGCTGTGGCATGAGGTGACGCACGCCTCGACCGCGCTGCGCTGGCTGCGCGAGCAAGTGCGCGACGCCGCGCGCAGCCTGTCGGCACGCGGCATGCTCACACGCCAAACCCCATGACCCAGGGCCCCATGCCTGACACCCTCTCCACCGCGGCGGCCTCCACCGCGGCGGCCTCCACCGCGGCGCCCTCCCCCGCCGCGAACCGCGTGGCGCTGCGCGGCGACCTGCTGGACTTCACCGCCGCCCCGGCCTGGGGTGAGGTCGACAGCCCGGCCGTGCGCTTCCAGCCCGACCACTGGCTGCTGATCGAGCATGGCCGCATCGTGGCCACCCAGCCCGCCAGCGCCGAACTGCCCCCGGCCTGGCAGCCCGGCCCCGGCTGCGTGCACCTGGACCACCGTGGCCGCCTGGTGATGCCAGGCTTCATCGACACCCACGTGCACAGCCCCCAGCTGGACGTCATCGCCAGCTACGGCACCGAACTGCTGGACTGGCTGAACACCTACACCTTCCCGGCCGAGCGCCGCTACGCCGACCCGGCGGTGGCCACCGAAGGCGCGGCGCTGTTCTGCGACGCCTTGCTGGCCGCTGGCACGACCAGCGCGGTGGTCTTCCCCACGGTGCACAAGGTCAGCGCCGACGCGCTGTTTGCCGCCGCCCACCAGCGCGGCATGCGCCTGGTCACCGGCAAGGTGCTGATGAACCGCTTTGCCCCCGACGGCCTGCGCGACGACGTGGCGCAAGCCGAACGCGACTGCATCGACCTCATCGACCGCTGGCACGGCACCGGGCGCAACGCCTTCGCGGTGACCGTGCGCTTTGCCCCCACCAGCACGCCGGAGCAGCTGGCCATGGCCGGCGCGCTGTGCGCGGCCGACCCCACGCTGTACATGCAGACCCACGTGGCCGAGAACCGCGCCGAGGTGAAGTGGGTGGCCGAGCTGTACCCCGAAGCCCGCAGCTACCTCGACGTCTACGCCCGCGCCGGCCTGCTGCACCGGCGCAGCGTGCTGGCCCACGGCATCTGGCTGGACGACGAGGACCGCGCCGCCTTGCGCGCCGCCGGCGCGCAGGTGGCGCACAGCCCCTCGTCCAACCTGTTCCTGGGCAGCGGCCTGTTCGGCTGGCGCGCCGCCGAGGCCGCGGGCGCGGCCGTCAGCATGGCCAGCGACGTGGGCGGCGGCACCGGCCTGTCGATGCTGCGCACCCTGGGCGACGCCTACAAGGTGCAGGCCCTGGCGGGCGAGCGCCTGACCGCCTGGAAGGGCCTGCACGCCGCCACGCTGGGCGCCGCCGAGGCCCTGGACCTGGCCGGCGAGATCGGCTCCCTGCAGCCCGGCCGCACGGCCGACGTGTGCGTGTGGGACTGGGCCGTGGGCCCGGTCGCCGAGCGCCGGATGTCGGTGGCCCGCGGCCTGCACGAGCGCGTGTTCGCCTGGATGACCCTGGCCGACGAGCGCAACCTCGCGGCCTGCCTGGTGGCAGGGCAACTGCGCCACCCGGGCCCGCAACGCCCGCACGGGCCGGGCTGAACCGCCACCGCCACCGCCACGCCGCACCCCAAGACCAGAACACCGAGGAGACACCCGATGCTGCGCCTGGAACTCACCAACATCAGCAAGACCTACCCCGCCGTCAAGGCCAACGACCGGGTGAACCTGCGCGTGAAGCCCGGCGAAATCCACGCGGTGCTGGGCGAGAACGGCGCGGGCAAGTCGACCATGATGAAGATGATCTACGGCGCGGTGCGGCCGGACGAAGGCGAGATCCGCTGGAACGGCCAGCCGGTGGCGGTGCGCAACCCGCAGGAAGCGCGCGCCCTGGGCATCAGCATGGTGTTCCAGCACTTCAGCCTGTTCGACACCCTGACCGCGGCCGAAAACGTCTGGCTGGGCCTGGACAAGTCCTTCACGCTGGCCGACATCACCGAGCGCATCACCCGCGTGTCGCGCGACTACGGGCTGGACGTCGACCCGCTGCGGCCGGTGCACACGCTCAGCGTGGGCGAACGCCAGCGGGTGGAAATCGTGCGGGCGCTGATGACGGGCCCCAAGCTGCTGATCCTGGACGAGCCCACCTCGGTGCTGACGCCGCAGGCCGTGCAGACCCTGTTCCGCACGCTGCGCAAGCTGGCCGAAGAGGGCTGCAGCATCCTCTACATCAGCCACAAGCTCGACGAGATCCGCGCGCTGTGCCACCACTGCACCGTGCTGCGCGGCGGCAAGGTCACCGGCGAGGTCGACCCCCGCACCGAAACCAACGCCGGCCTGTCCCGGCTGATGATCGGCGCCGAGCCGCCGCCGCTGCAGCACCAACCGGCCACGCTGGGCGAGGTGGTGTTCGCCGTCAAGCGGCTGAGCCTGCCGAAGGTGGACCACTTCGGCATGACGCTGGTGGACGTCGACTTCGAGGTGCGCGCCGGTGAGATCCTGGGCGTCGCCGGCGTGTCCGGCAACGGCCAGCAGGAGTTGATGGCCGCGCTGTCCGGCGAAGACACCCGCGCCGCGCCCGGCGCCATCACCCTGTTCGGCCAGCCCATCGGCCACCACCCGCCGCAGCAGCGCCGCGCCGCCGGCCTGAACTTCGTGCCCGAGGAGCGGCTGGGCCGCGGCGCGGTGCCCACGCTGTCGCTGGCGCAGAACACCCTGCTCACGCGCACCGAGGCGGTGGGCGGCGGCGGCTGGATCCGCACCGCCCGCGTCAACGCGCTGGCCGCGCACCTGATCCAGCGCTTCAACGTGAAGGCCGGCGGCCCGGGCGCGGCGGCGAAGAGCCTGTCCGGCGGCAACCTGCAGAAATTCCTGGTCGGCCGGGAAATCGACGCCCGGCCCAAGCTGCTGATCGTCTCCCAGCCCACCTGGGGCGTGGACGTGGGCGCGGCCGCGCTGATCCGCGGCGAACTGCTGAAGCTGCGCGACGAAGGCTGCGCGCTGCTGGTGGTCAGCGAGGAACTCGACGAGCTGTTCGAGCTGAGCGACCGGCTGGTCGTCATCGCGCAAGGCCGCGTCTCGCCCAGCATTGCGAAGGTGGAGGCCACGGTGGAACAGATCGGCATCTGGATGTCGGGCCTGTGGGACGGCGCGCCCGCCGCCGCGGCGCAGCCGAAGGAGGTGAGCCATGCTTAAGCTGGAAGTTCGTCCCGAACCCTCGAAGCTGATGTCGGTGGCCTCGCCGCTGCTGGCGCTGGCCATCACGGTGGTCATCGGCACTGGGCTGTTTCTGCTGCTGGGCAAGGACCCGGTGCGCGGCCTGCAGGTCTTCTTCTACGAGCCGGTCAAGAGCTGGTATGCGCTGAGCGAGCTGGCCATGAAGGCCACCCCGCTGCTGCTGATCGCGCTGGGCCTGGCCATGTGCTTTCGCTCCAACGTGTGGAACATCGGCGCGGAAGGGCAATTCATCGTCGGCGCCATCGCCGCCGGCGGCGTGGCGATGATGGCCGACAAGGACACCGGCCGCTGGGTGGTGGCGCTGGTGCTGCTGGCCGGCGTGGCCGGCGGCATGGCCTGGGCGTCCATCGTGGCCTTCCTGCGCGACAAGGCCAACGCCAACGAAATCCTCGTCAGCCTGATGCTGGTCTACGTGGCGGACATGCTGCTGGGCTACCTGGTCTACGGGCCGTGGAAGGACCCGGCCGGCTACAACTTTCCGCAGACCATCACCTTCGTCGACGCCACCAAGATCCCCCGGCTGTTCACCGGCTTCCGGGTCAACATCGGGCTGATCATCGGCTTGCTGATGGTGGCGGCCTTCTGGGTGTTCATGTTCCGCACCTACGCGGGCTTTCAGCTGCAGGTGGGCGGGCTGGCGCCAGCGGCGTCGCGCTACGCGGGCTTCTCGTCGCGCCGCGCGCTGTGGACCGCCATGCTCGGCTCGGGCGGCATGGCCGGCTTGGCCGGGGCGCTGGAAGTCACCGGGCCGCTGGGCCAGTTGACGCCCTACGTGCCGGCCGGCTACGGCTTCGCCGCGATCATCGTGGCCTTCGTGGGCCGCCTGCACCCGGTGGGCATCGTGTTCTCGGCGGTGCTGATGAGCATGTTCTACATCGGCGGCGAACTGGCGCAGTCGCGCCTGGGCCTGCCGAAATCGTTGACCGGCGTGTTCCAGGGCTTGCTGCTGTTCACGCTGCTGGCCTGCGACACGCTGATCACCTACCGCCTGCGCTGGAAGTCGGCGCCGCCAGCGCCGCGCGCCGCCCCCACGACCACCGCGTCGACCACCACCACCGCCGGAGGGAACGCCTGATGGACTCCTTTGCATTGCTGCTGGCCGCCACGCTGAACGCGGGCACGGTGCTCGCGCTGGCCGCGCTGGGCTTGCTGATCAACGAACGCGCCGGCGTCGTCAACCTGGGCGCCGAGGGCATGATGCTGGTGGCCGCCGTCATCGGTTTTGCCACTGCGGTGAGCACCGGCAACGACTGGGTGGCCTTTGGCGCCGGGGCGCTGGCCGGCGCGGTGATGGCCGCGGCCTTCGGGGTGCTGGCCATCTTTCTGAACACCAACCAGGTGGCCACCGGGCTGGCGCTCAGCCTGTTCGGCGTGGGCTTCTCGGCGTTCATCGGGCAGCCCTTCGTTCAGGCCAAGCTCGGTGAGCGCCCGCACTTCGCGGTGCCGCTGCTGTCGGACCTGCCCTTCGTCGGCCCGGCCTTCTTTCGCCAGCACCCGATGGTCTATGTCGCGGTGGCACTGACCATCGGCCTGGCGTGGTTCCTGTACCGCTCGCGGGCTGGGCTGGTGCTGCGCTCGGTGGGCGAGTCGCCGGAATCCGCGCACGCGCTGGGCTACCCGGTGCGCCGCATCCGCATGCTGGCGGTGATGGCCGGCGGCGCCCTGTGCGGCCTGGCCGGCGCCTACATCTCGGTGATCTACACGCCGCTGTGGGTCGAAGGCATGATCGCCGGCAAGGGCTGGATCGCGCTGGCCCTCACCACCTTCGCCACCTGGCGGCCGGCACGGGTATTGCTGGGTGCCTACCTGTTCGGCGGGGTGACGATGCTGCAGTTCCACTTGCAAGGCGAAGGCGTCGACATCCCCAGTCAGTTGCTGACGGCCCTGCCCTACCTGGCCACCATCGTCGTGCTGGTGCTGATCTCGCGCAACGCCACGTGGATCCGCGTCAACATGCCGGCCTCGCTGGGCAAGCCGTTCTTCCCGGGCGGTTGAATGCCCGGGCGCCGACCCCGGCCCCCTCGGCTGGATAATTGAAACAAGCTCGACCCCGAGCGCACTGCCACACCACCCCTGGAGAACCTGGACATGAGCGAGATTTCCAAACGCAGGCTGCTGACGCTGGCCGGCTGGACCACCCTGGCGGCCACCGCCGCGCTGGTGGGCTGCGGCAAGAAGGAAGAAGCCGCGCCGGCCGCCGCGGCCCCGGCTTCGGCCCCGGCCGCCGCCGCTTCGGCTGCGCCGCCGAAGCCCGAGCCGCTGAAGATCGCCTTCGCCTACGTCGGCCCGGTGGGCGACGGTGGCTGGACTTTCGCCCACGACAATGGCCGCAAGGCCATCGAGAAGGAATTCGGCGACAAGGTCGTGACCAGCTTCGTCGAGAAGGTGCCCGAGGCCGCCGACGCCGAGCGCGTGTTCCGTG
The DNA here is from genome assembly GCA_943370175.1 of Hydrogenophaga intermedia. GTDB lineage: Bacteria > Pseudomonadota > Gammaproteobacteria > Burkholderiales > Burkholderiaceae_C > Ideonella_A > Ideonella_A intermedia_A. The sequence goes on along the minus strand of CALRPU020000001.1, from coordinate 287,913 downwards.
ACATGGTCAGCCAGGGCAACAAGCTGATCTTCGGCACCACCTTCGGCTACATGGAGCCGATGCTGAAGGTCGCCCCGGACGCCAAGGACGTGAAGTTCGAGCATGCCACCGGCTACAAGCAGGCCGAGAACATGCGCACCTACGACAGCCGCACCTACGAGGGCGCGTACATGGCCGGCGTGATCGCCGGCACGATGACCAAGTCCAACACGCTGGGCGTGGTGGGCTCGATCCCGATTCCCGAGGTCATCCGCAACATCAACAGCTTCACGATGGGCGCGCAGAGCGTGAACCCGAAGGTCAAGACCAAGGTGGTCTGGGTCAACGAGTGGTTCAACCCGCCGAAGGAAACCGAGGCCGCGCAGTCGCTGCTCAACGGCGGCGCCGACGTGCTGTTCCAGAACACCGACTCCAGCGCCGTGCTGCAGACGGCCGAGAAGGCCGGCAAGTACGCCTTCGGCTGGGACTCGGACATGACCGCCTACGGCCCGAAGGCCCACCTCGCTTCGGCCATCATCAACTGGGGCCCGTACTACATCCAGGCCACCCGCGAGGCCCTGGAAGGCAAGTGGACCGGCGGCACCGCCAGCTGGTGGGGCGTCAAGGAAGGCACGATCGACCTGGTGTCGATCAACGACGTGGTGCCCGCCGAAACCAAGGCCAAGATCGACACGATCAAGGCCGGCCTGAAGGACGGCAGCTTCGCCATCTGGAAGGGCCCGATCGTCGGCCAGGACGGCAAGGAAATCCTGAAGAAGGACGAGATCGCCGACGACAAATTCCTGGGCGGCATCAAGTTCTACGTCAAGGGCGTGGAAGGCAAGGTGCCCGGCGGCAAGTGAGCCGGCACTGACGCCAGGTTGACCTGGGGTCCATGACCCGTGAAGGGGCCCGCGGGCCCCTTTTTCACGCCCGTTCGCCCCACGCCTTGGGATGACCGCACCTCCGCGCGTGGCCCGCCGGCGCGCGCAGGACCGGCCGGGGAGGCCCACCTCCGGGTGCGGGCCGCCCGGCGCCTGAAGCGCGGCGGGGCGCTTGAGGCCGTCGGCGGCTTGCCCAGACCTGGGCTCACATGGTTAACATGCCCTGCCATGGCCTGGGTGTATCGACTGTGATGGATTCAACAATTTCTGATCAGGACGCTGCCCTGGTCGCGCGGGCCCGCGACGGCGACCCGGCGGCCTGGCGCGCCTTGGTCCTGCGCTTCCAGCGCCTGATCTACACCGTGGTGATGCGCGCCGGGCTGGACGAGCACACCGCCGCCGACGTCTTCCAGACCGTGTTTGTTCGCCTGCACGACCACCTGCCGCGCTTGAACGACCCGAGTCGGGTCCAGGCCTGGGTGGTGACCACGGCCAAGCGCGAGGCCTGGCTGCTGCGCGAGCGCAGCCGCCGTCAGGTGTCGATGAGCCCCGTCGACGACGACGATGCCGGCTGGGACGCGCCCGACGACGGCCCGATCCCGGAAGACGCGCTGGCCGACCTGCAACAACTTGACCGCCTGCGCGTGGCCTTCGACCAGCTGGACGAGCGCTGCCAGGCGCTGCTGCGCGCCGTGTTCAACGACCAGGACCGCCCGGATTACCAGGACATCTCTCAGCGCCTGGGCCTGCCCGTGGGCAGCATCGGCCCCACGCGCGGGCGCTGCATCGACAAGCTGCGGCGCTTGATGCCATGAGCGGGGCCATGAGCAGGGCCACGACCGGCAACGACAGGCCATGCCCGCCCCCACGCCCTCTCGCCACCCCCTCGCCCAGCGCCGCGCGTATCACGGCGCGGCCGTGTCGCTCTGTGAGCCCACACGCCTTCACCGGACCGAACCATGGCCTCTTCCAACGACCTGAGCGACCCTGACCTGTTCGCGCAGATCCACCGCGCCCTGGCCCTGCAGGACGCCCCACCCGGGTGGATCGACCGGGCCTCGGCCATCGCCGACCGCCCCTTCACCCTGGGCGGTCTGGCGGTGGCGGCGGGGCTGTTGCTGCGCCGCGTTCAGGCCACGCTGAGCTTTGACAGCGCGGGCGCGCCGGCCGCGGCGCTCGGCGTGCGCTCAGGGGGGCCGGCGGCGCTGCGCCACCTGCTGTTCAGCGCCGAGGGCCGCGACATCGACCTGCGCATCGCCGAGTCGCCGGCCGGCTACACCGTGTCGGGCCAGGTGCTGGGGCCGGACGAGTCGGGCCTGATCGCGCTGCGCTACCCCGGCGAGGGCGGCGTGCTGCGCGACGGCCCGAGCGCCAGCGTGGATGAATTCGGCGGGTTTGCGCTGGCGCCGGCCCCGGCAGGCACGGTTCAGGTGGTGCTGCGCCTGGGCCACGATGAAATCACCCTGCCGCTGCTGACCCTGGGGCCTGCCGCGGCCTGAGACGGTGGACGCCAGCAGCCCCTGGGTTGAGCGCCTGCTGGCCGGCGAGCCCGTGCCGGCCTTGGGCGCGGCGGACCGCCTTGCGCTGGCCTGGGCGCTGAAGCACGCCTGCTACGCCAGCTGGACCAGCGAACCCAGCCGCGCCGTGCGCTGCGCGGAGGGCGTGGCCGCGCTGGCGGCCGAGGCGGCGCGCGAGGCGCCACGCCAGGCACCGCCCGCCGCCCGCCAAGGCGCCACCCTGAGCGTGTCGCCCCCCGAGGCCTCCCACACCCTCAACGCGCTGGCCCATTGGACCCAGGCCATTGCGCACCTGACCCAGGGCCGCATGGAAGCGGCGCTGGGCGCCATCGCCGAGGCCGCCACCACGTTTCGCGCCATCGGTCAGCGAGAATACGCGGCGCAGGCCGAACTGCCACAGCTGATGGCCTTGACGCTGCTGGGCCGGCACGCCGATGCCGCGGAGGCTGGCGCGCGCCTGCGCGATGAATTCGTGCACTTGGGCGACCGTGCCTCCGCCGCGAAGGTGGTCTTGAACCTCGGCAACTTGCACATGCGCCGCGACGACTACCGCGCCGCCGCGCGCCACTACCGCGAGGCCGCCGTTCGCTTCGCACGGGCGGGCGACGCGCAGCATTCGGTGATGGCCGACATCGGGCTGGCCGACGCCCTGAGCTCGCTCGGCGAGCTGGACGAGGCCCAGCGCATCGGCGCGCGCGCGCGCATGCGCGCCGAAAGCCACGGCCTGCCGGTGCTGCAAGCCCTGAGCGACGAGTCCATGGCGCTGCTGAACCTGGCGCGCGGCCGCTGCCGAGACGCCCTGCAGGGCCTGGAGTCCTCGCGCCGCCGCTACGAGCAGCTCGACATGCCGCAACACCTGGCCATCGCCGAAAAGCAGCTGGGCGACGCCTACCTTGAACTGCGCCTGCTGCCCGAGGCGCTGGCCCTGCTCGGCGCCGCGCTGACCAAGATGCAGGCACTGGACATGCCCGACGACGCCGCTTGGACCCAGCTGCAGGTGGCCCGCGCCCAAGGCCTGCTGGGGCAAGGCGATGCCGCGCGGGCGACGCTGCACGCCGCGGCGCGGGGCTTTGCCGACCAGGACAACGCCGTGGGCGCGGCCGAGGCCGCGGTGCTGCAGGCCGAATGCGCCTTGCCAGGCGGCGCGCTGAGCGAGGCGCTGGCGGGCGCTGAGCGGGCCGCACAGCAGTTGGGCGCGCACGGCCATTTGGTGGCCGCGGTGCGCGCCGAGGTGGTGGCGGCCGAGCTGCTGCTGGCCCTCGGCCGCCGGCCCGAGGCGTGCCAGCGCCTGAACGCCTGCCTGGACCGGGCCCGCGCGCTGCAACTGCTGCTGGTGCAGGTGCAATGCCTGGACGCCCTCGGCCGCTGCGCGCTCGCCGACGGCGACGCAGCGCGTGCCCGGTCGTGCTTCGAGGACGCGGTCGAGCGCTTCGAGCAGCAACGAGGCGCCCTGCCCGGCGACGACTTGCGCAGCGCCTTCCTCGCCAACCACTTGAGCCCCTACGCCGGCCTGCTGCGCCTGGCGCTGGACCACGGCGATCTGAGCGCCCCGCCATCCCAGGCGGCGACCGTGCTGCAGCGACTGGAGCAGTTTCGCGCCCGGGCGCTGGGCGAGCGGCTGCTGCAATCGGTGCGGCCCTCGGCCGACGAGTCCACCCGCGACCAACGCGCCCGCCTGGGCTGGCTGTACCGCCGCGCCCATGCCCGCGGCGACGGCAGCCCGCCGTCGCCCGCGCTGCTGGCCGAAGTCCAGCGCGCGGAACAGGCGCTGCTCGAGGCCAACCGCCGCGCCCGACTGATGCCCAGCGCGGCGCCGTCGGCGTCAACCGGGCCACACGCCGCCGGCGCCGAGCGCGCAGCGGGCACCACGGCGCACGCCGTCCCGCTGCCCGACCGCCTGCAGGGCGACGAGCGCCTGGTGGAGTACGGGGTGCTTGACGACGAGCTGTTCGCCTGCGTGGTCAGCGCGCAGGGCGTGGCACTGCGGCGCCGGCTGGCGCCCTGGCGCGAGGTGCGCCGCGCCATCCAGGCCGTGCGCTTTCAGCTGGACACGCTGCGCCACGGCGCCGCCCCGCTGAGCCGCCACCTGGACCGCCTGCACCAGCGGGTGCTGCGGCCCTTGACCGAGCTGCACGCGATGGTGTGGGCGCCATTGGGCCTGCCGCGGGCGGGCGTTCAGCGGGTGCTGGTGGTGCCGGACGGCCCGCTCGGCGCGCTGCCGTTCGCGGCCCTGCACGACGGCCAGCGCCACCTCGTGGAACACACTGACCTCGCCTTTGCCCACAGCGCCCAGTTGGCCGCCCACGGCCTGGGCCAGGCGGCGTCGGCGCCGCGCCAGGCGCTGGTGCTGGCCGACACCCGCGCCCTCGCCCACGCCGGGGCCGAGGCCGACGCGGTGGCGCGCGCCTTCCCCGGGGCGCGGCTGCTGCTGGGCGACGAGGCCACGGCCGCCGCCCTGCACGCGGCAGGCGCCTTGCCCACGGCCGCGGCCGCGGGCGACCTGGGCGCCCGCGGCCCCGTCGACCTGCTGCACGTGGCCTGCCACGCCCGATTCCGCCAGGACAGCCCGATGTTTTCAGCGCTGCAACTGGCCGATGGGCCGCTGACCGCCGAGGCCATCGAGTCCATGCCCCTGGGCGCGCGGCTGGTCGTGCTCAGCGCCTGCGAGACCGGCCTGGCGGGAGAGCTCGGGGGCGACGAGCTGGTGGGCCTGGTGCGCGCCTTCATGCTGGCTGGGGCCGAGCGGGTGGTGGCCAGCCTGTGGCCGGTCGACGACGCCGTCAGTGCTGGGCTCATGTATCATTTCTATCAGAACGTTGCGGCAGGTCAACCGCTGGCGCCGGCCCTTCGGCAAGCGCAATGCGCGGTGATGCAGGCGCACCCTCACCCGTTTTTCTGGGCGGCCCACACCGTGCACGGCGGCTGGTGATGGCAGGCCACGCGGCCACCGGGCCGATCCGGTATCAGGACCCCACGACCCTGCTCTGTGGGGTCGACCCTTTGCGACCTGCAGGAGCCCTCCGATGTCGACGACCCTGAACCTGCTGTCCCGCCCGGTGGCGACCCTGGCCCGCCCGGAGGCCACCGGCCGGCCGCTCGGGCGTCGGCCCCGCTCACCGGTGGACTTTCACCTGTGCCTTCGGCACGGGGCCTTGGCCTGGGCCTGCTGCCTGCTGGGCACCGCCGCCCAGGCCGCCGACGCCGTGCCCGGCGAAGTGATGCTGCAGCTGCGCAGCAGCGACGCCATCGGCGCGCTGCTGCAACGCCATGGCCTGAGCTTGACCGGGCGCTTCGGCGCCCGGCCGATCTTCCGGACCAAGCTGGTCAACGGCGGCGCGGTGGACGCCACGGTGCAGGCGCTGCTGGCGGACCCGTCGGTGGTCAACGCCGAGCCCAACCGCCTGCACGCCCACCCCGAAGCCAACAAGAACAACCCCTGGGCGATCGGCAGCGCCGGCGAATTCGCCAGTTCATGGGCCATTGCCGCGCTGCGCCTGACGCAGGTGCACCCCGTGTCGACCGGTGCGGGCGTGCGCGTGGCGGTTCTCGACACCGGCGTGGACGCGAGCCACCCGCTGTTGGCGGGTCGCCTGCTGCCGGGGGTCGATTTTGTCGACGGGGACACCGCACCCGACGACACCGGCACCCGCAACGACGCCGCTTTCGGGCACGGCACCCACGTGGCCGGCATCGTGGCCACGGTGGCGCCCGGCGCGAAGATCATGCCGCTGCGCGTGCTCGATCCCCAGGGTGAGGGCAACGCCTGGGTGCTGGCCGAAGCCCTGCTGCACGCCGTCGACCCGGACCACAACCCGCTGACCGACGACGGCGCCCAGGTCATCAACCTGAGCCTGGGCACGCTGGAGCGCGCGGGCCTGATGGGCACCATCGCCCGACTCGTGACCTGCACGCCGCCGGAGACCAAGGCGCTGGAGGCCGACATCGCCGACCCCGGCTACAACGACGACAAGGCGCGCTGCACCAGCCGCCGCGGGGCGGTGGTGGTGGCCGCCGCCGGCAACAACGGCAGCGGCAGCCTGCGTTTCTACCCGGCGGCCGACTCGGCCTACGGCTTGATTTCCGTGGCGGCCAGCACCGCCGCGGGCGAGTTGGCGGGCTTCAGCAACCGCGGCAACTGGATTGACTTGGCGGCGCCGGGCGCGGCCATCACCAGCGCGGTCCCCGGCGGCTACGGCACCTGGAGCGGCACGTCCATGGCCGCGCCGATGGTCACCGGCAGCGTCGCCTTGATGCTCGCGCGCGCGCCCTCGCTGAGCGCCGAGGGCGTCAAGCGCTGTCTGGTCGACAACGCCGCGCCGCTGTCGGGCACCAAGCTGCGCGGGGTGGATCCGCTGACGGCGCTGCGTCGGCCGGTTCGTGGCCCGGTGTGCCGCTGAACGTGGTGGAACGGGGCCGAACGGGGCTGTAAACACAACAACTTACACCTTCCGCCGGTATCAGGTCGATCTCATCGCCCTCTGTGGGTCAGGCATCGGATGCACCGATGCCTCACCACCCCACCAGGAGCTGCCATGAACCGCCCGATCCCAACCGCCATCGCCCTCGGCCTGATCGCCCTCGCCACCGCCGCCGCCCACGCCACGACCGCGCCCCGCACGCTTGACGCCAGCGCGCTGAGCGGCCTGATGCTGGCGCGCGTCGAGCGCGCTGAAAAAGCCGAGAAGGCCGAGAAGCCGGAGAAGGCCGAGAAGCCTGAAAAGGTCGAAAAGCGCGGCTCGCTGACGCCGTTGCAACTGGCACGGGTTGAGCGTGCAGAGAAGGCCGAAAAGGCCGAAAAGGCCGAGAAGCCGGAGAAGGCCGAGAAGCCTGAGAAAGCCGAAAAGCCAGAGAAGCGCGGCTGATTCGGTGCCCCGTGGTCTCGGCGATGACCGCTCTGCCTTGGCGCATGCGGGCCGCACTGGCCCCGCTGGTGGCGTTGGCCCTGACCGGCCCGGCGCTGCCGGCGCGGGCCCAGACCGACCCGCTGCCGCCGGGCCAGATCGACGTGCAACTCAGCGTCGAGCAATCCACGGGGCGCTACCGGGAACCCACCGCCACCCGCATCCGCACGACCGTGCTCACCGGCCGCTACCGACGGGGCCCCTGGCTGGCCGAGCTGCAACTGCCGTGGGTGCAGGTGCGCAGCCGCGACACGGGCAGCGGCTTGCCCGACACCGCCGGCGGCCCGAACGCCGGGGACAGCACGGTTCAGGGCCAAGGCGACGCCCTCGCGAAACTCGGCCTTGAGCTGCGCGAGGTGGACGCCGAGCGCACCGGGCTCGACCTGGTCGTCAAGTTCAAGGCCCGCAATGGGTCGCGCGCCTTGGGCCTCGGCACCGGCGGCACCGACGTTTCGGTGCAGCTGGAAGCCCTGCGGATGGTGGGCCGCGGCACCGCCTTCGGCCACCTGGGCCACCGCCGCACCGGCGACGTGCCGGGGCAGCGCCCTTACCGCAACCCGTGGTACGGCGAAGTGGGCTGGTCCCACCCGCTCGCCACTGGCAACGAAGCCGGTGCCTTCATCGACCTGCGCGAGCCTCTGGGCCGCCTGGGCCCGCTGGGCGAACTGACGGCGTACACCGCCTGGCGAGACGGTCCGCGCCGGGTGGAGCTCTACCTCACCCGCGGCTTTCGACCGGCCAGCGCGGACTGGGCGATGGGCATGAGCATCCGGCTGCGCCACTGAACGCGCGCCGTTGAGTGAGCGCCATCGGACAGGCGCCGCTTTGCCCATGGACAGGCGCCCGGCGCTGCGGTGCAATGCGCGCATTGGGCCATGGCCCCTTCCGAGGCGCCTTGCCATGACCGCAGTACTTCCGCCCGCGCCCACCGGCGACCGACCGGCCGATGGCAACGACCGCGCTCGCCGCCAGGGCAAGCACCCTCGGCGGCGCTTCGCCCAGTGGGCCGTGGGCACCGCAGCCAGCGCGCTGGCCTGGCCCGCCACCGCGCAGCCCGCCGCCGCGGTGCGGGTGGGCTACGCCCTGGCGCGCACCGGCCCCTGGGCCTCCGCCGCCCAGGCCGATCAAGAGCAGAACTACCGGTTGTGGGCGGCCCAGCACAACGCGCAGGGCGGCTTGAAAGTCGGCAAGCGCCGCCTGCCCATCGCGCTGACCGGCATCGACGACACCAGCGACACGGCCACCTGCCTGCGCGCTTATGAACAACTCATCCGCGTCGACCGGGTGGACCTGTTGCTGCCGCCCTGGGGCTCCAACGCCAGCTTCGTCGTGGCCCCGCTGGCCAACCAGCACCGCCACCCGCTGTTGATGCCCACCGTGGGCTCGCGGCGGCTGCTGGAGTTCAATCTGCCTTGCGCCTTCATGATGCTGCAGCAGCCCAGCGCCATGTGCGCCGCGCTGGTCGACTTGCTGAAGGCCCAGGGCGTGCGCAGCGTGGGCGTGATCTACGACAACGACCTGTTTGGCGTCGAGTACTTCGCCGGCCTGCGCACGGCGCTGATCGGCAGCGGCATCGCGCTGATCGAGCGCCAGAGCGTCGAGTCCGACCAGTCCGACCTGCGCGCCGCGGTGCAGTCGGTGCGCGACCGCGCCCCGGAGGCCTTCGTGGTGCTGACCTACCCCCGCCACTCGCTGCAGATCGCGCAGCAAGCCGCCGCATTGGGCTTCAAGCCCGCGGTGTTCTTCATCGCCATCGGGCCGTCGGCGGCGGCCTTCCGCGCCATCCTCGGCCCCGCCCTGAGCGAGTCGATGATGGCCATGGGGTCATGGAACGCCCGCACCAGCGCCGGCGCCCGCGAGTACACCCAGCGCTACCTGTTGCACACCGGGCGCCCGCCCAGCCATTGGTCGGCCGGGCACGGCTGGGCGGGCCTGGAAATCCTGACCGCGGCGGTCGCGGAGCACGGTCTGGACCGCGCGGCGCTGCGCCACTACATCGCCACGACGGCGCACGACACGATGCTGGGGCGGCTGCGGTTTTCCGGCAGCGAACTGGTGTCGATGCCGGGCACCGTGGGGCAATGGCAGCAGGGCGAATTCGAGGTGATCTGGCCCCCGTCGCGTGCCACCGCCGCGCCCTTGGCGCTGCGCACCCCGGTGAGCCCGCCTCCCAAGGCCTGAAGCCACCACGCCACAATCGGCGCATCGCAACCCGCCAGGAGGCACCCGAATGCGCATGGCAGCCCACACCGTGATCGCGCTGGTCGGCCTGATCCACGTCTACATCCTGGTGCTTGAAATGTTCCTGTGGGACCGACCCGCCGGCCGACGCGCCTTTGGCACCACGCAGGAGATGGCCACCAGCACCAAGGTGCTGGCCGCCAACCAGGGCCTGTACAACGGCTTTCTGGCCGCGGGCTTGTTCTGGTCGCTGATGCTGGGTGCGGCCGGCCAGGCCGTCAGCCTGTTCTTCCTCGGCTGTGTGCTGGTGGCCGGTTTGTATGGCGCGGCCACCGCCAGCCGCAAGATCCTGTTCGTTCAGGCGCTGCCGGCGGCGGTGGGCATCGCCTTGGTGCTGATGGCGGGCTGAGCGGGCCGGGCAAACCCCGCGCGCCCAACGGCCTCAGCCGCCGCCGCGCTGCGTGTACAGGTCGAAGTAGCGCATGAAGGCGTGCCGGGCCTCGCTGCCCACCTGCTCGAAGCGAAACCGCACGGCCAGCCGCGGCAGGGTGATCAAGGCAATGCGCCGGGGTGGCTGGGGTTGCCACTGCAGCCACAGGGCGCTGTCGGGTTGCTCGTCCAGTTGCACCCGTGCCGTGTCCGGGCCCGCGGCGCCCAGCGTGATCGCGCGGCCGCGCACCGCCCCCGGCAGCCAACCAAGCCACTCGGCCGCGGTGCAGCCCATGTCGCGCTCGAACTCGCTGGGGTAGTGGCTCTGCATCCCGCGGTCGGCGCTCAGCCGCCGGCGATCGGCGGCCAGATGGCCAGCACGTCGCCGTCCACCAGCACGCGCGACAGCCGTTGCTCGGGCGGCACGTACACCCCGTTGACCAGCACCAGGTGCACCAGCTTCTGCGGCATGCCCAAGGGCTCGATGACCTGGGCCACCGAGGTGCCGTCGGCCAGCGTCAGTTGCACCTCGTTGCCCTGGCGGTGGGCGGGCAGGTAGTCGCCCAGGCTGGCGTACAGCTTGAACGTGATGTTCACGGTGTCGGCATGGCGCTCAGGCGGCCTTCAGGTGGGCGGGCTGCGACTGCGCCTGCGCGCAGGCCAGGTAGGCGGACATCAGCAGCGTCGGGTCGTGCATCAACTTGGACTTCCACTCGCCCAGCGGCACCCGGCCTTCGACCAGGCCGCGCATCGCGCCCACGTGCTGGGTCCAGCCGATGCTGTTGCAACCCACCATGACCTCGCCGTCGAACTGCAGGATCAGGTGACGGCCGTTCGCGCGGTCGGTCAGCTCGACCCGCTCGCCACCGGGCACGCCCTCCCAGTTGCCAAAGCTGGTGGAAATCATGCCCAGCGTGTCGAGCACGTTGATTTGCGTGACGCCCGTCAACGCGGCGCGGCGGTCGGGAAAGCCGACGCCCGCCATGTTCTTGGCCGCCACCACCGCCTGGTCGGCGGCATTGGGCTGGATGGCGCTGACGATGGTCTTGCCACTGACCTTGTCGAAGGCTTCAGCGCAGTCGCCGGCGGCGTAGATGCCCTCGACGTTGGTTTGCAGGTGCTCGTCGGTCAGCACGCCTTGCAGGCAGGTGATGCCACTGTGCTCAAGGAAGCCGATGTTCGGGCGAACGCCCGTGGCGCTGATCACCAGGTCGGCGTCCAGCACCTCGCCACTGGACAGCCGCACCTTCAGCAGCGTCTGGGCACCGGCCGCGGCCGGCCGCTCGATGGCCTCGACCTTGGTGCCGGTGTGGACCTTCACGCCCTTGGACTCGACCCAGTCCTTGATCATGCCGCCGGCGGTCGGGCCCATCATGCGCGGCACCATGCGGTCGCCCATCTCGACCACCGTCAGCTGCACGCCGCGCACGGCCAGGGCTTCCATGATGATGCAGCCGATGAAGCCGGCGCCCATCTGCAGCACCCGCGCACCGGGTTTGGCGAGCTTCATGATCTCGCGCGCATTCTCCAGCGTCCAGCACGGGTGGACACCCAGGCCATCGATGCCGGGGATTGGCGGGCTCATGGGCTTGGAGCCTGTGGCGATCAGCAGCCGGTCATAGCCGAGGGTGCTGCCGTCGTCCAGCGTCACGCTGCGGGCCTGGGCGTCCACCGCGGTGGCTCGGCCCTGCTTCAGCGCGATGCGCAGGCGCTCGAAGTGGCCGGCGCCGTGGCGCAGGTGGGTGCCGTCCTCCCCGACGTTGCCGATCAGCAGGTAAGGGATCGCCATGCGCGAGTACGGGGCCTCGCGCTCGTCGCCGACGATGGTGATCTCGTCGGTGGGGCGCAGCTTGCGCAGGGTTTCGGCCGCGATCACGCCGGCCGGGCCCGCGCCCAGGATCAGGTGCTTCATCGTGTGGTGTCTCCGTGGGGAGGTGGGGTTCACCAAGACAAAGGGCGGTCTTGCAACCGCCCCTCGTCATGTCAACGCAGCGGGGGTCAGAGGCCGAGTCGGCTCTTGGTCTCGCTGGTCGGGCGGCCTTCCGGGTCCCAGCCGCGCACGGCGTAGTACTTCGGCAGCATCTCGGGCAGCTTGCTGACCAGGCCCTTGGCCGGGCCGGTCTTGGCCGGCTCGGTCAGCAGGCGCTTGGGCAGCGAGTCGTCCTTGGCGGTGAAGCCGGCGGCGTTGTTGAACTCGCGCTCCATGTTCCAGATGCGCTCGCCGATCTCGCTCAGGTTCTCGAGCGTGAACTCCTCGCCGCAGGCGGCGGCCACTTGCGGCTGCACGTCGGCCAGGCCCCAGGCGAAGCTGGTGAAGATGCAGATGCCGGCCGAGTCGAAGGCGGCAGTCGCGTCCTGGAATGCCTTGACCAGCTCGGGCTTGCCTTCGCTTTCCAGCGGGTCGGTCTTGACCGGGATGCCCAGCACCTCGGAGGCCACGGTGTAGCCGCGCAAGTGGCAGGCGCCGCGGTTGCTGGTGGCGTAGGCCAGGCCGATGCCCTGGATGCCGCGGCCGTCGTAAGCCGGGAATTCCTGGCCCTTGACGGTCATGCTCAGGTCGGGGTGGCCGTATTTCTCGGTCAGGCGCTTCGAGCCCTGGCCGATCTCCACGCCGAAGCCGGTGCCGGTGGCCGTGATCTCGGCGAAGTGGGCCAGCGCCTGGGCCGAGCCAAACTTGGCCTCGATGCCAATCTGCTCCTTGGTCAGCACGCCCATCTCGTACAGCTCCATCACGGCGCCGATGGTGGCGCCGAAGCTGATCGGGTCCATGCCGTGCTCGTTGCACAGCACGTTGGCGTACTGCAGCGCGTCCAGGTCGTTCACGCCGTTGGCCGAACCCAGCGCCCAGGCCGCTTCGTACTCCAGGCCGCCGGAGGCGCCCCAGTACTGCGGCTTGTTCTGCACGGTGAAGTGGCTCTGGTCGATCTTCTGGATGCGGCCGCAGGCGATGGTGCAACCGAAGCAGGCCTGGTTGGTGACCAGCGGCTTCTTGCCGTCGGTCTTGCGCGGCGTGGCCATCGCTTCGGCCGAGATGTCCTTGGCGCCTTCGAACTGCACGTCGCGGTGGTTGCGGGTGGGCATGGCGCCCACCTCGTTGATGACGTTCATCAGCACCTGGGTGCCATAGGTGGGCAGGCCCTGGCCGGTGACGGCGTTGTCCGCGAGGATCTTCTTCTTCTCGAAGGTGGTCTTCATGAACTCCTTGGGGTTGGCGATGTTGCCCACGCCCTTGGTGCCACGCACAGCGATCGCCTTCAGGTTCTTCGAGCCCATGACCGCGCCCACGCCCGAGCGGCCGGCCGCGCGGTGCAGGTCGTTGACCACGGCCGCGTACAGCACCAGGTTCTCGCCCGCGCCGCCGATGCTGGACACGCGGATCAGCGGGTCCTGCAGCTGCGTCTTGATGGTCTCTTCGGTCTGCCAGACGGTCTTGCCCCACAGGTGGGCGGCGTCGCGCAGTTCGGCGGTGTCGTCGTTGATGACCAGGTAGACCGGCTTCGGCGACTTGCCTTCGAAGATCACCATGTCCCAGCCGGCGAACTTCAGCTCGGCGCCGAAGTAGCCGCCCGAATTGGAGCAGGCGATGGCACCCGTCAGCGGGCCCTTGGTGACCACGGTGTAGCGGCCACCGGTCGAGGCCATGGTGCCGGTCAGCGGGCCGGTGGCCCAGATGATCTTGTTGTCCGGCGACAGCGGGTCGACCTTGGGGTCGATCTCGCTGATCAGGTACTTGCTCGCCAGGCCGCGGGAGCCGAGGTACTGCTTGGCCCAGCCCATGTTCAGCGGCTCGGACGTGACGGTGCCGGTGGTGAGGTTGACTCGGAGGATTTTTCCAGCCCAGGACATGTGTGTACTCCTTGAATGCGTGGGTGGTGGGATCAGACGCCGGGCTGGTTGCCCAGCTTGTCGGCCCAGGCCTGCATCTTGTTCAGACCGGTCCAGTTGGCGTCCACATAGGTGATGGCACCGGTCGGGCAGGCTTCGGCACAGGCCGGCTCGCCGCCGCAGAGGTCGCACTTCTGGACCTTGCCGGTTTCCTGCACGTAGTTGATCGTGCCGAAGGGGCAGCTGATCGTGCAGACCTTGCAGCCGACACAGGTGGCTTCGTTGACAACCTTGGCGCCCGTCAGGTGGTCGATGGTGATGGCCTCGACCGGGCAGGCGTGCAGGCACCAGGCCTCATCGCATTGCGTGCAGGTATAGGGCACCTTGCGGCCGGTGTGATGGAAGTCGAACACCTTGATGCGCGACTTGCTGGGTGTGAAGGTGGCGTAGTTCTCGAACGAACAGGCCATTTCGCACTGGAGGCAACCGGTGCACTTGTCCGGGTTGATGTGAAGCGTCTTCTGCATGAGGGCCTTTCAAAGCGAAGCCCGACCGCGGGCTTTTGGGCGATGAAATGATGTGCCCATGCTATGCATGCATAAACATAGGTAAAACCCTAGAGGGACATGCCGACTGCTCCGTGGTGCAGCAGCCGGGTTGTGGCATGGCGGCCGCGGCCGCGGCGCGTGGACGCGCGAACTGCGCGCCCAGGCAACAAAAAGCCGCCGGGGGCGAGCCGGCGGCGGGGCGGGGCGGGGTCGGGACGCCGGGCCGGCTAGACCGGCCGCCAGGTCACGCCACCAGCGCGGAAGATGTCCTTCAAGCGGCCGCTCTTCGACAGCTCATTGACCGCGCCCTGCAGGGCCTGCGCCAACTCGGTCGAGTCCTTCTTGACGGCCATGCCGACCGCCCAGCCGTCGCGCGGGGCCCGCGGCATGGGCAGCGCGTCGATGGCAAAGCGCGGGTCGTCGCGCACCACCGACTGCAGCTCGCTGATCAGGCCGGCGGCGGCATGGACCTCGCCGGCGACCATCAGCTGCGCGGCCTCCACCCCGTCCTTCAGCTTGGTGCGCAGCTGGTTGCGGTACTTGCCGCCCTCCGCACCGATCATCAGCCAGCCCGCCAGGGTTTGGCCGGGCACGGCCACGGTTTCCAGGCCGAGGTCGCTGAGCTGCTCCAGCTTGGGCAGCTTGGCGAGGTTGCGCGCCATCACCACCCGTTCGCGGAAGTACGGCCCGAAGAACGAACACTGCGGCGTCGCGTCCATCAGCGGCTTGTCCACCGGCACGTGCAGCAGCACGTCGGCCGGCCCGAAGCCCAGGTAATGCCCGCGCCAGACCATGTTGCGCAGGTCATCGTTCATGTTTTCGTCGGCGTTGAACGGCAGCAGCGTGAGCTTGAGCTGCAGCGCCTCGGCCAGCGCCTGCGCCAGGTCGACGTCGATGCCCTTGCCGCCCATGTGGAACGGCGGCATGTCGTTGTAAAGCCCGACGACCAGGCTGCCGCGCTCGCGCACCTTCGCCATCGGCGTGGCCGACGCCGAGGCGGGCCACCACAGGCTGGCGCCGGCCAGGCTCGCCGCGGCGGCGCCGGCACCGCCGAGCAGGCGGCGGCGGCTCAGGTGACGTGCCAACGGAGGCTGTGCGCGGGTCACAGCGGCTTCTCGCGGCGGGTTTCCAGGTAGCTCTTGATCGACCACATGGCTTCCTGATTCAGCGTGCCCTCGAACGGCGGCATGTAGACCGCGCCGTTGCGCACCTTGCCGCGGCGCACCGTGCTCACGTAGTAGTCGTCCATTTCCTTCTGGCAACTCGCCTTGCGGGCGGCGTCCTTCAGGCCGGCGCAGTCGTTGTCGAGCTTGCGAAGGTCGGGCGCGATGCCCCCGGAGATGGCCTCCAGCCCGTGGCAGCGCGCGCAATTCTGGTTGTAAGCCGAGGTGCCAATGCGAATGGCTGCCTCGTTCTTGCGGAAGGGGTTCTCGGCGCGCCACTGCTCGCCCAGCGAGGGCAGCTCCTTGGTGTCGACCGCCTGGGGCGTGACGTCGCCGTGGGCCAGCGCGGCGGTGGTGGCCAGGGCGGCGAGGGCGGCGGCAAGGCGATGGGGCATGCGGAACATCGAGAGGTCTCCTGTGGTGGTCTTGATCGTCGGCGGGGGCCGGGATGGGGCCGGAACGGGGGGCGAGCCGGGTGTCCCACCGGGCACACAACAGGCCCTTGACTGCAAACCATGTGCCACAGCGTGCCGCAGACCGCGGGGCGCCTGGTGGTGGCCGCGGGGCCTGGCGACACCGCCTCAGACCCTGGCATTGACCCGGAGATGGCCCCGCCGTGACCGGCCCCTGCGGCGACTCCCAATGGACAAACCCCTTGCCTTCGACGACCCTTGCGGGGCTTGGTGAGCGCGGCTGTTCCATAACGAGACAACGCCGCGCCGTGCAATGCCCATCCGGCCTGCGTCCTGCCGAGACCGCCGGTCCATCCGGCCGTTGCAGCGCTGAACGCTTCCGTCTCGACCACAGGAACACCACACATGGCAGTCAACACGTCCGCGGGCGGCGGTTCCCGAGCGCGTCAGGACCTCGTTGTCAAGGACGTGCCGCTGGGCAATGTTCAGCACCCGCGCCGGCTGGCCCTGATCGAGGAATCGCACCAGCGCTGCGCCGCGCTCGGCCTGTCGCGCATCGAGCGGCCCGACTACGAGCCGCTGATGCGCAGCGACCTGGCCGTCGCCCGCGACCGCAACCAGCGCCTGTCCAGCCGCGCGGCGCCGGTCATGGAAATGCTGCTGGAACAGATCATCAACACCAACAGCATGATCGTGCTGACCGATGCCCAGGGCACGGTGCTGCACACGGTGGGCGATGACGACTTCCTGCAGCGCGCCGACAAGGTCGCGCTGAGCCCGGGCGCCAACTGGGCCGAGCATTCCAAGGGCACCAACGCCATCGGCACCACGCTGTTCGCCGAGACGCCCACGCTGGTCCACGCGGCCGAGCACTTCATGCACGCCAACAGCTTCCTGACCTGTTCGGCCGCGCCCATCTTCGACCCGCGCGGCAACATGCTGGGCGTGCTGGACGTGACCGGCGACCACCGCAGCTACCACCAGCACACGATGGGGCTGGTGCGCATGTCGGCGCGCATGATCGAAAACCATTGGCTGACGGACGACTACACCGACCGCCTGCGCTTGCACTTCCACAGCCGCAACGAGTTCATCGGCACGCTGCTCGAAGGCATTGTGGTCGTGGGGCCGGACGGCAAGATGATGGGCGCCAACCGCAGCGCGCTCGACCAGATCGGTCTGAGCATGGCGGCGGTGCGCAACCACACGCTGACCAGCCTGTTCGGCACCTCCACCGCGGCGGTGTTCGACCACCTGCGCTCGCCGCTGGCGCTGCCCATGCAGCTCCACTTGCCCGACGGTCGGCTGCTGTACGTGAGCCCGCGCATCAGCGGTCCCACATCGATGTTGATGCGCGGGCTGGACGCCGCCAGCGACGGCGACCGCGCGGCCGCGCCCGGCCCGGGCGCCGCAGAGGCTGCACCCGCCGACGCCGGCTTGTCGCCCGCGGCGCGTCCCGGCCTGACCGCGGACCCGGCGCACGCCAGCACGGCACGGCGCCCGTCCGGGCTGGCCTTCCTGCAAACCGGCGACGGCCAGATCGAGGCGGTGGTGGGCAAGGTGCGCCGGGTGCTGAACCGCGACATCCCGATCCTGATCCTCGGCGAAACCGGCACCGGCAAGGAGCTGCTGGCCCGCGCCATCCACCAGGACTCGGACCGCGCCAAGCAGGCCTTCGTGGCGGTGAACTGCGCGTCGATCCCCGAGTCGCTGATCGAGGCCGAGCTGTTCGGCTACGAGGAAGGCGCCTTCACCGGCGCCAAGCGCAAGGGCAGCCACGGGCGCATCGTGCAGGCCAACGGCGGCACGCTGTTCCTGGACGAGATCGGCGACATGCCGGCCAGCCTGCAGGCCCGCCTGCTGCGCGTGCTGCAGGAGCGCAGCGTCACGCCGCTGGGCAGCCACAAGGTGATTCCGGTGGACATCGCCGTGATCGGGGCCACCCACCGCCCACTGCGCGACATGATCGAGCGCGGCGAGTTCCGCGAAGACCTGTACTACCGCATCAACGGCCTGGCCGTGCGCCTGCCCGCGCTGCGCGAGCGCAGCGACCTGCCCGCGGTGGCGCAGCGCATCCTGGCCGCCGAGGCTGGCGACCGCGCGCCGGGCATCAGCCCCGCGGTGATGGGGATGTTCCAGCGCTGTGCCTGGCCCGGCAATGTGCGGCAACTGTCGAACGTGTTGCGCACGGCCGCGGTGATGGCCGCCGACGAGCCACAAATCCTGCCGGAGCACCTGCCAGACGATTTTCTGGAGGACCTGGACCGGCCGGCCGCGGCGGGCTCGGGCCCGGCCGCGGTCGGCCATGGCCGCCCAGCCCAGACCGATGTGCCGCGCGATGCCACCCGCGCGAATGCGGTGTCGACCGAGCCGGTGTGCGAGCCGCTGAGCGGGGTTGCGGCCTCTGTGGCCGATGCGACCGATGTGAGCGATGTGACCAAGGGCGCCCCGGTGGCCCCGGTGGCTCACCACGCCGGCGACCCCGGCGCGCCCGCTGCCTTCGGCCAGACGCTGCAGCAGGCCGAGATCGCCATGATCCAGCAGGCGCTGGACGCCGCGGGCGGCAACATCTCCGAGGCGTCCAAGCGGCTGGGCATCAGCCGCAACACCATCTACCGCAAGCTGCGCTGGAACACCAAGGCGCCCGACCCCGCCGGCGATGCCGGCGACCCGCCCTGAGCCCATCAGGCCGTGGCGTCCGCCACCCAGTGCCGGGCGGCGTTGACCAGGGCCGCGCGCATCACCGGCGCGTCCATCGCGTGGCCAGCACCGGGCACCGGCCACCACCGGGCATGCGGCCAGCGCTGCGCCAGACCGCGTCCCACGCCCACGTCGCAGACCGCGTCGGCGTCGCCATGCACCAGGCTCACCGGCACGGCACGCAGGCGCTGGTCGAGCACCTGCAGTTGCGCCGCCATGCGCTCCGGCGTGAGGAAGCAGCGCTGGCGCAGGTAATGCCACTGCACCCGCAGCGGCGTCGGCAGGCCGAGCGGGGTGGCGGGGTCGGCCGCGAACCGCTCGGCCGCGGCCAGGTCCAGCCGGGCGTCGGGGTGTGCTGCGCAGCCGCCCGGGCGCGACTGCCACTGCTCATAGGCGTCCCACGCCCAGGCAATGCGCGCCGCCCTCAGGGCATACCCTGTGCCAGCGCTGGACGCGGCTGTGCCGTGCTGGAGCAAGGCCACCGGGTCGGGCACCGGGCGCTGATCCCGCCAGCCGAGGAACCGGGCGCCGTCCTCGCCCAGCCAGCGGGGCCAGGCCGCAAAGAAGTGGGCCACCTCCTCGACGCTGCCCAGGAAACTGCTGCGCAGGAACAAACCACGCACCCGCGCCGGGTGCCGCGCCGCGTAGCTGACGGCCACGGTCGCCCCCCAGGACCCACCGGCCACCGCCCAGGCGTCCAGGCCCAGGTGGCCACGCAGGCGCTCGATGTCGTCGACCAGGTCGTCCAGCGTGTTGGCCTCGCAGCCGCCCGCGGGCGTGCTCAACCCGCAGCCCCGCTGGTCGAAGGCGATGCAACGCACCCTGAGCCCGTCGAACCAGGCCAGGCTGGCGGCGCGGCTGCGGCCGCCGGGGCCGCCATGCAGCACCAGCACCGGAGGATCATCGGGTGAGCCACATTCGAACCAGGCCATGGCATGGCCGTGGTCTAAGGGCAAATACCGAGGGGCGGGCAGCGTCGGCGCGGGTGAATCGTTCGGCATGGAGATTGCAATTGTGGCCTCGGCGATTCGCCGTTTTCCGCACCGCCTGCTCCCGCACCGCGTTTCCCGCACCGCCTTTCTGCATCGTTCATGAAGATCCTGGTCCTGGGCAGTGGCACCACCGCCAGCCACCCGGCACGCAATGCAGGCGCGCCCGACCCCCAGCGCACGCACAGCGCCATCGCCGTGTCCGACGACGGCGAGCGCTGGGTGTTGCTGAACGCCTCGTCGGACATCGGCCAGCAACGGCGCAGCACGCCCCAGCTGCACGCGCGGCCGAGCGGCGCGAGCCCCATCGCCGCGGTCGTGCTGATGGACGCCCACATCGACCACGTGGCCGGGCTGCTGGGCCTGCGCGACGGCCCGCCGCTGAACGTCATCGCCACGCCTGGCGTGTTCGAAGACCTGACCACCGGGCTGCCCCTGCTCAACGTGCTGCAGCATTACTGCGGCATCCGCTGGCAGGTGCTGCCGGTGGCGGGGGACGCCGCTCAGGCGGACTTCACGGTGCCCGGCGTTGCCGGCCTGCGGTTCACCGCGCTGGCCGTGCCCGGCGAGCTGCCACCCCACTCGGCCCACCAGAACGCACAGGCCGGCGACCACATCGCCGTGGTCGTGGAAGACCTGCGCAGCGGCCAGCGTCTGTTCTACTCTCCGGGTCCGGTGCCGCGTTGCGGCGGCATCCAGGCCCACCTGCTGGAAGCCGACTGCCTGCTGGTGGACGGCAGTGGGTGGCCCGGCGCGGCCCCGGCCGGGGAAGACGCCGCCAGCGCGCAGGTGCTGGTGCAGGTGACCCCCGGCCGCGCCCCACCCGTCCCGCATCCCGTGGAGGCCGTGTACGACGGCATGGAGATCGAGTTGTGAGCCCCGCTGATGCCACCCGTCAACACCCCGCCCCCATGCTGGCCGTGCAAGGCCTGACCAAGCGCTACGGCGACCGCGTGGCGCTGGACCAGCTCAGCTTCACCGTCGACCGCGGCAGCTTCGTCACCCTGCTCGGGCCGAATGGGGCGGGCAAGTCCACGCTGTTCCAGGTGCTGACCGGCCTGTTCGCCGCGGACGAGGGCGACGTCGAGGTGGCCGGCTTGTCGATGCGCAGCAGTGTGCGCAAGGCCTTGACACACATTGGCGTGGTGTTCCAGCAGCAGTCGCTGGACCTGGACCTGACGGTCGCGCGCAACCTGCAGTTCCAGGCCGACCTGCACGGCCTGCCGCGCGCCGTGGCCGCGCAGCGCATCGCCGAAGAAACCCAGCGCTATGGCCTGACCGCCGACCTGGGCCGGGCCGTGCGCGAACTGTCCGGTGGCAACCGCCGCAAGGTCGAGCTGGTGCGGGCCCTGCTGCACCGGCCGCAGCTGCTGCTGATGGACGAGGCCACGGTGGGCCTGGACCCCAAGTCGCGCCGCGACCTGCTGCACGGCCTGCACGAGGAAGTTCGACTGCGCCAGGTCAGCGTGCTGTGGGCCAGCCACCTGGTGCCCGAGGCCGAGTCCGCCGACCGCGTCATCGTGCTGCACAAGGGCCGGCTGCTGTGCGACGGCACACCGGCCGAGGTCACCACCGCGCTGGGCGGGCCCACGCTGGAGGCCGCGTTCATCCAAGCCACTCAGGGTTCGCCCGGGGGCCCGCCGGGAAGAATGCCCTGAACTTTGGCGCCGGGCGCCTGTTCAATCGATGCTTCCCCCACCTGTGCACCGCACCCCCATCACCATGAGCGCATCCACTCGGGCACGCCTTTCCAACCACGCCACCGCCGCTGCCTTGGCCGCCGTTCTGGGCGCGCCGGCGCTGGCACTGGCGCTCACGAGCACCGTGCAGGCCCAACCGCGCACGCCCACGGGCCTGGCCTACGTCACCAGCGAAAAGGACCACACGCTGACGCTGGTGGACGTGAAGACCCTGGCGGTGACCGGCACCATCGCCACCTGCAAACGCCCGCGCCACCTGCAGCCGGTGGCCGGCGGCACGCGGCTGATGGTGGCCTGCAGCGATTCCGGTCGCGCCGACGTCATCGACCTGGCCACGCGCAAGTCGGTCGACCGCATCCCCATCGGCGACGACCCCGAGGCCTTCGACCTGTCGCCCGACGGCAAGCTGGCCTACGTGTCGGCAGAAGAAGACGGCGCCCTGCACGTCTTCGACCTGGTGGCCAAGAAGCAGATCAAGAGCGTGCCCATCGGCGAAGAGCCGGAGGGTGTGAAGGTGTCGCCGGACGGCAAGCGCATCTACGTGACCTCGGAGGTGGCCAACATGGTCCACGTGGTCGACGCCAGCAGTTACGCCGTGGTCAAGAACATCCCGGTGGGCAAGCGCCCGCGGCGCTTCGCGTTCAACGCCGATGGCAGCGAGCTGTGGGTCACCGGCGAGCTGGGCGCCAGCGTCAGCATCATCTCGACCAAGGACCTCACGGTGGTGGCCACGGTCCCGTTCGAGGTCAAGGGCATGCGCGCCGACGACATCACGCCGGTGGGCATCGAGCGCTCTCGCGACGGCAAGACCATGTACGTGGGTCTGGGCAAGGCCAACCACGTGGCTTTTGTCGACATCGCCAGCCGCAAGACCACCCGCCAGGTGCTGGTGGGCAAGCGCGCCTGGGGCGTGGGCCAGAGCCGCGACGGCAGCCGGCTTTACGTGGTCAACGGGCTGTCCGACGACATGACCGTGATCGACACCGTGGCCGGCAAGGCACTGAAGACCGTGCCGGTGGGCCGGGTGCCGTATGGGGTCTACGTGGATGACTGAGCGCCGCACCCCGCTGCTGGCCGCGGCACTCGCCGCGGGCGCCTTGTGGACCGCGCTGCCCGCGCACGCGGCCGACCTGCGCATGGGCTTCATCCAGCGCCAGGACGACGAGCGGCTGGACCCCAAGCGGGTCGAGCAAGCCTACCCAGGCCACCCGGGCGGGCCCTTGTCGCAGGCGGTCGAGATGGCCATCAAGGAAAGCCAGTTCGAGCTCGACGCCGCCAAGCTCAAGGTGACGCTGGACCGCCGCGAGGTGGCCGACGCCGCCGCGGCCCGCGCGGCGCTGCAGCAACTCGAAAAGGCCGGCGCCAGCGCCGTGGTGCTGGACCTGCCGGCCGACTGGATCGTGAGCGCGGGCAGCGCGGTGAAAATCCCGCTGCTGAACGCAGGCGACGGCGCCGAGGCCCCGCGCCAGCAGGCCTGCCTGCCCAACCTTTACCACACGCTGCCCGGCCACCGCATGCGCGCCGACGCCGTGGCGCAAACCCTGGTGGCCCGCAAGTGGGGCCGCGTGCTGCTGCTGCACGGGCCGCGCCCGGACGACCAGGCCCGGCTGGCCCTGGCCCAGGCCGCCCTGAAGCGTTATGGCTTGAAGGTCGTCGCAACCAAACCCTACAAGCTGTCGGGCGACCCGCGCGAGCGCGAGCTGGGCAATGCGCTGCTGCTGACCAGCGCCACCGCCGGCGAGTACGACGTGGTGTGGGTCGTCGACAGCGACGGCGAGTTCGCCCGCGGCCTGCCCTACAACACCGCGCTGCCGCGCCCGGTGGTGGGCGACGCGGGGCTGGTGGCCGAGGCCTGGGGCGCGCGCTTTCAGCGTTTCGGCGCGCCGCAACTGGACCGCCGCTTCGAGCGCAGCGCCAAGCGCCGCATGACCGGCCCCGACTGGGCGGCCTACATCGCCACCAAGGCCGTGCTGCAGGCCGCGCTCACCTCGGCGGCCAAGCCCGACGGCGCCGCGCTCACCAAGGCCTTTGCCGACCCCGCGTTCGCGCTCGACGGCTTCAAGGGCGTGCGGCTGAGCTTTCGCCCTTGGGACCGCCAGCTGCGGCAACCTTTGATGATGACCGACGGCATGGGCGTGCTGGCCCTCGCCCCGGTGGACGGCATGATGCACCCGAAGAACATCCTCGACACCCTCGGCACCGACGCGGCCGAATCCACCTGCAAGGCCAAGCCGTGACCGCCACCCGCAGCGAGCCCTTGCCCACCGCGGCCGATGCCCCCCTGGCGCGGCGCAGCGGCCTGCCCCACGCGCTGCAGGCGCTGTGGGCCATCGTCGCCCGCGAGCTGCTGAAGTTCCTGCAGCAAAAGGGGCGGCTGGTGTCGGCGCTGGTGCGGCCGGTGCTGTGGCTGGCCGTGTTCGCGGCGGGGTTCCGCAACGTGTTCGGCGTGGCCATCGCACCGCCCTACGACACCTACATCCCCTACGACGTCTACATCGCCCCGGGGCTGATCGGCATGGTGCTGCTGTTCAACGGCATGCAGTCCTCGCTGGCGATGGTCTACGACCGCGAGATGGGCCTGATGCGCCTGCTGCTGACCGCGCCGCTGCCACGGGCCTGGCTGCTGCTGGCCAAGCTGCTGGCCACGTCCTTGTTGAGCCTGGTGCAGGTGGTGGCCTTCGTGCTGGTGGCCGCGTTGCTCGGCGTGGTGCTGCCTTACGAGGGCTGGGCGCTGCTGCACGGCCTGCTGGCCACCATCGCCGCGGCGCTGATGCTGGCCGCGTTGGGCCTGCTGCTGTCGGTCTACATCAAGCAACTGGAGAACTTCGCCGGCACGATGAACTTCGTCATCTTCCCGATGTACTTCCTGTCCACCGCGCTGTACCCGCTTTGGAAACTGGAGGAATCGGGCGCCACCTGGGTGTACCGCGTGGCCCAGTTCAACCCCTTCACCCACGCAGTGGAATGGATCCGCTTTGCGCTGTACGGCAAGGACCCGGGCCTCGCGCCCTGGATCGTGCTGGGCACGCTGGCCGTGTGCTTCGGCCTGGCGTGCTGGGGCTATGACCCGCAACGCGGCTTCGGCGGCCTGACCAAGCGGGGGCCCTGAATGAAGGCGTTCTGGATGCGCCGGCGCGTGGGCGCCGCGGCGAATGCGGGCGCCGCTGGGCGGGCCGGGTCGGCGCCGTCGGCCCGCCTGCACGCCGACCGGCTGCCCGAGCCGCTGTGGCTGGAATGGATGGCCCTGGCCGGGCTGCTGCTGTTCGCCAGCTGGCTGCTGGGCGTGCAGGGGGTGTTCCACCTGCTGCTCAAGGCCGACCCGACCGGCATCACGCTGGTGATCATGCTGGTCTTTGCCGGCGCCACGCTGTGGTGCGGGCAACGCAGCCGCCAGCTGCAGGCGCAGCGTCAGGCCCTGAACCAGGCGCGCGTGAGCGGGCCCGACCACCCCGCCGCCGCCGGCTGGGCCGCGGACTACTGGCGCACGCTGCGCACCGGCGGGCGCGACAGCGGCGCCCCGCTGGACCTGCTGCTGGAGCACACCCACGGCCCGCACAGCACGGCCTGGTGGGTCAATGGCATTCAGCTGAAGCTGGGCTTGCTGGGCAAGGTCATCGGCTTCTCCATCCTTGCCCTGCAGATCGGCAACACCACCAGCTTCGACCCCAACCAGTCGCAAGATCTGCTGCGCAGCCTGACCACCGGCCTGGGCGTGGCCCTGCTGACCACGATGGTCGGCCTGGTGGGCAACATCGTGTTGGGCCTGCAGCTGACCCGGCTGGACCGCTACGCCGACCAGCTGGTGGCCGACTGCCAGCGCCACGGGCTGGCCTTGGACGCGGCCCATGCGGCCTCGGCGGCGTTCGACGGCGCGCCCCCCAGGGCCTGAACCATGCGCAAGCGCCCGTCGTCACGGCTGTCGCGAGAGGCGGAGGTCGACCCCTTCTACGACATGCTGTTCAACATGCTGATCGCCTTCGTGTTCTGCTTCATCGTGGCCCTGCTGGCGATGAACCCGAAGGCGCTGAAGGCCGGCGACATCCCGTCCAAGGCCGAGTACATCATCAACGTCAGCTGGCCCGACCGCAACCCGAACGACATCGACACCTGGGTGCAGGACCCGGGCGGCAACCTGGTCTGGTACCGCGCCCGCGAGGCGGGCCTGATGCACCTGGACCGAGACGACCGCGGCCTGGCCAACGACGTGATCCTGCTCAACGGCAAGGAGATCGTGAACCCGCTGAACCAGGAGGTGGTGACCATCCGTGGCATCGAGCCCGGCGAGTTCACCGTCAACCTGCAGTACTACGAGACCAAGGACGGCCAGCCGGTGGAAGCCACGGTCACCGTCATCAAGGTGAACCCGCGGGCCGACGTGGTCTTCTACGGCAACGTGCCGCTGGCCCGCAAGGGCGACGAGGCGACCGCGGTGCGCTTCACGGTGCTGCCCGACGGGCAGGTCACCAACGTCAACACCCTCCCGAAGAAACTGGTGCAGAACCTATGAGCTTGGCGCTCGTCCTGAGTTTCACCGGCCTCGTGCTGCTGTGCACGCTGGCCTTGCTGTGGTCCCGCTGGCCGGCCTGGCTGAAGGGCATGCTCGTGGTGGGCGTGACGGTCTTTTACTTTTATGGCGAGGCGCTGGTGCACCAGATGTGGGGCTGGCCTAGCAGCGACGCGCTGCCCGAGCGCTTCGTGTTGCTGGCCGCCGTGATCGAGGAGCCCAGCACCAAGACGGCCGGCGCGCTGTACGTGTGGGTCAACGCCATCGAGAACGGCAAGCCGGTGGCGCAGCCCCGGGCCTACAAGCTGCCGTACGCCAAGGACCTGCACTCGATGCTCAACGAAGGCCTGAAAAAGATCCGCCAGGGCGTGAGCCAGATGGGCACCAGCGAGCCGCGTGCTGGCAAGGGCGGCGTGAGCTGGTTGCGCCCGGGCAATGACGAGCAGGTGGTGAAGATCCGCGACCTGCCTGGCGCACAGCTGCCCGAGAAGTGAGGCCCGCACCGTGAGCCGTCACCCCACCCGACCTGGCATCCGCGCGCTGGCCGGCACCGCCGTGGTCGCGCTGTTCGGCCTGACCGGCTGCAGCGGCCGGCCGGCCGGCGACGCCCTGTTCCCGCTGGAGCCCGGCCACCGCTGGACCTACCGCCTCACCACCGAGCTGGAGAACAACACCACCGAGCGCGAGACGCTGACCCTGCGCACCACCGGCGCCGACGCCCTGGAGGGCGGCCCGGCCTTCCGGCGCCAGGGTGACAACGGCGTCACCTACTGGCTGCGCAGCGACGCCAGTGGCGTCGTGCGCGTGGCCTCCAAGACCGACGTCGAGGCCGACCCGCAGCCCGACCAACCGCCGCGCCACGTGCTGAAGGCGCCATTCGTGCCCGGCACGCAGTGGCAGGCCAGCACCACCGCCTACCTGCTGCAACGGCGCAATGATTTCCCGCGGGAAATCCGCTACAGCCACCCGAGCATCCCCATGCAGTACCAGATCGAGGCCACCGACGAGCGCGTGGACACCCCGGCCGGCCGTTTCGAGCGCTGCCTGCGCGTCAAGGGCAGCGCAACCGTGCGGCTTTACGCCGATCCCACCTCCGGCTGGAAGGACATGCCACTGACCACGCAGGAGTGGTACTGCCCCGGCGTAGGCTTGACCAAGTTGGAACGCAGCGAACCCGCCGGCAACGGCTTCCTGATTGGCGGACGCCTGACGATGGAATTGCAGTCATGGGAATGAACTCACCGCGCCGCGGCCCGAACCGCCGCCAGCTCATCACGGCCGCCGTGGCCAGCGCCATCGGCCTGCCGGCACTCGCCCGCGCGCGCAGCGGCAGCGACGGCTTTCCGGCGCGCCCCGTCAGCCTGTGGGTGCCTTGGCCCGCGGGCGGCGCCACCGACCTGACGATGCGGGTGCTGGCCGAGCAGGCCAGCCACCACCTCAGCCAGAAGGTGCTGACCGAAAACCGCGCCGGCGCCGGCGGCACGCTGGTCATGCCCGTGCTGCAGCAGGCCGCGCCCGATGGCTACACCATCGGCCAGGTGCCGCAGCCGGTGTTCCGCGCGGTGCACACGCAGAAGGTGCTGTGGGACCCGCTGCGCGACCTGACGCCCATCATCCAGCTCACGGGCGTGACCTTTGGCGTGGTGGTGCAGGCCGCCAGCCCCTTCCGCACGCTGGACGACCTGTTCGAGTACGCGCGCGTCAACCCCGGCCGGCTCAGCATCTCCACCAACGGCCTGGGCACCACGCCGCACCTCGTGCTGGAGGACCTGTTCGGCAAGCGCAACCTGAAGTACATCCACGTGCCCTACAAAGGCACGTCGGAACAGATGATCAACGTGGCCTCGGGGCAGGTGATGGCCGGCGTCAACTCCACCGGCTTTGCGCCCTTCGTCGACTCGGGCCAGCTGCGCCTGCTGGCCACCTTCGGCGAGCGCCGCACCAAGCGCTGGCCGCAAGTGCCCACGCTGAAAGAGCTGGGCCACGGCATCGTGGCCACCTCGCCCTACGGCCTGTGCGGCCCGCGCGGCATGTCGCCGGCGGTGGTGCAGATCCTGCACGACGCGCTGAAGGCCGCGCTGTTCGACCCCGCCCACCTCGCCGAACTGGCGCGCTACGACCAGGAACCCAATTACCTGGGGCCCGAAGACTATGCGCGCTCGATGCGCGAGGTCTACGCCACCGAACGCGCCGCGGTGGAGCGTCTGGGGCTGGCCCGCACGACGTCCTGACACGGGGGGCCAGCCGCCGCTGGAAGTCAGGCTGGGGGCGTCAACCGCGCGGGAACAGGCGTTGCCAAGGCCCGCCAAGCCAGCGGCAGCGCTGCCAGCGAGATCAGCAAGCCCAACAACGCGGCCGCGCGCCACCCGCCGGCCTGCACGCAAGCGGCCATCACGGGCGGGCCGAGCAGGGAACCCGACGCGCCGCATTGGGCCAGGCGACCATTGGCCCGCACCAGGTCGCCCGGGGCGGGCGCCAGCCGCGGCAGCACGGCAAAAGCCAGGCTCGCGAACACGCCCCCCACCATGCTCAGCAGCACGGCCAGCGCGATGGCCGCCGCCGCCGGCGGCGCGGGCGCGAACACCCCGAACAGCAGCAACGGCGGCAGGCCCAGGGACACCATCACCGGCCCGCGAAGCCGATGGCCTTGGCGCCACAACCAGGCCGCGACCGCGCTGCCAGCCACGGCGCTGACCGAGGCGAGCGCCGTCCAGCGCCCAGCGGCGGCAGTGTCCAGCCCAGTTTCCTGCACGAGCAGCGTCGGCAACAAACCGATCACACCCACCTCGAACAACGCGAAGCCACCGAAGGCCAAGGTCAGGGCGGTGACCTCGCCCGGCAGGGCACCCGCGTTGGCACCCGCGCGGCCCACCGGGCCGCGCGGTGGCGCGGTGAGCGCGTCGGCCCCGCGTTCGGCCGACGCCGGCACGCCCACCCGCCACAGCAGCAGGCACAAGGCCCCGCCGACCACGCCCCCGGCGGCCACCGCGCCGCGCCAGCCCAGCACCGTCGCGGCCGAGGCGCTGGCCCAGGCCCCCAGCGCCAAGCCGACCGGCACAAAGCTGCTCCACAGCGTCAAGGCCAGGCCCTGGGTGCGCGCGCCGGCCGGGGCGGCGACGTGGGCAATCAACACCGGGGCGCTGACGATCACCCCCAGGTAGCCGGCGGCCTCGATCACCCGCCATGCCAGCAGGCTGGCGGCGCCCTGGGCGCTGGCCCCGCCCAGCCCGGCCAGCGCCAAGGCCGACACCGCGCAGCCGAGGGTTCGCCGCAGGCCCACACGTTGGGCCCAGCCCCCGGCGGCCGACCCGAGCGTCGCCCCGCCCAGCTCGATCAGCGAGATCGCCACCGCCATCGTCGTCAGACCGAGGCCCAGGGCCGCGCCAATCACCGGCGCGAGGGCCGACATCTTGCCCAGCTGGGCCGCGGCCAGCAGGCCGCAGGCGTAAAGCAGGCACACCAGGGGCCAGGGCGATCGGGCGGTGCTCATTGGGGAATGCTCATCGGGGAACGCTCTCCGAACGGTGCGCGCGGGGCGGTGCTCCGTGGTTGTTGAGGGGCGATCGCGGCTTGGTGCGACGGGTTGAAACCCGCGTTGACGCGCTCGACCGTCATGCCGCACCGCCACCGCCGTCCAGCCAATCGGCCATGGCCGACAGCGAGTCGAACTGCCGGTAGCGGGGGTGGTTGGCGGGCGCTTCCGCAGCCTCGTGGGCCCAGACCAGCGGGTAGGGAATCAGCGCGGCGGCGCAGCCGGCCTCGAGCGCGGGCAGGATGTCCGAGCGCACCGAGTTGCCCGCCATCAGCGACTGCCCCGGTGGACCGCCATGGCGGGTGAAGGCCCGCTGGTAGGTTTCGGCGGTCTTCTCGCTGACGACCTCGACGCCCGAGAAGTGGCGCCCCAGCCCGGAGGCCGCCAGCTTGCTTTCCTGGTGGAACAGGTCGCCCTTGGTGATCAGCACCAAAGGCGCCACCGCGGCCAGCCGGGCCAGCGCCTCGGGCACGCCGGGCAAGGGGTCGACGGGGTGGCGCATCAGTTCGCGGCCGGCGTCCAGGATCTCGGCCAGCACCGCCGCCGGCACCTCGCCGCGGCCCAGCTGCAACGCGGTTTCCATCATCGACAAGGTGAAGCCCTTGGCCCCGTACCCGTACAGGGCCAGGTTGCGGCGTTCGACCGCGGCCAGTGTGGCCTCGACCGCGTCGGCATCGGCCCAGGGGGCCAGGAGCGCGTTGAAGCGGCCGTGGGTGAGCCGGAACAGGGTTTCGTTGTGCCAAAGCGTGTCGTCGGCATCGAGTCCGATGAGGCGGGGGATGTGCATGGTGCCGCCAGCTTAAGCCGGCCGGGCGCACGAGGCGATGAATCAACTGTTCGCGGCGCGTGCGGGCGATCACGGCTGGCGGTCGGGATTCCGCTTGAACGGCGGGCGGCGAACCCTATGATTCGCCGCACCCCCACTGCGACGGAGAGCCCGATGAAGCCAGCCCGCCCCACCCGCCCCACCGGCGCCTTTGTCGGCGCGTCCTGGGCCGCCATGCTGCTGGGCGCGCTGGCTTACATCGCCGGCCTGTGGAACGCCGAGATGGCGCTGAACGAAAAGGGGTACTACTTCACGCTGCTGATGTACGGCCTGTTCGCGGCGGTGTCGCTGCAAAAGTCGGTGCGCGACCGCCTGGAGGGCATCCCGGTCACCGGCATCTACTTCGGCCTGTGCTGGGTGTCGCTGGGCCTGTGCCTGACGCTGCTGGCGGTGGGCCTGTGGAACGCTTCGCTGAACAGCAGCGAAAAAGGGTTCTACGGCATGGCCTTCGTGCTCAGCCTGTTCGCCGCGGTCGCCGTGCAGAAGAATGTGCGCGACGTGGCCCTGTCCGGCAGCGAGGACGACGGCCTGCCGCCACCCGAGGACCGCTGAGCGCCGCCGCCGCACCGCCACCCGCGTTCAATCGCGCAGCCGCCCGGTGTCCATGTAGCGCACCTGGTCGCAGCGCTCGGCCAGTGCCGCGTCGTGGGTGACCATCACGAAGGCCGTGCCCTGGCGGCGCGCCAGCTCGATCATCAAGGCGAACACCCCGTCCGCGGTGCCCCGGTCGAGGTTGCCGGTGGGTTCGTCGGCCAGCACGCAGGCCGGCGCACCGGCCAGCGCCCTGGCGATGGCCACGCGCTGACGCTCGCCGCCGGACAACTGGGCCGGCCGGTGCATCACCCGCGCCTCCAGGCCCACCTGGCCCAGCACGGCGCGGGCCCGGTCGCGCGCCTCGGCCTGCGGCACCCGGCGAATGCGCAGCGGCATCGCCACGTTGTCGAGCGCCGTGAACTCGGGCAGCAGGTGGTGAAACTGGTAGACGAAGCCCAGGTGCTGGTTGCGCCAGTCGCCTTGCGCGGTGGCGCCCATCGCGGCGAAATCGCGGCCCTGCAGCAGCACCTGGCCCTGCGTGGGCGCCTCCAGCCCGCCGAGCAGGTGCAGCAGCGTGCTTTTGCCCGAGCCGGAGGCGCCGACGATGGCCAGGGTCTGACCCCGCGCCACGGTCAGGTCGATGCCGCGCAGCACGGGCACGTCCAGGCCCCCTTCGGTGTAGCGCTTGTGCAGGCCGGTGGCCTGCAGCACCAGCGCGCTGGCTGGATCGCGAGGGGTCGGCTCATTCATAGCGCAGCGCCTCGGCGGGTTGCACGCGGCTGGCGCGCCAGCTGGGGTAGAGCGTGGCGAGAAAGCTCAGCACCAGCGAAATGATGGCGATGGGCACGATGTCCGCGGCCTGCGGCTCGCTGGGCATGCGGCTGATCAGGTAGATGCTGCTGGGCAGGAAGCTCACCTGCAGCGCCCGCTCGATGGCCGGCACGATGACGTCGATGTTGAAGGCGATCAGCAGGCCCAGGCCCACGCCCGACAAGGTGCCGATCACGCCCGAGGCCGCCCCCTGCACCATGAAGATGCCCATGACCGACGAGGGGCTCGCGCCCAGCGTGCGCAGGATGGCGATGTCGGCGCGCTTGTCGGTCACGGTCATGACCAGCGTGCTGACCAGGTTGAAGGCGGCCACGGCCACGATCAGCGTCAGGATGATGAACATCAGCCGCTTTTCCACCTGCACGGCGTCGAACCAGTTGCGGTTGGTGCGGGTCCAGTCGCGCACCTGCACCTCGGGGCCCAGGCGGGTTTGCAGCGCGTCGCCCACCTGGCGGGCCTGGTGCAGGTCCTTCAGGCGCAACTGCACGCCGGTCGGGCCCTCGAAGCGAAACAGCTTGGCCGCGTCGTCGAGGTGGATCCAGGCGAGGCCGCTGTCGTACTCGTAGTGGCCGGCGTTGAAGGTGCCGACCACGGTCAATTGCTTCAGGCGCGGCACGACGCCGGCCGGCGTCACCTGACCGCCAGGCGCCACGATGGTGACGCTGTCGCCCTCGCGAACGCCCAGGCTGCGTGCCAGCTCGATGCCCAGCACGATGCCCCATGCCCCGGGTTGCAGCTTGGTCAGCGTGGTGTCGCGCAGCTGCGCGGCCAGGTCGGTCACGGTGGCCTCGTCGGGCGGGGAGATGCCCCGCACGATGGCCCCGCGCATGTCGTCGCCCCGCGCGATCAAGGCCTGCGCGGCGATGAACGGCGCCGCACCGACCACCTGCGGGTCCTGCCGGGCCGCGGCCGCGGTGGCGCGCCAGTCGGCCAGCGCCGCGCCTTGCGCCTGGTAGACCTCGATGTGCGCGATGGCCGACAGCATGCGGTCGCGCACCTCCTTCTGGAAGCCGTTCATCACCGACAGCACGATGATCAGCGCGGCCACCCCCAGCGCGATGCCCAGCATCGACACCCCGGAGATGAAGGAAATGAAGCCATTGCGGCGACCCGCGCGGCCGGAGCGGGTGTAGCGCCAGCCGATCTGCAGCTCATAGGGCCAGTTCATGGCGGGGGATGCTACCCGACGGGCCCGGATAATCTGCCCATGCACCTGCTCATCCCACACGCCAGTGCCCTGTCCGAGGCCTGTGCGCACACGCTGAGCCACCTGGCCCTGCCCCACCTGAGCGCCCTGGTCGAACGCCTGGCGCCGGCCGACCGCGACGACGCCGACGAATACGCCCTGAGCCCACCCCACGAACGCGCCCTGGCCGCGCAGCTGGGCCTGCGTGGCGACGACGGCGCCCTGCCCTGGGCCGCGCGCGCGGCGGCCGCCGACTGCATCGACATCGGCAACCAAGCCTGGGGCCTGCTGACGCCGGTGCGTTGGAACGTCGGCCGCGAGACGGTGACCCTGGCCCACCCGGGCAGCCTGGCGCTGGACGAAGCCGCCTCGCGCGCCTGGTTCGACGCCGTGCGCGAGCTGTTCGTCAGCGAGGGCTTCACCATGGCCTGGGGCGCGCCGCTGCGCTGGTACATCGCCGACGACAGCCTCGACGGCCTGCCGTGCGCGGCGCTGGACCGCGTGGTTGGCCGCAACGTCGACCTGTGGCTGCAGACCGACACCCAGCGCTTCCCTGGCGCGCGCCGCCTCCGCCGCCTGCAAAACGAGGTGCAGATGCTGCTGTACACCCACCCGCTGACCGACGCGGCCGAGGCCGCCGGACGCGAGGCCGTCAACAGCGTGTGGGTGAGCGGCTGCGGGCGCTGGCCCGCCGGCGTGGCGCTGCAGCCCGCCGCCGACCCCAGCGGCGACGCCACGGTGACGGTGGACGACCGCCTGCGCGACCCGCTGTTGACCGAGGACTGGGCCGCCTGGGCCGAGGCCTGGCAGGCGCTGGACGCCGGCCCGCTGCGCGCCGCGCTGGCGCATGCCCAGCAAGGCGGCGCCCTGCGACTGACGCTGTGCGGCGAACGCAGTGCCGTGCGCCTGCAGGCCGGCCCGCGCAGCCTGTGGCAACGCGCGCGCAGCGCCTTGCGCGGCGGCAGCCCCACCGCCGCGGCGACGCTGCTGGCAGGCCTGTGAGGGACACGGTGATGGACACGGTGTTGGCCATCCGCCAGCGCGACGCCTCGCCGCGCACCCGCTGGGCCCTGGAGCAAGCGGGCCTGAGCCCGCTGCTGGCGCGTCTGTTCGCGGCCCGCGGCGTGCGCACCGCCGACGACCTGGACGACGGGCTGGCCCGGCTGCTGCCGCCCACCGACCTGCAAGGCGCCCAAGCCGCCGCCCGGCGGCTGGCCGACGCGCTGCAACGCGCCGAGCCCATCGTGGTCGTGGCCGACTACGACTGCGACGGTGCCACCGCCTGTGCCGTGGCCCTGCGCGGCTTGGCGCTGCTGGGCGCGGCCCCGGGCCAGGTGCGCTACGTGGTGCCGGACCGGGCGGTGCACGGCTATGGCCTGAGCCCCACCGTCGTCGACCTGGCCCTGGCCCTGCAACCGCGCCCGAGCGTGCTGGTCACGGTCGACAACGGCATCGCCAGCCTGGACGGCGTGGCCCATGCGCGGGCCAGTGGCCTGAGCGTGGTCGTCACCGACCACCACCTGCCGGCGCTGGTGGACGGTGCGGTGGTCCTGCCCGACGCCGACGTCATCGTCAACCCGAACCAGCCCGGCTGCCCCTTCGCCAGCAAGCAGCTGGCCGGCGTCGGCGTGATGTTCTACGTGCTGCTCGCCCTGCGCGCCGAGCTGCGCGAGCGCGGCGCCTTCGAGGGCCGCGAGCAGCCCCGGCTGGACAACCTGCTGGACCTGGTGGCGCTCGGCACGGTGGCCGACGTGGTGCCGCTGGACGCCAACAACCGCCGGTTGGTGGCCCAGGGGCTCAAGCGCATCCGCAGCGGCCGGCTGAATGCGGGCGTGGCCGCGCTGTTCGCCGCCGCCGGCCGCGACCCGCGCCGCGCCAGCGCCTTCGATTTCGGCTTCGCGCTGGGCCCGCGCATCAACGCCGCGGGCCGGCTGTCGGACATGACGCTGGGCATCGAATGCCTGCTCAGCGACGACCCCGTGCGCGCCGCACCACTGGCCGCCCAGCTCGACGCCATCAACCGCGAACGCCGCGAGGTCGAAGCCGGCATGCGCGAACAGGCCGAGGTGCAGCTGGACGCCATGCTTGCGGCCATCGCGCCTGGCGGCGACGCGCCGGCGGCGGTGGTGATGTACGACCCCGGCTTCCACGAAGGCGTGGTGGGGATCGTGGCCTCGCGCTTGAAGGACCGGCTGCACCGGCCGAGCTTCGTGTTTGCCAAGGGGCAGGACGGGTGGTTGAAAGGGTCGGGGCGGTCCATCGCCGGGTTCCACTTGCGCGACGCGCTGGACCTGGTCAGCAAGCGCCACCCCGGCGTGCTGCGCAAGTTCGGCGGCCACGCCATGGCCGCGGGCTGCACGCTGGACGAGGCCGACTTCGGGGCCTTCGCGGCGGCCCTGGCCCAGGTCGCCCGCGAGGGCCTGGAACCGGCGCAGTTGACACGCACGGTGCTGAGCGACGGGCCACTGGCCGCCGAGCACTTCAACCCCGCCACCGTGCGCAGCCTGGACGACCAGGTGTGGGGCCAGGCCTTCGAGCCGCCGGTGTTCTGTGACGAGGTCGAGGTGGTCGGCCAGCGCCTGGTCGGCGAAAAGCACCTGAAGTTGTCGATCAAGCACGCCGGCGCGCTGCGCGACGCGATCTGGTTCAACCACACCGACCCGCTGCCGCCGCGGGTGAACCTGGCCTATCGGCTCCAGCTCGACGAGTACAACGGCCGCGAACGGGTGCAGATGGTGGTCGAGGCCGCCATGGCCTGCGGCCCGGCCGGGCCGGGCTGACCCTGGCTCAGCCCAGCGCCTGGCGGGTCCGCGGCAGCCCGCGTCGACGTTGTCGATGGCGGTGAGGAAGCCCAGCCCCAGGCCGGCGCGCAGGATGCTGGCCAGCCACGGGCCGTCGCCGACGTGCCCCCCGGTCACCTTGAACATGGGGTGATCGACCGGAAAGCCATTCACCCGCGCCACGGTGGTCCTGCGGCGCTGCGCCGCCGAACGGTGCCGCGATGACCGTCATTGAAGGATCCTTCGTGAACCCCGGGTCGGCGCCGAGGGCGCCGCGGCGTGCGCACTGGACCGCGGCCGCGGCTCAGGGGGGGTTCAAGCCCAGCACGCGGTCCAGGCCGTCCAGCACCTGGTCCACCATCAGGGGTTTGGTCCAGTACGCGACGAAGCCGGCGTCGCGTGCGCGTTGCAGGTCGTCGCGGCGGGTCGCGGCCGACACCGCCACCGCGGGCACCGCGGCCAGGCTGCCGTGACGGCGCAACGCCTGCAGCAGCCCGACACCGTCGCCATCAGGCAGGTGCATGTCCAGCATCAACAGCGCCGGCGGGTTGGCCAGCGCCGCGGCCAAGCCCTCGGCGCAACTGCTGCACACCTGCAGGCACAGCCCTGGCCGCAGTCCGACGATCGCCTCCATCAGCAGCACATTGACGTGGTTGTCCTCCACGTACAGCACGCGCCCGCGCGCCGCCGGCAGCGCTTCGCCGGCCACGGCCGCGGCCGGGCCTGGCCGGGCACCAACCACCGGCGCGACCGCCGGCAGGCGCACGCGGAAGGTGCTGCCCGCGCCCGGCGCGCTGACCACGCTCAGCTCGCCCTGCATCAGCTGAACAAGGTGGCGGCTGATGACGAGGCCCAGGCCACTGCCTTCCACCGGACCCGCCTCGGCCCCCAGGCGATTGAACGGCTGGAACAACTGGCGCTGTTGAGATTCGCTGAGGCCGGGGCCGGTGTCGACCACGTCGATGGTGGCCCTTCCCACGCCATCGGGACCCCGCACCTGCAAGGCCACATGGCCGCCGACGCGGTTGTACTTGATGCCGTTGGACAGCAAGTTGCCCAGCACCTGCCCCAGCCGCCGTTCGTCGGCCTGCACGACCAGGCCCGTCGCATTCGCGCGCAGCAGGCTCACGCGGGCGGCCTGCGCCATGGGTTCGACCAAGGCCAGCGCCGCGTCCAGGGCAGCGTCCAGCGGCACCGAGGTCGTGCGCAGGCTGAGCTGACCCATCTCGATGCTGGTGATGTCCAGCACCTCGTTGATCAGGTGCAACAGGCTCTCGCCGGCGGCCTTCATGATGGCCAGCCGGCGGCGTTGTTCATCGCGCAGGTTGTCGGCGTCTTGCGTGCCCAGCAGGTGCGCAAAGCCGAGGATGCCGTTCAATGGGGTGCGCAATTCATGGCTCACGCGGGCCAGGAACTCGCTCTTGGCCTGGCTGGCCTGGCGTTCGGTTTCGCGGGCGGCCAGGGCCTGCTCCATGGCGCGGCGCTGCGTCACGTCGGCGACGTAGCCATGCCACAGCGTCACGCCATTGGCCATGCGCCGGGCCGACGCATTGAACTCGTGCCAGGCCACGCCGCCGTCGGGCGCACGCACCCGCGCCGAGGCGCGCCAGGGCAGGTCGGCACGGCCGGCGTCGTCGCGCGCCCCCAGCAGGCCCACGCGGTCTTCGGGCAGCACGGCGCCGAAGACCGCGTCGGCCCCGCTGCGCGCGGCTTGCGGGGTGGTGTGGTACAGCGTGCGAACCGCCTCGCTGACGTAAGGGAAATGGTCGTGCCCTTCGGGCGTGCACAGCAGCTGGAAGATCATGCCCGGCGACTCGTCGGCGGCGCGCTTGACGCGCACGAACTCCTCCTCCACGCGGCGGCGCTGGCGGATGGCCACCATCACCACATCGTGAACGCGCTGCAGCCCGTCACCACGGCTGGACGCGTACATCAGCACGTCCACCGTGCCGGCCGGGTCGGCCGCCTTCAAGGGAATCGCAAACTCCTCAAGCTGGCCGTGCAAGCGCAACAACGGCATCAGGTAGGTCTGGTAGACCACGGCCCCGGCAGGGCTCAGCAAGCGATCAAAGGCCTGGCCCACCAAGTTGGCCGCCGGTTGACCAATCAAGGCGCACAGCGCGCGGTTGACGGACAGCAGGCGCCCGTTGGTATCGATCGACGCCACCGCGCAAGGCAGGTGCTCGGCGTCGGGCGAGGCCGGCAGCATGTCAGCCGGACGCGATGGCGGCACGCAGGGCGTCAATGGTGAGCTGTGGATGGGTCAGGTGCGGGCAATGGCCAACCACGTCCAGCACCTGCAAGCGGCTGCCGTGCAGGCGCTGGTGCATGAACGTGCCCACCGCCATCGGCGCGATGGCGTCGTGGGCGCACTGCAGGATCACGCTGGGCACGGTCACCCGCGCCAGGTCGTCGCGGTTGTCGCCCAAGAAGGTGGCCACGGCAAAGCGGCGGTTGATGGCGGGATCGGCCGTGCAAAAGCGGGTGCGAAGTTCGTCGTTGAGGGCCTCGCGCGCGTCCGGCCCCAGCACCGCCGGCACCAGGAAGTCGGCCCAGCCCAGCAGGTTGGTGTCCATCAGGTCCATCAGGGCGTCGATGTCGGCGCGCTCGAAGCCGCCGACGTAGCCCGTGGCCGCGTCGTTCAGATAGCAGGGCGATGGGCCGAGCAAGATCAACTGGGCGAAGCGCTGCGGCCGCTCGATGGCCGCCAGCAAGCCGATCATGGCGCTGACGGAGTGGCCCACGAAGACCACATCGTTCAGGTCCAGCCCGTCGAGCAGCGCCACCACATCGGCCGCGTAGCCCTCCAGGCGGCTGTGGCGACCCATGTCGTAGGCGCGCAGGTCCGACCTGCCACAGCCGATGTGGTCGAACACCACCACCCGGTGGGTGGACTCGAACGCGGGCGCAACGAACCGCCACATGGTCTGGTCGCAACCAAAGCCATGCGCAAACACCAGCGGCTTGCTGCCTTGGCCTTGAACGACGACGTGGTGCGTCCGGACGAGATCTTCGCTCAGGGTCATGGCGGTTGAGTGAAATGGCGGTGTCAGCGTTGACAGCAGCGGAAAATGTAGGTCAGTTGATCGGTCATCACCAGCACTTGGCCGTGCGATGCCCGCAATTTGATGGTGCCGACCGGCGTGGTGCTCAATCCAGACGGCGCATGGCACCTGGATCGGCATCGGCCACCACGGGTGAACCCGGCACGACCCACGCTCGGGCAGTCACTCCGGGCTGGAGACACCATCGAATGTCGATGCGGCTGATGCGGGCCGTTGGCGTGTCGTTCGCGTGATCCATGCTGTGGATGGCCTGGTCGATCCTGGCTCAAGCCGCCGACACGCACGGGGTCGAGCTCGCGCGCGTGAAGCGGGCGGGCAACGCCATCGGCCAGGTGCACCCGCCGACCCCAGAACGCGGCCCCGGAGGCACGCAGCGCGGCCGCCGCGCAAAGCCTGGCCACGCTGGCGGCGCCACGTGTCCAGCGTGTCACGGCCTTCAGGCTGGAGCGTTCTCCGGACCGAGCCCGACGCCCCGCAACTGGCCCACCTCGACGCCATTCCAGTTGCGCATCAGGGGCGCGGCCAGGCCGTCGATGAAGGCACGCTCACCATCGTCCAGGCGGGCCCAGCGGGCGATCAGCGCGGCCATCACCACCTCGACGGCGCGCGCGTTGTTGCCGTCGTCCATCTTGATGGCGATGCCCAGGCCCTGCTCGGGCAACGCCGCGCCGTAGACGCCCTCGGCGCCCACCTTGCAGAAGACCCGCTCACCCAGGCGCTCCATCACGCGGGTGTCGAAGCGGCCGGTGCCCGCCACCATGAACGGTGCGCGCGCCACGGCCTGGCGCAGGCGGCGCGCCGCGCGGGCGTGGTCCGGCGTCAGGCCCACGCCACTGCCGACCCGGGCAAAGGCCAGTGCGAGCTGGCGCAGCGGCACGGCGTAGGTGGGGATGGCGCAGCCGTCGGTGCCGCGCGGGGCCCGGGCCAGGTCGCACCCGGTGGTGGCCTGCAACGCCGCGGTGACCTCGCGCATCACCGGGTGGTCTGGCCGCACATAGCCGCTGAGCCAGCCACGCGGGTCGCCCGACGTCGCGCCGCCAAGCCCTGCGCAGCCCAGGCAGACGAAGCCCGCGTGCTTGCCCGAACAATTGTTGTGCAGTGCCTCGGGCCCGCCGCCAGTGGCCGCGAGGCCGCGCGCGGCGGTGTCCAGCATGGGCCAGTGCGCGCCGCATTCCAGGGCCCGAGCGTCCAGTCCGGCCTTGGCCAGCATGCGCGCCGCAACCTGCGCGTGGCGCGGCTCGCCGTTGTGCGAGGCGCAGGCGATGGCCAGTTCCTCATCGTCCAGGCCCAGGTGGTCGGCCGCGCCGCTGGCCACCAGCGGCAAGGCCTGCAGCACCTTGACCGCGCTGCGCGGAAACACCGCGCGGTCGACCTCGCCCGCCGACATCACCACCGCGCCATCGGTGTCCACCACCACCCACGCGCCGCGGTGCGCCGACTCCACGAAGCCACCGCGCCTCACTTCCACCAACACCGGGTTCATGCCTGCCTTCCAGTTCCAGTCCTCGGGCGGCCCACCGCGGGCCACGTGTCTGGTGGGCGACTTTAGCGGCGGGTCGGCGGGCGACAATCGCCGGCTTCATGTCCGCCACCGCCCTCGCCCTGGTCCTGCTCGCCGCGTTGCTGCACGCCCTGTGGAACATCGCCGCCAAGCGGGCGGGCGGCGGCAGCCCCTTCATCTTGCTGTCGGCCTTGCTGATCACGGTGATGTGGGCGCCGGTGGGCCTGTGGGCCGCGGTGGACGCGGTGCCGCGCTGGGGCGCCTTGGAATGGGGCCTGGTGCTCGCCAGCGGGCTCACCCACCTGCTGTACTTCCACGTGCTGCTGCGCGGCTACCGGCTCAGCGATCTGACGGTGGTCTACCCCGTGGCCCGCGGCACCGGCCCTTTGATCAGCGCAGCGGGGGCGGTGCTGCTGCTGGGCGAATCCATCGGCGTTGTCGGCGTGCTGGGCGTGCTGGGGGTGACGGCCGGTGTCTTCCTGGTGGCCGGCGGCCCGGGCCTGTGGGCGCAGGCGCACGACCCGGCCCGGCGCAGCCGCGTGCGGCTCGGTCTGGGCTATGGGGCCGCCACCGGCGTGTTCATCGCGGCCTACACGCTGATCGATGGCTACGCGGTCAAGGTGGTGCTGATCTCGCCCATCCTGATCGACTACTTCGGCAACCTGGTGCGCATCCCGTTCATGCTGCCCTCCGTCCTGCGCGA
This sequence comes from Hydrogenophaga intermedia, assembly GCA_943370175.1. Classification (GTDB taxonomy): domain Bacteria; phylum Pseudomonadota; class Gammaproteobacteria; order Burkholderiales; family Burkholderiaceae_C; genus Ideonella_A; species Ideonella_A intermedia_A. The sequence goes on along the minus strand of CALRPU020000001.1, from coordinate 247,222 downwards.
CCGCACGGGCTGCCTCGCGGCGTGGCGAAGCCAGTGGCGGGCCGCCTTGGTGGTGGCCGCCATCAGCCCGCTGGCCTATGTGCTGGTGCTCTACGCCGCCACCATGGCGCCGCTGAGCCACGTGGCGCCGGCCCGCGAGGTGTCGATGCTGTTCGCAGCGCTGCTCGGCGGGCGGCTGCTGGGCGAAGGCGACCGCGGCTGGCGCGTGGCCGGGGCCTGCTGCATCGCGGCCGGCGTGGCGGGCCTCGCGCTCGGCTGACTCAGCGGCCGAACAGGCCCTTGATCATCCCGCCCAGCCCCTCGACCACCCCGCTGATGCTGACGCCCAGCGACTCGGCGAGGCCCGCGGCGATGCGCGTGGCCAAACTTTCGTTGAGCGAGAAGGCCGGGTCGTCAAGGCGGCCTTCGAGTGTGAACTTCAGCTCGATGCGGCCGTCGCGGCGCATGGCCGCCACCACCAGCTGCTGGGGCACGCCCGCGAAGCTGCCGCCGCGGCCCAGTGCCAGCCCGTTGAGCACCACGCGTCCCGGCGCGCGCAGGCGCATCGCCTTCACGGTGGCATCGATGTCCAGGTCGAGCAGGCCGCGCTCGACACCGCCCTCGTTGACCTTCAGCAGGTAAGGCTGCAAGGCGCGCAGGTCGATGCCGCGCAGCGTCACCTTCACCTGGGCGTCTCGGGTGGACGGCGTGACGCGGCCTTCCACCAGCAGCCGGCCATCGCGGCGCGGCGTGCCGGCCTGCTCGCGCCCGCTCAGCGTGCCTTCCAGGCGCAGGGGCACCGGCTGGTCCAGCGCGGGCAGGCGCAGCGGGCCGACGTCGGCCTGCAAGTCGATCAGCTGCAGTCGGTGCGCCGGCCGCGCCACGCTCGCATCGTGAAAATCCACCGCCGCATCCCGCACCAGCACCTGGCCGATCAGCAAGGCCACCGGCGGCACGGCCCCGGGTTGGGACGCGCCCCCGGCCGATGCGCCCGCCGCCATCGCCGGCGACCCGGGCCGTTCCAGCAGCGCCGGCAGCAGCCGAAGCCGGCCCTGGCGGGTGCGCAACACCGACACATAGACGCCCTCGGCTTCGACCTGCGCCAGGCGCCAGGTGCTGCCTTCGCGGTGCCACAGCTGGCGCCAATTGGGCCGCACGCGAACGCGGTCCGCGCGCAATTCGTCGTCGGCCGGCCAGGCCGCCGGCCCGTCACGCTCGGCGCGCACCCGCAGGCCCCTCAGCTCGATGCCGCCCAGGTCCACCTGCACCGACGCCACCTCGGCGCGCGGCCCCAGGGCCTCGACGACCACCGCCTGCAGTTGCCACAGGCCCACTTGAAAAGCCACGACAGCGCCCACGGCCAGCACCGCGACCGCCCCCAGACCGATCCCCAAGATCCGCTTCCAAGCTGCCATGGGCCGGATTGTCGACCCCCGGCGAAGGCCGTGGGCGCCGCCGACAATGCGCGGATGTCCCTGAGCCCCCACCCGCTGATCGGCGTTGACTTCTCCAGCCGGCCGAGCCGTCGCAAACCCATCATGATGGCCCGCGGCGAGCGCGCCGGTGCCGTGGTTCAACTGCGCCAGCTGACGCCGTTCGAGACGCTGGACGCCTTCGGTCACTGGCTGGCCGACGCCGGCAACGGCCCGTGGACCGGCGGCTTCGACCTGCCCTTCGGCCTGCCGCGCGAGCTGGTCATGGCCCTGGGCTGGCCCGACCAGTGGCTGCCGCTGATGCGCCACTACGCCGCGCTCGACCGGGCCACCGTGCGCGACACCTTCGCGGCCTTCTGCGACGCGCGACCGGTCGGCGGCAAGTTCGCCCACCGGGCCTGCGACGGGCCAGCCGGCTCGTCGCCGTCGATGAAATGGGTCAACCCGCCGGTGGCCTACATGCTGCACGCCGGGGTGCCGCTGCTGATCGACGCTGGCGTGACCCTGGCCGGGTTGCACGACGGCGACGCCAGCCGCATCGCGCTCGAAGCCTACCCGGGCCTGCTCGCGCGCGAGCTGCTGGGCGCGCGTTCGTACAAGAGCGACGACAAGCTCAAGCAGACGCCGGAGCGCCTCATCGCCCGCAAAGACCTGGTCGACGCGCTGGAGATGGGCCGCAGCCGCCTCGGCCTGCGCCTGCGGCTGAGCCACGCCCAGCGCGATGCCGTCGTGGCCGACGCCAGCGGCGACGCGCTGGACGCGGTGCTGTGCCTGCTGCAGGCGGCCTGGGCCGTCGACCGGCCCGGCCACGGGCTGCCAGACGGCATCGACCCGCTGGAGGGCTGGATCGTCACCGCCCTCAGCGCCTGAGCGCATGCAGCGCAGCGCCCTCGACGACTGGTTCAAGGCGCGCGGCTGGCGGGCCTTCCCGTTCCAGCGCGAGGTCTGGCGCGCTGTCGCGGCCGGCCACAGCGGCCTGCTGCACGCCACCACCGGCAGCGGCAAGACCTACGCGGTGTGGCTGGGTGCGGTGCTGCGCGGGCTGAACCGCGCGCCTCGCCAGGCGCGGGGCGGCACCGGCGCCCCGCCGCTCGGCGTGGTCTGGCTCACGCCGATGCGCGCCCTGGCCGCCGACACCACCCGCGCGCTGGCGCTGCCCCTGCCCGACCTGGCGCCCCACTGGACCGTGGGCCAGCGCACCGGCGACACCCCCAGCGCCGAACGCGCCCGCCAGGACCGGCGCATGCCCACGGCGCTGGTGACGACGCCCGAGTCGCTGAGCCTGATGCTCAGCCGCGACCGGGCCCCGGATGAGCTGCACAGCGTGCACACCGTCATCGTCGACGAGTGGCACGAGCTGATCGGCAACAAGCGCGGCGTGCAGGTGCAGCTGGCCCTGGCCCGGCTCAAGCGCTGGAACCCCGACCTCGTCGTGTGGGGCCTCAGCGCCACGCTGGGCAACCTCGACGAAGCCATGCAGGTCCTGTGCGGCACCTCGCCCGCGCCGACGCTGGTCCACGGCCGCGTCGACAAGACCCTGGTGATCGACACCCTGCTGCCCGAGCAGCCCGGCCGCTTCAGCTGGGGCGGGCACCTGGGCGCGCAGATGCTGGCGCCGGTGGTGGCGGAGATCGAGCGTTCCAGCACCACCCTGGTCTTCACCAACACCCGCAGCCAGGCCGAGACCTGGTATCAGCTGCTGCTGCAGGAGCGGCCCGAGTGGGCCGGCATCGTGGCCTTGCACCACGGCTCGCTGGACAAGTCGGTGCGCGAATGGGTGGAAGCGGGGCTGAAGGCGGGGCAGCTGAAGGCCGTGGTCGCCACCTCGTCCCTGGACTTGGGCGTGGACTTTCTGCCGGTTGAGCGCGTGCTGCAGATCGGCAGCGCCAAGGGCATCGCGCGGCTGCTGCAGCGCGCCGGGCGCAGCGGCCACGCGCCGGGCCGGCCCAGCCGGGTCACCCTGGTGCCCACCAACACGCTGGAGCTGGTGGAAGCCGCCGCCGCGCGCGACGCCGCGCAAGCCGGCCGCATCGAGCGCCGGGCTTCGCCCGAACAACCTTTCGACGTGCTGGTGCAGCACCTGGTGACCGTCGCCCTGGGTGGCGGCTTTGCGGCCGACGCGCTGCCCGGCGGCGGCCACACCGCGTTGGCGCTGCACGAGGAAGTGCGCCAGGCCCACGCCTACCGCGGACTCAGCCGCGAGGACTTCGACTGGGCGCTGGCCTTCGTCGAGCGCGGCGGGACCAGCTTGACCGCCTACCCCGACTACCACCGGATCGCCGTGGTCGACGGTGTGTGGCGCGTGCCCGACCGCGGCGTGGCGCGACGCCACCGCATGGCCATCGGCACCATCGTCAGCGACGCGTCGATGCAGGTCAAATACCTGAACGGCGGCGCCATCGGCACCATCGAGGAGGGCTTCATCGCCCGGCTGCGCAAGGGCGACTGCTTCGTCTTCGCCGGGCGCATGCTGGAGTACCTGCGCACCCAGGACATGACCGCCTACGTGCAAAAGGCCACCCGCAAGAAGGGCGCCGTGCCGGCCTGGGCCGGCGGCAAGATGCCGCTGTCCAGCGAACTGGCCGACGCCGTCATCGCACAGATGGCCCTGGCCGCCGATCAGCGCTACCACAGCCCTGAACTGCAGGCGGCGCGGCCGATGCTGGAGACCCAGGCGAGGCTGTCGCGCCTGCCGGTGCCTGGGTCGCTGCTGGCGGAGCACTTCCGCTCGCGCGAAGGTCACCACCTGTGCCTCTACCCCTTCGCCGGCCGCCACGTGCACCTGGGGCTGGCCAGCCTGCTGGCCTGGCGGCTGGCGCGCGACCGGCCCAACACCTTCAGCATCAGCGTCAACGACTACGGCTTCGAGCTGTTGAGCGCCGAGACGGTGGACACGGCCGCGCTGGGCGACCGCCGGCTGTTCAGCACGGAGGCGCTGATGGACGACGTGCTGCACAGCCTGAACAGCAGCGAGCTGGCGCAGCGGCGCTTCCGCGAGATCGCGCGGGTGGCGGGCCTGGTCTTCAGCGGCTACCCCGGCCAGCCGAAAAGCACCAAGCAGCTGCAGGCGTCCAGCAGCCTGTTCTTCGAGGTCTTCCGCAAATACGACCGCGGCAACCTGCTGCTGACCCAGGCCGAGCGCGAGGTGCTGAGCCAGGAACTGGACATCGAGCGCCTGAGCACCCACCTCGCGGCCATGGCCGCGCAGCCGCTGGTCGAAGTGACCCTGGACGTGCCCAGCCCGATGAGCCTGCCCTTGATGATCGAACGCCTGCGCGAACAACTCAGCACCGAAAAGCTCAGCGACCGCCTGGAGCGCATGTTGAAGGACATGAACGCCGCCGCCGACCGCCGCGAGGCGGCCGAACCCCACCGACGCCCCTCCCCATGAAACTTCGCACCCTGTTTGGCGCCGCCAACCGCGCCCGCCTGGCGGTCTACATGCTGGCCCTGTGGAAGCTGATGAAGCACCCCGACACCCCGCGCGCGCCCAAACTGATCGCGTTGCTGGTGCTGCTGTATGCCCTCAGCCCCATCGACCTGATTCCTGACTTTCTGCCGGTCATCGGCCAGCTCGACGAGCTGATCCTGCTGCCGCTGGGCATCGCGCTGGCCATCAAGCTGACGCCCGAGGCCCTGTGGCAGGCCCGGTTGCGCGAGGCCGAGGCGGACGGAGGGCGCGCGCCGAAGATGATCTGGGGCGCGGTGCTGATCGTCGTCGTCTGGTGCGCCCTGCTGGGCGGCATGGCTTGGTGGGCCTGGACGTCGTACTCGGCCGGCGCCTGATCCCCGGCGGCCCGGGTCACGCCGGCGCGTGGCACCGGGCAGCCGCCACGCGCGGCCTCACTTCACCGGGATCGGCGTGGCGCGGTCCACTGCGACGGCCGTCACGCTGTTCTGGGGCGAACCTTCGATCACGCGGTCGGAGTACGTCAAATAGACCAAGGCGTTGCGCTTGCTGTCCACCATGCGCACGATGCGCAGCTTCTTGAACAGGAAGGACAGGCGCTCGTTGAACACCTCGTCCTGTTTGCGCAGCGGCTCGTTGATGACGATGGGGCCCACCTGGCGGCAGGCGATCGAAGCTTCGGACTTGTCCTCGGCCAGCCCGATGGCGCCCTTGATGCCGCCGGTCTTGGCGCGCGACACGAAGCAGGTGACACCCGACACCTTCGGGTCGTCGTAGGCTTCCACGACGATCTTGTGGTCGGGGCCAATCAACTTGAACACGGTGTCGACTTCGCCGATGGGCTCGGCCTGGGCGCCGCAGGCCGTCAGCAGCGCCAATGAGGCGACGCACGACAGCGCGCCCAGGGACAGCTTGGATCGACGGTTCATCATGGTGATGCAGGTCGGTGGTTGACGATGACGCCATTGTCCTCGGGCGGCCGCGGCCCGCGTGTCGGACCTCGCCTACAACGCCGGGTCGGGTGAGATTTCGCGGCGCAGCAGGTCGGACCAACGCTCGGCCAGCGGGGTCAGCGGCAGCCCGGCGCGGCTGACCCGGACGATGTCCGGCGCGGCCAGCGGCTCGGCCACGGGGATGGCTTCGATGAGGTCGCGGAACAGCGGGGACTCCGCCCACTGCCGCGGCAACAACACCAAGGCGTCGCTGGACGTCACCAAGGTCAGGATGGACAGCATCGCATCGGCCTGGATCAGCGTTCGGGGCGTGGCCAGGCCGAGGGCGCGAAACTGCTCTTCGAACTCTTGCTCGGGCCGCTCGCGCAGGCCCGTCATCACCCACTGGGCGTCGACCAGCTTTGCCAGGCTGCCGGCGTGGCGCAGCGGGTGGCCCCGGCGGGCGATCACGGCCCGCTCGTTCCGATACATCAGGTCCACCTGGTAGCCGCGGTGTGATCGCTCCGGCCGCGGGCCCACGTAGAAGTCCAGGGTGCCATCGCGCAGGCGGGGCTCCAGCGAGGCGAAAACGCCTTCAATGAAACGGATCTGCACCTCGGGATGCTCGCGGCGAAACGCCGCGTAGGCCCGTGGCACCAGTTGCAGCAGCGGGGCGCTCGACAAGCCCACCACCACCGTGCCCTGTCCCGTGCCGGCCGCGTGGGCCAGTTCATCGCTGCCGCGGCGCAGTTCTTCCAGCGCCGCCGTCGCGCGAACCAGAAAGATGCGCCCGGCGGCCGTCAGGCTGACCCCCCTTGAATGCCGGTCCAGCAGGGTGGTGCCCAGCTCATGCTCCAACTCTCGCAGGCTGCGGGTGAGCGCCGGCTGCGCCTGCTTCAAGGCGCGGGCCGCGCCGCGCAGGCTCTGCGCCTTGGACACCGCGACGAAATCGCGGAGGTGGTGCATCTTCATCGGTGATCGCAGCGTGATATCACTTGGTCGATTCTGCCTTCTTCCGATCACCCGCGGGCTCGCCAACCATCGCGGCCTCTCTTGACTCCCGCGCAGCGTCACGTTGTCCCCCACCCTCACCACCCGTGTCGCCATCGTCGGCGGCGGTCCCGCCGGACTGATGCTCGCCATCGAACTGGGCGCCCACGGCGTGCCCTGCGTCCTGCTGGAAGAAGACCCGACCCCACCCACATTTCCCAAGGCGAATGCCACGTCGGCGCGCACGATGGAGCATTTCCGGCGCCGTGGCTTTGCCGATCGCGTGCGGGCCAGTGGCCTGCCCGACCGCCGCCGCCAGGACGTCGTCTACTGCACCGGCGGGCGCGGCCACGAACTGGCACGCTTCCGCATCCCGTCGCCGGCCGAGGCCCGGGCCGGCCTTGCACTGGACTACGGCGTCGACCACTGGCCCACGCCAGAGTTGCCGCACCGCGGCCAGCAGATGGTGATCGAGCCGATCCTGCTGGACGAGGCGCGGCGGCGCAGCAGCGTCGACGTCCGGATGGGCGCCCGCGTCACCGCGCTGCGCGAAGAAGGCGACCATGTCGTTCTGCAGGCCGACGTCGGCGGGCAAGTGTTGCATTGGCAAGCCGACTACGTGGTGGGCTGCGACGGCTCGCGCAGCCTTGTTCGAGAAGCCATGGGCGTCGGCTACGAAGGCCGCGGCCGCGAAGAGCGGGAGTTTTTCGGCGGCCAGATGCTCACCATCTACTTCCGCAGCGCCAGCCTCGAACAGCAGCTCTGGATTGCCCCGGCCTGGACGTACTGGGTCGTCAACCCAACGGGACGCGGCGTGCTGATCGCCATCAACGGCGTCGACACCTGGGTGGCAGGCATCCAGCTCAAGCCAGGGCAAAGGCCGGAGGACGTGGACGTGGCCGCCACGCTGCAGGCCCTGGTGGGCGCAGCGGTCGATTTCGAGTTGATCGGTACCGGCGCCTGGCTGGCCGGCTACATGCTCGTGGCCGAGCGCTTCCGCGTCGGTCGCTGCCTGATCGCGGGCGACGCAGCACACTTGTTCACCCCGGCGGCGGGCATGGGCTACAACACCAGCATCGACGACGTCGTCAACCTCGGCTGGAAGCTCGCGGCCAAGGTGCAAGGCTGGGGCGGTGAAGCCCTGCTCGACAGCTACGACCAGGAGCGCCGCGCCGTGGCCCACCGCAACACCCGGTTCGCGCGCCAGATGGCCGACAGCATGAGCGCGCTGTCCCCCGCACCAGGCCTGCTCGACGACACGACCCAAGGCGCCCAGGCGCGCGCGCAACTGGGCGGACGCTGCCTGGACCACATCCGGCGCGAGTTCAACACACCGGGGCTGCAACTCGGTGCGGTCTACGCCAGCAGCGTGGTGTTGCCCGATGGCCGCCCGCCCCCGCCCGACCTGCCCAACGCCTACGTGGCCAGCGCCCACCCGGGCGCCCGCGCCCCTCACCTGTCGGACACCGCCGCGGGGCCGCGCAGCAGCCTGCTCGACCGCTTCGGGCTGGGCTTCACCTTGCTTCAATTCGCCGGCACCGAATCCTGGTCAAGTTGGTTGGCGGCGGCGCGGTCTCTGGGCATCCCGCTGACGCCCGTGGCCCGGTCGGACGACGTCGCTCGATCGCTGTACGACGCCGACCTGGTGCTGGTCAGGCCCGACGGCCACGTGGCCTGGCGCGGACCGCTGAGCGCGTCACCCACCCATGTTCTGGTCACCGCCACGGGCCTGACCGACCCCACCCCCATCGACAACAACACGGGAGACACCCCATGAAACGAAGCCAATTCCTGTGCGGCCTGCTGGCCGCGTTCACGCTGGCCGGCGCGGCCAACGCTCAAGGCAGCGCGTGGCCGACCAAGCCGGTGCGCTTTGTGCTGGGCGCGCCACCCGGCACCGCGCCCGACACCGCCGCCCGCATCGTCGGTGAGCGCCTGTCCACCCTGTGGGGTCAGCAGGTCGTCATCGACAACCGCCCAGGCGTGGGCGGCATGATCGCGATGGACCATGTGAAAGCCGCCCCGGCCGACGGCTACACGATCATGTTCACCCATTCCGGCGCCGCCTTGGTGACGCCGCGCATGTTCAAGGTGGCCAAGTACGACCCGGTGGCCGACTTCAGCACCATCGGCTTCGTGGCCGATTCGCCCATGATCATCGCCGTCAACAGCGGCATGCCGTTCAAGACACTGGGCGACCTGTTGAAGGCCGCCAAGGCCGAGCCCAGCAAGGTGTCGCTGGGCAGCACCGAGCAGCCCACACTGCCATACCTGGTGGGCCATGCCATGGCCCAAACCAGCGGCGCGACCTTCCTGCATGTGCCTTACAACAAGCCGCAGCAGGCAATTCAAGGCCTGGTCAGTGGCGATGTGCCGGTCTACATCGACGGCGTCTCAACGCTGCTCCCCATGATCAAGGCGGGCAAGGCCCGGGCGCTGGCCACGACCAGCGCCACGGTGCGTCCCGGGCTGGAAGGCATCCCGCTGATGAAGGACACGCTGCCGGGCTACTCGGCCGTGGGCTGGTTCGCGCTGCAGGCCCAAAAGGGCCTGCCGTCCGAACTCAGCACCAAGATCAACCGGGATCTGAACCAGGTCCTGGCGATGCCCGAGGTGGCCAGCAAGCTGCGCGACCTCAGCCTGTTTCCGATGCCGATGAGCGTGGCTGAGTCCGCGGCGCTGATGAAGTCCGAGGTCGACCGTTGGGCCGAGGTGATCCGCAAGGCCGGCATCGAGCCGCAGTGAGGGACCACGATGACCGAATCTCAAGGGAGAGTGGCGGGCAAAGTGGCCTTGGTGACGGGCGGTGCAGGCGGCATCGGCCAGGCCATCGCACGCCGACTGGCACAGGAAGGTGCCACCGTCACGATCGCCGACCTGGATGCGGCCAGCGGGGAGGCCGCGGTGAACGCGCTGGCACGGCAAGGCGTTTCGGCCCAGTTCATGGCCCTGGATGTGCGCGACGAGAATGGCTGGTGCGCGGTGGTTGAACGCATCGTGGCGGACCATCAGCGGCTGGACATCGTCGTCAACAACGCCGGCATCGCGCTGCCACCGCCGGAGTCCTTCGAAAGCCTGTCGCTGGCCGACTGGCGCCGCATCATGGACGTCAACCTCGATGGTGCCTTCCTGGGCACCCGCGAAGCGGTGCGCGCGATGAAGGCCCAGGGCGGCTCGATCATCAACATCGGCTCCGTTGCGGCCTACATCGGCACGCCCGGCGGTGCCGCTTACGGCGCCAGCAAAGGCGGGCTGCGGAGCATGACGAAACAGGCCGCGGTGGCCTGCGCCCGCAAGGGCTTGCGCATCCGCATCAACGCCGTCCACCCCTGCTACGTCTGGACCCCCCTGGCGGAAAAGGCGGCCACGGCACGCTTTGGTGCCGACCAGGCGCAACAAGGCATGCGCGACATGCACCCCTTCGGCTGCCTGGGCGAACCTGACGATGTGGCCAATGCGGTGCTCTTCCTGGCCAGCGATGAGTCGCGCCTTGTCAATGGCACAGACCTCATCGTCGACGGCGCCCTGCTTGCCACCTGACACCACGGAGCCTGCCTCATGATCGCCGTGCGCGACATCGCCTACGTTCGCTACCAAGCCCCCGACCTGGCCGCCATGGCCCGGTTCCTCGGTGATTTCGGGATGCTGCCGCACACCCGCACCGAGCACGCCCTGTTCATGCGGGCGCGCGACCAAGGCCACCCTTCTCACATCACCGAGCAAGGCCCCGGCGCCTCGCTCGGCTTTGGACTGTGGGCCGGCAGCCTGAACGACCTCGACACGCTGTCGCGCGACACCGGCGTGCCCGTGACCGCGCGCGACGAGCCCGGTGGCGGCTGGTGGGTGCGCCTGATCGACCCCAGCGGCCTTCGCGTCGACGTGGTGCACGGTCTCGATTCGCGCCTGCCGCACGCCAGCGACCCACCGATGCGCGCGCCGCTGCCGATCGATCCCGGCCAAGCACGGCTGAACCGGCCGGTCCGCCTCGCTCCCGGTGCGTCGCAAGTGCGGCGGCTGGGCCACGTGGCGCTGCTGGTGCCCAGCTTTGCCGAGGCGAGCCGCTTTTACCGCGACGTGCTGGGCATGAAGGTCAGCGACGGCTACACGGCCGGGCCGAACGGCGCCGACATCGCAGCCTTCCTGCACTGCGGCCTGGGCAGCACGCCGGTGGACCACCACACGGTGGCCATCGTTGAGGTACCCGGCCTCGCAACGGGCCGCATTGACCACTGCGCCTTCGAGGTGACCGACCTCGACGACCTGATGATCGGTCACCGACACCTGCACCAGCAAGGCTGGAAGCACAGCTGGGGCGTCGGCCGACACGTGGAAGGCAGCCAGATCTTTGACTACTGGCGCGACCCGTGCGGCCACAAGATCGAGCACTGGACCGATGGTGACCGGGTCAATGACGACTACCCCGGCAAGCGTTTGTCGATGGACCCCAAGCGCCTGGCGCAATGGGCCCCGCCCCTGTCGTCCGAGTTCTTTGACTGAGGCCGGACCGTGAAACGCAAAGTCATCATCACCTGTGCGGTGACCGGCAGCATCCACACGCCCACGATGTCGCCACACCTCCCCATCACCCCCGCGCAAATCGCCGACCAGGCCGTTGCCGCGGCGCAGGCGGGCGCGGCCATCTTGCACCTCCATGCGCGCGACCCCGCCGATGGCCGCCCCACGCCCGACGTCGAGGTCTACCGGCAGTTTTTGCCGCGCATCCACGCGCAGTGCGACGCGGTGATCAACCTGACCACCGGCGGCTCGCAGTCCATGACGCTGGACGAGCGCCTGCAAGCGCCGTTGGCCATCGCGCCGGAGATGGCCTCGTGCAATGTCGGCTCGCTGAACTTCGGCTTCTTTCCCATTCTCGACAAGCTCACCAAGTGGCAGCACGCGTGGGAACCCAAGTACCTGGAAGCCAGCCGCAGCAGCATCTTCCGCAACACCTTCGCCGACATCGAGCAGTTGTTCGAGCGGCTGGCCAAACCCCTGGGAACCCGCTTCGAGTTCGAGTGCTACGACGTCGGGCACCTGTACACGCTGCGGCACTTCATGGACCGCGGCTTCGTGCAACGCCCGTTTGTGCAGTTTGTGCTGGGCATTCTGGGCGGCATCGGTCCAGACCCGGAGAACCTCGTGCACATGAAGCACATTGCCGACAAGTTGTTTGGGGCCCAGGGCTATGAGTGGAGTGTGCTTGGCGCCGGCCGACACCAAATGCCCCTGGTCACGCAAGCGGCGCTGATGGGCGGGCATGTTCGCGTGGGGCTGGAAGACTCCCTGACGATCGGGCCCGGCCAACTCGCCACCAGCAACGCGCAGCAGGTCCGGCTGATCCGCGGCGTGCTGGAAGCCCTGGGCATGCAGATCGCCACCCCGGACGAGGCGCGAGTTCTTCTCGGCCTCAAGGGCAGGGACCAACTCAACCTGAAAGCACACCCATGAAACTGGTCACCTACGCCCACCGCGGGCGCACCTCGATTGGCAAGGTCGAGGGCCAACAGGTCATCGACCTGCCTGCCACAAACCCCTTGCTGCCGAACACGATGCTGGCCCTGTTGCAGGGCGGCGCGCCCATGCTGGCACTGGCACGCCAAGCCAACGCCGCCGCCGGCTTCGTCCACCCCCTCGGCGAGTGCGAGCTGCTGGCGCCGGTGCCCAATCCCAGCAAGTTCCTGGCGATCGGGATGAACTACCACAAGCACATCGAGGAAGCGGTTCGCGCCGGCATCAAGGTGCCCGATGTTCAGGTCTGGTTCAACAAGCAGGTGTCGTGCATCAACGCACCCTACGGCACCGTGCAACTGCCGCGCGCGTCCAACAAGCTCGATTACGAGGTCGAACTGTGCGCCGTGATCGGCACACGTTGTCGCCATGTCAGCGCCGCCAACGCGCGCGCCGTGGTGGCGGGCTACATGGTGTGCAACGACTTCACCCTTCGAGACTGGCAGATCCGATCACCGACCATGACCATGGGCAAATCCTTCGACACCACAGGCCCGATTGGCCCCTGGCTCGTCACCGACGACGCGCTGGCCGACCCGCATGCCCTTGAGATGCGTTTGTACGTCAATGGCGAACTGCGACAGCAGGCCTCGACCGGCGGGATGGTGCACGACCTGTTTCACCAGATCGAGCACCTGTCCACGGCCTTCACGCTCGAGCCTGGCGACCTGATCGCCACCGGCACGCCGTCGGGCGTCGGGGTGGCGATGCAGCCGCCGCGGTTCCTGCGCGTTGGCGACGTCGTCCGGGCGGAGATCGACGACATCGGCCACATCGAGCACCGGGTCGTCAGCGAGCCCGATTGAGGCTGGCGCGGGTCCATGCCGTGGCCCGCCGCCAACGCTCACGCGCCGTCTCGAGACGGCACTGGGGCTGAGGTCGGGCGGCCCGTGTCGGTGGCAGCCGCTGGGCTGATGGCGCTGTCCACCGCAGCACCAGCGAGACCACCGACCGGCAACGGCGCCATGGTCGGCAACGGCGCCATGCTTGGCAGCGGCGCCATCGGCGGCAACGGCGCCATGCTCGGCAGCGGCGCCATCGGCGGAATGGTCATCGGCGGGATGGGGGCAAAGGCGGGGGCACCCTGTGGTCCCTCATGGGTGGGGGCAGCCGTGTGGGTTCCGTTGTCCAGCCCAGTGCGCTGAGCCGCGACCAGCGGCGCGGCCCTTGGTGCGGTTGAAGCCGCCTGCGCCGCGGGGATGCCCTGCGGGGCCGCCGACGAGATTCGGCCTGCGGCAATCGCGCGGTCGCGCGCCCGCTGCAACGAGGCGTTCAATCGTTTGGCCGTGGCGCTGCTGGCCGCAGGCATCGCATCGGCCGCCGGGGCCACCGCCTGGGCCGCATCGGTCCCGCCCGTCCCGGGCGAAGCCGCCTGATGGGCCACCGCGGCCTCCCCCGACGCTTTTGCGGAGGGCTCCGCCGATTGGTGCGGCGGCGTCAAGAGACGCTGCGGCAGCAGGGGCGCGCCCTGGCGGGCGAAGTAGTCGACCCCCGGCTGCTCGTGCAGGCGTTCACGGGCCCCGTCAAAGGCCCAATCGGCACGTGCGATTCCCTGGGTCCCGTACTGGAACTTCAACTCCATGCCGTTGTACCACTCGGCCGGCATGTTCATCTTGACGTCGGTGTACACGCCGGGGGCCAAAGGCAGGTGAACCGCAGCACTCATCGCGCCCGAGTTGCGCGGCGCGATGGCCGACAGTCGGTAGATGGCCGGCTGGGTCTTGAGCCAGCGTTCCACGTCGTCGACCTTCCACTCGCCCATGGCCACGCCCACGTTGAGCTGACGAAGCACCGCCGGGTCGAGTTCGAACAGCAGGCGCACGTCGTTCACTTCGCTGGTCATCATGGCGCGCAGCGCATGGGACACGGTCTTGACCGGGTCCAGGGCATGGGACTGGAGCGAGCCCAGGCCGACGTGTGCCAGCGTGCGCCCGAGGTCCATGTCATCGGGCAGGCGGTAGGTCACGTTCAGTTCCAGCCGCGAATTGGCCTGCAGTCGCGCGCCGCCGCCGGGCTGGCGTGCGACGAAGTCCTGCACTTCCAGGTCCTGCACGGCGTCGATGAACTTCTGCCGGGCCACGTCGTCCGTGGCCGGGAGATCGCCCACGCCCGCCTTCGCCTTGGCGAGCATGTCGCCCAACCACTGGCGCGCATCGGCGCCGTCCACCGACGCCTGGCCCAGCGAGGGGAAGCTGGTCTTTGCCAGGTCGACGAGCTTCATCCAATCCTTCTCGGTGACCTCTGGCGCCGGGCCCCATTCCAGGGTGCGCCGGTAGCTGCCACCCGCATAGACCTGCGCGTCTGCGCCCACGGCGGCCACGTCCATCCAGCGCAGCGCCACATCGGCCGGGTTGGACACGTCGAAGCTGTCGAGTGCACCGCCTGGCAAGCCGGCGTAGGCCTGGGCGCCCAGCAACAGGCCCTGGCCGCCCATGTTCATTTCGCCTTCCACCGGCGCGTAGCCGCTGGGCAGGTTCACGTGGACCTCGCGGAATCGGTAGCCCACCAGGGCATTGAGCCGCACGGAGGGCGCCGCGGCAAAGCCGTCCGCCGCTTCGAAGAACCGCATGTCGATGCCGCCGCGCATGGCGACGTTGAACACCCGCTCCGACGATTCATTCAGGCCGATGGCCCCGTGCTGCTGGACCGGCCCGCCAACGCCGACGTTGGCGCCCTTCATGCCCAGCGCCAGCATCTTCAACGGGTCTTCATCGGACAGGTACAGCCGCATGAACTCGTCGACCTGGTTGTGCGGGCACAGCAAGGCCGTGCCAAAACTTTCGGTGGCGCTGCCACTGCCGGTCAGGCTGAACCGCAGCGCGTCGAACAGGCCGGTGACGGCAATGTCGACGATCCCGGCCGTCTTCTTGTCCTGAAACGGGTACAGCACGACGCCGTAGCCATTCTTCTCGATCCCCAGGTAGGGGTCCTCGCCGCGCTCGCGCTGGATGGTGACCGAGCCGCCGACCACACCGCCCGTGAGCGCGCTCGGCACCAACACCGAGCCACCCAGGCCGTGCGTCACTTCGGGGACCAGGTAGACCATGGACCGATTGGGCATCTTGCGGACGTGATCGGCCAGGATCTGAGCCAATTCGGCGTCCGAGGTCTGGCTGGTCACGCCAAACGCCGCGTTGACGGTCTGTCGCATCACCGAATGGGGGTTCCTCAGTTCCCGACGGTGGGCCAGCACCGCTTCGATGTGCCCGCGCGCCTCCACGTCCACGTTGCGCACCCCGTAGCGCATCATGGCCAGGGTCTTGTCCTCGGCAAAGCGGGTCTGCAGGTCGGCGAGGGCCGCGGACCGCGCCGCTGGCGGCGGGCCGCTGGCATCGGGCGGCGCCTGAGTCACCAGGTTCAGGGCCTGTTCATAGGTCACCAACGAGCGCTCGGCGGCCCCCAACTGCACATCCCCCACGCGACCGCGGCCTTTGGGGCCGGACTCGGTCGACGCCGACCACTTGACCCCGGCGTCTTTCATCAGGGTGAGCACCTGCACGATCGCCTTGACGTCACCGCGCTCGCGGTCGGCCAAAGGAAACTCATCGGACGATCCCGTGGGCACCTGTTCCAGTGCCGCCTGGATCGCCGTCCAGCGCTGCAGCATCTGGTTGATCCGGTCATCGGCCGGCGGCGCGGGCCGCACTGGTGCCGCGCCGGGGACACGCGGTCGCTGGTCGCGACCAAGGACCTTGGTGTAGATCGCCAGCTTCTGAAGCGCAAATTGCGCCGATTGCGTGGCCTCGCCACGCAAGGCCCGCGACGCTTCCAGGGCGTCGCGGTCCGACTCGGTCGTCAGAAAGTGCAGGGGATGGGCGACGGCCGGCACATCGTGCAGCTGGGTGTCCAGGTCCGTGGACGCGGCAAGGCGCGAGGCCGCATAGGGCTGAAGAGCCTGCACGACTTCCGGCGCCAGGCCGACGGTGGGCGGCTGAGCCTGGCCGATCAGGGCACCGGTCATGAGGCTGGCCGCATTCGCACCGGTGAAGTTGGTCTTCACGTTGCCGACCGTCGTGGTGCCCGTGGCGTAGCGCCCGCCGGGCAGCGAAGTGCGCGATGCCTTGACAGTCTCGCGGATCTGCTCGTGCGCGGCTTCGCCCGCGTAGGGCGCCACCACGTGCGCGTTGTCGGGCTCGATGGGACTGACGATCCGGTGCGTGACGACCGCCGCCGGTCCTTCGCTCTCGGGGTCGTTCCGCATGGACCTGACCTGCAGACTGCCGGCCCGCGAGATGGCCAACAAGGCCGGGTCTTCGCCAGCGCGCCAGCGCACCCGGCAATCCACCCAGCGCTCGCCCGGCGGCTTGGCGTCGTCGTAACGCATCAATGTGGGCGGCGTGGGCTCGGCGACCTCGACGTCCAGGCGCTCGGGGGCGCCGTTGGCCGATGGCGAACTCAACACCGCCTGCACCACCCGAGGCTGCGCGTTCGGCTCGGTCAGCGCATACAGGCGGTTGTTCTCGCTGCTCACGGCAATGCTGCGCGCCGGCACTGGCAGTGGGTCCAGCACCTCGGTCGTCCCGCCCGGCGAGTGACGGGTCACGTCACGACCGGACGCCACGAAGACGTTCTTGGCACTGTCGGCCGCAAAGTCGGTCACGACCTCGGTGGTGGACAGCAGTGGCTTGATCGCCGTCACCTGCACCTCCGTCGGCACCGCCTTGAGCGCTGGCGGGCCGTCGACGCGCAGCGACTGCTTGACGCCGGCCAGCTCCAGCGCCACCAGTTCGGTGTGGAACTCGCCGTCGCGCTGGGTGACCCGCTTCGCGTACAGCGGCATCTCACCGGGCATGCTGTTGGCTGCGAGGGGCGCGCATTTGATGTCGAACACGTCCTTCAGGGGCGCGCCGTCCGGGCCATTGAGCCGCTGCGGCAAGCCGTCGACACCGATCCGCACCACGGTGCCCTGGCCCGTGACGGCCACATCGCTGTGCTCGTCCAGGACGACGCCCGAGGTCAGGCGCGGGGTGCGCAAGCCGTCGTTGTTGAGCAACACGACGGGCTCGTTGAGATGCCAACGCGCCTTGAGCTCGCCGCCCTCCATCACGTGGCCGACACGTTGCCCGGTGCTGTCGTGGACCGCGACGTTGAGCGCCATGCCCTGACCGGCGGTGCCCGCCGTCAAGCACATTTCATAAGCGGCACCCGGCGGCAACTTCAAGGCGCGCGCCTCGACGCCATCGTCACCGAGCCGGCCCTGAAAGACGCGGCCCGACCGGTCGCGCAACACGACCTGCGCCGCACCGGGGTCGTCGCCGGCCTGAGGGGGCAGCATCTTCATCTGGACGATGTCGGCGCCGCTGAGGCCGGTCTCCTTGCCGTCGGCGTCGGTGAGCTTGAGGGCCGTCGCCTGGCCACTTTCCAGGTTCAGAAGCCCATCGCGGCGGAGGCCGAACAGGCGGCCGTCGCTGGCTGCTGCCAGTGGGCCCGTGCCACTGTGATGCGGAAGATCTTGTACCGCAACGGACTTGGCATCCAGTGCCCACACTTGGGACCCGGCGCTGACCACCACGCGACCGTCCGCCTGCAGGCCGTGCATCGTGACCTCCTCGCCGGGGCGGTGCCCGGGCAAGCTCACGCGATCAAACCGCGCGTCCTCGGTGTTGTAGCCGTACAGCTCACCCGCATGAAGGCGCCACAAGGGCCCGGTGTTCGGCGCCGGCCCGTTCGAGCCCGCCGTCAGTGACGACGGCCGAGACGCCGGCGGAGACTGCACCACCTGGCCCAGCATCGCCAGCGGCGGTGGGGTGCGCAGCGTCGGCGCCTCGCCAGGCGCCGTGATCACGCCCAGGGCGATCAGTGGCATCGCATCGCCCAGCGAGGACACGTGGTGGCTGACGTCGGTCTTGCCATCAGCCGACCGCTGCCTGATGACCTGGCCGCCATCGTTGCCCAGTTGGGCTTCGCTTGCGGCGAGCTTGAAGCCGGGCAGGCGCAGGATCTTGGTCATCGCGTCACGCTGGTTGGCAGCGTCGTCGGTGAACCCGCCCGCGCAGAAGCGGCCAATCGTCGCCCGGGTGAATCGCCCCAGAGCCGTCGACTTCGGATCCCCAGGATCGCGCACCCGCAGCTCGCGCTTGCGGTTGGTGCCGAACTTGAACGGCTTGGATTCGAACTCGCCGAAGGCATGCGCCACGCTGGCGGGCTGTCGACTGGACGGTGAGGCACCGCTCGCGGCGGACCGCGGGGAGACCGATGCGGCCGAGGCGGTGGACGCGGTCGATTCGGTCGACGTGGATGAAACCGAGGTGGCCGTTGAGACCGACGATGCGGTTGATGTTTTTGATGCGGACGATGCGCTGGTGGTCGTCGACGCACTTGTTGCGGTCGATGCGGTCGATGCGGTCGATGCGGTCGATGCGAACGATGGCGTCGAGGACAAGCCGTGGGTTTCCTCGGCCGCCGCCGCCGGGGAGACGTTGTCGGCATGAGGGTTGGCGGGACGACCCCGGGCGCCCGCGGCGGCCCGCTCGTTGGCATTGCGCAGGGCATTGCGCCGGCTCAGGGCAGCGAACTGCGCTGCGGCGGACATTGGTGCCGCTGAAGAAGGCCCTGCCGGGGCATCGGCCGGCGCGGACGGTGTGGGATTGGCGCCCGCCGCCGGAACAGACGGTATCAAGGACTTGAGCTTCAGCATGCCAGTCTCCTTTGGGTGGTGATCACCTTGTTCGACCACCATCCTAGAAACCGGGCCCCGGGCACGAGCGCCAGATGCGAAGCACCCGGCGACGGCACGAAGTGCCCCCAAGGTGCGCCGCACGCCTGCCGCTACTGACGCATCAGAGTACTCTTGCCAAACAGGCTCTCGATCAGATCGACGGCCAGCTCGGCCGTCTTGTTGCGCAGGTCCAGCGCCGGGTTCAGCTCCACCACGTCCAGCGAGGCCAGGCGGCCAGTGTCGGCAATCATCTCCATGCACAACTGCGCTTCGCGGTAGGTGGGCCCGCCCGGCACGGTCGTGCCCACGCCCGGCGCGATGTCCGGGTCCAGGAAGTCGACGTCGAAGCTGACGTGCAGGTGGGTGTTGGCGTCCAGCGTGGCCAGCGCCAGCTCCATGGTGTGGCGCATGCCCATCTCGTCGATGTAGCGCATGTCAAACACCTCCAGCCCGACCTCGTGCACGAAGCGCTTTTCGCCCTGGTCGACGCTGCGGATGCCAATCTGGCGCACGACCTTGGGGTGAATCGCGGGCACCACGCCGCCGATCTCGATCAGCGATTGCGGGCCGTGGCCGCACAAGCAGGCCACCGGCATGCCGTGGATGTTGCCACTGGGGGTCAGGCCATTGGTGTTGAAGTCGGCGTGGGCGTCGAGCCACAGCACGCGCAGCTTCTTGCCCGTGTCGCGGCAGTGGCGCGCCACCGCGCTGATGCTGCCAATGCCAAGGCAATGGTCACCGCCCAGCAGGATCGGCAGGCGGCCCTGCGTCAGCTCGGCATGCACCGCCTCGTGCACCGCGCGGTTCCAGGCAGTCACCTCGTCCAGGTGGCGGTAGCCATTGACGGGCGGCAGCCAAGGGTTGGCCGGCCCAGCAAGGTTGCCCCGGTCGACCACCTGGAGGCCGTGGCCCTCCAGGGTGGACTGGATGCCCGCCACCCGCAGCGCCTCCGGCCCCATGCTGGCGCCGCGTGCGCCAGCGCCGATGTCGGTCGGTGCGCCGATCAGGCTGATCGCTCGGGTCATGCTCAAAGGTCCTCGGCGTGGGGACCGGCGTCGGGCTCGGTCGATGAAAAGCCGTACTCGGCATCCAGGATGTCCCAGGCCTCTTCGGCGGTTTCGACGAAGCGAAACAAGTCGAGGTCGCCGGGCGAGATCATGCCGGTGTCCACCAGGTGTTCGAAGTTGATCAGTCGGGTCCAGAAGGCGCGGCCGAACAGCAGGATGGGGCGCCGACGGCACTTGCCCGTCTGAATCAGGGTCATGGTCTCGAACAGCTCGTCGAGCGTGCCGAAGCCGCCAGGGAAGCACACCAACGCGATGCTGCGCATCAGGAAGTGCATCTTGCGCAGCGCAAAGTAGTGGAACTGGAAGCACAGCTCCGGCGTGATGTAGGGGTTGGGCTCTTGCTCGTGCGGCAGCACGATGTTGAGCCCGATGCTGCGGCCGCCCACGTCGTGGGCACCGCGGTTGCCGGCCTCCATGACGCCCGGGCCGCCGCCGGTGACCACGTAGACCGGCGTCGCCAGCCGCCGGGTGCGGGTGGTGACGATGGCGGCAAAGCTTTGCGCCTGCTCGTAGAAGTGCGACATCTCCACCTGACGTTGCGCGCGGCGCACGGCCTGCTCGTCTTGCGCCGATTGCGCCGCCGCCAGGCTGGCCGCGGCGTCCTCGGGCGACTTGATGCGGGCGCTGCCAAAAATGACGATGGTCGACTCGACCCCCTGTGCCTTCTGCACCATCTCTGGCTTGAGCAGTTCGAGCTGCATGCGCACGGGACGCAATTCGTCCTGCAGCAGAAAGTCGTGGTCCGTGAAAGCGAGGCGGTAGGCGCTTTCAGGGCCCAGGTAGCGGGACGCGGGCTTCTGCGCTTCGATTTCTTCCTGGGCGCTGGTGAAGTTGCGGGCGGTCAGTTCGGTGCGTTTGTCCATCAAGGATCTCAAATTGGCGGGCGCCACAGCGGCGCAGGCGCAGCAGATGCTGCAAGACGAGGGATGGGCGGCGAGGCGTCAGGGCCCATGGCGGTGACGGTCACCGCACACCGGGCACGACGCCAGGCGCCCCAAGCGAATCTCGGTCCAGGCCATCTGCCGGGCGTCGAGCATTTGCAAGCGCCCGGCCAGCGACTGGCCCACCCCGGCCAGCAGCTTCAGGGCCTCGGCCGCCTGCACCGTGCCGATGATGCCGACCAAAGGCGCGAAGACGCCCATCGTGGCGCAGGCCACCTCCTCGAAGGTGGTGTCGGCGGGAAACACGCAGGCGTAGCAAGGCTGGTCGGGTGACCGCGTGTCGTAGACCGAGACCTGGCCGTCGAAGCCAATGGCGGCGCCGGACACCAACGGTTTGCCGCGGGCCACGCAGGCGGCGTTCACGGCCTGCCGGGTGCTGAAGTTGTCGCAGCAATCGATCACCACATCCGCTTGCGCGACCAGGGCGTCCAGGCGCGCGGCGTCGGCACGCTCCCGCAGCGCCAGCACCTGCACCTCGGGGTTCACGGCCGCGATGGCCGCCGCGGCCGACGCCACCTTGGGTTGGCCAACGCGGTCCAGCGTGTGGGCGATCTGCCGCTGAAGGTTGGTCACGTCCACCGTGTCGTGGTCGACCACAGTGATGCGGCCCACGCCGGCCGTGGCCAGGTACATCAGCACAGGCGACCCCAGCCCCCCTGCACCGATCACCAGCGCATGGGCCGCCAGCAGCCGCCGCTGGCCGTCGATGCCCAGGTCGTCCAACAGGATGTGCCGTGAGTAGCGAAGCAGTTGATCGTCGTTCATCTCGCACCAAACAAAAACGCCCGCGTGCAGCGGGCGTTGAAGCAAGCCACCAGCGGCCAGGCCGGTGGCGGCCTCAGTTCGTCTCGGTCTCGGGCTTGCGCTCGGTCACGGTCTTGCTGACCAGCACCGGCTTGCCCTTGAGGCGGTTCAGCGCCTGGGTCAGCTGGAAATCTTCGGGGCTGCCGAACTCGGGCAGGGGCTTGGGCGGGTTGGCCGTGTTCTTGACGCGCTCCTCCTCAAGCTTCTTGACCGCTTCTTCGCGCGCCTTTTCGCGGGCCTCGTCCTTTTGCTCGGCGCCTTGGCCGCTGTTGAGGTGCTTGGCCAGGTCGGCCTCGCGGGTGCGCAGCGCGGCAAACACATTGCCTTCCGCGGTCTCGTCCAGCATGACGTCGGGCACGATGCCCTTGGCCTGGATCGACTTGCCGGACGGCGTGTAGTAGCGGGCGGTGGTGATCTTCAGCGCTGTTTCCGGCGACAACTGGCGCACGGTCTGCACCGAGCCTTTGCCGAAGGTCTGCGAACCCATCAGGATCGCGCGCTTGTGGTCTTGCAGCGCGCCGGCCACGATTTCGCTGGCCGATGCCGAGCCTTCGTTGACAAGCACCACCAGGGGGACGTTCTTCACCGCGTCGGGCAGGCGCTTCAGCGGGTCACCGCCGCCGCGGCGAACGTAATACTCGGGCGACGCCTTGAAGACGGCCTTCGATTCCGAAATCTGCCCATTGGTGCTGACCACCACCGCGTCCGACGGCAGGAAGGCCGCTGCAATGGCCACCGAAGCTTCCAGCAGCCCGCCCGGGTCATTGCGCAAGTCCAGCACGATGCCCTTCAGGTTCGGGTCCTGTTTGTAGGCCTCTTCCAACTTCTTGGCGAAGTCTTCGACCGTGCGGTCCTGAAACTGGCTGACGCGGATCCAGGCGTAGCCCGGCTCGATCATCTTTGAACGCACGCTTTGCTGGCGGATTTCCTCGCGCACGATGGTCACCGGGAAGCTGCGGCTTTCCGATTTGCGGAAGACCGTCAGCACGACCTTCGTGTTGCGCTCGCCGCGCATCTTCTTGACCGCCTGGTCGACCGACAAGCCCTTGACGGCGGTGTCGTCAATCTTGGTGATCAGGTCGCCGCTCTTCAGGCCGGCGCGAAAGGCGGGCGAGCCTTCGATGGGTGAAACGACCTTGACCAGGCCGTCTTCCATGCTCATTTCGATGCCCACGCCGACGAATTGGCCGGTGGTGCCCTCGCGGAATTCCTTGAAGGTCTTCTTGTCGAAATACTGGCTGTGCGGGTCCAAGCCAGCCACCATGCCGGAGATGGCATCGGTGATCAGCTTTTTCTCGTCGACCGGCTCCACATAGTCGCTCTTGACCATGCTGAAGACCGAAGCGAGCTGCTGCAGTTCTTCCAGTGGCAACTGAGACACCGGGCTTCGGGCGATCGCCTGGAATTGCATGCTGACCAGCGCCCCGGCCACGGCGCCCACCATCACCAAGCCTGCCACCTTCAGTTTTGCACCCATGTCTGCCTGCTTCCTGGCTTCACCACACTGGCGCAGCGATTGCCACGCACAATCAGTATAAGACTCGGCCATTGGCATAGAGGCTGCGGCAACCCCTGAAGTTCAGGGCTTTTCAAAGGTTCACGCAGCCCGCTCCGGCGCAAAAGTGACCACGTGGTCGACCTCGGCGCGGATGCCGATCCATTCGCCGATCTGGTGGTCGTGGTGCGAGGGCACGTGGGCCAGCACCTGCTCGCCACTGGCCAGCCGCAGCGTGTAAAGGAATTCCGAGCCTCGGAAGGCCTTGCGTTCGATGCGCGCCTGCACCGGCGAGGCGTCGTCGTGGACGATGTCGTCGGCGCGCAGCAGCACGTCGCAGCGGCCGTCGGGATAAGCGTCGGGCAACACGCATTCGTCGCGGTCCAGCAGGTCGCCCAGCGCGGTGCGCACCACCGCACCCTGGTCGCCGTGTCGTACCACCTGGGCCGCGGCGAACACGCCGTGGCCGATGAAGTCGGCGACGAAGCGGGATTGAGGGCGGTGGTACAGGCTGTAGGCATCGTCCCACTGTTCAAGACGCCCGCGGTTCATCACGCCGATGACGTCGCCCACCGCGAAGGCCTCGAGCTGGTCGTGGGTCACGAACAGCGCCGTCGTGGCCGAGGCTTTCAAAATGCCCCGCAGCTCCTGCGAGAGCCGCTCGCGCAAGTCGACGTCCAGACTGGAAAACGGTTCATCCAGCAGCAACAGCCGGGGCGACGGCGCCAGCGCGCGCGCCAGCGCCACGCGCTGCTGCTGTCCGCCGGACAGCTGATGCGGCGCACGCGCCGCCGCGTGGGCCAGGCCGACGAGGTCCAGCACCTCGGCCACGCGCGAACGGCGGGCCAAGCTGTCAAGGTGGCGGATGCCGAAGGCGATGTTGTCGCCCACGCTGAGGTGCGGGAACAACGCGTAGTCCTGAAACACCATGCCGATGCGGCGGTCTTCCGGGGCCACGTGGCGTCCTCCAGCCGGGTCGCTGAGGGCGTCGCCGTTGATGGCGATCGACCCGCTGCTCAGCCGCTCGAGCCCGGCCACGGCACGCAGCAAGGACGTCTTGCCACAGCCCGACGGGCCGATCAGCACCCCGATCTGCCCTGGTGCCAGCGAAAAAGACACCGACTCGACGGCGGGGCGCGCGGCCCCGCCAGTGCCCCGGCCCGCCGCGCGGTAATGCACGCTGGCCTGATCAATCTGCAAAAACATGCTTCTATGATAGGGCCCAAGCAGAATGCGGATTGTTCTCATTAAGTGACTGTTTTGGTGAGCGGCTGCGGCGTTTCCTGCCGCAATCAGGCCGCGCGCCCTCCCCTGTCTCCTGTCCTGTCGTACCGATGACCCGCCTTGTGACCCTGTGCTGTTTGCTGCTGGCCGTGCCGGTGCTGGGGGTGTTCGGGTCGTGGTGGTCGCTGGACAGCGACAGCCTGTCGGTGCTGGCGCACCAATGGGACACGGTGTTGCCAGGTTATGCGCGCGACTCGCTGTTGCTGGCGGTCGTCGTGGCCGCGGGCGTGGCGGTGCTGGGCAGCCTGACGGCGGCGCTGGTCAGCTTGTTCGACTTTCCCGGACGCCGCAGCTTTGAATGGGCCTTGCTGCTGCCGCTGGCGATGCCCGCCTACGTGCTGGCCTACGCGGCCACCGACTTCCTGCAGTTCAGCGGCCCGCTGCAAACCAACCTGCGCGCCTGGACCGGTGCGCAGGGCGCGCTTTGGCCCGACGTGCGCAGCCTCTGGGGCGCTGCGGTGATGTTCGTGCTGTGCCTTTACCCCTATGTGTACCTGCTCACGCGCGCGGCGCTGAGCGAGCGCGGCATCGCGCTGATGGAAGCCGCGAGGCTGCTGGGCGCCGGCACGGGCCGTCGGGTGCGCGAGGTGGCGCTGCCGCTGGCGCGGCCGGCGGTGGCGGCCGGGGTGGCGCTGGCGCTGATGGAAACCCTGGCCGACTACGGCGTCGGGTCCTACTTCGGCCTGCAAACGCTGACCACCGGCATCTACAAAGCCTGGCTGGTCATGAACGACCGCGACGCGGCCGCCCAGCTGGCGTCCTTGCTGCTGATGCTGGTGGCGGGCCTGATGTGGCTGGAACACCGGGCCCAGCGCCGCTTGCGCTTCGCCACCACGCGGGTGGCCGGCACCACCAGCTCGGAGGCGCGTCCGCTGAGGCTGCGCGGCATGGCGGCAGTGGGTGCGAGCGCGCTGTGCGCCGCGCCGGTGCTGCTGGGCTTTGTGCTGCCGGTGGCGGTGCTGCTGCGCCTGGTGTGGCAAGAAGCGCAAGCCAGCGAACAGGGGCTGCTGGCCGGCCTGCCCTGGGCCCGGTTCCTGCCATGGGCCTGGACCAGTTTCAAGCTGGCCGGCATGGCGGCGGTGCTGGCCACCGCCATTGCGCTGGTGCTGGCCTTTGGGCAGCGGTTGCCGGCCTCGGTCGGCCCTGCCACCGGCCGGCCGGCCGCCTGGCTGGGCCGAGCGTCGCAGCGGGCCCTGCAGCTGGCAGCCCGCGTCGTGTCGCTGGGCTACGCCGTGCCTGGGGCGGTGATCGCGGTGGGGATCCTGCTGCCGGTGGCCTGGCTGCAGCGACACTGGCCTGAGCTGGGCGCGCCGGCCCTGGTGACCGGCACGTTGTTCGGCGTGGTCTATGCCTACCTGGTGCGGTTCAGCGCGGTGGCCCTGCAATCCATCGACGCCGGCTACGCGCGGCTCAGCCCGCACATCGACGAAAGCGCGCGCATGCTGGGCAGCAGCCGACGCCGCATCTTCATGGCGCTGCACGCGCCATTGCTGCGGCGCGCTGCGCTGGGGGCGATGCTGTTGGTCTTCGTCGATGTGATGAAGGAACTGCCGGCGACGCTGGTGCTGCGCCCCTTCAACAGCGACACCCTGGCCGTGGTGGCTTACCAGCTCGCACGCGACGAGCGCTTGGCCGAAGCGGCGCTGCCCTCGCTGGCCATCGTGCTGGTCGGGCTGCTGCCGGTGGTGCTGCTGTCGCGGTCCTTGCGCTCGCCGGGTCGCTGATCAAAATCCGAAGCGTTCGCCGGCGCCCAGCAAGGTGATCACACCCAGCACGGCGAAGATGGCCGCGGCGATGCCGTGCACCAACCTCACCGGCAGCTTGTGTGCCAGCCGGTCGCCCAGGAAGACCGCCGGCGCGTTGGCGACCATCATGCCCACCGTGGTGCCGGCCACCACCATCGCGTAATCCTTGAACTGGGCAACCAGCGCCACGGTGGCAATTTGTGTCTTGTCGCCCATTTCGGCCAGAAAGAAGGCGATCAGCGTGGTCAGGAAGACACCGTGCCTGGCGAATTTCGCTTCTGATTCATCGAATTTGTCCGGCACCAGGGTCCACGCGGCCATGCCCAGGAACGACAGGCCGAGCACCCAGCGCAAGGTTTGTGGTCCCATCAGGCTGGTGACCCAAGCGCCCACCGCGCCGGCCAGGCCATGGTTGACGAGGGTGGCCACCAGGATGCCCCAGACGATGGGCCAGGGGCGCCGGAACTTGGCGGCCAGGATGAAGGCCAGCAGCTGGGTTTTGTCGCCGATTTCGGCGAGGGCAACGATGCCGGTGGAGACGAGGAAGGCTTCCATGCAGACTTTCACGGGCCGGCAGAAGACACGTTTGACCACGCCTTCCCCGGCCACCGCGGAAGGCATGGTCAAAGGTCTTGCCAGGACTGAACCGCGAACGCCATGGCCGACAGGCCAAGTGTGTTGACGCACGCTCCGCTCAACGGGCACACCCCGGACGGTCGGCTACTCCCCAATGACGCCATGAGTGTAAGCGCCCGAAACCGTTGCGGCGCCCCAACAACGCAGTGCTATAAGAAGTTGGTTGCCGCAGCCCGGCGCCCGCCGTGGTGGCCCGGGCGGTGCCTCGTGGACGGCGACGGTCCCCCCGCCGCCCTTGCCCCTGCTCCCGTTTCCGCCACGCCATGGCCCTCGCCGCTGCCGACACCGACCCCTCACCTTCGGCACAGGACTCGCCACCCCCCCGTCGGCGCCGGCGCTGGGCCTGGGCCGTGCTCGGCCTGGTGCTGATCCTCTTGCTGCTGCTGGCCGCCCTGGCGCATTGGGAAATGCAGCATTCGACGCTGCAGGCGCGCTACCTGTCCGCCTGGGCCCGGCAACTCGGCTTCACACTGGAGCCCGGCCCGAACCGCGACAACCTCTACCCGCGGGCGGGCCCCTACGACGAGCGCCT
The DNA here is from genome assembly GCA_943370175.1 of Hydrogenophaga intermedia. Classification (GTDB taxonomy): domain Bacteria; phylum Pseudomonadota; class Gammaproteobacteria; order Burkholderiales; family Burkholderiaceae_C; genus Ideonella_A; species Ideonella_A intermedia_A. The sequence goes on along the minus strand of CALRPU020000001.1, from coordinate 219,809 downwards.
GGGCTACACGCGCCTGCCAGGCTTCGTTGACCGACTCACCGAGCGGCACCACGCCGTGACCGATCAAGCCCGACAGACGCCGGCCTTGCAGGATTACCTTCGCCAGGGCTTCTTCTCACCCCACGCCGAGAAATCCCAGGCCGGGCTGCAGGTCAGTGACTGCCGCGGCGCCCCGCTTTACGCTGCAGCGCACCCGCAGCACGCCTACGCTTCCGCCGACGACATCCCGACCGTGCTGGCGCGCAGCCTGTCGTTCATCGAAAACCGCGAACTGCTGGACGCCACCGCTCCCACCCACAACCCGGCGGTCGAATGGGAGCGCCTGGGCAAGGCGATGGTCGACCAGGCGCAGGCATTGCTGGTGCCCGATCACCCGGCCGCTGGGGGCAGCACGCTGGCGACGCAGCTCGAGAAATTCCGCCACTCGCCGGACGGCCGCACCGCCGGAGTGCACGACAAAGTGCTGCAGATGGTGTCGGCCTCGGTGCGCGCTTACCGCGACGGCGAAGACACCACCGCAGCGCGCCGCCGCATCTTGCTGGACTACGTGAACGGTCTGCCGCTGGGCGCGCTGCGCGGCCATGGCGAGGTCAACGGCGTGCTGGACGGCCTGTCCGCGTGGTTCGGCACCGCCCCCGAGGAAGCCAACCGCCTGTTGCGCGCGCCAGCGGCCGAGCTCGATCCGGCTGGCCTGGCGCAACGCGCCCTGGTCTTTCGCCAGACGCTTGCGCTGTTGATTGCTCAACGCCGGCCGGCGCATTTCTTCGGCGCGGGCCAGGCCCAGCTGGCCCAGCTCACCGACGCCTACGTGCGCCTGCTGCGGCAAGCCGGCGTCATCGACGAGGCCCTGGCGGACGGCGCGCTGGCGGCCCGCCTCACCGTGCGCACCGGCCACGAGGCCGCTGACGTCGCCGGCGATTTCAGCGACCGCAAAGCGGCCAAGCTGGTGCGCAGCGAACTGTCCCAGCTGCTCGACACGCCGAACTTCTACGACCTCGAACGCCTGGACCTGCAAGCCCGCAGCAGCATCGACCTGAAGCTGCAGTCGCAAGTCAGCGAGTTGCTGCGCCGCCTGCGCGAACCGGGCGAGGCCCAGGCCGCCGGCCTGGTGGGCAAGCAGCTGCTGGAGCATGGCGACCCGGCACGCCTGTACTACAGCTTCACGCTGGTCGAGCGCGCGCCCGGCGCCAACCGCGTGCGCGTGCAGACCGACAACCTCGACCAGCCCTTCGACATCAACACCGGCGCCAAGCTGGAACTGGGGAGCACCGCCAAGTTGCGCACCCTGGTCACCTACCTCGAGATCATCGCCAACCTGCACGCTCAGCTCGCCCCGCTGGGACGGCGCGCGCTGGACGAAGTCGATGTGGCGCGCAAGGACCGCCTGACGCGGTGGGCTGTGGACCACCTGAAGTCCACCTCGGACCGCCGCCTGCAAACCATGCTGGATGCCGCGATGGACCGGCGCTATTCGGCCAGCCCGGGCGAGACGTTCTACACCGGCGGCGGCGAGCACCACTTCGAGAACTTCAGGCGCGAGGACGACGGCAAGTCCCCGACCCTGCGCGAGGCGCTGCGGGACTCGGTCAACCTCGTTTTCATCCGGCTGATGCGCGACGTGGTCTACCACCACATGTACCGCCAGCCCGGCTCGGCCGCGCGCATTCTGGAGGACCCGCAGCACCCCGACCGCAGCGTGCTGCTGGCGCGCTTCGCCGACCGCGAAGGCGCCCAGTTCACCCGCAACTTCTACCGCAAGCTGCAGGGCAAATCGCCCGCGCAACTGCTGGACGCGCTGACGGCCGGCCTCCAGCCGACGCCCCAGCGACTCGCGGTGATCTTCCGATCGCTCCAGCCCGAGGCCCCGCTGGCGGACTTCAGCCGCTTCCTGGCGTCCGAGCTGCCGTCGTCCACGCTGGACCAGGACGATCTGAGGGCGCTGTACGACAAGCACGCACCCGGCGCGTTCTCGCTGCCCGACCGCGGCTACCTGGCGCGACTGCACCCGCTGGAGCTGTGGGTGGCCAGCCACCTGCGCGACCACCCAAAGGCCGCACTGGCCGACGTGCTGGAGGCCGGCAAGCCCGTGCGGCAAGAGGTCTACGGCTGGCTGTTCCGCACCCGGGCCAAGGCGGCGCAGAACCGGCGCATCCTGTCCCTGCTCGAGATCGACGCCTTCGCGGACATCCACCGCGCCTGGCAGCGCCTGGGCTACCCCTTCGACAAGCTGGTGCCGTCCTACGCCACCGCCATTGGCAGCTCCGGCGACCGGCCGGCCGCGCTGGCCGAGCTGATGGGCATCATCGTCAACGACGGCGTGCGCCAACCCACCGTGCAAACCGAGGCGTTGGCCTTCGCCACCGGCACACCGTTTGAAGTGCGCCTGCAGCGCCAAGCCAATGGCGCCGAACAGGTGATGCCGGCCGAGGTGGCGACCACGGTGCGGGCGGCGCTGGCGCTGGTGGTCGAGCAGGGCACGGCACGGCGCCTCAACGGCGCGATGGACGACGCCGGCCCGATCCGCCTCGGCGGCAAGACCGGCACCGGCGACAACCGCCTCAATGCCTACAGCGCCCGCGGCGCCCAGACCGGCTCGAAAGTGCTCAACCGAACGGCCACCTTCGTGTTTTTCCTGGGCGACCGCCACTACGGCACCATCACCGCCTTCGTGCCCGGCGCCGCCGCCGAGGACTTCCGCTTCACCAGCGCTTTGCCGGTGCAGATCGTCAAGTTGATGGCGCCGCTGCTGAAGCCGGTGCTGCATGGTCAGGCCGGCGCCGCGTGCCCCGAGCCTGCGCAGCTCAGCGAGGCACGGAGCGCGCCGCCGGCGCCGTTCGCTGGCGAAGCCGGTGGCCTCGCCGCGCTGCCACGGAAGGTCCTTGGCGCCAGCGCGCCCGCTTCAAGCGGCCGTGACTGACACCGACCCGCCGACCCCCGCGGCGCAAGGCGAAAAAAAGGCCTGGGTCCCCGATGGGCCAGGCCTTGATGTTTGTTTGGTGCCGGAGAAAGGAGTCGAACCCTCGACCTTCTCATTACGAATGAGCTGCTCTACCAACTGAGCTACACCGGCAACAGCCCGAAATTATACAACGGCATCACGGTGCCATCAGCGGGCGCCGAAACGGTGATCGGTCCCCCTGCTCGCCACCGTGCCCCGTCGCTCGGGCGACCTCACGCGGGCAGCCCCAAAAGCCGCCCGGGCAGCGACCGGGCGTCAAAGGGCCCGGATCCGGCTCTTCGCCGCCTTCAACGGCAGCAGGACCTCGCCGTCCTGCAACGAGACGTCGGCCCCGTTGACACCGGTGTCGATGACCAGCGTCAGCGCCTTGCGTGCGTTGCCTGGCGACAGCTTCGCAAACGCGGCGAACACCTCCGCCTCGTCCATGGTGACGATGGCGCGCTGCGCTACGCCGTTCGGTGGTGTCCAGGCGACTTCGATCACCGACGGCACGGGCCGGGTGTCGGTGGGCACGGCCGCGCCTTTGGACGAAAGCCGCGCGTTCTCGCCGTTGAACGACGCGATGTTGACCCACAAGGGTTGCCCTGACAGCCTGGCCCGGGGCTGCCAGCGAAAGCGCTCGTGGTAGCGGGCGTAAGCGCGGTACGGATCGGCGTGGGGGGCCTGGCGCGCGCGGGCGGCCTGGTCTTCGGGGGATGACAACTCGCGCAACGTGTCGGCGATGAAGGCCGCGCGGCTCATCGGCGACTCGCCGGCGACGCTGGTCCACGGCAGCTGGGCTTCAGCGGCGCGGAAGTTGGCGAGTTCGCAGACCTCGCCATCGCCGGCCACCCATACCGCGACGAAGCCCTGGGGCGCCATGCCCACGATGAGGCGGTCGAAGGCGACCTTGCCTGCCGTTTGGCCAGGCGCACTCAGACGGGCCTGCGGCAGACCCGCAGCGAACAAGGCCTGGAGCCGCTCGACCGGCAGATCGAAGCGCCCCTCGTAGAAACGGTCTTCGGTGTAGCTGAACCACCGGAGCGCCAGCGCGGTCGGCAAGGGCTTGCGGTAAGGCTCGACCACATGGAGCGAGCCCTGCACGCCCCAGCCGTTGGCGGCATCCCGGTGCTCAGGCATCGCGACGCTGGCGCCGCCGGGCAACATCAGGGCCCCACGGATCAGGTGGACGGGAAAGCGCCGGGGGGCGCACTCGGTGGGAAACCACTCCACGGCCGTCATGGCGTGACCCCGGGACGGTGCCCATGGCAAGCCCAGCACCAGTGCACTGCCAACGAGCCATCGGCGACGGTGCACATCAACCGACCTGGATGATTCGTTGACGCACCCCACCGAACAAGGCGGCCTTGCTCCACTCGGGGGCGTGGCCGATGCCGTTGTAACGGGCAGAGAAGTGCAGGTGGTCATGTCGCAGGCGTCGGTGCCAGCCCGGGTCCTTCGATGGGTCGGCCTTGAACCACGTGGATGGGGTCTTGCCCCCCTTGGCCCCGATCATCGCTCGGATCGCAACGTCGGCGGCATGGAGGTCTTTCGCAGCATCGCCCTCGGGCAGCGCGAACTTGCGTTCCAGGCTTTGGCCGATGTGAACCCCTTCTTTGCGTGCAAATTCTGCCATCAGCTTCAAAGGGATGCGGCTGTAATGGTTCGAGCCCACCACGCGCTTGCCGTGGATGGTCACCGCGCTCTTGCTGACGGTCAGTTCGCTGTCGGCACGGTACCAGCCGGCGTTGATCAGCCACTGTCGGTCGCGCTCCAGCGCGTCGAGGTGGGCCAGTCCGCCGTAGAACAGCAACAGGTCTTCGGTCTCGGTCATGTTGTAGCCGCCACCGATGTCGGAGTGGACGCCCGGCAGAAAGTACTCCTCGCCCTTGGCACCGGCGCTCGCGATGTTGGTCAGGCGGAAGTTCTCGCGGTGTTCTTCGGCGGCGGCAAGTTGCACGACCTTGGCGGCGTGGCGCACGGCGTCCAGCTTGAGCTCGCGGGTGTCGTTGCTGTGCACCACGAGCCCGTACGAGGCCACGGTGTCGAACAGGCCCACGAACTTGCAGACCACCTGGCCCGGTGGCTTGCCGGCGGCCGCGAGGCGCTGCGCCAGGTTGGGCGCCAGCGGGCCGCCCCCGACGATGCACTGGTGCACGCAGTTGCGTGCCGCGGCCGCGCCGCGGCTGAAGCCGAGGGCGTCGATGTGCACCCACTCGAGCGTGTCACTGCCGGCACGGCCCGTGATCCATTTGACCGCCTGTTCGATGCCCTTGCGCACTTTGGCCAAGATGCCGGTGCCGCCCTGACCATCGGCCATGTCGAGGGTCGAATCGCCTTTGCCGTCGGTCGTGCCAATGCCTTCGATGTAGAAGGTGATGTGGTCGTCCGCGCCATCCCCGAACGCCGACAACTTGAACTGCTCCAGCAAGCCCAGGTTCGACACGGAAGCTTGGTAGCTGGCGTCGCTGTCATCGCGCGCGTTGGCGTTTTTGCGGTTGTTGCCGGTGCCGTCGAAAAAGAAAGTCACCCGCAGCCGAACGACCTCCTTCGGCGGTGGCGCGGGCGCCACGCAGGCCTGCACCGGCTGGGCAGCCACTGGCTCCAGCGGGGGCCCATTGGTGGGCGCCGGGTCGATGTCGAACAGATCGTCGGATGGCATGGTGGTGCGCGGTGGCTGGGCGGCCCGCGTCAATGCGATGGAACACTGGGCAGCGGCGTGTCCAGGTCAATGACGCGCAGCCGCTGCCGGCCCGCAAGCGCCTGCTCAAAACGGTCGAGCCGGGCCGACTCGTCCAGCGCGAACTGCTCCAGGGGCCAGCGCAAGCCCGGTGTCAGTTGAGGGTGGAAGCCATGGCGCAGCTGCAGGTCGATCAGCCGCTGGATGGACGGCACGCGCTCGATGCGCCGGTCCTTGCAGAAACGCAGCATGACGTCGATGTAGCGGTGCAGGGTGTCGTCGTCACGCCCTTGAGCCTTGACGGCGTGATCGCGGCGGATGTGCAGCAGCAGTTGCCGGCGCAGCGCCTGGTCCATCGACACCTGCAGCAGCGCCAACTGCCTTACTTTGATGACGAGCATGTCGACGAGGCACACCGCGCGCAGAAAGCCCCTGCCGCCCAGGCAATGTCAGCCGGCGTCACGGTGGTAGGCGGTCACCCGCTCGACCTCGTTCTTCGAGCCCAGCACCACGCTGACGCGCTCGTGCAGTTTGGTGGGTTGCAGCTCGAGGATGGGATCGCGGGCGTTGGTGGCCGCGCCGCCGGCTTGCTCCACGATGAAGGCCATCGGGTTGGCCTCGTACATCAAGCGCAGCTTGCCGGCCTTCTCGGGCTCGCGCTTGTCCCAGGGGTACATGAACACGCCGCCGCGGCTCAGGATGCGGTGCACGTCGGCCACCATGCTGGCGATCCAGCGCATGTTGAAGTCCTTGCCGCGCGGGCCGTCCTTGCCGGCCAGGCATTCGTCGATGTAGCGCTTCATCGGCGGCGCCCAGTGGCGCATGTTGCTCATGTTGACGGCGAATTCCTTGGTGTCTTCGGGGATCTTCACGCCGTCCTGCGTCAGCACCCACGAGCCTTGTTCGCGGTCCAGCGTGAACATCGCCACGCCGTCACCCACCGTCAGCACCAGCGTGGTCTGCGGGCCGTAAACGCAGTAGCCGGCGGCGGCCTGCTGGCGGCCCGGCTGCAGGAAGTCGGCTTCGGACACCTCGGTGGCGCCGTCCGGCCGTTTCAGCACCGAAAAGATGGTGCCGATGCTGACGTTGACGTCGATGTTGCTCGACCCGTCGAGCGGGTCGAACAGCAGCATGTACTCACCCTGCGGGTAGCGGTTGGGCACCGCGTGGATGCTGTCCATCTCCTCGCTGGCCATGGCCGCCAGGTGGCCGCCCCACTCGTTGGCCTCGATCAGCACCTCGTTGGCGATGATGTCCAGCTTCTTCTGGACCTCGCCCTGCACGTTCTCGGTGTCGGCGGTGCCCAGCACATCGCCCAACGCGCCCTTGTTGACGCTGATGCTGATGCGCTTGCAGGCGCGCGCCACCACCTCGATCAACAAGCGAAGCTGCGAGGGAATGTGGCCGTGCTGGCGTTGCTGTTCGACCAGGTACTGCGTCAGGCTGATGCGTTTGGCGCTCATGTCAGGACTCCAGGGCGCGGGTGACGACCTCGCGCACATCGTTGGACAGATCGGGCTTGGCGGCGACGCGGGCAATGGCCTCGCGGGCGGCGCTGCGCAAGGGTTCGGCCAGCGTGCTCCAGCGGTCCATGCCACGGGCGATGCGGGCGGCGAGTTGCGGGTTGGCCGCGTCGAGTTCCAGCACGCGGTCGGCCCAGAACACGTAGCCGGCGGCGTCCGGGCGGTGGAAGGCGCCCGGGTTGCTCAGGCACAGGCCGGCGATCAGGCTGCGCGCGCGGTTGGGGTTCTTCAGCGTGAAGTCGGGGTGCTTCATCAGGGCCTTGACCTTGGCGAACACGCGGCCGTCGCGCTCGGGGGCCGTGGCCTGCAGCATGAACCACTTGTCGACGACCAGCGCCTCGTCCGCGAACAGGGCGTGGAAGCGCTGCAGCGCGGGCTCGGCCAGCTCGGCGTGGCTGTGCACCAGCGCCGCCAGCGCGCCAAGGCGGTCGGTCATGTGCGCGGCGTCCTTGAAGCGCTGGTAGGCGCGGCCGGGCCAGAGCGCGTCGCCGCGGGCCACGGCGTCCAGGCACAGCATCGACAACGCCAGGTTGGCCAGGGCGCGCCGGCCCGACGAGGCCGCGTCCGGCCGGTAGGCGCCTGCCACCTGGCTGGCCTCGAAGGCCGCTTCCCACGCGCCGCGCAGGCCCTGCGCCAGCTGCAGGCGCATTTGCTCCCGGGCGGCGTGCACGCGGGCCGGGTCGACCTGGTCGAGTTGCTCGGCCACGTAGGTGGCCGAAGGCAGGGTCAGCACCAGCTCCTTGAAGGCCGCGTCGATGGCCGGGTCGGCCAGCACCGCGGCGATGGCGGCAAGAAAGGCCTCGTCCAGGCGCAGGTCGACCGGCCCCTCGGCGCGCACCGCGGCCAGCAGCCGGTGCAGTGCCATGCGCTGGCCAGCCTCCCAGCGGTTGATCGGGTCGCTGTCGTGGCGCAGCAGGGTCAGCAGTTCCGCGTCGCCAAGCCCGTCGTCCAGCACGACCGGTGCCGAGAAGCCGCGCAGCAGCGACGGCACCGGGGCCTCGGCCACGCCCTCGAACACCAGCACGGTGTTCACCGCGTCCACGACCATAAGGCGCTCGGTGGGGGCCGGGGCGTCGGCCGCCTCGCCGGCCAGGCGCAGCGGCAAAGCGGCACCGGTCGCGCCGACCAGGCCCATGACCACCGGCAGCACCATCGGTGCCTGCAGCGGCAGGCCGCCCACGGTGGTGTCGCCCTGGCGCAGGGTCAGCGTGTAGCGCTGCGCGGCGGCGTCATGGGCGCCGCGGGCTTGCAGGCGCGGCGTGCCAGCCTGGGCGTACCACCGCTTGAAGGACGGCAGGCGCTCGGCCAGCGCGCTGCCGGGGTTGGCATCGGCGATCGCCTGGGCGAAGTCGTCGCAAGTGACGGCCTGGCCATCGTGGCGCTCGAAGTACAGCGTCATGCCGCGCTCGAAGCCCGCGCGACCCACCAGGGTCTGCATCATGCGCACCACCTCCGCCCCCTTCTCATAGATGGTCGGGGTGTAGAAGTTGTTGATCTCGACGTACTGGTCCGGGCGCACCGGGTGGGCCATGGCGCCGGCGTCCTCGGGGTACTGCACCTGGCGCAGCTGACGCACGTCGGCGATGCGCTTGACGGCGCGTGCGGTGGCCGCCGCGTCGGCGCCCGGGCCGCTCGCCGGGCCCACCATGTCCATGCTGAATTCCTGGTCGCGGAAGACCGTCAGGCCCTCCTTCAGGCTCAGCTGGAACCAGTCACGGCAGGTGATGCGGTTGCCAGTCCAGTTGTGGAAGTATTCGTGGCCGACCACGCTTTCGATGTCGGCAAAGTCGGTGTCGGTGGCGGTGGCCGGGGTGGCCAGAACGTACTTCGTGTTGAAGATGTTCAGGCCCTTGTTCTCCATCGCGCCCATGTTGAAGTCGCCAACGGCGACGATCATGAAGCGCTCCAGGTCCAGCGGCAGCTTGAAGCGCGCTTCGTCCCAGACCACGCTCGCGATCAGCGAGTTCATCGCGTGCTCGGTCTTGTCGAGGTCGCCCCGGCGCACGTAGACCTGCAGCAGATGATCCTTGCCCGAGCGGCTGCGAACCTGCTGCTCGCGCGCCACCAGGTCGGCGGCGACCAGCGCGAACAGGTAGCTGGGCTTCGGGAAGGGGTCGTGCCAGCGGGCCTGGTGGCGGCCATTCGGCAAGTCACTTTGCTCGACGAGGTTGCCGTTGCTCAGCAGCACCGGGTATTTGGCCTTGTCGGCGCGCAGCGTGACGGTGTAGACCGCCATCACATCGGGGCGGTCGAGGAAGTACGTGATGCGCCGAAAACCCTCGGCCTCGCACTGCGTGAAGAAGCCGCCACCGGAGGTGTACAGGCCCGACAGCTGGGTGTTCTTGTCCGGCGCGCAGGTGTTGCGGATCTCCAGGGAGAACGGTCCGTCCGGCAAGGACTGCACGCCGTCGATGACGAGCAGGCCGCCTTCATGGCGAAAGGACACGCTCTCGCCGTTCACCAGCACCCGCGTCAGGTTCAGGTCTTCGCCGTGCAGGCGCAGCGGCTGCAGCGGCACGTCCGCATTGCGCTCGAGCTGCATGCGGTTGATGACCAGGGTCTTGGCCGGGTCCAGGTCGAAACTCAGGTCGACCGTGCGGATCCAGTAGGCCGGGGCCGCGTAGTCCTCACGCCGAATCAAGGGCGCCGTGCCTTCACGCATGTTCGTCTCCAAAATCAGAATCGCATTCCAAACCCAGTCCCGCACCGCGCCGCTCGCTGAACCCAGCGGGCCAGCGCTCGGGCCTGCCGGGGGGAGAAGCGCAGCGGCTGGAGCGCCACCTCAAACGCCTTGCTTGAGGCTCGCCTCGATGAAGCCGTCCAGGTCGCCGTCCAGCACCTTCTGCGTGGCCGACACCTCGTGGCCCGTGCGCAGGTCCTTGATGCGGCTCTGGTCCAGCACGTAGCTGCGGATCTGGTGGCCCCAGCCCACGTCGGTCTTGGTGTCTTCCAGCTTTTGCTGCTCTTCCTGGCGCTTGCGCATCTCGTGGTCGTACAGGCGGCTGCGCAGCCGCTTCCATGCCACGTCGCGGTTGCTGTGCTGGCTGCGGCCGTCCTGACACTGCACGACAATGCCCGTGGGGATGTGGGTCAACCGCACCGCCGAGTCGGTCTTGTTGATGTGCTGGCCGCCGGCGCCGCTGGCTCGGAAGGTGTCGGTGCGCACGTCGCTCGGGTTGATGTCGATCTCGATGGAGTCGTCGATTTCCGGGTAGACGAACAGCGAGGCGAACGACGTGTGCCGCCCGCCCGAGCTGTCGAACGGGCTCTTGCGGACCAGGCGGTGCACGCCAGTTTCCGTGCGCAGGTGGCCGAAGGCGTACTCGCCCTCGACCTTGATCGTGGCGCTCTTGATGCCCGCGGTGTCACCGGCCGACTCGTCTTCCAGCGTGGCTTTGAAACCCTTGCGCTCGCAGTACTTCAGGTATTGGCGCAGCAGCATGCTCGCCCAGTCGCAGGCTTCGGTGCCGCCAGCGCCGGCCTGGATGTCGATGAAGCAGTTGCTCGGGTCGGCCGGGTTGTTGAACATCCGGCGGAACTCCAGCTGCGCGACGGTGGCTTCGAGCTTGTTGGCTTCGTCCTCGATGGCGAGCAAGCCGTCGAAGTCGTTCTCGTCCTTCGACATCTCGAACAACTCGCGGTTGTCCGACAGGTTGCTCGTCAGGTGGTCGATGGTCTCGACGACGGTTTCGAGGGTCCGCTTCTCACGGCCGAGTTCCTGGGCGCGCTTGGGCTCGTTCCAGACGGCCGGGTTTTCGAGTGCGGCGTTGACTTCGTTCAGGCGCAGCGATTTGCGGTCGTAGTCAAAGATACCCCCGGAGGTCGAGGGTGCGCTGGCTCAGGTCGGCCAGCTTGTTGCCGATGGCATTGATGTGTTCGACGTCCATGGTGCGGTCCTTCGTGGGGCTGTGCCGCGGGTGCTGCGGCGAACCCGCGATTTTGCACGCATCGCCGGGGCCCTGCCCCGGCGTGCAAGGTCCGACCTGCGGCGGGCTGGGGCTGACGCCCGCCCGCCGCAGCACCTCGTCAGTCCTGGTTCAGCGGAATGGCGATGTCCATCACCGCCACGCCGGCGGCAAAGCGGCCAGCCAGGCTCGCCTTGCCGGTCAACAAGTCGACGCCGTAAAGGCCCACGCGGCCGTCGGTGGCGCCGGCCACGGTGGCCGACACCAGTGCGCGGTTCTGCCTCGTCACACCCTGGCGGGGCTCGCTGTAGATGTCGAAGCCGACCGGGCCGGTGGTGTCGATGCCCAGCTTGCCGGTGGCCACCACCACACCCGCGTTCGGCGGCGACTGCAGCATCACTTGGTCGGTGACGCCGTTGACCACGAACATCGTGGTCCCGGTGTCGGCCGCGGCGGGCACGGCCACGCTGTCGTCGTTGTTGGTGTAGGCGGCGGCCAGCACGCCGGGCACCAGCGGTGCCGGCACCCCCGCCGCGGGCGGCACGCCGGTGTTCAGCGCGCCGTCGTTCAGGGTGATGCCACCGGGGTTCAGGTTGTGGCGCAGATTCTGGGCGGTGTCGCTAACGATGCGCAAGCGGTCCGCGGCGGGATTGAAGTCCACGCCGAACTGGGTGCCCGACAGGGAAACGGTCAGGGTGTTGACCAGCGTGAGCTGTGCCGTGGCGGTGTTGATGCGGTAGACGCCGCCGGCGTTGCCCACCCCGTAGAGCTGGCCGTCCTGCACGCGGTAATCGATGCCGACGAGGCGGATGTCGCTGCCGCTGAACGGCGCGGGCGTGCCGATGACCGTGGCGCGCTGGGGGCTGTCCTCACGGGCGCACAGCAGGGTCTGGACGCCGCTGGCGTTGGTCGCCAGTGCGGCCACGTACAAAGGGCCGGGCAGCTTGATGTCGAGGTCGAGCGAGAGCTTCGCGTCAGCGCGCACGCTGTTGCCAGAGGACGTTGCGGCGGCCGACGATGCGGCCGTGCGCGGCTTGCCGCTGGCACAGCGGTCCGTGCCGGCTTGGGCAGTGATGCTGGTGACAAGGGCCGTCATCGCGGCGACCACGGGCATCAGGCGAAACAGGGACATGAACAACTCCTCGAAGGCGACCGGGGTGAGCGGTCTTCGTTGGTGGGGATGGCCGTGTCAAGGACCATGGGTCAACCGCGGCATCACGCCGACGGTCTTCCCGCACTACGCCTTCGGCATCCCTCACGGATGCAGTCAGATTCCATGCCGAAATGGGCCATTCCGCCCAAGGACTTGCCCGGGCGACCCGCTCAGCCGAGGAAGCGCTCGACCGCCGCGGCCAGGGCCTGCGGCTGGTCGTGGTGGAGCATGTGGCCGGCGTCGTCGAGCAGCACCCGTTGCAGCGCGCGCACCACCGCCAGTCGCGACTCGAAGTCGCTGCGCGGGTAGCGGTCGCCCCACCATTTGGCGATGTCCGTGCGGTCGCCCTCTACCCACAGCACCGGCGCCTCGATCGCGGCCCAGCACGCCAGGGCCTCGTCGCGGCGGTACAGCACCGGGTTGGTCCGCTTGTGCGCCGGGTCGCCCAGGATGTCCCATTGCCCGTCGTCCGCCTGGCGGGCCCAATGCGGCGCCAGCCAGGCCGCCCGCTCGGGCGCCAGGTGCGGGTTGGTCTGCCGCAGCCGGGCCACCACGCCGGCCAGGCTGTCGTAGCGGCGCAGGCGCTCGGCCTGTTGCAGTTCGTCCAGCCACTTGGCGTAGCGGCCAGGGGCGTCGCTGGGTTGGGTGGCCGGCAGCCCGAAGCCCTCCAGGTTGATCAGCCGACGCACCCGTTGGGGCCGTGCGCCAGCGTAGAACATCACCACGTTGCCGCCCATGCTGTGGCCCAGCAGGTCGACGGCGTCGGTGATGTCGCCCTGCGCGGCGAGTTGGGCCAGCACGCCATCGAGGTCGCCCAGGTAATCAGGGAACCAATAGCTGTCGGCGCCTGCGTTGTCGCTGAGGCCGAAGCCGCGCCAGTCCAGGGCCACGACGTGGCGGTCGTCGGCCAGGGCGTCGACCATGAATTGAAAGGACGCGGCCACGTCCATCCAGCCGTGCACCATGAACAGCGTGGGACGGTCTGCCCGGGCCAGGCGGCGGTCACCCCACTCCAGCAGGTGCAGGCGCAGGCCGCGCACGGTGAGAAAGCGGCTGCGCGCGCGGCGGTGCGCCGCGTAGGCGGCCGGCGGGGGAACAGCGGCGGGTTGGGCGGGTTCGGTCATGCCCGCACTGTAGGAGGTCCCCGGCGAGGCCGCGGCCACCTGGGCGACACCGGACCCATGGCGGGGCATCCCACGGCCATGGGCGGCGCACCGACGCCGCGGGCGCGCGGCCCCTTCATGCCACGACCCGCCACGTCGACCCGGCGCCGCACGGCGCCCGCGCACGCTGCGAGAATCCGGCCATGTCTTCAACTGCCCCCTCCGCCCCCACCAGTGCGCCCGTGAGTGCGCCCAACTCGGTACCCCCCACATCACCCGAACCCTTCGTCCTGCGCGCCGCGCGCGTCGACGACGTGGCCGCCTTGGTGGGCCTGATCCGCGAGCTGGCCGAGTTCGAACAGCTGAGCCACCTGGTGCAGGTCACGCCCGAGTCGCTGCGCCCCCACCTGTTCGGCGAACGGCCCGTGGCCGAGGCGATGGTCGCCGAGGTCGGTGGGCGCATCGTCGCCTTCGCGCTGTTCTTCACCAACTTCTCGACCTTCCTGGGCAAGCCCGGCCTGTACCTGGAGGACCTGTACGTGCAACCGGCACAACGCCAGCTGGGCATCGGCCGCGCGCTGCTGACGCGGCTGGCGCGCCTGGCACTGGAGCGCGGCTGCGGCCGCTTCGAGTGGAGCGTGCTCGACTGGAACAGCAACGCCATCGCGTTCTACGAACGGCTGGGCGCCAGCGTGTTGCCGGACTGGCGCATCTGCCGCCTGACGGGCGACGCCCTGCAGGCCGCCGCCGCCGCGCGTTGAGACGCCGCCGGGCGCCCGCCCGCCCCCCGATGTGAGTGACCCCCTGCGCACCATGCCCGCCCAACGCCCCGCCTCGAAGCCCGTTGCCGCGCCGAATGCGCCGGCCGCGCTGGCCGATCACCACGCCGCGCTCCACGCGGCCTTTCGCTGGCAGGTGCCAGCGGCCTTCAACATCGCCGAGGCCTGCTGCGGCCGCTGGGCGCGCCAGCAGCCGGCGGCGGTGGCGATCCTGCACGACACCGAATCGGGCCCGCAAACGCCCCTGACCTATGGCGAGCTGCAACGCCAGGCCAACCGGCTCAGCCGCGCCCTGCTGGCGCTGGGCGTGCAACGGGGCGACCGGGTGGCCATCGTCATGCCGCAGCGGCCCGAGACCGCCATCAGCCACATCGCGCTGTACCAGATCGGCGCGGTGGCCATGCCGCTGGCCATGTTGTTCGGCCCGGAAGCGCTGGAGTACCGGCTGCAGCACAGCGAAGCCCGGCTGGCCATCGTTGACGAGAGCGCGATCGACAACCTGCTCGCCGCACGAACAGCCTGCCCGCTGCTGGCCCAGGTGGTGGCCGTGGGGGGCGCCGAGGGCCGCGGCGACCTCGACTGGCGCGCGCTGCTGGCCGCGCAGGCCGACGACTTCGCGCCGGTGGCCGTGCGCGCGGACGACGCCGCGGTGCTGATCTACACCAGCGGCACCACCGGGCCGCCCAAGGGCGCGCTGATCCCGCACCGCGCGCTGATCGGCAACCTCAGCGGCTTCGTGGCCAGCCAGAACTGGTTTGGCTTCGACCCCGCCCGTGGCGCCGCCCCCGGCGCGCCATCGCCCGCCGTCTTCTGGTCCCCCGCCGACTGGGCCTGGACCGGTGGCCTGATGGATGCTTTGCTGCCCACGCTGTATTTCGGCGCGCGCATCGTCGCGTTTCAAGGCCGCTTCGGGCCCGAGCGGGCCTACGCGCTGATGGCGCGCCATGGGGTGACGCACACCTTCCTGTTCCCGACCGCGCTCAAGGCCATGATGAAAGCCGTGCCCGCGCCGCGCGACCACCATGCGCTGCGCCTGGAGGCCATCATGAGCGCCGGCGAGGCGGTGGGCGACGCGGTGTTTGCCTACTGCCAGCAGCAGCTGGGCGTGACGGTCAACGAGATGTTCGGGCAGACCGAGATCAACTACATCGTTGGCAACTGCGCGATGAACGACCAACGCGGCGCCGGCGCTGGCTGGCCGGCCCGCCCTGGCAGCATGGGCCGCGCCTACCCCGGCCACCGCATCGCGGTGATCGACGACGACGGCCAGGAATGCCCGCGCGGCACGCCGGGCGACGTCGCCCTGCACCGCCGCGATGTGCACGGCGACCTCGACCCCATCTTCTTTCTGGGCTACTGGAAAAACGACGCCGCCACGCGGTCCAAGTTCACCGGCGACCCCGACGACAGCTGGTGCCGCACCGGCGACACGGCCGTGATGGACGACGACGGCTACCTTTGGTACCAGGGCCGCAGCGACGACGTCTTCAAGGCCGCGGGCTACCGCATCGGCCCCAGCGAGATCGAGAACTGCCTGGTCAAGCACCCGGCCGTGGCCAACGCCGCGGTCGTGCCCAAGCCAGACGCGGCGCGGGGCGCGCTGGTCAAGGCCTACGTGGTGCTGTCCCCGGGCCACACCGGCGACGCCGCCTTGATCGACGCGCTGCAGCAGCATGTGCGCGGCCGCCTGGCGCCTTACGAGTATCCGAAGGAGATCGAGTTCATCGACGCCCTGCCGATGACCACCACCGGCAAGGTGCAGCGCCGCGTGCTGCGGCTGCAGGAAGAGGCCCGCGCCGCCGAGCGCGGCGCGCCCGGCGAGGCCGCCGCGGCGGGTCGGGCGCCGGGTCGGTCGTCCTAAACTCGCGCCATGACCTTGCCTTCCAGCCCCCTTCCGCGCGTCAGACTGGGCCGCAGCGACCTCGACGTCAGCCCGATCTGCCTGGGCACCATGACCTTCGGCCAGCAGGTCGACGAGGCCGGCGCCCACCGCATCCTGGACCACGCGCTGGCGCGCGGCGTGGACTTCGTCGACACCGCCGAGATGTACTCGGTGCCCGCGCGCCGCGAAACCTACGGTGCCACCGAGCGCATCATCGGCAACTGGTTTGCCAGCCGGCCCGGCGTGCGCCAGAAGGTGGCGCTGGCCACCAAGGTGGCCGGTCCGTCGCGCAACATGGACTGGGTGCGCAACGGCGCCACCGACCTGAAAGCGGCCGACATCGTCGCCGCCTGCAACGACAGCCTGAAGCGGCTGCAGACCGACGTCATCGACCTCTACCAGATTCACTGGCCCAACCGCAACGCACCGGCCTTCGGCGCGCTGTACTTCGACCCGGCCAAAGACAAGCCGCAAACCTCGATCCACGAGCAGCTGGAGGCCTTCCAGACGCTGGTGAGCGCGGGCAAGGTGCGCTGGATCGGCCTGAGCAACGAGACGCCCTGGGGCCTGGGCGAGTTCATCCGCCTGGCCGAGCTGCATGGCCTGCCGCGCGTGGTCAGCGTGCAAAACCCCTACGCGCTGAACAGCCGCGCGGTGGACAACGGCCTGGACGAAGCGATGCACCGCCACCAGGTCGGCCTGCTGGCCTACTCGCCGCTGGCCTTCGGTGCCTTGACCGGCAAGTACGACGACCAGGGCATCCACGAGCCCAGCCACCAGCCCGGCCGCCTCGCGATGTTCGACACGATGAAGGCCCAGCGCTGGGCCCGGCCCGAAGCGCTGGCCGCCGCCAAGCTGTACAACGCGCTGGCCCGCCGGCACGGCCTGACGCCCGCGCAGATGGCGCTCGCCTTCTGCTACCGCTCGTGGCGGGTGGCCAGCACCATCGTCGGCGTGACCAGCGTGGCCCAGCTCGACGACAACGTCGACGCCTGGACCACCACGCTGTCGCCCGAGCTGCTGGCCGAGATCGACGCCATCCGCTGGACGCACCGCGACCCGGCCCAGTGAACCCGCCGCCACGATGGCACGCAAAGACCACGCCTCCGAGACCCCGGCCACCCAGTGGCTGAAAGCGCAGCGGGTGAGCTACACCGAGCACCTCTATGACTACGTGGACCACGGCGGCACGGCCGAGTCCGCGCGTCAGCTGGGCGTGGACGAGCACCACGTTGTCAAAACCTTGGTGATGGAAGACGAGGCGGCCAAGCCGCTGATCGTGCTGATGCACGGCGACCGCACCGTCAGCACCAAGAACCTCGCGCGGCAGATCGGCGCCAAGCGGGTGCAGCCCTGCCAGCCCGACGTGGCCCACCGGCACAGCGGCTTCCTGGTGGGCGGCACCTCGCCCTTCGGCACGCGCAAGGCGATGCCGGTGTACGTGGAGTCAAGCATCCTTGCGCTGCCGCGCATCTACATCAACGGCGGGCGCCGCGGCTACTTGGTGGGCATCGACCCGGCGGTGCTGAGCGCGCCGCTGGGCGCCCGACCGGTCCAATGCGCCAGCGTCGACTGACCTGATCCGAATCCCATGCAGACTTTGCTTCCCTTCCTGGCCGTGCTGGCCGCTTACTTGATCGGTTCGCTGTCGTTCGCCGTCATCGTCAGCCGGCTGATGGGCCTGAACGACCCGCGCACCTACGGCTCGGGCAACCCGGGCGCCACCAACGTCCTGCGCTCGGGCAACAAGAAGGCCGCGCTGCTGACGCTGGTGTTCGACGCGCTGAAGGGCGTGGTGCCGGTGGTGCTGGTCAACGCCTTCGGTGCAGCTTTCGGGCTGGGCGAGGGCACGGCGGCCGCGGTCGGCCTGGCCGCCTTCATCGGCCACCTGTGGCCGGTGTTCTTCCGGTTCCAGGGCGGCAAGGGCGTGGCCACGGCGGCCGGCGCCATCCTGGCCTTGAACCCCTGGCTGGGCCTGGCCACGCTGCTGAGCTGGCTGATCATTGCCTTCTTTTTCCGTTACTCGTCGCTGGCCGCCATCGTGGCGGCGGTGTTCGCGCCGTTCTACCAACTGCTGATCTGGGGCCCCGGGCCGCTGGCACTGGCGCTGGTGGTGATGGGCCTGCTGCTGGTGTGGCGGCACAGCGCCAACATCGACAAGCTGCTCAAAGGCACCGAAAGCAAGATCGGCCAGAAGGCTGGCACCCCCACTTCACAACCCAAGAAAGTCAAGCCATGAGCAGCATCCAGCGCTTCCACGTCGGCCCCCGCATGTCGGAGACCGCCGTCTACAACGGCACCGTCTACCTCGCCGGCCAGGTGGCCGAGGACGGCAGCCAGGACATCACCGGACAAACCCGCCAGGTGCTGGCCGCCATCGACCGGTTGCTGGCCGAAGCCGGCAGCGACAAGTCGCGCATCCTGCGCGCCCAGATCTTCATCGCCGACCTGGCCGAGTTCGCCGCCATGAACGCGGTCTGGGAGGCCTGGGTGGTGCCCGGCCACACGCCGCCGCGGGCCACCGTGCAGGCCGCGCTGGCCAAGCCGGCGTGGAAGATCGAAATCGTCGTGACGGCCGCCGTCGCCTGAGCGGTTCAGCCGAGCCCGAACTTCGCCGCGTCGCCGCGGCCCTGGCGCACCAGCACCGGCGGGTCGCTGCTGAGGTCGATGACGGTGGTGGGCTGCATCGGGCAGGCGCCCGCGTCGACCACCGCCTGAATCAGCTTCTCGTAACGGCTGCGGATCTCGACCGGCTCGTTCAGTGGCTCGGTCTCGTCGGGCGGGATCAGCGTGGTGGCCAGCAGCGGCTCACCGAACAGCGCCAGCAGTTCCTGGGTCACGCGGTGGTCGGGCACGCGCAGGCCGATGGTGCGCCGGGACGGGTGCGACAAGCGGCGCGGCACCTCCTTGGTGGCCTCCAGGATGAAGGTGAACGGGCCGGGCGTGGCCGCCTTCAGCAGGCGGTACTGGCGGTTGTCGACGCGGGCGTAGGCGGCCAGCTCGCTCAGGTCGCGGCACAGCAGGGTCAGGTGGTGCTTGTCGTCCACGCCGCGGATGCGCCGCAGGTGCTCGGCGGCGGCCTTGTCGTCCAAGCGGCACACGAGCGCGTAGCTTGAGTCCGTGGGCACAGCCGCGATGCCGCCCGCCTGCAGGATCTGCGCGGCCTGCTTCAGCAGGCGGGCCTGCGGGTTGTCCGGGTGGACCTCGAAATACTGGGACATGGTGGCGGGATTGTCGGTCCGCGGCGGGCACAGTGGCCAGCCGACCGTCAATCGTTGATCGGTGCGGCGTCGGACGCTGCGGGCTTGGCGGCCTGCGCGTCGCGGAAGTTCAACCACACCGAGGCGGCACCGCAGGCGGCCACCACCGCCATCCCTGCGAAAGCCCAGGCGTCCGGCACATGACCAAACGCCAACCAGCCGGTGAAACTCGCCATGCCGATCTGCAAGAAGGTGAAGGGCATCAGCACCGCCATCGGCGCCAGACCAATGGCCAGGATCAGGAACAGGTGGCCGGCGGTGCCGAACAGGCCGCCCATCACCAGCAGTGCGAGCGATTGAGCGGGCGCGGCCTGCAAGGCCGGCAGCAGGTCCACCGGCGCCACCCACATCACCACCGACATGATCAGGGTGCCGATCAGCCCGGTGTAGAAGTGGGTGGTCAGCGGGTGCTCCAGCCCCGACAGGCGACGCGTCAGCAGCTGAAACAGGGCATAGACCACGGCCATCACCAGTGGCACCAAGGCGACCCAACCGAACAGGCCGCTGCCGGGCCGCACGACGATCACCGCACCGGCGAAGCCACCCAGCACCAGCAGCCCGCGCCACAGGCCCAGGCGTTCGCGCAGGAACAAGGCGGCCAGCACGGTGGTGATGACGGGCGTGAGCATGCCCACCGCGGTGAACTCGGCCACCGGCATGTGCTGGATGCCGGCGAACAGCAAGGCGCTGGTCAGCAACAACAAGGACCCCCGCACGGCCTGGAAGCGCGGGTGCGCCGCCACGAACAAGGACCCTCCACCGCGCGCCCAGCGCAGCCCCAGCCACACCGCCATCACCACCGCCTGCACCGCGTATCGGCCCCACAACAGCAGCACCACCGGCAGGGTCTGGCCCAGGTACTTGGCGGTGGTGTCGAGCGACGCAAAGCACACGCCCATGGCCAGGATCAGGCCAATGCCCATCGCCTGCCGCGCCGCGGGCGAGCGGCCCGCGCCAAACGACCGCGTGACGGTCACGGGTGCTGGATGCGCGGCGCCAGCGCTTCCCACACCGGCGACAGTCGCCCCGGCAGGTCGGGCAGCCGGCCGAGGTCGGTGTGGCTTTCGTCGGGGCTGTGGAAGTCGCTGCCGCGCGAGGCCAGCATGCTGAACTCCATCGCCATGTCGGCGTACTTCACGAAGTCGGCGCTGTTGTGGCTGCCGGTGATCACCTCGACACCACGGCCACCGTGGCCGAGGAATTCGGTGAACAGCGCGTACTCCTCGGTCGGCGAAAACTTGTACCGCCCTGGGTGGGCGATCACCGCGATGCCGCCGGCCTGGGTGATCCAGCGCACCGCGTCGCCGAGCGCGGCCCAGCGGTGCGGCACGTGGCCGGGCTTGCCCTCAACCAGGAATTTGCGGAAGACCTCGTGGGTGTCGTTGCACACGCCGGTCTCGACCAGGTGGCGCGCGAAGTGGGTGCGCGAGATCAGCTCGGGGTTGCCGGCGTACTGCAAGGCGCCTTCAAACGCGCCCTTGATGCCGACGGCGGCGAGACCGTCGGCCATGTCCTGCGCCCGCTCGCGGCGGCCACCGCGGGTGGCGGCCAGGCCCGCGACCAGCGCGGTGTCGTCCGGGTCAAATCCCAAACCGACGATGTGCACCGTGGTGCCGGCAAAGCTGACCGAGATCTCCGTGCCGGTGAGGTAGGGCAGGCCCTGCGCGCGCGCCGCGGCCATCGCGCGGTGCTGGCCGCCGACCTCGTCGTGGTCGGTCAAGGCCCACAACTCGACGCCGTTGGCCTTGGCACGCGCTGCCAAGGCCTCGGGTTCGAGGGTGCCGTCAGAGACGGCGGAATGGCAATGCAGGTCGACGTTGAGGAAGCTCACGCCCGAATTGTACGGACGGGCCTGTGCCCACGCTGGCATTGCGGTGCAGCACCCGCCCGCAGGGCCTCAGCGTTCCAGTCGGATCAACTTGCCGTCGGACGCGTCGGTGAGCAGGTACAGCCAGCCGTCCGGACCCTGGCGCACATCGCGAATGCGCTCGCCCAGGCCTTGCAGCAGGCGCTCTTCCTTGACGACGCGGCGGCCGTCCAGTTCCAGGCGCACCAGCGTCTGCCCCTTCAGCGCGCCGACGAAGGCGTTGCCCTGCCAGCCGGGGTAGCGGTCGCTGGTCAGGAAGGCCATGCCACTCGGGGCGATCGACGGCACCCAGTGGGTCACCGGCGCCACCACGTCGGCGCGGGCCGGGCCCTCGCCAATGCGCAGGCCGGTGACGTACTCGCGGCCGTAGGTGATGACGGGCCAGCCGTGGTTCTTGCCCGCGTCCACCACGTTGACCTCGTCGCCGCCCTGCGGGCCGTGCTCGTGGGCCCACAAGGCGCCGGTCTGCGGGTGCAGGGCCGCGCCCTGCAGGTTGCGGTGGCCGTGGGACCAGATCTGCGGCAAGGCCCCGGCAGGCACGCCTGCGGTTTTGTAGGGGTTGTCCGCCGGCACCTCGCCATCCACCGTGATGCGCACCACCTTGCCATGGTGGTTGTCCAGCGTTTGCGCGTCGTCACGGCGCGAATAGCGGTCGCCCAGCGTGACAAACAGGTGCCCCGCGCGGTCGAAGACCAGCCGCGAGCCGAAGTGGTGGTTGCTCGCCACCTTCGGCTGCTGGCGGAAGATCACCTTGGCGTCCGCCAGCCGGTTGCCGTCCAGGCGGGCGCGCACCACCGCCGTGCTGTTGCGACCCGCCTCTGCGCCCGTGCCGGGCTCGGCGTAGCTGAGGTAGATGCGGCGGTTCTCGCTGAATTTCGGGTCGACGGCGACGTCCAGCAGGCCGCCTTGACCGCGGGCGTCGACCTCGGGCACGCCGACGATGGCTTCGCCCAGCTTGCCGTCCATCGACACCCGGCGCAGGCGCCCGGCCTTTTCGGTCACCAGCATCTGCGCCGGCTCGGCGCCAACGGCCGGCAGGAAGGCCAGGCCCCAGGGGCGCTCCAGACCACTGGCCACGGTGACCGGCTTCAGGCCGGGCGCCGCCTGGGCCAGCGCGGGGCGCGGCGCGGCGGCCAGGATGGCGGCCAAGAAGGCCAGGCTGGCCGCGGCGGGCAGCGCGCCCAGGCCGGGCCACGCGGGCCGGCGGTGCCCACGTTGCCGTTGGGGTTCAACAGGGAGGAATGTCAGGTTCATGGCCAGCACGGCAAAGTCGATTCATCCCCATGGACACGCGGCGCGGCGATCGGTT
Organism: Hydrogenophaga intermedia; assembly: GCA_943370175.1. Classification (GTDB taxonomy): domain Bacteria; phylum Pseudomonadota; class Gammaproteobacteria; order Burkholderiales; family Burkholderiaceae_C; genus Ideonella_A; species Ideonella_A intermedia_A. The sequence continues at coordinate 197,410 of CALRPU020000001.1, read as the reverse complement.
CAATCGCCGCGCCGCGCGGGGTCCGAATCGGCCGGGTGAGCGCGCCCATGCGGGGCGGGCGCCCATGCAGGGCGGGCGCCCGCGCCGGCGAGGACGCTCAGTCCGCCTGCTTGCGCAGGAACGCCGGGATCTCGATTTCGTCCATGCCGTTGCTGGCCAGGGCGTCGACCTTGGCGGCGGCGCGGCCGTTGCGCCACACGCTCGGGGTGGACAGTTGCGCGTAGTCGTTGACCGACGGGGTCATGTTCATCGGCGAGCCCAGGGCCTGGTTCAGGATGGGGATGTTGTCGGTGCCCGTGCGCAGCACCGGGGCGCTGTGCACCACGCTCATCGGCGAGTGCTGCTGGCGGCGCGCCGGGCTCAAGCCGGTGGCGATGACGGTGACGCGCAGTGCGTCGCCCAGGCTTTCGTCGTACACGGTGCCGAAGATCACGTGCGCATCGTCCGCGGCGTAGCGGCGGATGGTGTTCATCGCGTTCTTGCTTTCGCTGAGCTTCAGCGTGTTGCGGTTGGCCGCGATCAACACCAGCACGCCGCGCGCGCCGGACAGGTCGATGCCCTCCAGCAGCGGGCAGGCCACCGCGGCGTCCGCGGCCTTGGTGGCGCGGTCCGGGCCGTTGGCGGTGGCCGTGCCCATCATGGCCTTGCCGGGTTCGCCCATCACGGTCTTCACGTCCTCGAAGTCGACGTTCACCAGGCCGTTCATGTGGATGATGTCGCTGATGCCGCCCACGGCGTTCTTCAGCACGTCGTTGGCCTGCGCGAAGGCCTGTTCCTGGGTGACGTCGTCGCCCAGCACCTCCAGCAGCTTTTCATTGAGGACGACGATCAGCGAGTCGACGTTGGCTTCCAGTTCGGCCAGGCCCGCGTCGGCCGCCTTCATGCGGCGGTTGCCCTCGAACTCGAAGGGCTTGGTCACGACGCCCACCGTCAGGATGCCCATTTCCTTGGCCACGCGGGCGATGACGGGTGCGGCCCCGGTGCCCGTGCCGCCGCCCATGCCGGCCGTGATGAACAGCATGTTGGCGCCAGCAATGGCGTCGCGGATGCTGTCCACGGCTTCTTCGGCGGCGTGGCGCCCGGCTTCGGGCTTGGCGCCGGCACCCAGGCCGGTCTTGCCCAGTTGAATCAGGTGCGGGGCGGCGCAGCGGTTCAACGCCTGCGCGTCGGTGTTGGCACAGACGAACTCCACGCCCTGCACGCCCTGCGCGATCATGTGGTCGACGGCATTGCCACCGCCGCCGCCAACGCCGATCACCTTGATCTGCGTGCCTTGGTCAAATTCTTCGATCATTTCGATGGCCATGTGATTACTCCGGTTGGGATTGCGTTTGGCGAATTGCTGTTGATGTGGGTGTAGCCGCTGGTGACGATGCGCTGCGCCGGCGGTCCACAGCCGGCACAACAGGAGAACGCGAGGCGGTCGCTGCGCATCAGAAGTTGCCCAGGAACCAGTCTTTGGCCCGGCCGAGGAAGCCCTGGACCGACCCCGCCTGCTGGGCCGCGCGCAGGCCGCGGCTGCGGCCAAGCCGCGCTTCTTCCAGCAGGCCCATCACGGTGGCAGAGCGCGGGTTGGCCACCATGTCGTGGAGTGCGCCGCTGTAGGTGGGGATGCCCTTGCGCACCGGCTTCAGGAAGATGTCCTCGCCCAGCTCGACCATGCCGGGCATCACCGCAGCGCCACCGGTGATCACGATGCCCGAGGACAGCAGTTCCTCGTAGCCGCTGTCGCGGATCACCTGGTGCACCAGCGAATAAATCTCCTCGATGCGCGGCTCGATCACGCCGGCCAGCGCCTGGCGGCTGAGCATGCGCGGCGCGCGGTCGCCGAGGCCGGGCACCTCCAGCTGGTCGTTGGGGTCGGCCAGCAGTTGCTTGGCCACGCCGAATTCGACCTTGATTTCCTCCGCGTCCTTGGTGGGCGTGCGCAGCGCCATCGCGATGTCGCTGGTGATCAGGTCGCCGGCGATCGGGATGACCGCGGTGTGGCGGATGGCGCCGTCGGTGAAGATGGCCACGTCGGTGGTGCCGGCGCCGATGTCCACCAGCGCCACGCCCAGGTCCTTCTCGTCCTCGGTCAGCACCGCGTGGCTGCTGGCGCTGGGGTTGAGCACCAGCTGGTTGACCTCCAGGCCGCAGCGGCGCACGCACTTGATGATGTTCTCAGCCGCGCTCTGGGCGCCGGTCACGATGTGGACCTTCACCTCCAGCCGGCCGCCGCTCATGCCGATGGGCTCTTTGACCTCGTGCCCGTCGATCACGAATTCCTGCGCCTGCACCAGCAGCAGGCGCTGGTCGTTCGGGATGTTGATGGCCTTGGCCGTTTCGACCACGCGCGCCACGTCCACCGGCGTGACCTCCTTGTCGCGCACGATGACCATGCCGGTGCTGTTCTGGCCGCGGATGTGGCTGCCGGTGATGCCGGTGTAGACGTGGGTGATCTTGCAGTCGGCCATCATCTCGGCCTCTTTGAGCGCCTGCTGGATGGACTGCACGGTGGCGTCGATGTTGACCACCACGCCGCGCTTGAGGCCGTGCGTGGGCGCAACACCCAGGCCGGCCACGCGCAGGCTGCCGTCGGGCAGCACCTCGGACACCACCGCCATCACCTTGGCGGTGCCGATGTCCAGGCCCACGACCAGGTCCTTGTACTCTTTGGGCATTGCTCTACTTCCCGGGTGGTTTGGCTGCGGGGCTCGGCGTGGTCGACACGCCTTTCAGGCGCAGGGCGTAGCCGTCGTGGTGGCGCAGGTCGGCGTATTCGACCGGGCGCTGGTAGCGGCTGGTCACCTGAGCCACCGTCGAGACGAAGCGCTCGCCCCGCGTGATCAGTTCGTCGACCGTGCCGCGGCCCAGCTCGATGCGCGCGCCGTTGTCCAGCTCGGCCCGCCACGAGCCGCGGCCGGACAGGCCCAGCGTGTCGATCTGGCGGTCGATGCGGGCGAACAGCGGCGCCAGCTTGGTGTGCGCTTCCAGCATGGTGGCGGCCTGGCCCTCGGGGCCGCTGAGCACCGGCAGCTCGTCGTCTTCGACGTCGCCCAGGTTGGCCTCGAAGACTTCACCAAAGGTGTTGACGAGCTTGTCGCCGCTGCGGGTGTCCGACTCGGGCGGCGACCAGATCGCGGCGGGGCGGTGCTCTTCGAGGTGCACGGCCAGCCGGTTCGGCCAGATGCGCTGCACGATGGCGTGACGCACCCAGGGCACCGATTCGAAGGCACGCTGCGCGGCCTTCAGGTCGAGCGTGAAAAACGTGCCGACCAGCTTGGGCATGGCGTTGGCCCGGATCGTGGCTTCGCTGTTGCGGGCCACGTCGCCGTCGACCTCGATGCCGCGCACCGTGAACATCGGCTGCCGGGCCAGCCACAGCACCGCCAGCAGGAACAGCGCGGCCACCGCCAGCGAGGTCAGCGTGGTCGCCGTGCGCTGCATCCAGCGCACGTCCGCGGGCAGCGGCGCGGGGGCGCGCTGGCTGCTGCGAAGGGGGCGGACGATGGTGGCCATGGGGCGGCGTGCGGGGTCGGGTCAGCGGGCTGGGTGGTCGAGGGCGGCCTGGGACAGCAGGTGCACGCACAAGGCTTCGTAGCTGATGCCGGCCGCGCGCGCGGACATCGGCACCAGCGAATGGGAGGTCATGCCCGGCGAGGTGTTCATTTCCAGCAGGAAGGGGCGGCGGTCGCTGGCGCGAACCATCAGGTCGGCGCGGCCCCAGCCACGGCAGCCCAGCGCGCGGTAGGCCGCCAGCGTGAGGCGCTGGATCTCGCGCTCTTCCGCCTCGGGCAGGCCACTGGGGCAGTGGTACTGCACGACGTCGGTGAAGTACTTGTTCTGATAGTCGTAAGCGCCGTCGGGCGCGGCGATGCGAACCACCGGCAGCGCTTGCGCGGCGGCACCCTGGCCAATCACCGGGCAGGTCACCTCCAGGCCGTCGATGAATTCCTCGCACAGCACGTCCGGGTCGTGGCGCGACGCCGCTTCGACCGCGGCCTGCATCTGCGAGTAGCCCATGACCTTGCTGACACCGATGGACGAGCCCTCGCGCGGCGGCTTGACGATCAGCGGCAGGCCCAGTTCGTCGGGCACGGTGCGGACGCGCTCGCGGCCCTGGTCGTCGGGGCTCAGCCAGACGTGGCGCGGCGTGGGCAGGCCTTCGGCCAGCCAGATGCGCTTGGTCATGACCTTGTCCATGGCCACGGCCGAGGCCATGACGCCGGAGCCGGTGTAAGGGATGCCCATCAGTTCCAGGGCGCCCTGCACCGTGCCGTCTTCGCCGTGGCGGCCATGCAGCGCGATGAAGCAGCGCGCGTAACCGTCGCGCTGGAGGTCCACCAGGTTGCGCTCGGCCGGGTCGAAGGCATGGGCATCGACGCCCGACGCCTGCAGCGCGGCCAGCACGCCACCCCCCGACATCAACGACACCTCGCGCTCGGCAGAGGTGCCGCCCATCAACACCGCCACGCGGCCCAGTGCTTTCACATCGACGGTCATGCCTACTCCTTCAGAAGGTCGACCACCAGTTGAGGCACCTGGCCGATGGACCCCGCGCCCATCGAGATCACCACGTCGCCATCACGCGCCTGCTCGGCAATGGTCTGTGGCATGGCGGTGATGTCGTCCACGAACACCGGGTCAACCTTGCCGGCCACACGCAGGGCACGTGCCAGCGAGCGGCCATCGGCGGCCACGATGGGCGCCTCGCCGGCGGCGTAGACCTCGGCCAACAGCACCGCGTCGGCGCTGCCGAGCACCTTGACGAAGTCCTCGAAGCAATCGCGCGTGCGGGTGTAGCGGTGCGGCTGGAACACCAGCACCACGCGGCGGCCCGGAAATGCGCCCCGCGCCGCCGCCAAGGTGGCCGCCATCTCCACCGGGTGGTGACCGTAATCGTCGATCAGCGTGAAGCGGCCGCCGTCGGCGCTGCGGTGGTCGCCGTAGCGCTGGAAGCGACGGTCCACGCCATTGAACTCGGCCAGGCCCTTGACGGTGGGCGCATCGGCCAGCTCCAGCTCGGTGGCCACGGCGATGGTGGCCAGCGCGTTCAGCACGTTGTGGCGGCCCGGCAGGTTGACCACCACCTGCAGATCGGGCATTTGCACGCCATTGCGGCGCTGCACGGTGAAGCGCATGGCCCCGCCATCGGCCTGCACGTCGACGGCGCGCACCATCGCGTCCTCGCCGAAGCCGTAGGTCACGACCGGGCGGCTGATCATCGGCATGATCGAGCGCACGCCGGGGTCGTCGCTGCACAGGATGGCCGCGCCATAGAACGGCATGCGGTGAATGAAGTCCACGAAGGCTTGCTTCAGCCGCGCGAAGTCGTGGCCGTAAGTGTCCATGTGGTCGGCGTCGATGTTCGTGACCACCGCCATCACGGGCAGCAGGTTCAGGAAGGACGCGTCGCTCTCGTCGGCCTCGACCACGATGTACTCGCCCGAGCCCAGCCGCGAATTGGCGCCCGCCGCATTCAATCGGCCGCCGATGACGAAGGTCGGGTCGACACCCGCCTCGGCCAGCACGCTGGTCACCAGGCTGGTGGTGGTGGTCTTGCCGTGGGTGCCGGCGATGGCGATGCCGCGACGCAGGCGCATCAGCTCGGCCAGCATCACGGCACGTGGCACGACCGGAATGCGCCGGCTGCGCGCGGCGATCACTTCGGGGTTGTCGCCCTTCACGGCGGTCGACGTGACCACCGCTTCCGCCCCATCGATGTGCGCTGCGTCGTGGCCCAGGTGCACCCGGATGCCCAGCGCGGCCAGCCGGCGCGCGGTGGCGCTGTCGTTCTGGTCGGAGCCGGACACCTGGTAGCCCAGGTTGTGCAGGATCTCGGCGATGCCGCTCATGCCGGCGCCGCCCACGCCGACGAAATGGATGTGCTTGACGGCGTGCTTCATGCGGCCACCAGTCCTTCGAGTTCATCGGCCACGCGGGCGGCGGCCTGTTGGCGCGCCAGGGCGCGGGCTTTCTGTGCCATGTCCAGCAAGGCCGGTCGGGTCAGGCCGCCAATCACCTGGGCGAGCCGCTGCGGCGTCAGTTCGGTCTGCGGCAGGTGGATGCCCGCCCCGTGCGACGCCAGCCACTGGGCGTTGTCGCGTTGGTGCGAGGTGGTGCTGACCACCAGCGGCACCAGCACGCCGGGCACGCCCGCCGCGCACAGTTCGCTGACGGTCACCGCGCCGGCGCGGCAGACGATGACATCGCAGTCGGCCAGGCGTTCGGCCATGTTGTCGATGAAGGGCAGGATCTCGGCCTGGACGTGGTTCTGGGCGTAGGCGGCGGTCACGGTGGCGTGGTGGGCAGCGCCCGTCTGGTGGGTGACCAGCGGGCGGTGGTTGGCGTCGATCAGGGCGAGTGCGCGGGGCAGGGTCTCGTTGAGCACCTTGGCGCCCAGGCTGCCGCCCACCAGCAGCAGGCGCAGCGGACCGCTGCGGCCCGCGAAGCGCGTGGCAGGCGCGGGCAGGGCTTCGATGTCGGCGCGCACCGGGTTGCCGGTGACCACGGCCTGCTTGACGCGCGCCACCGCCGGACCGTCGAAGCCGAAGGCCACGCGGTCGGCCACCGGCAGCAAGGCCTTGTTGCTCAGCAGCAGCGCCGCGTCCGCATTCACCAGCAGCAGGGGCTTGCCCAGCAGCGAGGCCATCAGCCCGCCCGGAAAGCACACATAGCCGCCCATGCCCAGCACGGCGGTGGCGCCGCGCCGGCGCAGGATCTGCAAGCACTGCCAGAAGGCCACCAGCAGGCGCAGCCCGCCGGTCAGGGTGTGCAGCAGGCCGTTGCCACGCAGGCCGTTGAAGCCGATGGTGTCCATCGCGATGCCGGACGCGGATTCCGGCGGCACGAGTTTGTTTTCCATGCCCTGGGTGGTGCCCAGCCAGCTCACCGACCAGCCCCGGCGCTGCAACTCGCGCGCCACGGCAAGGCCGGGAATGACGTGGCCACCGGTGCCCGCGGCCATCACGACGAGGTGGCGGCGACTCATGCGCGGCCCCCCCGCATCAAGGCGCGATTTTCCATGTCGACGCGCATCACCATGGCCAGCGCGATCACGTTCATCAGGATGGCCGATCCACCGTAGCTCATCAGCGGCAGCGTCAGACCCTTGGTGGGCAGCACGCCCAGGTTCACGCCCATGTTGATGAACGCCTGGCCGCCCATCCAGATGCCGATGCCCTGCGCGAACAGGCCCGCGTAGACGCGGTCCAGCGCAATCGCCTGGCGGCCGATGTGGAACAGCCGCCGCGTCAGCCAGAAGAACGCGACGACCACGCAGGCCACGCCGACAAAGCCCAGCTCCTCGCCGATCACCGCCAGCAGGAAGTCGGTGTGCGCCTCGGGCAGGTAATGCAGCTTCTCGACGCTGCTGCCCAGGCCCTGGCCAAACAGCTCGCCACGGCCGAAGGCGATCAGCGAATGCGACAGCTGGTAGGCCTTGCCCAGGGTGTACTTTTCGTCCCAAGGGTCGAGGTAGGCAAAGATGCGCTCGCGCCGCCATTCGCTCGTGGTGATCATCAGCACAAAGGCCGAGATCAGGATGGTGGTGATCAACAGGAACATGCGCCCGTTGACCCCACCGAGAAACAGGATGCCCATCGCGATGGCGGCGATCACCAGGAAGGCGCCCATGTCGGGCTCGGCCAGCAGCAGCAGGCCGATCAGGGCCACCGAGAAGGCCATCGGCAGCACCGCGCGCAGGAACTTCTCCTTCACGTCCATCTTGCGCACCATGTAGCCCGCGGCGTACATCGCCATGGCCAGCTTGGCGAGCTCGGACGGCTGAAAGTTCATCACGCCCAGCGGGATCCAGCGCCGCGCGCCGTTGACGCCCTTGCCAATGAAGGGCACCAACACCGCCATCAACAACAGCAAGGCGATGACGAACAGCCAGGGCGCGGCCTTTTCCCAGGTGTTGATCGGCACTTGCACGACCACGACCGCCGCCACGGCGGCGATGGCAATCGACATCAGGTGGCGCCAAAGGAAGTGCGAATGCGAGTAGCGGCTGAAGCGTGGGCTGTCCGGCAAGGCCACCGAAGCGCTGTAGACCATCACCAGGCCGAGGGCGAGCAGCGCCAGCGCCACCCACAACAGCGCCTGGTCAAAGCCCAGCAGTTTGGCGGGCTGGGCGCGGCCCACCGTCACCCAGTCGCGAATGGGGACGCCAGCGCCGTCGTCGGCGGTGGCGGCGCGGGGCCAGCCCAGGCGAGCGAGCACGGCCTTCATGCGCTGAGCTCCCCGAGTTCCTGGCCCAGGGCCCGCACCTCGTCGACAAAGACCTGCGCGCGGTGGGCGTAGTTGTGGAACATGTCAAGGCTGGCGCAGGCGGGGCTGAGCAGCACCGCGTCGCCCGGCCGTGCCTGCTGGAAGCACCATCGGGTGGCCGATGGCAGGCTGTCGTGGCGCTGCACCGGCAGGCCCGAATCGGCGAGCATGGCCTCGATGGCGGCCGCGTCGCGGCCCAGCGTGGCCACGGCGCGGGCGTGGCGCAGCAAGGGCTCGCGCAGCGGTGCAAAGTCCTGGCCCTTGCCGTCACCGCCCAGGATCAGCACCAGGCGGGCCGGGTGGCGGTCGGCGCCCAAGCCGGTGATGGCCGCCACGGTGGCGCCCACGTTGGTGCCCTTGCTGTCGTCGTAAGCCTCGACACCGTCGAGCGTGGCCACGTGCTGCACGCGGTGCGGCTCGCCGCGGTACTCGCGCAGGCCGTGCAGCATCGGCGCCAGCGGGCAGCCGATGGCCCCGGCCAGGGCCAACGCGGCCAGCGCGTTGGCGGCGTTGTGGCGCCCGCGCACGCGCAGGGCGTCGGCGGGCATCAGGCGCTGAATGTGCAGCTCTTCGGCCTCGGCGTCGGCCTTGCGGCCGCGCTTCAGGGTTTCGTCGGCCTCCATCGCGCGCACCAGCCAGGCCATGCCGTGCTCGGTGACGATGCCGTAGTCGCCGGGCTGGCTGGGCGCACCCAGGCCGAAGCGCAACACCGGCCGCGCGGCCAGCTTCTGCGGCTTGCCCTTGACCACGGCCGGCGGCGGCGGAGCCACCAGGGCCTCAACCAGCGGGTCGTCGCGGTTGACGACCCGCAGCGTGGGCGGGTTGGCAAAGATGCGGCCCTTGGCCTCGGCGTAGGCGGCCATCGAGCCATGCCAGTCGAGGTGGTCCTCGGTGAGGTTCAGCACCGCCGCGGCGTCGGGGCAAAAGCCTTCAACGCCATCGAGCTGGAAGCTGCTGAGTTCGAGCACCCACACCTCGGGCAGCGCCGCATTGGCCTCGGACGGGGCGTCGGCTTGGGCATCGGCCGTCGGCTCGGGCGGCGGCGCGGCATGGGCCAAGGCCTCCGCATCGGCCACCGCGGTGGCCGGCAGTGGTGCGCGGTCCAGCGCCTCGCTCAAGGTTTGCAGCAGCGTGGGCCCGATGTTGCCGGCGACCGCCACGTGGCGCCCGGCGCGTTCCGCCAACAGGGCCGTCATGGCCGTGGTGGTGGTCTTGCCGTTGGTGCCGGTGATGGCGATCAGCTTGGGGGCGTAGCCGCGCTCGGCCTTCAGGCGGGCCAGCGCCTGGACGAACAGGGCCAGTTCGCCCTGCACCGGGATGGCCAGCGCGCGGGCGCGCGCCAGCAGCGGCTGCAGGCGGTCGTCCAGCGGCGACAGGCCCGGGCTCTTCAGCACCAGCGAGGCCTCGTCGAGCAGCGCGGGATCGAGGGGGCCACCGATCAGGCGGGCCGCGGGCAGCTCGCTGGCCAGTGCCGCGGCGTGGGGCGGTGCCTCGCGGCTGTCCCAGACGGTCAGCGACGCACCCGTGCCATCACCCTGGCGGGCGCACCAGCGTGCCATTGCCAACCCGGACTCCCCCAGGCCGAGGATGAGCAGCGTGCGTGCGGTCGTCGTCATGGCGCTCAACGCAGCTTCAGGCTGGCCAGGCCGATCAGGCACAGCAGCATCGTGATGATCCAGAAGCGCACGACCACCTGGGTTTCTTTCCAGCCGGTCTTCTCGAAGTGGTGGTGCAGCGGCGCCATGCGCAGCACACGGCGGCCTTCGCCGTAGCGCTTCTTCGTGTACTTGAACCAGCTCACCTGCACCATCACCGACAGCGCTTCGACCACGAAGATGCCACCCATGATGCCCAGCACGATCTCCTGCCGGGTGATGACGGCGATGGTGCCCAGGGCCCCACCCAGCGCCAGCGCGCCGACGTCGCCCATGAAGACCTGCGCGGGGTGCGCGTTGAACCACAGGAAGGCCAGGCCAGCCCCGGCCATCGCCGAGCAGAACACCAGCAACTCACCCGCACCCGGGATGTAGGGAATCAGCAAATAGCGGCTGAACACCGAGTTGCCGGTGACGTAGGCGAACACGCCCAGCGCCGAGCCCACCATCACCACGGGCATGATGGCCAGGCCGTCCAGGCCGTCGGTCAGGTTGACGGCGTTGCTGGCGCCGACGATGACGAAGTAGGTCAGCGCAATGAAGCCGAACACGCCCAGCGGGTAGGTGACCGTCTTGAAGAAGGGCACGATCAAGTCGGCCTTCGGCGGCAGCTCGTTGCTGAAGCCGCTCTGCACCCAGCGCAGGAACAGCTCCAGCACCCGCAGGTTGCTGGTCTCGCTGACGCTGAAGGCCAGGTACAGCGCCGCCACCAGCCCGATCAGCGACTGCCAGAAGTACTTTTCCTTTGAGGGCATGCCCTCGGGGTTCTTGTGCACGACCTTGCGCCAGTCGTCGACCCAGCCGATGGCGCCAAAGCCCAACGTCACCACCATCACGATCCACACGAAGCGGTTGCTCCAGTCAAACCACAGCAGCGTGGACACGCCAATGCCGATCAGGATCAACACGCCGCCCATCGTGGGCGTGCCGCTCTTGACCAGGTGCGTCTGCATCGCGTATTCGCGCACCGGCTGGCCGATCTTCAGCGCCGTCAGGCGGCGGATGACCCACGGCCCGAAGGCCAGGCCGATCAGCAAGGCGGTCATGGCCGCCATCACCGCGCGGAAGGTGAGGTACTGGAACACGCGGAAGAAGCCGAACTCCGGCGACAGCGTCTGCAGCCATTCGGCCAGGCTAAGCAGCATCGGGGCCTCCGGCGGGGGTCGAGGGGATGGCGTTGGCCATCGGGGCTGGGGCTTGGGCCGCCGGGGCCGGTGCGGGGGGCGGCGGCACCAAGGCCGCCACCACGCGATCCATGCGCATGAATCGCGAGCCCTTGACCACGGCCGAGGCACAGGCCGGCGCCTGCGGCAGCGCGGCGAGCAGCGCGTCGGTGGTGTCGAAATGCCGCGCCGCTGGCCCGAAGGCCTGGGCCGCGTCCAAGCTGGCCGGCCCGGTGGCCCACAGCAGCTCGATGCCGCTGGCCCGCGCGTGGTCACCCACCTCGCGGTGGAAGGCGGGGCCGTGGTCGCCGACCTCGCCCATGTCGCCCAGCACCAGCCAGCGCGGGCCAGGCATCGTGGCCAGCACGTCGATGGCGGCGCGCACCGAGTCGGGGTTGGCGTTGTAGCTGTCGTCGATCAGGGCGACGCTGCGGCCGGCGTGCTGCCAGGTCTTGAGTTGTGAGCGGCCATGGACCGGCTCGAAGGCTTGCAAACCGGCGGCGATGGCGTCCAGCGGGCAGCCCACCGCCTGCGCGCAGGCGGCGGCCGCCAGTGCGTTGCGCACGTTGTGCAGGCCGGCCACCCGAAGCATCAGCGTGCGCTGGCCCGCCGGCGTCACCAAGCTCAGCCGCCAGTGGTCCTGGTGCCACTGCGCGTGGCCACGCACATCGGCCTCGCCGTTCAGGGCGAAGCTCAGGCAGGTGCGGTGGCCCGCCAGGCTGCGCCACAGCGGCGCGTGCGGGTCGTCGGCCGGAAAGACCGCGGTGCCCGTGGCCGGCAGCGCACTCAAAGCGCTGCCGTTCTCGCGCGCCACCGCCTCGACGGTGGCCATGAATTCCTGGTGTTCGCGCTGGGCGTTGTTGACGAGCGCGACGGTGGGCGCGGCCATGTCGGCCAGCACGCTGATTTCGCCAGGGTGGTTCATGCCGAGCTCAACCACGGCCGCGGCGTGGCTGCCGCGCAGCCGCAGCAGCGTCAGCGGCACGCCGATGTCGTTGTTGAGGTTGCCCTGCGTCGAGAAGGCCGCGTCGCCCAGCCAAGTGCGCAGCACGGTGGCGATCATCTGGGTGACGGTGGTCTTGCCGTTGCTGCCGGTGACGGCGATCAGCGGCAGCGCGAAGCGCCGGCGCCAGGCTGCGGCCAGTTGCCCCAGCGCAGCCCGGCTGTCGACGACCTGCAGGCCGGGCAGCCCGCAATCGGCCACACCGCGTTCGGCGAGCACCGCCGCGGCGCCGGCGGCCCGCGCCTGCGTCAGGAAGTCGTGCGCGTCGAAGCGCTCGCCGCGCAGCGCGACGAACAGGTCGCCCGCGCGCAGGCTGCGGGTGTCGGTGTGCACGCGCTCGATGGCCGTGCCCCGGTCGGCGGGTGCACCCACCCACTGCGCCTGCGGAAGCAGTTGCGTTGCCAGGGCCAGGTCCATCATCACCGCCCGCCCCCGATCGCCGCCAGGCTGGCCGCGCGGCGGTCGGCGAGCGCCTGCGTGGCCACGGCCACGTCGCTGAACGGCCGCTTGGTGCCGCGCACCTCCTGGTGGTCCTCGTGGCCCTTGCCGGCGATCAGCACGACGTCGCGCGCACCGCACTGAGCCAGCGCCTGCGCGATGGCGGCGCGGCGGTCTTCGACCACCTGCGCGGCCTCGGCGTGCTGCAGCCCGGCAACGATGTCGGCCAGGATGCGCGCCGGGTCTTCGTCGCGCGGGTTGTCGCTGGTGACGACGACCTGGTCGGCCAGCCGCTCGGCCAGCGCGCCCATTTGCGGGCGCTTGGCGGCGTCGCGGTTGCCGCCGCAGCCGAACACGCACCACAGGCGGCCGCCGCGCGCGGTGGCGAAGGGCCGCAGCGCTTGCAAGGCCTTGTCCAGCGCGTCGGGGGTGTGGGCGTAGTCGACCACCACCTGGGGCAAGGCGGCGCCATCCTGGTCTGGTGGGGGCAGGGCCAGCACCCGCTGCATGCGGCCCGGCACCGGTGCCAAGCCCGCGCAGCCGGTGGCCGCCTCGGCCAACGGCACGCCCAGGGCGCGCAGCCCACCCAGCACCACCAGCAGGTTGGACACGTTGTAGTGACCAATCAGGCCGGTGCGCACCGCCACCGCCTGCTCGCCCTCGCGCAAGGTGAAGGCCAGACCACCGCCATCACCGCTGGCGCCGCCGTCCTCATAGTGGACGTCTTCGGCGCGCAACCGGGCGTCGGCCTGAACCGCGCAGGTCCACACGGTCACCGCGCCCGCGGCCAGCTCGGCGGCCAGCGCGGCGCCCTGCGGGTCGTCGGTGTTGATGACCGCGGCGCGCAGGCCCGGCCAGGCGAACAGCCGCCGCTTCGCCTGCCAGTACGCGGCCATGCTGCCGTGGTAGTCCAGGTGGTCCTGGGTCAGGTTGGTGAACAGCGCGACCTGCACGCGGGTGCCGGCCAGGCGGTGTTCTTCGATGCCGATGGAGGATGCCTCGATCGCGCAGGCGCGGTGGCCGTCGTCGGCGAAGCGGCGGAAGGCGGCCTGCAGGCTCACCGGGTCCGGCGTGGTCAGGCCCGTGGGCACCAGCGCCGGCGGCACGCCGATGCCCAGCGTGCCCACCACGCCGCAGGGCTGGCCCAACACGGTCAGTGCGCGCGCAATCCACCAGGCGGTCGAGGTCTTGCCGTTGGTGCCGGTCACCGCCAGCACCGGGAGCGCATCGCTCGGGTGGCCGTAGAACGCGGCGGCGATTTCGCCGGCGCCGGCTTTCAGGCCCTGCACCGCGGCGATGCGCGGGTCGTCGCCGAAGTCGAAGGCCTCCAGCCCATCGGCCTCGACCAGACAGGCCGGGGCACCGGCGGCCAGCGCCGCGGCCACGTGCGCGCGCCCGTCCTGAGCGTAGCCGGGCCAGGCGATGAAGGCGTCACCGAGCTGCAGGCGGCGCGTGTCGGTGCACAGGCCGCGGACGCCGCGCTGCACGAGCCAGGTGAGGGCACCGGCCAGGCCGTCGAAGCGGGTCAGCGGCATCAGAAGCTTTCCTCCACCCCGGGCACTTGGCGCATGACGATCTGCGAGCGCACGTCCAGGTCTGGCGCCACGCCGAGTGAGCGCAGTGTCTGCTGCACAACCTCGCTGAACACCGGCGCGGCCACCAGGCCGCCGTAGTACTGGCCGTTGGTGGGTTCGTCGACCATCACCGCCACCACGATGCGCGGCTGGCTGATGGGCGCCATGCCCACGAACCACGAGCGGTACTTCTTCGCCGCATAGCCCTTGCCTTCGACCTTGTGCGCGGTGCCGGTCTTGCCGCCGACCGAGTAGCCCATGGCTTGAGCCAGCGGCGCGGTGCCACCCTGCCCTGCCGCCAGTTGCAGCATGTTGCGCACGTCGCGCGCGGTCTTCGGCGAGAACACCCGCACGCCGCCAGGGCGCGGCACCATGTCGCGCGCCACGGCGGCCACGGCGTTGCCGTCGCTCGGCGCCGCGGCCTCGGGCTTGAGCAGCGACACCGGGATCACCTCGCCGTCGTGCGCGAAGGCGGTGTAGGCCCGTGCCAGCTGAAACAAGCTGGCCGACAGCCCGTAGCCGTAACTCATCGTGGCCTGCTCGATGGGCCGCCAGCTCTTGTAGGGCCGCAGCCGCCCGGTGACCGCGCCTGGAAAGTCGATCTGTGGCTTCTGCCCGAACCCGGCCTTGCTGTAGACCTCGTGCAATTCCTTGGGCTGCATTTGCATCGCCAGCTTGACGGTGCCGACGTTGCTGGACTTCTGAATCACCTCGGCCACGGTGAGCGGACCATGCGGGTGGGCGTCGCTGATGGTGGCGCCAGTGATGGTGATGCGGCCCGGCGCGGTCTGGATCACCGACGCGGGCGTGACCCGACCGGATTCCAGCGCGTGGGCAATCACGAAGGGCTTCATCGTCGAGCCAGGCTCGAAGGTGTCGGTCAGCGCGCGGTTGCGCAGTTGCTCGCCGGTCAGCCGCTGGCGGTTGCTGGGGTTGAAGCTGGGGTAATTGGCCAGGGCCAGCACCTCGCCGGTCACCGCGTCCAGCACCACCACGCTGCCCGCCTTGGCCTTGTGCTGGGCCACGGCGTCGCGGATGCGCTGGTAGGCGAAGAACTGCACCTTGGAGTCGATCGACAGGCTCACGTCGCGACCATCGACCGGCGCCACGCTGTCGCCGATGTCTTCGACGATGCGGCCGAGCCGGTCCTTGATCACGCGGCGGCTGCCGTTGCGCCCGGCGAGTTGCTGCTGAAAGGCCAGCTCCACGCCCTCCTGGCCCTTGTCCTCGACGTTGGTGAAACCCACCACATGCGCCGCCGCCTCGCCCTCCGGGTACTGGCGCTTGTACTCGCTGACCTGATAGACGCCCTTGACGCCCAGTGCCAGCACCTCCTTGGCCAGGGCGTCGTCGACCTGGCGGCGCAGCCACACGAAGTTCGGGCTGTCGTCCAGGCGCCCGTCCAGCTCCTTGCCGGTCATGCCCAGGAGTTTGGCCAGCTTGCTGCGCTGCGCTGGCGTGGCCTCCAGGTCCTTCGGAATCGCCCACAGCGACGGCGTGGGCACGCTGGACGCCAGGATGACGCCATTGCGGTCGAGGATGCGACCGCGGTTGGCCGTCAGGTCCAGCGTGCGGGCGTAGCGGATCTCGCCCTGACGCTGAAAGAACTCATGGCCAATCACCTGCACATAGGCCGCCCGACCAATCAACAACAGGAACCCGGCCCCGACGAGCGCCACCAGAAACTTGGACCGCCACGGCGGCGTGCGTGACGCCAGCAGCGGGCTGGTCGAATAGTTGAGGCTGCGCACATTGCCGACGGCGGCCGGCGCGGCCTTGCGCTTGAACAGCTTCACGGCGCCCCCCGCGGGGTGGTGGAGGCCGCCGTTGCGGCCGGCGCCGCGGCCACCGCCATGTCGACGTATTGGGTCACCGCCGGCGTCGCGGTGCGCATGCCCAGCTTCTCGCGGGCGGCCTTCTCGACGCGCAGCGGCGTGGCCTGGGCCTGGCGTTCGGCCTGCAGGCGTTCGTGGTCGACCTCCAGGCGGCGGGCCTCGGCCTGCGCCCGGTCCAGCGTGGTGAACAGGCGCCGGGCGTCGTAGGACATGCGCACCAGGTAGCCAGCGCTGACCAGCAGCACCACCAGCAGCACGAGGTTCAGCCGGGTCATGCGGCCACCTCGTGCAAGCCGTGGTCGGTCAGCCGTTCGGCCACCCGCATGATCGCGGAGCGCGAGCGCGGGTTGGCGCGCACCTCCGTTTCGCCGGGTTTGACGCGGGCCACCGCACGCAGCCGCATGGCCGTGGGCTCGGCAAACGGCGCGCGGCGGTCGAACACCGGTTTGCTTTCGCGGGCGATGAAGGTCTTGACGATGCGGTCTTCCAGCGAATGGAAGCTGATCACCACCAGCCGCCCCCCGGGCCGCAGCAGCGCCAGGGCGGCGCTTAAGGCCTGCTCAAGCTCTTCAAGCTCGGCGTTGACAAGAATCCGAAGCGCTTGAAATGTGCGCGTTGCAGGGTCCTGGCCTGCTTCGCGGGTCTTGACCGCGCGAGCCACGACGTCGGAAAGCGCCCTTGTGGTTCGAACAGGGTCCCCGCTTTCGCGCCGAGCAACAAGCGCCTTTGCAATCTGTACAGCAAACCGTTCTTCCCCATGGTCACGAATCACCTCCGCGATGTGGCGCTCGTCGGCGCGGGCCAGAAAGTCCGCGGCGCTTTCGCCACGGGTGGTGTCCATGCGCATGTCCAGCGGCCCGTCGAAACGGAAGCTGAAGCCACGCGCAGGGTCGTCGATCTGGGGCGATGACACGCCCAGGTCGAGCAGCACGCCGTCCACCTGATGCACCCCTTGGGCGGCCAGCACGGCGGCCATGTCACCGAAGCGGGTGTGGTGAATGAAAAAACGCGGGTCGTCGACCCGCGTTGCGCCCGAGGTGGCTGCCGCCACGGCCTCGGGATCGCGGTCCAGGGCGATCACCCTGCCTTTCTCGCCCAGGCGCTGCAGCAGCAGCCGGCTGTGGCCGCCGCGGCCAAAGGTGCCGTCGACAAACGTGCCGTCGGCGCACTCACCGCCGTCGCGCTGCAGCAGCGCGTCAACCGCCTCGGTCAGCAAGACGGTGGTGTGGACGAAATCGGGGCGCTCGGGCGAGGTCATGGCGCGCTCAGAAGCTGAAGTCTTTCAGCGCGTCGGGCAGCGGCGTCTGCATGACGGCGGCCTCGTGCGCCTCGTAGGCCCGGGCGTCCCACAACTCGAAGTGGCTGCCCATGCCCAGCAGCATGACGTCCTTGTCGAGCCCGGCGGACTTGCGCAGCTCCGGCGAAATCAACACGCGGGCCGAGCCGTCGATCTCGACGTCCATGGCGTTGCCGAGGAAGACCCGCTTCCAACCGGTGGCCGACATCGGCAATGCGGCCACGCGGTCGCGGAAATCTTCCCAGGTGGGACGGGGGAAGACCAGCAGGGCACCGTCAGGGTGCTTGGTGATCGTCAGCTGATTGGCACACACGGCCGCCAGGAGCTCGCGGTGACGCGACGGCATGGCAATGCGCCCCTTGCCGTCCAACGTCAGCGCCGACGCGCCTTGGAATACGATGTGTGCCACTCCGCCCCATAAAACTGGATGTTTGTGCCACTTTATCCCACCAATGGTGCTCGGTCAACGGAAGTTGTAAGAAAAATCAATGAAATCAAGCACTTAGCGGCCGTTTGAAAGGTAGTTTGGCAAGCGAAAAGCGTTCAAAAACAAGCACTTGTCACGGGCTGTGAAAGTGTTGCCTGAGGTGCGCAGGACGGTGCAAGGGGCGCAATGGGGCATTGCGCGGGGGCGCACGGGATGCCACCCATCGGTCAGACGCCGAGGGCCTGCGGTCGCCAGGGACCTCAGCGCCCCAGGGCGGTGAGGGGGTCTTGCGCCGCTTCGGCGGGAAAGACCAACGCGGCGATGTCGGTCTCTTGCAAGCCGGCGCCCTTCGTGCGGGCGGCAAGGGCGGCGGGTTCACCGAGCGCTTGGCACGCCAATCGCCACGCTTGGGCCACGGCGCGCTGCTCGTTCGTTTGCCGCGCCTCGTTGCGCAGACGGTAATGCGCATCGGCCCATCCGATGACCAGCAGCGCGGCCTCGTGGGCAGCTTGTACCGCGAGCATCAAGGCCATGTGGTCGCAGAAATAGGGCAAGAGCTGGTATCGCCGCACCCGGTCCCAAAACTCCCAGGCGACGCTTTGGGCCTGCGCCACCTTGCCGAGGCCCGCGAGCGCCGCCAGCAGGTTGATGGCCGCTCCCGTGGCCTCATAACCGTTTCGGCCCGCTTTCATGGCGTTCACCAGCCGACGCGCGGACCGCTCGGCGCCCGCGAGGTCGTTGGCGGCCAGTTGGGCATCCACCAACGCGTTCATGGGCGAATAGTTGTCCAGCGTCCCATTGCCAGCCTGGATCGACGCGTTCACAAACATTTGTGCGGACTCCAAGATCGCCGACGGCGACGCCCCTTGGACCATCAAGAGGGCCAGTCTGGAGCGGGCCAGCTCGAACGCGATGGGAGGCGGCCATGGCCGTTGCGACATCCGATCAAAGTCGGCCAGAAGCGCCGGCGCGCCCTCCGGGTTCGCCTTGAACCGGACGACGGCCCGACTGACGGCAAGGCACCAGAGCGCCTCGTTCTGAGCGTCGGGCACGTCCAGGGCCAGCTGCCGCGCGATGCGGTACGTGGTCAACACGTCCTCGTCCGAGGCATTTTGGGACGTCGACGTGGACGCGCGCTCGACCGCCAACCGGCCCTGGACTTCGATGCGGGCAGGCAGGCCCGACTGCAGCAGGCCATGCAGCACATCGACAACGGCCAGTCGCTCCTCCATCGTCTCGTTGTTGAACGCGCGCAACATGGCCGAGCCCAGGCGCACCACGTTGACGCGCTCGGCCGGCCCTTGGCCACTGAGCCAGGTCAGGGCGGCACGTGCATGGGCCAGATCACGGCCCATGGAAACCTTCCACTCGGCGATGCCCATCGTGCCGTCAAAGCGGCGTTGCAGCATGGCGTCGAAGTGCTCGGCCATGACGTGCGCATGGCGGCGACAGGCGGCCTCGTGCTCGCCCGATGCCGCCAAGTGTTCACGCGCCAGCGTGCGCATGGACTCCAGCAGGCGATAGCGCGGCCGCGGCGATTCGCCATCGACCACCTCCACCAGACAACGGTCGACGAGGACGCACAGGGCGTCCAATGCCGTCCACTCGTCCATGCCGCTGTCGTCGTCGGGATGATCGACGATCTTCACCAGCAGGTCGAGGGAGATGGTGTCCGGCAGCACGGCCAGACGCCGGAACACGCAGCGCTCGGTCACCCCCAGCAGCGCATGGCTCCATTCCAGCGCGGCGCGCAGGGTCTGGTGGCGCGGCGGTGCACCGGGGTCGCGGTTGGCAGACAGCAACCGAAAGCGGTTGCGCATCGACGTCTCGACGCCGGCCAGCCCCAGCGCACGCACCCGGGACGCGGCCAGTTGGATGGCCAGGGGCAAGCCGTCCAAGGCACGGCACAGCGCGATGACGCTGGCGACATTGAGCGGCGTCAACCGGAATCGAACGTCAGCGACGACGGCCAGTTCAACGAACAAGGCCACGGCGCCGTGACCGCGCGCTTCGTCGACGCTCGCCTGCGGAGCCGGCAAGGACAAGGCCGCCAAGCGCATCACCCATTCGGCCGGAAGGCCCAGCGAACATTGGCTGGTCACCAGGATGCGCAAGTCCGGCGCCACCCCGAGCAGGTGCGCCACCAACCCGGCCACGTCGGGCCGCAGGTGCTCGGCGTTGTCGAGGGCCAGCAGCAGCTGCAGTGGTGCCAGCGCGGCGCCCAGCACTTTCAGCGCTTGCCCAGCGCCCAAGGACACCCCGACCGCGGCGCCAATGGCACCGATGGCCGCGTCCACGTTGCGCGCCGGCGCCAACTCCACCCAGCAGACACCATGGCGGTGGCGCGCGCGGTGCTGGGTCAACAGGTGCTGGGCCAGCAAGGACTTGCCCACGCCGCCGGGGCCCACCAACGTCACCAGCCGGTGCGCGCCCACCAGCGCGTCCAGCGTGGCCTGCTCGTGGTCGCGGCCCACGAGGCGCGTCAACAAGCCCGGCAGGTTGGTGGCGAAGGCGGACTGGTCCTGCGCGACGCGGTCGCTGGGCGGCACCGGCGCGCGCGGGGGACGGTCGTCGCCGCTTGGCGACGCATCGACCGCAGGCGCCGCCGGCGGGTGGGCCTGCTCTTCCGCCAACAACGCCGTGAATCGGTAGCCCCGTCCCGGCACGGTGGCGATGACCTCCTTGCCCAGCAGTTTGCGCAGGGCATTGATCTGCACCGGGATGTTGCCTTCTTCGACGACCTGCTGTGGCCAGACGCGTTCAAGCAACTCGTGTTTGTGGACCAGCTGGCCTGGCGTCTCGATGAGCGCGAGCAACACATCAAAGGCGCGGGCGCCCAGGGCCAACGGCCGGCCATTGGCGAGCAACTGACGTTGCTGTGGGCGCAATTCGAACTGGGCAAAGCGAATTGCGGTCGGGCGCATCAACAAGCTCATGACACTTCGTGTAAATCCAGTATCGGTCACCGTGCATCGGTTTAAGAAGTTTTAAGACTTCGTTCAAGACCTGCGCAAGGCAACTTGCGCAAACTGGATTGGCAACGCGCAGCCAAATCAGCAACTCGGAAGGGACACCGTCGACGATGACCCACACCACACGCACGACCCTCACCATGGACCCCGCCGCGGCCCGGCGGCCGACCGTGGCGCTGGCCCCGTTCCAGGACAACGACGGCCACCGCACGGGCAACTGGATCGAACGGGGCCTGATGTCCCTGCTGGCCCAGGCCCTGGATGCCGAGCCACGCCTGGCCCTGACACCGGTCGCCGACACCTTGAAGGCCACGCGCCTGGCCGGCTGGCTGCCGATCACGCACCGACCCGGCGCCATCGCCAGCGCCCTGCTGGCGGACTGGGTGGTCGACGCCTGCATCGACGCCACGCCAGAGGGCCTGTTCGTGCGCAGCTGGGTCTACGACGCGGACACGCAGTCGTCCTCGGTCCAGTGCCGGCAATGCCAGGCCGTCAACGAACTCCTGCCGACGCTGCTGCAGATGATCCACACGCCGATGGCGCGCGTGTGGCCCGACACGCCGATCAACGACCTGGCCCCGCAGCAGGCCGTGCAGGCCGCGCGCCAGCGCGAGCAGTTCGACACCGAGGTCACCGCGCGCGCGCAGGCGGCCCTGGCACGCCAGGACTGGCGCATCGGCCTGCCGCTGATCCGCATGGCGGCGCACCTCAATCCCGCGGACCTCGGGGCCCAGCTCAGCCTGCTGGCCGCGCTGGCGGAAATCGGCGACCGCAGCGTCCCACAACTGGCCAAGGCGATGGTGCGTGGCCGAACGCCCGCGAGCGACATCGACCTCGCCACGCAACTGCACCTTGAACAGGGCGCTTACGACCTCAGCAATGGCCGCCCGCGGAAGGCATCGCAGCACCTCGCCAAGGCCCTGACGGGCGCGGCACTGATGAGCCAACCGTCGGCGCGCCGGGCCCTGATGCTGCGCGCCCGCGCCGCGCTGATGGAAGGCGACGTGGTCAAGGCGCGTGCACTGCTGCTGCCTCTGGGCAGCGCAGACCACCTGCACCGCAGCAACGGCGAGGTGGTGGGACCGCTGGTGGTGTCGGCCCTCATTCACCTGGACACCGGCGCGCTGGAACCGGCTCAGGTCGAGTTGACCGAAGCGATCGGCCGCTCGCGCATGGCCGCGCTGAATGGCCACCTCGCCGACGCCTTGCTGGCCCAGGCCCAGCTGCATTTCGCTGCCGGCCAGGTCGACGCGGCGCTGGACGCGGGACGCGAGTCGCTGACCATGGCCCTGGAACACAGCGACCCACCGCGCATCGCGGCGGCCAGCGAGGTGCTGGGCTTGATCCTGCGCGAGCGCGGCCAGGTCGACGAACTGCGCGCCATGCTGCAGCGCGTGGAAGGCGGCGCTGAGTCCCGAAACGACTTGAGCGACGCCACCCGTCGGCTGCTCGCCGCGCACCTGCTGTCCGCCGAAGGCAAGGCCGAAGCGGCCGCCGACGGCTATCTCGCCTACCTGCACTACTGCGAATGCGCCGACCTGTGGCGGGCCCACCGCCACGTCTGGCCCTGCGCCGCGCTGGAGCTGCTGAAAGCGCAGCGCCGCGACGAGCTGCCCGGGCTGACCGCGACGCTGCGCGAGGTCAAGGTCCACCGGCAGTCCCCCGCCGTCTCACGCGCGGTGGACGGCGTCATCAGCCACGTGCAGGCCTGTGCCGCCCTGCAGGACGGGGACACGCAACGGGCGGCCGCGCTGCTGCGCGAGGCCATCGACCTGGCGCCGGCCGGCTGGGTGCGGGTGCGCGCCCGCGAAGCGGCCGCCAGCCTGCCGGGCGACTACGCTGTTCCATTGACCGGTCCCCAAGGCGCGCGCGCCTGGGCACCGCCGCCCAAGCGACCGGGCGCCAAGGCGGCCCGGCTGCGCCGCCCCAGGCTCAGCGCCCGACCGTCGTCGCGCCCCGCGGGCTGAGCCGAGTCAACACGGCACCGCGGGCGGCTGCGGCAGACCGGATCCGCGGGATGGCCGCAGCGGGTGGTGGTGGCGCCATGGGCTGAACCCATCGGGCGAACCCAGGTCCAGATGCTGCACGCGAAAGCAGCCGAATCAGGTTGCATGGCCGAACCCCGGCGTCGCCACCATGCCCGACGGCACGATGGCGGCAAGGACAGCGCACCGGGCAAGCGGCCACCGCGCCGGGACCATGGCACGGTCCCTGGTGCCGGCGCTCAGCGCGGCGACACGCCGATCAACCAGGCGTGGACTCCGCCGATGAAGGCCCCGTACAACACCAGGCCACCGAACAGCGCGATGTAGTCGTTGGCCCGACCCGGCGGCAGGGTGGCCCGCGGCCGCGGCGCGCGGCGCTTCAACGAGATGCGGCAGGCCACCGCCCAGGCCAGGAAGCCACCGAAGAGCAGCACATCGGCCAGCGTGCCGTTGGCCAGCAGGTGAGCCGTGGCCCAAAGCTTGGTGGCCAGCAGCAGCGGGTGGCGGGTGACGGTCTGAATGCGCCCGGGCAGGTTCGACGCCAGCACCAGCACGAACACCGGCAGCATCAGCAGCCACGCCAGGTGGCGCAAACCGGTGGGCGGCACGTACAACAGCACCGGTGCCTGCCGGGCCTGGCCGTAGCCGATGACGAGCAAGGCGAAGCCGATCAGGGACACCAGCGAGTACAGGCCCTTCCACGGCCCCTCGCCGAGCCGGGTGCGCTGGGCGTCGCGCCAGGCCGGCGCGACGATGGACAGTGAATGGATGCCTAGGAAGAGGATCAGGCCAAGAACCAACAATTGCATGGGAACTCCGAGTGCGGCGGGGCCGTCATGCGGCCCGGCGTGACTGTAGCCTGCGCACCACCGTCGACGGGCCCAACACGCGGCCCTGCATCCACCGCGCCACGGCCTCGGGCGCCATGGGGCGGGCGAAAAGGAAGCCCTGCAACTCGTCGCAGCCCGCCTGGCGCAGCAGCTCCGCCTCGCCTTCCAGTTCGACCCCCTCGGCCACCACGCCCAGGCCCAGCGTGTGGCCCAGCCCGATGATGGCCTGCGTGATGGCCAGGTCGGCCGGGTCGTCCAACATGTCGCGCACAAAGCTTTGGTCGATCTTCAGCTTGTCGATCGGGAACTGGTGCAGGTAGTTGAGGCTCGAGTAGCCCGTGCCGAAGTCGTCGACCGACAGGCTCACCCCCAGGGCCTTCAGCGACTGCAGGCGCTCCACCGTGGCCACCGTGCTGTCCATCAAGAAGGTCTCGGTGAGCTCGATCTCCAACATGCTGGCGTCCACGCCGTGGGTGCGCAGGGCCTGTTGCAGCCGCTGCGCGAAGCCGGCGTCGCGCAACTGGATGGCCGACACATTGACCGACACCGGGATGGCGCCCAGGCCCATCGCACGCCACTCGGCGTGCTGACGGCAGGCCTCATCGAGGATCCAGCCACCGAGGGCAGTGATCTGCCCGGTGTCCTCGGCGATGGGAATGAACTCGCCCGGCGACACCGGGCCCAGCTGCGGGTGGGTCCAGCGCGCGAGCGCCTCGACGCCCAGCACCGCCCCACCCACCGCGGCCAGCCGCGGCTGGTAGTGCAGCGCCAGCTCGCCCCGCTCGGTGACATGGTGCAGCGCGTTCTCGATGGCCAGCCGCTGTTGCGCTTGCGCATGGAACTCGGGCGTGAAGAACATGGCCAGGTTGCGGCCCGCCGCCTTGGCCTGGTACATGGCGGCATCGGCATGGCGCATCAGGTGGTCGATGTCGCGGCCGTCCTGCGGGAACAGCGCGATGCCGGCGCTGCACGACACCACCAGCTCGGCACCGGCCACCAGGTGCGGCTGACGGATCAACGGCACCATGCGCTCGTTGACGATGCGTTGCACCTCTTCGGCGTCGCTGACGTCGCCCAGCACGACGACGAACTCATCGCCCCCCAGACGGCTGACCGTGTCGCCGGCGCGCACCGCTTGCAGCAGGCGCTCGGCCACCGAGCGCAGCAGCCCATCGCCCACGTGGTGGCCCATCGAGTCGTTGATGGTCTTGAAGCGGTCCAGGTCGATGAAGACCACGGCCACGTGGTGGCCGCTGCGCTGGGCCTGGTCGACGGCCATGCGCAGCCGCTCCATGCACAGCGAGCGGTTGGGCAGGTCGGTCAGCACGTCGTGGTGCGCGAGGTGGTGGATGCGGGCCTCGTTGGCCTTGTGCTCGCTGATGTCCACCGCGGCGGCCACCAGGTGGGTGATGCGGCCGTCGGGGCTGCGCACGACGTTGGCCACCAGCCAGGTCGGATAGACCTCGCCGTTCTTGCGCTTGAGCCACAGCTCGCCTTGCCAGGATCCGCGGATGATCGCGGACTGCCACAAGGCTTCGTAGAAGCGGGGCTCGTGGTTCGACGAGTAAAGAAAATCAGCCGCCTGGCCGACCACCTCGACCACGTCCCAACCGGTGGCGCGGCTGAACGCTTGATTGGCGGTCATCACCTTGCGGTCGACGTCGAGGATGAGGATGCTTTCCGACGAGGCCTCGAAGACCTTGGCCCACAGCTGCAGCCGCTGCTCCAGGCGCTTTTGCTGGTCGATGGGCGTGAAGGCGGTGAGCATGGCCGGCTGGCCCTGGAAACTCAGGCGACGCGCCGACAACAGGGCCCAGCGCGGCACCGCGGTGCGGGCCGGGTCCGCGGGCGCGCGCCGCTGCCAGCACACCTCGAAGCCGTCCACCGCGTCCAGGTCGGCCAGCCGCTGGAAGTAGCGGGCACGGGTGGCAGGCTCCAGCCAGGCGGCCCAGGGGTCGGCGTCGGTGCCGTCCAGCCAGGGCTGCGCGGGCCGGTTGGCGTGCAGCACGCGGTGGTCGGGAATCGACGTCACGATCAGTGGGATCGGAAAGCCTTCCAGCAAGGCACGCTGGGCGTCGGCGGCGCGGCTGGTGGCGGCCAGTTCCTCGCGGATCGCGCGGTCGCGGTCCAGCTCGCCGAGCATGCCGTTGAAAGCCTGCACCAGCTGGCCGATCTCGTCGCGGCTGTCGTGGGCCGCGCGCACGGTGTAGTCGCCGCTGCGGCTGACCTGCCCGGCCACGCCGGCCAGCCGGGTCAGCGGCTGCGAGATCTGCCGCGCGATGAAGTACACCGTGCCCAGGATCACCAGCAGCAGGCCGACCGCCGTGCCCAGGTGCAGGGCCATGCGCTGCAGCAGCAGGCGGATGCGGGCGTCGATCAAGCCCTGCAGCGCCGTGCTGGCCTCGCGCCAGGCGGTGCCCAGGGCGCCCACCGCCGCGTCGTGACGCGCGCGGATCTCGGCCATGGACGTGTCACCTTGGGCCGCGGACAAGGGCTCGATGGCGTTGCGCAGCTGGTTGGCCGCGGCCAGCAAGGCCTCGTGCGGTCCGGACAAGGCCGCGCGCAAGCTGGCCGGGCCGGCGGCCACGGCCTCGGCGTGGTCGGTGTCGATGCCGGAGACGACCGACTCGACCCGACCTTCCAGCGTCAGCAACTCGGTGAGCAAACGGCCGCGGTCGGTCGGTGCGGTGGCCTGCCACGACGCCGACTTCTGCATCAGCCGCAGCAGCACCTCCTGCAGTTCGGGGTAACGCAGCAACAGCAACGACATCGTGTAATAGCTGTTGAGGTCGGGGTCCAGGATCAGGTTGGACTGGTTGCCCACCCGCGTGATCAGCCGGCGGCCGGCGTCGAACACGCCCGAGTGCGATGCCTCGGTCCATTGCGGCTGCTGCGCCGCCCGTTGCAGCGCCAGCACCAGCGAGGCCGCCGGCTCGGCCGAGGCCATGCCGTCGCCGTGGGCGCTTTCCGCCCCCTGGATGCGCTGAATGGCGGCGGTGGTCATGACGGCCGGGGGCGGGCCCGCCGGGGCGCCGGCATGGGGCACCGGCAGCGCAAGCAGCACGTCACGGACCTCGGCGATGTAGAGGTTGCCCGCGATCTCCTTGCGGGCGAAATTGATCGCGATGAACTTTTCGTTGATGAGGATGCTGCTGACGTAAATCACCGCGCTCAGATCGAGCAGGTAAATCAGCAACAGCTTGCGACCAACGGGCAGGCGCCCGATCAAGCGGGTCAGGACTGAGAACATGGGGCGGGTGGGGTCGCAGGGCGGGTGCAGTGCCTGAGCACCTGCAAGGCCCGCGCCCGGTGTCTCAGTTGGATTCCTTGATGAGCCGGCCGGCCAGCGACTGAACCGGGCGCGCATTCATCGGGTACAGGCGGCTGAAGATGGCGATCTGCTCGGGCGACACCGACACCGGCGTCTTCATCACCATCCACAAGACGCCCTCGGTGCACGGCGGCGTGGTCAGCGACCCCATGTAGGTGTAGTAGCTGCGGTCGGGGGGCAGCAAGGCGGTCAGGTCCAGCAGCGGGCGCACAGACTGCTCCTCGCCCTTCTCCAGGGGCAGGTTGTTCCACACAGTCTGTATCAACGGCTGAGCGCTGCCGCGGCCCAGCAGCACGGCGATCACGGCCAGGCGGCCCTCGGGGTCGCGGTGCACCAGGTGGGCCACCATGTCGAACTGGCGGCCGTCGATGCGCTCCTCGGAGGGCCGGTGAAAGTGGAACTGCAGCAACTCGTAGCGCCGCCCCATCACCTCGATGAAATTGCCGCCGGCCACGTTGACCTGCACGGTGTGGCCGTTGTCGATCACCCGCACGGCGCTGGGCAGGTAGGTGAACTGCACCGGCTCCAGTTCGAGCTTCATGCCCTCGCGGATGTCGATGGGGCTTTGCCGCTTGCCGGTGCTGCAGGCGGCGAACTCGGGCTTCAGGCGGCCCCAGGCGCTGGGGCCGGCCGCGCCCTCGTAGGCCCAATGCGCCGCGGCGTCGTGGCCGTCGGGGACGGTGGGTGGCAGCAGTTCACGCGGCACGGCCAGAGCGGGCGCTGCGGCCATGGGTGCGCCAGCGACGGTGGAGTGCACGGCGCCGTGGGACAGCGCGGCATAGCCCGGACCCGCGGCCGCGGCCACCGCCGGGACGGGCGCGGGCGCGGCGGCGTTCGGTGCGGCGCGGGTCGTGGCCACCCCGGCAGCCCCGTGAGGCGCCATGGCCGCAGGCCGGTGGGACGGGCGCGGTGCGCCGGGCGCCGCCGTGGCATCGCTGGTGCTGGTCTTGTTGACCACGCTGACCACCGGCGCCGGGCCGCCAGCGGCCTTGCGGGCCGCGCGGCCGGCGGGCGCCGCGCTCGCACCGGCGGGCGACGCGCCCAGCTTGTCGGCCAGGCGCTCGCGCAGGTGGTCCAGCGGGTCCTTGCCCGGCGGCAGCGCGGCGGCGTTGGCCTTGTCGGCCTGGTCGGCTTTGTCGGCCTTGATTGGTGCAGGCCGCGCTGGCGCGTCGTTGGCGCGCGTGGGCACCGGGTGGGTCAGCGCCATCAGCAGGGCGGCGCCAACGCAGGCCAGGGCCCAGCGGGGGCACGCCGCCGGGCGCAGGGTCAACGCCCCGCGTCGGTGGGGGCGGTCAAGGCAGGCAGGGCGGGCAAGGGGCATGCGGAACTCCGGGCGCCACACACGGCGGCATCGCCGGAATATCGGCGTGGGCCCCCACGGCTTGAGGCGAACCCGCGCGGTGCGGACCCGGGCCACCCGGCATCAGGCCACGCGCGGCTTCACCCAGATCCACGCGAGCACGCCCACGCTCATCATCAACAGCGAGGCCGTGGCCAGCGCCACCGTGGAATGCATCACCAGCGGCGCGATCACCCCGGCCACCAGGCCGTTGGCCGCGCTGCCAATGAACGCCTGCAGGGACGACGCCATGCCGCGCCGCTCGGGCACGAGGTCGAGCACCAACAACGTGACCACCGGCACCATCAGCGCCCAGCCGAAGGAGTACACCGCGATCGGCCACATCGCCCACCAGGCCTCTGGCTTGAAGACCAGGTTCAGCCCCAGGTTGACCAACGAAATTACCAGCATGATCAGAAACCCATGGCGAATCTGGTGGCGTGGCTTGATCTTGCCGGCCAGGCGGCCACTGAAGAAGGCACCACCCATGATCCCGGCGATCGACAGCACGAAGAACCAGAAGAACTGCCCCGGCGCCAGGCCCAGGTGCTCACCCAGAAAGACCGGCGCCGACAGCACATACAAGAACATTCCGTTGAACGGAATGCCACTGGCCAGCGCCAGCATCAGAAAGCGCGGGCTGGACCCGAGCTGCCAATAGCCGCGCATCAGGTGGCGCACGTTGAAGGGCTGGCGGTGGTCGAGGTGCAGGGTTTCCGGCAGCAGGCGGAAATTGGCGACGAACAGCACCACGCCCACCGCGGTCAGGAACCAGAAGATACTGTGCCAGTCGGCGTGGACGAACAGGAAGCCGCCGACCATGGGCGCGATGGCCGGCGCCACGCCGAAGTAGATGGTGACTTGCGACATGACGCGCTGCGCGTCCGCCGGGGGGAACATGTCGCGGATGACCGCGCGCGACACCACGATGCCCGCGCCCGCCGACATGCCCTGCACCGCCCGCCAGAACACCAGCGTGCCAATGTGGTCGGCCAGCGCGCAGCCGGCCGAGGCGATGGTGAACAACGCCACCCCGCCCAGCACCACCGGCCGGCGGCCGAAGCTGTCCGCCAGCGCGCCGTGAAAGAGGTTCATCACCGCGAAGCCGAACAGGTAGGCCGACAGCGTTTGCTGCATCTCGATGGGCGTGGCGCCCAGCGACTGTGCGATGCCGGTGAAGGCCGGCAGGTAGGTGTCGATGGAAAAGGGGCCCAGCATGCCCAGGCAGGCCAACAGCACGGCCAGGGCCCAGCGCGGGGCGCGCCAGAGGGTGGAAGCGTCGGGATTCATCAGCGCAGGCCGGTTGGCGCCAGGGCGCGCGCGCCCTGGCGATTCGAAAAAAGTGTGAAGCGAGCCGATAGGCCGGATTCTGTGCAGCCGCGCGCCCTTGCAGGCGCTCGGCCGTGACCGCCATTCCTCTGGGCCCCGCATCACTGCGGGGCTCGGTGCCACCTACCCGCACACTCCCCGAGCCGGATCAACGTGTGCCTATTTGGTGTTGCTGCGCGCAGAGATTGCCCGTTTCACCCACGGTGAATGCCCTTGCGGACGCCCCCCGTGACTCGTCTCTGTTGCTCTGATCCTCACCTCGCGGTGGACAGCCGTTGGCTGCTGCGCTGCTCTGTGCAGTCCGGACCTTCCTCCAGTGCGCCCTTTCGGGTTGGTGCACCAGCGGCGGTCTGGCTTGCTTCACCGGGCGATTATCGCCGCCCGACCCGCGCGGGCGGACCGTGGGGTCAGCCGCGCACCTGCAGCACCAGGCGCAGGTGGTCGCGCTCGGCGTGGGCGGCCAGGCGGCGGATGATGTCGGCGGTCAAGACTTGGTCGGCGGCGAGCATCAGCACGCCCTCGGCCGACCGCAGTTCGGTGGCCAGCACCATGCCCGGCAGCAGCTGGTCGGCCGGCACGCTGCGCACCACCGCGGCGCGCTTGGCCTCGGGCCGGGTGGCCGCCAGAAAAGCGTCGAGCACCACGGGACAGAACTGGCTGCCGCGGCCGCGGGCCAGCAGCAGCCGAGCCTCGTCGGCGGTGACCGCACCGCGGCCCAAGTGCCCGTTCTGCAGGTCGTCGAAGGTGTCCGCGACGGCCAGGATGCGCGCGCCGATGGGGATGGCCTCGGCGCGCAGCCGGTCGGGAAAGCCCTGGCCGTCGAATCGCTCATGGTGGCCGCGGATCAGCGTGGCCACCGGCTGCATGTCGTCCAGCGCGGTCAACGCCTGCTCGGCCAGCACCGGGTGGCGTTCGTAGGCCTGGCGCTGCAGCGGACTCAGGCGCGCCACCGGTGTGGCCAGCAGCTCATCGGGCAGACCCACCTGGCCGGCGTCGTGCAGCAGGCCGGCGACGAAGATCGACTGCACCTCGGCGACCGGCAGGCCCATCGCCTGGCCGGTGCGCCGCGACAGGTCGGCCACCCGCCGGGCGTGACCGCGAAACTGCTCGCCGCGCAGCTCGATCAGGTTGGCAAACACCTTGATCGAGTTCATGTAGCTGCGGCCCAGCTTGTCGTTGGCCTTGACCAGCGCCTCGGTGCGCTGGGCCACCTGGTCCTCCAGGCCGGCGTTGAGTTGCTTCAGGGCCTCGTTCTGCTGGTGGGTCAGCCGCTCCAGCCGGGCCTTGTCGTGCTCGAGCGCGCGGCGCTCCAGCGCCTGGCGCACGGTCAGCACCAGTTCCGTGTCGTCCCAGGGCTTGGTGATGTAGCGGTAGATGGCGCCGCGGTTGATGGCCGCGATGGTCGACTCCATGTCCGAGTGGCCGGTCAACAGCAGCCGCATCACGTGCGGCCAGCGCCGGTTGACTTCTTCCAGCAATTGCGCGCCGCTGAGGCCGGGCATGCGCATGTCCGACAGCACGAGGTCGACCGGCTCCTCGGCCAGCACCTCCAGCGCTTCGGCGGCGTCGCAGGCCAGCAGGATGCGGTGGCCGGCGCCGCGGAACAGGCGGCGCAAGGCCGACAGGATGTTGGGCTCGTCGTCCACGCACAGGACGGTCCAGATGGGGGGCGCGGCGGGGGCCGCGTTGGGCGGCGCCGCCGAGATGGCGAGGTCGATGTCGGTAAGTTCGGTGGTGGCGGGCATGGCAGTCGTCGGGTCAGCAATCGCACTGGACGGGGTGCCGGCTCAGGCCGCCCCGGGGCCGTCGATGGGCAGGCTCACGCGGAAGCGGCTGCCCTGCCCCACCTCGCTGCTCACCTCCAGCGTGCCCTGGTGCTTGCGCACGATGCCGTAGGCCAGCGACAGCCCGAGGCCGGTGCCCTTGCCCACCGGCTTGGTGGTGAAGAAGGGGTCGAAGATGCGGCTCAGGTTGTCGCGGGCGATGCCCATGCCGTTGTCCTCGACCTCCACCCACACGCGCCGAGCCGCCGCGTCCGCGCCCGAGCGGATGGTGATGACGCCGCGCTCCGCGGTGATCGCGTGGGCCGCGTTCACCAGCAGGTTCATGAAGACCTGGTTGATCTCCGACGGCAGGCAGTACACGTCCGGCAGCTCGCCGTAGGCCTTGACGACGTCGGCCTTGTACTTGATCTCGTTGTTGACGATGTTGAGCGTCGAGTCGATGCCCTGGTGCAAGTGGGCCCACGACCACTCCTGATGCGCGTCGACCCGGGAGAAGTCCTTCAAGTCCTGCACGATCTTTCGCACCCGGCTGATGCCCTCCTTCGACTCGGCCATCAGCGCTGGGATGTCGTCCTTGAGGAAGTCCAGCTCGATGCGCTCGCGCAGCCCGCGCAGTTCGGCCGCGCGCGGTGGCGGCAGGTCGCCGATGGCGTCGTCGCAGGCGTTCAGCATCTCGAACACGTCGCGCAGGTAGCGCTCCAAGGTGCCGAAGTTCGAGAAGATGTAGCCGATGGGGTTGTTGATCTCGTGCGCGACGCCCGCGGCGAGCTGACCGATGGAGGCCAGTTTCTCGGACTGCACCAGCTTGTCCTGCGCTTCGGACAGGCGGCGGTTGGCTTCGCGCAGCTGGTCGTGGCTGCGCAGCAGGGCGGCCACCTCCTCTTGCGTCATCGGGGTCTCGGTGCTGTGCATGGCTTCACTCCAGCAAGGATCGGCACAAGGCGGTGGCCTGGTCGGCGGCCTGGCAGGCCAGCGACTGCAGCGCCGCGCTGTCGAGGCCAAATCGGCGGTGGGCGGACAGCGCGTCCAGCGGCGCCAGGCGGTCGGCATCGGCCGGCCAATGACCGATCAGGTCGGTCAGCTGCAGCAGCACCGGCCAGTCGACGGCGGGGTCGCCGTGGGGGGCGTCCTGGCGCTGGGCGCCCGGGGGGTCGAAGCGGGTTTCAGGCGACAGCGCGTGGTGCTGTCGAATGGCCTCGACAAACCAGGGGACCAGCTGCCAGCGCGCGGTCAGCATGGCGCCGACCTCGGCATGGTCGACGCCGAAGTGGCGACGCTCGGCGGCCAGCTCGGCCACCACGGCGGCATGGGGGTCGGTGCCGGGGGACGCGGGCGTGGCGGCGCGCTCTGCTTCCAGCGCCGCCCACTGCGCCGGGAAGGCCATGGCCATGGCGAGCTGCCCGAAATCGTGCAGCAGGCCCAGGGTGAAGGCGGCCTCGTCGTCCGCGCCCACGGCCAGCGCCAGCGCGCGCGCGCCGGTGGCCGAGGTCAGCGCGTGCCGCCAGAACGCGAGCGCGTCGAAGTGCGGCCCGAGCCGCGGTGGAAAGGCCGACGCCAGCGCCGCGGTGGTGACCAGCCCGCGCAGGTTGCGCAGGCCCAGCACGCACACCGCCTCGCTCACGGTGGCAACCTGGCGAGACACCCCGTAGAAGGACGAATTGGCCAGCCGCAAGGTGGTCATGGTCAGCGCCGGGTCGCGCGCCAGCACGGCACCCAGGCGCTGCGCGCCCACGCCGTCCTGCGCCATCAGCTCGATCAGCTCGCGCAGCACCGCGGGCAAGGGCGGCAGGCGGTCCAGGCCGGCTTCGACCTGCTCGGCGCGCAAGGCCACCGCGGATGGGGCCGGGGTGGCCACCCGCCCGGTGGCGGGCGGCAGGTTGGCACCGGGCGTGGGGGCTGCGAACGACGGCATGGGCATCACGGTGGGGATCACGGTCACGGTCACGGTCACGGTCAATGTCTCGGTCAAGCCTGGGCGTGCACTCCGTCGCCCAGCGGGCTCAGGATCAACAGGCAGCCGCGCGGGTCGTGCGCGGTGCCCAGGGGGTTGCACAGCACGCGGTGGCGGCGGCCATCGATGTCGATGGGCTCGCGCGGCGGCTGGCGCCAGCGCCCGCGCAGCGGGGCCGGCAGCACGTCGTCGGCCGCCCGGCCCAGGCCCGCGGCCTGGGGCAGCAGGCGTTGCGCGGCGTCGTTGCTGTAGGCGATGACGCCGTCGCAATCGACACCGATCAGGGGCAGCGGCAGGCCGTCCAGCATGTCCTGGGCGTGAGCCAGGTGGGTGTCGTGGCGGTTGATCTGGCGGCTCAGGCGGTCGCTGAACGACTGCAGGCGCTCGTTGGCGAGGGCGAGATCGCGGTTGGCGGCGCGCAGTTGTTCGTCGAGTGCGCGGGTGCGCTCGGCACGCTCGCGCTGCATGAAGGCCTCGGCCACGTGGCTGCGCAGCTGCTCGTCGTCCCAGGGCTTGGTCAGAAAGCGGTACACCGCGCCTTCGTTGACCGCGTCGGTGATGGACTGCAGCTCGGTGTAGCCGGACAGGCACAGGCGCACGCTGTCCGGGTACAGCTCCTTGGCGCGGCGCAGGAACTCCACGCCGGTCATGTGCGGCATGCGCTGGTCCGAGATGATCACGTCGACCGTGTTTTCGGCCAGCTTCCTCAGGCCCTCGGCGCCACCGGTGGCGGTGAGGATGTGGTAGCCGTCGCGGCGCAGCAGGCGACGCAGCGCGCTCAGGATGTTGTCCTCGTCGTCCACCAGCAGCAGCGTGCGCGGGCGCGAATGGCGGCTGAGCAGCGGCTGCGGCAACTGGGTGTCGGCCTGCAGCAGGGCCACCAGCTGCGCGGCGGGCACCGGGCCACTGAGGCAGCGGCCCTGCACCCGGTCGCAGTGGCTGGCCACCAGCAGCGCCAGCTGGCCCTCGCTGTCCACGCCATCGGCCAGCACGTTCATGCGCAGCCGGTGGGCCAGGTCGATCAGGGCGCGGGTGATGGACACGTCCTCGGAGGCCGCCACCAGGTCGGGCACCAGCGAGCGGTCGATGCGCACCTCGTCGATGGGCAGGCGGTTCAGCGTGCCCAGGTTGGAGCTGCCGGTGCCGAACTCGGCCAGCGTCAACTGCACGCCCACCGCCTTCAGCGCCGCGAGGCTGTGGCCCAGGCGTGTCGGGTCTTGCAGCAGCATGGCCTCGGACACCTGCACGCCCAGGCGCTCGGCGGGCAGCCCGCTGCGGGCCAGGGCGCGCTCGATGCGCTGGGCCAGGTCGGGCAGCTCAATGTGCTGCCGACGCAGCGCCGCGCTGACCCGCAGGCTGGCCAGCCCGGCGGTCTGCCAGGCCATGGCGTCGGTGCAGGCCTGGTTCAGCGCCCATTCGCCGATGGCCACCGCCTGGCCGATCTGCTCGGCCACGGGCATGAATTCGTCGAAGGGCACCTCGCCGCGCTCGGCGCTGATCCAGCGCAGCCGGGCCTCGACCCCGGTGATGCGGCCGGTGCGCAGGTCGACCTGCGGCAGGTAGTCCAGGCGCAGCTCGCCCCGTTCCACGGCGTGGCGCAGCGCGGTCTCGAAGGCGAGGCGCCGTGTGGCGCGCTCGCTGGCCGCGGCCGTGTAGAAATGGGTCTCGTTGTGGCCCGCCCCCTGACCCTGGCCCTGGCGCATCGCGGTCTGGGCGCGGTCCAGCAGCAAGGCGGCTTCGTCGCCGTCGGTCGGCGAGATCGCCACGCCCAGGCTGCCGCTCAAGAAGACCTCGCTGCCGGCCACCACCAGCGGCGCGGCCAAGGCGTGCACCCAGTCGTCGGCCAGGCGCTGCGCGCTGACCTCGGCCGAGCCGTCGTGGCGCAGCATCACCGCGGCAAAGTGGGCGCCGCCCAGGTGGGCCAGCGTGTCGGGCGTGGCGGGGCAGGCGGCCAGGCGGGCGGCGACCTCGCGCAGCAACTGATCGCCGGCGGCGTAGCCCAGGCTGTCGTTGACCAGGCGGAAGGGGTCGACCTCCATCAGCAACAGCACGGCGGCGCCATCCTGACCGGCGGCCTGCTGAAGGTGT
Source organism: Hydrogenophaga intermedia (assembly GCA_943370175.1). Taxonomy (GTDB): domain Bacteria; phylum Pseudomonadota; class Gammaproteobacteria; order Burkholderiales; family Burkholderiaceae_C; genus Ideonella_A; species Ideonella_A intermedia_A. Next base: position 162,156 of record CALRPU020000001.1, on the reverse strand, counting down.
TCCTGCAGCAGGTTCAGGAAGGCGCGGCGGTTGGGCAGGCGGGTCACCGCGTCCAGGTTGGCCAGGTCCTGCAGCGCCTGCTCGGACTCACGCTGGGCCGAGATGTCCTGCAGGATGGTGCACATGCGCACCGTGTGGCCGGTGGCGTCGACTTCGGCCTGGGCGCGGTGCAGCACCGTGCGGCGGCTGCCGTCGCTGCGCACGATGCGGTGGGCGAATTCAAACGGCTCGCTGTCGGTGGCGCCCTGGGACAAGGTTCGCACGAACTCACGCTCTTCGGGGGGCACGCGCTGGAACAACCAGTCCGGCGGCACCGGCTCGGTGCCCGGCGACTCGCCGAACAGGCGGCACATGCCGGCCGACAGGCTGACCTGGCCGGTCGCCCATTCGACCTGCATCGAGCCGATGCGGGCCAATTCCTCGGCCTGCGCCAACAAGTCGGCGGGCGCGGGCCCGGCAGGCGCGCTGGCGGGCAGGGAAGGGTCGACGGTCATCGCTGCAGCACGGCACGGGCCGGAGACCACCCACGGCAGTCGATCCGCCCTCACCTGCTTATCGGCAGCAATCCGAACAAATTAACTCTTTTGATAAAAATGATTTCAACGACGGAACACGACCGGGTCGTCATAGAACCGCGGGTCCTCGTTGCCGGCCCACCAGCCGGGCACGCCCAGCACGGGCAAGGGCCAAGGCCGCGGGGGTGCGGCCTGGCCGGCGGGGGCGCCGGGGTGCGACGCTGGGTCGGGCAGCGGGTCGGGCAGCAGGTTCGACAGCACCCACGCCGCGGGGTCAGGCGCGCCCGGCGGCGCCAGCCAGACGTGAGCGGTGATGGGCTTGCGCGGCCGGCACAATTTTTCAAGCAGCGCGTGGCCGACGGGTTGGGGCAAGGCGCCGGCCCAGTCGGCCCGGTGCGCGACGAAGAGCGCGTGCCAGTCTCGGCGGCGCAGCGCGTCGGCCAGCCGCGGCGGCGCGGCCCAGCAGGCGGCGTTCTCGTCGAACAACGTCAGCCGGTCGCGCAGGGCGCCGCGCTGCGCGCCCACGCCGTGGCGTGCCAGATCGGCCGCCTGCAGCGCGTTGAGCCGGCGTTTCAGCGCCGGCTGGTGCAGCCAGACCAGGCCGTTGAAGAAGTCGTGCAGGTTGTCGCGGGTGGGCACGCAGGCGGTCTGCGCGATGTGGGCCTCGTACGCGGTCGCTGGCGGCAGGTCGGCCTGGGGCACGAACCGCAGCGGGCCGGCCACCAGCGCGGGCCAGCCGCACCCCGCGGGCGTGGCCTCCGCGTTCAGGGCGTCGGTCACACTGGCGCCAGACAGCCAACGGGCGTGCACCCGCTGGCCGATGTCGCGGTAGGACGCCAGCCAGGGCGACGACCAGTCGATGCCGGGCGCCGCCGGCGCCGCGGCGCCGAAGCCTGCGCGGCCACCCTCGCCGCGCATCAAGGCGCGTCGCTGGCCAGGAACTGGACCTTGTTGGGCGCGTCCGGCGGCAGCAGCGCGAACAGCGTCGGGTGCTTGCGGAACAGCTTGGTCGACGGCGCGCTGCGCGCCAGCAGGCCGGCGTTGAACAGGCGCTCCTTGGCGAGGTTGAGCTGCATCCGGGCGCCCGACCGCAGTTCCGGCAAGGCGGCCAGGATGCGCGCCACCTCGTCAGGCAGTCGCGCCGGTCGCGGGGTCGCCCGACCGCCGCCATCGGCCTGGCCGGTGGCGGACCGCGCGGGCACGGGGGACGGCGACAGGGACCGAGGCCGCAGAGGCTCGGCGTCGGACGTCATGGGCTCGACCAAGGCATCGGCGGTCGCCTTGGCAGCCCCTCGGGCCGGTCGGCGCCGGGGAGACGTCGGCACCACCGATGCGGGGTCGGCCGCAAAGGCCGTGGTGACCTCGGCAGCCGCTTCGGCTGGCGCGGCTGGCGCGGCTGGCGCGGCTGGCGAGCGTCGCGTGACCGCGGGCGCATCGTCGGGGGACGGCGCCGACACCGCGTCCGCCCCCGCCCCCGCCGCCGCGGCCTTGGCCGCTGCGCGCTTGGTGGCGGCGCGGGCACCGCGGGGCGCCTTCACCGCCGGGGCCTCGGGCGCCGGCGCTGCCGTCGCGTCGGCATCGCCGCCCTGTGGCACGCCCGTCGGCCGGTCCTCGCCCACCAACCCCGCCGGAACCACCGCCGCCTCGGACGCCTGCACGGCCTCGGCCAGCGCCACGGCGGCGGCCGCCGCCTTGGCGGTCCGCTTGCGGGCCGCCGGGGCCTTGGCCGGCGCGGGGGCGTCCACCGCCGGCAACGGCACGGGCATGGCCGCCGACGCGGCGGCGCCTGCATCGCCACCGACCTCAACCTCGGCCCGAGGGCCTGCCACCGGCCGGTCCGCCGACGGCGCCGGGCTCGGCACGGACGCCGACACCGCCGTAGGCTGCAGCGCGGTCAGCGGCCATGGCGCCACGGTGGCCGGGAACACCGCCTCGGACACCACCGCCCGTCGCCCCGACCGAGACCGGGGTCCGGCATCTGACCGCGAACCACCGGGCGCGTCGCTTGGTGCCACGCCGGCGCCAGGCCCAGGTCCCCGGTCCCCGCGTCCTGGCCCGCGCGCCGGGCCCGAAGCCGACGCCGCCCCGCGCGACGGCCCGGTGCCGCCCACCGAGCGCGCAGCGGCCCGCGGCCCGGCGCCGCGCCCGCCACCCGAGCGGCCGCTGGCCGGCCGCGCCTTGCGGTGCATCAGGTCGGTGAAATCGTCGTACACCGGTTTGGAGTCTTCGCCGGTCTTGCCTTCCTGGCCGATGCCCTCCACGCGGCAGCCCTTTTCGCGCAGGCGGATCACCAGCGGCGCGAAGTCGCTGTCCGAGGACACGATCACGACCACGTCGGGCCGCTCGCGGTCGGCCAGGTCCATGGCGTCGACGGCCAGCGCGATGTCGGTGGAGTTCTTGCCGGTCGAGATGTTGACGATGGGCCGGATCGAATGGGCCTTGAACAGCTTGAGCTGCTTCAGCGCCAGCTCGGCCGTGCAGTAAGCGCGGCGCACGTGGGCTGCGCCATGGCGCTCGATGACCAGCGGCACCGCCTGCTCGATGACGTCGGCGGTGACGTTGTCGGCGTCGATCAGCAGCATGACCTTGGTGGCCCGGCCAGTGGAGGGGGTGTTCATGCGAGCTTCCAGTTCAAGGTCTCGCCGCCGCGCAAGGGCTTCAAGGTGGCCTCGCCGAAGGGCAAGGTCTCGGGCAGCGTCCACGCCTCGCGGCGCAGGGTGACGGTGCCGGTGTTGCGCGGCAGGCCGTAGAAATCGGGCCCATGGAGGCTGGCGAAGCCTTCCAGGCGGTGCAGCGCGCCGGCGACGTCGAAGGCCTCGGCGTACAGCTCCAGTGCCGACAGCGCGGTGTAGCAACCGGCGCAGCCGCTGGCGTGCTCTTTCAGGTGAGCCGGGTGCGGCGCGCTGTCGGTGCCCAGGAAGAAACGGTCGCTGCCGGAGGTGGCCGCCGCCACCAGGGCACGGCGGTGCTCCTCGCGCTTGAGCACGGGCAGGCAGTAGTAGTGGGGCCGCACGCCGCCCAGAAAAATCGCATTGCGGTTGTAGAGCAGGTGGTGCGCGGTGATGGTGGCCGCGGTCAGCGGCCCGGCCTCGGCCACGTAGTGCGCCGCCTCGCGGGTGGTGATGTGCTCGAAGACGATCTTCAGGCCGGGGAAGTCGCGGCGCAGCGGGATCAGCTTGTCGTCGATGAAGACCTTCTCGCGGTCAAAGAGGTCGATGTCCGCGTCGGTCACCTCGCCATGCACCAGCAGCGGCAGGCCGTCGCGCTGCATGGCCTCGAGCGTGGGGTAGGTCAGGCGCAGGTCGGTCACGCCGGCGTCGCTGTTGGTGGTGGCACCGGCCGGGTACAGCTTGACCGCGACCACGCCAGCGTCGCGCGCGCGCCGGATTTCCTCGGGCGGCAGGCGGTCGGTGAGGTACAGCGTCATCAGCGGCTCGAAGGCCACGCCGGCGGGCACCGCGGCCAGGATGCGCTCGCGGTAGGCCGCCGCCTGCGCCGCCGTGGTGACAGGCGGCTTCAAGTTCGGCATGACGATGGCCCGCGCAAACTGGCGGGCGGTGTCGGGCACCACCGCGGCCAGTGCGGCACCGTCGCGCAGGTGCAGGTGCCAATCGTCGGGCCGGGTCAGCGTGAGCGTCATGGGCTGGGACGCCGCGGCGGCGTTGGGCGGGGCGTCGTGCGGGGTGGTCTCGGGCATCCGCGAATTCTCGCACCCGGGGTCGGCGCGCCTTGCGGCGTCCGCGTGGTGCCACGCCACCGCGAGCCCGCGCGCGCTCGGCTGGAGGACATCCACCGGGGTGCCACGTGGCCACGCCCTGATTGCCCCCGGGGCATGGCGGTGAGACCCCCAAAGCGCCCCCGTGAGGGGGTGCCCGGTGGGTCGCGGCGCGCCGTGTTGCCCTTCCAGAATGCCGCCTCGACTCGGCAGGGCGCCACCGGTGTGCACTGCCGCCCCCACCCACCGAAGGGCGCACATGGGACTTGGCGACGTCATCTCGGGCAGCATCGGGCCCACCCTGGCCCGGCGGCAGGCCGCCAAGCTGGCCGATGCGCGGCAAGCGGCCCTGACCCAGGACCCGCTGCTGCCCACGCGGGAGTTTCAACGGGCCCGCGAGGGCCTGCTGGGCCGGCCCTTCGGCCAGCTGCCGGCCGGCACCGCCCGGCGCGAGTGCATGGTCAACACCAAGGCCACGCGACGGCGCCAACGCCTGGGCCTGGTCGGCGGCAGCCTGGCCGGCTGCCCGGAGCACCTGGTCGAGGCCTTGCGGCTGCGGCAGGACATGGACGAGGTGGAGCACGCCCGACTGGCCAAGCACGTGTACGTCAAGCACGACCCGGATGCGCCAGACGACCTGCTGCCGGCGCCGCCGGGGTTTCTGGACGCGACGGAGGATGAGTTGGACCAACTGGGTTTGAAGCTGGGCGACCTCGTTCCCAGGGGCAGTGCATTTCGCGCCGCGGTGTACCGCAGGGATCCGGTGGTTTGGGATGCCGACACCGCGCCCACGTTCAACCTCGTCTTCCGCGGCTCCACCCTCGCCGTCGAGGACTGGCAGAACAACTTTGCCCAGAACGCCGACCAAGCGTCGAGCTACTACGAGCGGGCGGTCACGATGGGCAACAGCATCGCCGAGCGAGCGCAAAGCAGCCAGGTGCAGATGATCGGTCACTCCCTTGGCGGCGGCCTGGCGTCGGCGGCCCAGGGCGGGTCCGGCTCGCCCACCACCACCTTCAACGCCGCGGGGCTGCACCCGCGCACCGTGGCCCGGTACTCCCGAGTCCCCGACCGCCAGCGGGCAGAGCCCGACAAGATCCTCGCCTACCAGGTCGAAGGCGAGGTGCTGACCGCGACGCAGGAGTCCGGGGTGGCGTCGCTGTTTGCCAACCCGGCGGTGGGCCAGCGGGTCACCGTCCCGCCAGCGAAGCCCGGCGTCAGCGCCGACGACCGCCACGCGATGGACGAGGTGATCGACGCCATCGAGGCGCGCAAGGAAAGCGACGAAGCCACGCTGCAACGCTGCCTGGACGCCAAGCCGCCACCGCCGCCATGAGCCGACCCCCCTTGCCTTGGCGGGCCCGTGCGGGCGCCGCCGCAATTCAACCGAGCCGCCGCGCACTGTGGCGGCGCCTTGCCGGAGTGAGCCTCATGGGATTGTTCGAGTGGTTCGGGCCGGGCGCCGGCTGCGCCCGGGCAGGAGATGGCCAAGCCGTCGCGCCCGGCTTGCCGCCACCAGCGTTCTTCTTCAGCGGACCGGCCTTGCGCCTGCTGAGCGCCGCACGGGCCAGCGACGAGGCGGCGATGCGGCAGGCCCTCGCCGACGGCGCCAACCCCAATGCCCAAGGCCCGCCGTCCAACCGCAAGGCCACGCCCCAGCTCACGCTGCTGCACTACGCCGTCGGCGTGCGCGATGCCCGCGGGGCAGCGCTGTTGGTGCGCCACGGGGCCGACCCGCTGTTCGAGCCACGCGCCGACGACGGACCGGCACTGCTGTTCCCCATCATTCGCCAGGACCCCGCGATGCTGGACGCGCTGCTGGCCGTCTGGCCGATGGAACGCATTCCCGTCCCGGTGCAATCGATGCTGGCCTCGTCCACCCTGCCCTTCCACTGCCAGCCCTGCCTCGCGGTCATGTTCCGCCACGGCTTGTCGCCCGGCCTGCTCGACAGCCGCAAGTACAACCTCTTCATGGAGGCCTTGTCCTACGAAATGCTGGACATCGCCGAATGGTTGCTCGTCGACATCAAGGTGCCACTGGACACCATGACCTCCGGTGGCGTCACGCCAGCGAACATGGTTCAACGTGCCCTGACCGAGCGCTACCGCCCCGGCTCGCCCACCCACCAGCAGTACCTGAAGTTCCAGGCATTCATGGCGTCTCAAGGCGTGCAGTTCCCCGTCGAATCCTCCGCCGAGTGGCGGGCGAGGATGGGCGTGAAATGACGCCACCCACCCGCATCCAACGGGCACGCTGGCCTCGGTGGCCCCTTTGGCCTGCTGGGCGCCAAGCGCCTGTGCCTGCGCCGCCCCGCCCCACCTCCCCCCACCGGCGCGCGGGCCTGCGCCAGCTCACCGGAATCATCGCCATGGGACTGTTCGAATGGCTCGGCGCCGGCGCCGGCGCAGCGTCTGCCGCCGAGGGCACTGCGCGCGCGCCCCAACTGCCGCCGCCCGAGGCCTTCTTCAACGGACCGGACTTGCGCTTCTTGCGCGCCGCGCTGGCCAGCGACGAGGCGGCGATGCGCCAGGCCCTGGCTGAAGGCGCCAACCCCAATGCCCAAGGCCCGCCGTCCAACCGCAAGGCCACGCCCCAGCTCACGCTGCTGCACTACGCCGTCGGCGTGCGCCAGGTGCCAGCGATGCGCCTGCTGATCGAGGCCGGCGCCGACCCACTGCACAAACCTCGCCCTGACGATGGCCCGGCGCTGTCCTTCCCCATCGTTCGCGGCGACCCCGCCATGCTCGACGCCTTGCTCACGTTGTGGCCGCTCAGCAAGGTGCCCCTGGCGCGCCAGTCGCTGCTGGCCTCGTCCACCCTGCCCTTCCACTGCCAGCCCTGCCTCGCGGTCATGTTCCGCCACGGCTTGTCGCCCGGCCTGCTCGACAGCCGCAAGTACAACCTCTTCATGGAGGCCCTGTCCTACGAAATGCTGGACATCGCCGAATGGTTGCTCGTCGACATCAAGGTGCCACTGGACACGGTCACCCGGCGCGGCGTCACCCCCGCCAACTACGTGCAGGACGAACTGGCCCGCTACCGCACCGGCTCGCCCACCCACCAGCAGTACCTGAAGTTCCAGGCATTCATGGCGTCTCAAGGCGTGCAGTTCCCCGTCGAATCCTCCGCCGAGTGGCGGGCGCGGATGGGCGTGAAGTGACCCGGTGCCACGGCGCCTTTCGCCATCGACCCCACCCGCTCGGGCGCTCCCCATGCTGAACTTCACCGCCGCTCAGTCCCAGGCCCTGGGCGACCAGGCCTTCCTGACCCGGCTCGACGCGGGGCTGAGGCCGTACGACGCCCGATTTGCGGCCTTGCCCACCGCGGCCCGGCTCGACTTCCTGACCCAGGCCTTGAGCCGCGCGCGCGAACTCACACTGGTGTCCGAGCGCGGCGTGGCCGCCTACGCGCTGGGCGCACGCTGGATGGGACTGGGCTTCGAGCAAGCCTCGCCACTGCTGATGAAGCTCCTGCGGCTGCCCATGCCGGAAGACCGCAAGGTCCACGCGCTGTGCGAATGGGTGCAGGACCAGCTTGGCCCGGCGGCCACGCCCGCCAGTGGCGAGTCGGCGCTGCGCCGCAGCTTCACACTGACCGAGCCGTTGGGCCGACACGCCGTGCCATGACCCGGCGCAGGTGAACGAACGGCTGGACGCAGCCTGGGCTCAATCCCGCGACGAAAGCGCCGACATTGAAGGTCCAGGCACCAAGACGGACCCCCATGACCCTTCACCCCACCCCGCGTTCCACGCACGCCAAGCGTCCCGCGCGCTCAACACGCGCTGCCACCCGTGCCTTTGCCGGCGCCACCACCTTGATCGGCGGCTTGCTGGCCGGCTGCGCTGCATTGCCGAGCCTGCCCCACCTGCCCACCTTGGCGCGCGCCGAGCCGGCCAAGGAAGTGGTGCTGGCCGTCACGGCGACCAACCAGTTGCTGAAGTTCCATGCCGGCCAGCCCGGCACAGTGTTGTCCAGCACGGCCTTGAGCGGCCTGCAGCCTGGCGAGCGGCTGCTGGGCCTGGATTTCCGTGTGGCGCGCGGCGTGCTGTACGGCCTGGGCAGCAGTGGCCGCCTGTACACCATCGACCTGGCCACGGGCGCCGCCCAGGCCGTGGGCGCACCCATCGCCCTGCCGCTGTCGGGCGACGAGGTCGGCTTCGACTTCAACCCCACCGTCGACCGCATCCGCGTGGTCACCAACAGTGGCCAAAACCTTCGCCTGCACCCCGAGACTGGCGCCATCGTCGACAGCAACCCGGCCCTGGACGGCCTGCAAGTCGACGGCTTCCTGGGCTATGCGGCGGGCGACGTGTCCGAGGGCAAGCCGGCGCGGGTGGTGGCCGCCGCCTACACCTACAACAAGGACAACGACAAGATCACCACGAACTACGCCCTCGACGGGGCGCAGGGCACGCTGGTGGTCCAGGGGTCGGTGGAAGGCACCACGCCCGCGGTGTCGCCGAACACCGGGCGGCTGACCACGGTGGGTCGGCTGGGCACGGGACCGTTCCAGCGCGCGTCGTTCGACATCGCCGACGTCAACAACGCCGCCTATGCCGCGCTGTCGGTGCCGGGGAGCCGCGCGTCACAGTGGGTTCGCATTGACCTGAAGACCGGCGCTGCGACCGCGATCGGGGTGATCGCCGGTGGCGAGCCCGTCACGGGCATTGCCATCGAGCCCTGAAGCGGCAGGCGGGCGCGGACCGGCGGTGGCCGGACGCCCCGCGCCCTCAGTGCTGCAGGATCTTCGAAAGAAACTCCTTGGCCCGCGGCGAGCGGGCTTCAGGGTTGCCGAAGAACTCCTTGCTGGTGCAGTCCTCGACGATCTTGCCGGCGTCCATGAAGATCACGCGGTGGCTGACCTTCTTGGCAAAGCCCATCTCGTGGGTCACGCACATCATGGTCATGCCCTCCTGGGCCAGCTGCACCATGACGTCCAGCACCTCGCCGACCATTTCCGGGTCGAGCGCCGACGTGGGCTCGTCGAAGAGCATGACGATCGGGTCCATGCTCAGCGCCCGGGCGATCGCCACGCGCTGCTGCTGGCCCCCGGACAACTGACCGGGAAACTTGTCCTTGTGGACCATCAGGCCCACGCGGTCGAGCATCTTCAGGCCGCGCGTCTTGGCTTCGTCGGGGTTGCGGCCGAGCACCTTGATCTGCGCGAGCGTGAGGTTCTCAGTGACGCTGAGGTGAGGGAACAGCTCGAAATGCTGAAACACCATGCCCACCCGCGCGCGCAGCTTGGGCAAGTTGGTCTTGGGGTCGCTGATGCTGATGCCGTCGACGACGATGTCGCCCTTCTGGAAGGGCTCGAGCGCGTTGACGGTCTTGATCAGCGTGCTCTTGCCCGAGCCGGACGGGCCGCACACCACCACCACCTCGCCCTTCTTGATGCTGGTGGTGTTGTCGGTCAGCACCTGGAAGCTGCCGTACCACTTGCTCACGTTCTTGATGTCGATCACGGCGTGTTCCTCTTTGCACTCATCGGATGATCTGGATCTTCTGCTGCAGGCGGCGCACGAGCATCGACAGGCTGAAGCAGATGACGAAATAGACGACGGCCGCCACCAGGTAGGTCTCCACCGGCCGGTTGAAGTTCTTGCCGGCGATCTCGAAGCCCTTGAGCAGGTCGTAGGCGCCGATGGCGTACACCAGCGAGGTGTCCTGGAACAGGATGATGGTCTGGGTCAGCAGCACCGGCAGCATGTTGCGGAAGGCCTGCGGCAGCACCACCAGCTTCATGCACTGCGGGTAGGTCATGCCCACCGCGTAGCCGGCGTAGACCTGGCCCTTGGGCACGCTCTGGATGCCAGCGCGCATGATCTCCGAGTAGTAGGCCGCCTCGAACACTGTGAAGGTGATCATGGCGCTCAGTTCGGCGCCCATGGGCCGGCCGATCAGCAGCGGAATCAGCAGGAAGAACCACAGGATCACCATCACCAGCGGGATCGAGCGCAGCGTGTTCACGTAGAACGCCGCCGGGATCACCAGCCACTTCTTGCCGGACAGCCGCATCAGCGCCAGCAAGGTGCCCAGCACGATGCCGCCCACCATGGCCACCAGCGTCAGCTGGATGGAGAACACCAGGCCCTTGAGGATGAAGCTTTGAACGACACCCCAGTCGAGGAAGCTGAAGTCGAGGTTCATTTGCTGGCCCCCACGGTGCCGGGGATCTGCACCCGCTGTTCGATGAACAGCGCCAGGCGGTTCACCGCGAAGGCGGACATGAAGTACAGCGCCGTCACGGCCAGGTAGACCTCCACCCCGCGCGAGGTTTCCTCCTGCGCCTGCATGGCGAACATCGTCAGCTCGGCGATGCTGACCGCGAAGGCCACCGAGGAGTTCTTGATGATGTTCATGCTCTCACTGGTCAGCGGCGGGATGACGATGCGAAACGCCATGGGCAGCAGCACGAAGCGGTAGGTCTGCGGCAAGGTCAGGCCCATCGCGAGCCCGGCATAACGCTGGCCGCGCGGCAGCGCCTGGATGCCGGCCTTGACCTGCTCGGCGATCCGCGCCGAGGTGAAAAATCCCAGCGCGCAAGCCACCAGGATGAAACTGGGAATGGCGCGCAGGCTCAGGAACAGCGAGGGCAGCACGTGATACCACAGGAAGACCTGCACCAGCAGCGGCACGTTGCGGAACAGCTCGGTCCAGCCGTTGCCCAGCCATACCAGCGCCTTGCTCGGTGTGGTGCGGAAGATGCCCATCAAGGACCCGACCGTCAGCGCGATCACCAGCGCCAGCGCGGCCACCGACAGCGTCCAGCCCCACGCGGACAGCATCCACTGCAGGTAGGTGGTGTCACCCCCCGGCCCGAAGCAACTTTTGTAGACGGTGTCTTCGACCGTGCTTTTGCAGAAGATCTGCCAATCCCATGTGCTGGCCAATGCCGCCTCCCCCCCAACGCGAGTCAACCCTCAAAGCAAACCGCGCGCCCGGGGGCGTTGCCCCGGTGCGGGCGCGGCATGCACGGGCGGGCCACGGCGATGCCGCCGGGGCCCGCGCTGGCGCTCACTTCTTGGCGTAGTCCTCGGCCGGCTTGTCGTTCGGGCTCGCCCAGGCGGCCTTGGTGGCGTCGGAGGCCGGCAGGCCCACGCGGGTGTTCGACGGCGGGATCGGCTGCACGAACCATTTGTCATACATCTTCGCGATCTCGCCCGACTTCATCATGGCGATGACACTGTCGTCGACCGCCTTCTTGAAGGCCGGGTCGTCCTTGCGGATCATGATGGCGATGGGCTCGACGTTCAGCACCTCGCCGACGATCTTGTAGTCGCCAGGCTGCTTGGACTTGGCGATGTTGCCGGCCAGGATCTGGCCGTCCATCACGAAGGCGTCGGCGCGGCCGGACTCCAGCAGCAGGAAGCTGTCGGCGTGGTCCTTGCCGAAGACCTCGTCGAAGTTCACGCCGGTGGCGCGCTCGTGCTTGCGCAGCAGTTGCACCGAGGTCGTCCCGGTGGTGGTGGCGACCTTCTTGCCGTTCAGCTGGGCGATCGACGTGATGCCCGAGGCACCCTTGACGGCGATGCGCACTTCTTCCACATAGGTGGTCGGGGCGAAGGCCACGTCCTTTTGGCGCGCGGCGTTGTTGGTGGTCGACCCGCACTCGATGTCGACGGTGCCGTTCTGCACCAGCGGGATGCGGTTCTGCGAGGTGACGGGCTGGTACTTGACGTCCAGCTTGGCCAGGCCCAGCGACTTCTGCACGTCGGCCAGCACGCGGCTGCAGATTTCGACGTGGTAGCCAGCGTACTTGCCGTCGCCCAGGGTGTAGCTCAAGGCACCGGACGACTCGCGCACGCCCATCGTGGCGCTGCCGCTGTCCTTGATCTTCTTGAGGGTGTCGGCCTGGGCGGCGGTCACGCCCACCATGGCGGCGGCCAGCGCCACCGCTTGCACGATCATCGACTTCTTCATGAGCACTCCTGAAAGGGGTTGTACACAACGACCGACCGATTCTAGGGACCGGGTTGGCCGCGGCTGCAATGGCTTCCCCGGGGGGGAAACGACGGGAACGACAGGCCGCAAGCTTCATGCCACCGCCCTCGTCGGGCGGTGTCGAGCGGCGCGAACTGTAGGCCAGGGTCGGGCCCGGCTTCCAATGCCGATTGAGGGCCCGGCCATGCCGATCGCGCATGGCACGGGCGGGCAAACCCTAGGGGCGGGGCGCGCCGACGGGGGCGGCCGCAGCGCGCGCCGGCGCGGCGCGGTGCGGCGTGCGCAGGAACTCCCACAGCGCGAGCGCGGCCGGCTTGTTGTGCCGCACCAGCTCGGGCCGCTCGCGGTAGATGCGCACTTCCATCGTCAGCTCGTGGCGGCCAGGCTCGGCAGCGCGCAACAGGCGCTTGGCCTTCAGCTCCTTGCGCACCGAACTGGCCGGCAGGAAGGCCAGGCCGTGGCCCTCCAGCGCCATCGCCTTCAGGCCCTCGGCCATGTCGGTCTCGTAGATCGGGTCGAGCGCCAGCGGCGGGGTGGCCTGCTGGTTGATCACCTCGACCAGCCGGCCAAGGTAGGCGCCGGCCGCGTAGCTCAGGAAGGGCACGCGCTGGCCGGCCGGCGCGGGCAGGCTGAACATCGGCAGCCCGCCGGGGCCGCCCTTGCTGTAGGGCGCCAGGGTCTCGCGGCCCAGGCTCAGCATCTCGTAGCGGTCGGGGCTGAGCTGCAGCGGCTGGCTGGCGTGGTGGTAGGCGATCAACAGGTCGCAGCCGCCTTCGGTGAGCTGCATCACCGCGTCGTGCACGTTGAGCGCAATGAGCCGGCTTTTCAGGTTGCCAAACTGCTGGCGCAGGTCCATCACCCAATGCGGAAAGAAGGTGAAGGCCAGCGAATGCGGCACGGCGAACTCGATCATGTCCTGAGCGCCGGCTTGGTGGCCGCGCAGCAGGTTGCGCGCGGACTGCAGGTTGCCGAGGATTTCCAGCGCCTGGGCGTGGAAGGTTTCACCGGCCGGCGTCAGCCGCGTGGGGTAGGCGGAGCGGTCGACCAGGTCCAGCCCGGCCCAGGCCTCGAGCGCCTGGATGCGCCGCGAGAAGGCCGGCTGGGTCACGTGCCGAAGCTGGGCCGAGCGCGAGAAGCTGCGGGTCTCGGCCAGGCTGACGAAGTCTTCGAGCCACTTGGTTTCCATGGCCCGCCGTTCTACGCCGGCGTCGGCAGACCGGCAAGCGGGTTGCCCTCAGGGCCGGCGGCCGACGGCGTGGCGGCCGGGGTGCCGCCGTCGGCACCGCTTTGCTGCAGCCGCCACATCTGCGCGTAGCGGCCATCCAGCGCCAGCAGTTCGGCGTGGTGACCGCGCTCGATGATGCGGCCGTGGTCCATCACCAGAATCTGGTGCGCGTCGACCACGGTGGACAGCCGGTGCGCGATGACCAGCGCCGTCTTGTTGCGCGCCACGCCCTGCAATTCGGCCTGGATGGCGCGCTCGTTGGCCGAGTCCAGCGCCGAGGTCGCCTCGTCGAAGATCAGGATCGGCGGGTCCTTCAGCAGCGTGCGGGCGATGGCCACGCGCTGCTTCTCGCCGCCGGACAGCTTCAGCCCGCGCTCGCCCACCAACGTGTCGTAGCCCTTGGGCGAACGCGCGATGAAGTCGTGGATGTGCGCCGCGCGGGCCGCGCCCTCCACCGCCGCGCGGTCGGCGCCGGTGCGGCCGTAGGCGATGTTGTATTCCACCGTGTCGTTGAACAAGACCGTGTCCTGCGGCACGATGCCGATGGACGCGCGCAGGCTGTGCTGCGTCACCGCGCGGATGTCCTGCCCGTCGATCTGGATGGCGCCGCGGTGGACGTCGTAGAAGCGGAACATCAGCCGCGCCAGCGTGCTCTTGCCCGAGCCCGACGGCCCGACCACCGCCACCGTCTTGCCGGCCGGGATCTCGAAGCTCACGTCGTGCAGGATCTGCCGGTCCGGGTCGTAGCCAAAGTCCACGTGCTCGAAGCGCACCGCCGCGCCGCGGCCGCCCGCGTCCAGCCGCAAGGGCTGCGCGCCGGGCGCGTCCGCCACCTCGCGGTGCTCGCCCAGCAGCGTGAACATCTTTTCCATGTCGACCAGCGACTGCTTGATCTCGCGGTAGATCACGCCCAGGAAGTTCAGCGGGATGTAGAGCTGGATCATCAGCGCATTGACAAGCACCAGGTCGCCCAGCGTCATGCTGCCGTCGACCACGCCCACGGTGGCGCGCCACACCAGCAGCGTCACGGCCACGGCGATGATCAGGCTTTGACCCAGATTCAGCAGCGACAACGAGGTCTGCGACTTGACCGAGGCCTTCTCCAGGCGCTGCAGGTTGTCGTCGTAGCGCGCTTGCTCAAAGCGCTCGTTGCTGAAGTACTTGACGGTCTCGTAGTTGATCAGCGCGTCCACCGCGCGGGTGTTGGCCTTGGAGTCCTGCTCGTTCATCGCCCGGCGAAAGTGGGTGCGCCACTCGGTGACCGTGATGGTGAAGAAGATGTAGCTGACCAGCGCGCTCACCGTGATGCCGGCAAACCAGCCGTCGAACTTGGTGGCCAGCAGCGCGATCACCAGCGTGATCTCGACCAGGGTCGGGCCGATGTTGTAGATGATGTAGTTCAGCAGCGCCATGATCGAGCGCGAGCCGCGCTCGATGTCGCGCGAAACGCCGCCGGTCTGCCGCGACAGGTGGAAGCGCAGGCTCAACGCCAGCAGGTGCTCGAAGGTCTCCAGGCCCACGCGCCGGGCAATGCGCGCAGCCACCGGGTAGAACAGGAACTCGCGCAGCTCGGTGAACAAGGTCACCGACACCCGAAGCGCGCCGTAGGCCAGCAGCAGCGCGACCGGCACCGCCAGCACGGCGCGCGGGTCGCCGGGCTTCAGGTCCAGCGCGTCGACCAGGTTCTTCAGCACCAGCGGCACGCCGATGTTGGCGAGCTTGGCGGCCACCAGGCAGGTCAACGCCACGGCCACGCGCCAGCGCCACTGCCACACATAGGGCAGCAGTTTCTTGACGGTGGACCAGTCGGAGCGGGGGGCTGGGCGGGCCGCGGTGGGGTCGGCGGCGGCGGGCGTGAGGCTGGCGGGGCGCATCGGGAACACGTTCTCAAGGGGGGCGGCATCGGTGATGCGCAGGCGGCGAATATGCCTGAACGCCCGCTAAAGTCGCCCGATCGGTGCGCTTGACCCCGCCCCACCCACGGAGCCCGCGATGACCCAGCCCTCACCCCCCGCCGACACCCCCCTGCCCCGCCTGATGGCCAACGACCGCGAACTGGTGATGCGCGTGATGCCGATGCCGGCCGACGCCAACGGCAATGGCGACATCTTCGGCGGCTGGATCATGGCGCAGGTCGACCTGGCCGGCGCGGTGCTGCCGGCGCGCATCGCCCGCGGGCGCATTGCCACCGTGGCGGTCAACCAGTTCATCTTCAAGCAGCCGGTGTCGATCGGCGACCTGCTGAGCTTTTACGCGGTGGTCGAGCGGGTGGGCACCACCTCGGTGACCGTGCGCGTGGAGGTGTTTGCCGAGCGCAACCCGGCCAACCCGTACGTCGTGAAGGTGACCGAGGCGAACCTCACCTACGTCGCCATCGACCGCGATGGCAAGCCGCGCACCATCCCCAAGGACTGAGGCGGCGTGAACCCCCCCTGCGGCCGCAGCGCCGATCGGCCTGCCCCCAGCCACACCCCCCCCTCAGACGCCCCAGGAGCCCCCATGTTCAAAAGCCTGCGCGTGCCCGAGCGCCTGTTCGCCATCGTCATGTGGCTGCTGTCGCTGGCCTTCGCCGGCTTCCTGATCGGCCTGGGTGGGCAGCTGGTGGCCGACCTGCCGAAGACGCAGGGCCACTTGAGCGTGGACCAATTCGCCGACTCGGCCGCGCTGGCGGCCCGCCGAGCCGAGTTGCGCCGCCTGGCGGCCCAGGACAAGGAGACCACCGACCGGCTGGCCCAGGCAGAGCAGGCGCTGAGCGCCGCCGGCAACGCCTACCGGTCGGCCCGCGACAGCTTTGACAACTGGGTCAGCACCCGCACCGCCACCACCGACCCCGCCCAGGACCCCGAGGTGCTGCGTCGCACCCGCGACCTCGACCAACTGAAAGCCCGCGAGCGCACCGCCCAGGCGGCCGTGGAGCGGCTGGAGGAAGCGCGCCTGGCCAACCAGCAGGCCGCCAGCCGCGCCCAGGACGCCGAACGCGCCCTGCTGGACGCGGCCCAGGGGGGCTACGCCCGCGCCCGCTTCGCGCAGGAGATGAAGGTCTTCGGCCTGCGCCTGGCCTTGACGCTGCCGCTGCTCGCGGTGGCGGGCTGGCTGGTGGCGCGGCGCCGCGACAGCGACTACTGGCCGCTGATGCGCGGCTTCGTGTTGTTCGCGGCCTTCACCTTCTTCGTCGAGCTGGTGCCCTACCTGCCCAGCTACGGCGGCTACGTGCGCTACGCGGTGGGCGTGGCGCTGACCCTGGTCGCCGGGCACGGGGTGATCAAGGCCATGCGCCGCTACCTGGCCAAACGCCAGCAGGTCGAAGCCCAGACCGAGGCCGAGCGCCGCCAGTCGCTGCGCAGCGAAGACGCCCTGAAGAAGATGGCCGCCAACCTGTGCCCGGGCTGCGAACGCGCCATCCTGCCGGCCACGCCGGTGCCCGGCGACAAGCCCGGCAACTTCTGCGTGCATTGCGGCATGGGCCTGTTCAACCACTGCGGCACCTGCCACACGCGCAAGAACGCCTTCTTCCACTATTGCCCGGCCTGTGGCACCGGGGCCCGCTCGGGCGCCTTGGCCACCGTGCCGACGGGGCCGTTGCCGCCCGCGCCGGTCTGAGGCCACCCACCGCCGCCCTCGCCCTTTGCCCTCGCCTTGATCTCCTGACCGGTCCCCAACGCCGATGCGCCACTTCAACGCCGACCAAACCACCGCCCTGCTGCCCTGGCGGGCGCTGGCCGAGGCCTTGCTGCGCGCCGCGGCCGGGCGCCGCGCCGGCACCGTGCGCGCGCCCGAGCGCATGGTGTTTCCGCTGGCCGGTGACGACTTGCTGTTGCTGATGCCGGCCAGCGACGCCGTGCACGCCTGCGTCAAGCTGGTGTCGGTGAACCATGCCAACCCGTCCCGTGCGCTGCCGCGCGTGCAAGGCGAGGTGGTGCTGATGGACCGCGCCAGCGGCCAGCGGCGGGCGCTGTTCGACGGCGTGGCCCTGACCGCGCGTCGCACGGCGGGCGTGTCGCTCGCCGCCGCGCTGCACCTGGGCGCCCGGCCGGGCGGGCGCTTGGTGATCGTGGGCGCCGGCGTGCAGGCGCTGGCGCATGCGCAGGCCTTCGCCGAGGTGCTGGCGCCGTCGGACCTGTTGATTGCTGCACGCCGGGCCGCGTCGGCCCAGGCGCTGGTGGCCCAGCTCGCCGCACAGGGCATCGCGGCGCGCGCCCTGGCCACGGACGAGGCGGCACCCGACCCATCCCCAGGCACCGCACCGCCCTCGGCCGAGGACGCGCTGTCGCGGGCGGTTGCGCAGGCCGACTGGATCGTCACCGCCACCACCAGCCGCCAGGCCGTCATCGCCGACACCGTGCGGCCCGACGCCCTCGTGTTCGCCGTGGGCGCCTTCACCCCGCAGATGTGCGAGTTGCCGGCCAGCCTGGTGCGCCGCGCCACGGTGTGGGTGGACACCCGCGACGGCGCCCGCCACGAAGCCGGCGACCTGCTGCAAGCGGGCATCGACATCGACCGGGTGCAACAACTTGGCGACGACGCCCCGGGCGCGACGCCCCCCCAGCCGCACGCGGTGCCCGGCCCTCGGCCGGTGGTCTTCAAGAGCGTGGGCAGCGCCGTGTGGGACCTGGCGGCGGCCGCCCTGGCCTGGCAACACGCGTCATCACCGACCCCGAGCCCGGACCGCTGAATCTGTCATTTTGACCCCCCCTATTTGGGTGAATCGCTTCGATTCTGTGATTTACATCACGTCACATTTGCCAAATCATGGTCGTTCTGCCTATGTGACCACCCTGGTCGCTTGGTGACATTGCAGTGCATGGGCCCCGGTGGGCCGTCAACTGTGAGTCAGAACCATGCCGACATTGATCCAGAGCGCCGGTGGCCGCGTCACCGCCATTTTTGGCAAAGCCACCATCCGCGGTGCCGACGGCAAAAGCCGCCCGCTGGCGGTGGGCGATTACGTGCGCAAGGGCGATGTCATCTTGACCACGCAGGACGGCATCGTCCAGATCAACCCCGATGCGCCGGCGCCCAAGTTGGTCAACCTCGACAACCTGGAGCCCACGGCCGCGGGCGACGGTGGTGGCTCGCTGGGCGAAGGCCTGCGCGTCGGCCGCGTCGGTGAAGGCACCTCGGCCACGGTGATCGGCCCGAGCGGTGACGTGGAGGCGTCGCGGCTGGCCGACGCGGCGCGCGAGCCGAACATCGCCCCCCTCGCGTTCGACGGCGCGGTGTCGGGCAACGAGGACACGCTGATTCCCGTGTCGCTGACCGGCCGCGACATCGACGGCACCGTGGCCAGCTACACCGTGGTGCGCGTGCCCACCGGCGGCGTGCTGTACGTGGGCGGCGCGACCGCGGCCAGCAAGGCCGCCCAGGCCGGCGGCGGCACCGGCAAGCTCGCCGTGCCGGGCCAACCGATCGCCGAAGGCACGCAGCTGACACCGGAGGAGGCGGCGAACCTCGTCTTCCAACCGGCGCCCAACTTCAACGGCAACCCCGGCGACATCGTCTTCACCGTCACCGACAACGACGGCGCGGTGTCGGCGCCCGCCACGGTGACCATCGGCATCGCCGCGGTCAACGACCCGCCGGTGCCGGGCACCGTGCCCACCGGCCCGGACGGCACGCCGCAGCCCGACCCCAGCGCCAACAGCATTCCCAACACCGGCAACTACCGCTACAACACGCCGGAAGACGTGCCGGTGAACGGCCGCGTCAACGCCACCGACGTCGACAACGACCCGCTGAGCTACGCCAAGTCGTCCGATCCCTTGCACGGCAGCGTGGTGGTCAACCCCGACGGCAGCTTCACCTACACGCCGAACACCGACTTCAACGGCTCGGACAGCTTTGTCGTGGTGGTCAGCGACGGCCAAGGCGGCAGCGCCACCTCGACGGTGTTCGTCAACGTCACGCCGGTCGATGACCAACTGCCGCCGACCGGCGCCGACACCACCCGCAGCACGCCCGAAGACCTGCCCTACGTGCTGCAGGCCAACGACTTCGGCTTCCAGGACGGCAACCCCGGCGACACCCTGGCCGCCGTGCGCATCGACAGCCTGCCCGCCCGCGGCAGCCTGACGCTGAACGGCGTGCCGGTGGCGGCCGGCCAGCTGGTCAGCGCGGCCGACATCGCGGCCGGGCGCCTGAGCTTCATCGGCGCGCCCAATGAGAACGGCAGCGCCTACGCCAGCTTCACCTTCACGGTGCAGGACAACACCGGCCTGTTCGACGACGCCCCGAACCGCTTCAGCTTTGATGTCACCCCGGTCAGCGACACGCCGGTGGCCGGCAACGACCGCGCCGTGACCGACGAGGACACGGCGGTGCTGATCCCCGTGCTGGCCAACGACAGCGACGCCGACGTCGGCGACACGCTGAGCATCGTGGCCATCAACGGCACACCGATCGCTGCCAATGGCACGGTGACGGTGGCCAATGGCACCGTCACGCTGCGCCCGGACGGCCAGCTGCTGTTCACGCCCGCGGCCGACTACCACGGCAGCACCGGCTTCACTTACACCGTCACCGACGGCCAGACGCCGGTCACCGGCAACGTCACCGTGGTGGTGAACCCGGTCAACGACCCGCCGGTCGCGCGCCCCGACACGATCAACACGCCCGAAGACCAGCCGGTGACCATCGCCGTGCTGCGCAACGACAGCGACATCGACGGCGACCCGCTGAACGTGCTGCGTTTCACCCAGCCCGCCCAGGGCGTGGTCACACAAAACCCTGACGGCACGCTCACCTACACGCCGCCGGCCAACTTCAACGGCACCGTCACCTTCACCTACGTGGCCACCGACGGCCGGGGCGGCGAGTCCACGCCCGCCACCGTGACCATCACCGTGGGCGGCGTCAACGACGCGCCAGTCGCCAACCCCGACACGGCCGTCACCAACGAAGACACGCCCATCGCGGTCAACGTGCTGGGCAACGACACCGACGCCGACGGCGACACGATGACCGTGACCCAGGTGGCCGGCCAACCCATCGCCATCGGCACCAGCGTGGCCATCACCGGCCCCAACAACGTGGCCCAGGGCACGGTCACGCTGACGCCGCAGGGCACCTTGCTGTTCACACCGGCCAGGGACTTCAACGGCCCCGTCGCCTTCAGCTACACCATCAGCGACGGCCAGGCCTCGGCCACCGCCCAGGTCAACCTGAGCGTGGTGCCGGTGAACGACGCCCCGATGGCGGTGGACGACCGCGCGACGACGCCGGAAGACACGCCGGTGGAGATCGCGGTGCTGGGCAACGACCGCGACGCGGACGGCGACGCGCTGACCGTGACCCAGGTCGACGGCCAGGCCATCGCCGTGGGCGCCAGCGTGGCGATCAATGGCACGGCCGGCGCCGCGCTGGGCAGCGTCACGCTGACGGCCCAGGGCATGCTGCTGTTCACGCCCGCCCCGGGCTTCAATGGCCCGGTCAACTTCAGCTACACCATCAGCGACGGTCAGGCCACGGCCACCGCCCAGGTCAGCCTGGCGGTGGACTCGGTCAACGACGCGCCGGTGGCCCGCAACGACCTGGTGAGCGGGCCGGAAGACACCGTGCTCACCTTCGACCCGCGCGCCAACGACGTCGACCCGGAGAACGACCCGCTGACCATCGTCAGCGTGGCCGGCCAACCGATCTCGGCCGGCACCCCGGTGGTGTTGCCGCAGGGCACCATCACGCTGAACGCGGACGGCACCCTCAGCTTCACGCCGGCGGCCAACTTCAATGGCCAGTTCACCGTGCCCTACACGGTGACCGACGGCAAGAGCGACCCGGTGGGCGCCAACATCACGCTGCAAATTGCGGCGGTGAACGACGCACCCTCGGGCACCGACGCCGCCGAGACCACGCCCGAGGACGTGCCCTACACGCTGACGGTGGCCAATTTCGGCTTCACCGACGTCGACGCTGGCGACCGCCTGGCCGCCGTGCGCATCGACACCCTGGCCACCCGCGGCACGCTGACGCTCAACGGCGTGGCCGTGACGACCGGCACCCTGGTGACCGCCGACCAGATCGCCGCCGGCGCGCTGCGTTTCGTGCCCGGCCGCGACGAGAACGGCACGCCCTACGGCAGCTTCACCTTCTCGGTGCAGGACAACAACGGCGCCTTCGACCCGACGCCGAACACCTTCACGCTCAACGTCACCGCCGTCAGCGACAGCCCGGTGGCCGGCGACGACGTGGCCACCACCCTCGAAGACACGCCGGTCTTCATCGACGTCTTGGCCAACGACACCGACGCCGACGCGGGCGACGTGCTGCGCATCACCGCGGTCAATGGCCAGGCGTTGAGCCTCGGCGGCCCGGCGGTCAACGTGACCGGCGCCGGCAACACCGTGCTGGGCACGGTGGCGCTGGTGCTGCAGGCGGGCAAGCCGCAACTGCTGTTCACGCCCGCGAAGGACTACAACGGCCCGGTCAACTTCCGCTACACCGTGACCGACGGCCTGACGTCGGTCGACGCCCAGGTGGCCGTGGCGGTGCAGCCGGTGAACGACGCGCCGGTGGCCAACGCCGACAACGTGACCACCGCCGAGGACACGCCGGTCATCGTCAACGTGCTGCGCAACGACACCGACGTCGACGGCGACGCGCTGACGGTCACCACCTTCACGCAGCCGGCCAATGGCCGGGTGGTGCTGAACGCCGACGGCACCTTCACGTACACCCCGAACGCCAACTTCAACGGCGCCGAGACCTTCAGCTACACCATCACCGACCCGTCGGGCGCCACCTCGTCGGCGACCGTGACCGTCAACGTGGGCGGCGTCAACGACGCGCCGGTGGCCAACCCCGACACCGACACCACCAGCGAAGACACGGCCCTGGTGCGCGCCGCGGCCGAGGGCGTGATCGCCGGCCGCACGCCCGCGGCCGCCGACACCGACGCCGATGGCAACACGCTCAGCGTGACCAGCTTCGCCATCGTGCTGAACGGCGTCATCACCACCGCCGTGGCCGGCCAGCCGCTGGCCGGCGCCTGGGGCACGCTGACGCTGAACGCCGACGGCAGCTACCGCTACCAGCCCAATGCCGCCGCGCAGGGCCTGGACGACGGCGAGACCGGCGTCGACACCTTCTCCTACACCGTCACCGATGGCAGCCTGAACTCGACCACCACGCTGACCCTGACGGTGACGGGCGCCAACGACGCCCCGGTGGCCGTGGACGACAGCGCCACCACCCGCGAAGGCGTGCCAGTGACCGTGGCGGTGCTGGCCAACGACCTCGACGTCGACAACGAGCCGCTGACCGTCACCCAGGTCAACGGCCGCGCGATCACGGCCACCACGGGCGTCGACCTGTTCGACAACGCGCCCACGCCGAACAAGATCGGCACCGTCACGCTGAACGCCGACGGCACGCTGACCTTCACGCCGGTGGCCTTCTACAACGGCCCGGTGAAGTTCACCTACACGATGACCGACGGCACGGCCAGCGCCACCGGCAACGTCAGCATCGTGGTGGACGACGTCAACGACCCGCCCATCGCCGCCGACGACCCGATCACCGGGCGCGAGGACACGACGATCACCTTCGACCCGCGCGCCAACGACAAGGACGTCGATGGCGACCCGCTGACCATCACCACCGTCAACGGCCAGCCGATCGCGGCCGGCCAGTCGGTGACCGTGGCCCAGGGCACGATCGGCATGAACGCGGACGGCACGCTGAGCTTCACCCCGGTGAAGGACTTCAACGGCAGCTTCAGCGTGCCCTACACCATCGCCGACGGCCGCGGCGGCGTGGCGGGCGCGAACCTGAACTTCAACATCGTGGCGGTCAACGACCCGCCGGTGGTGGTGGACGACCCCACCCGCCCGGGCAACAACCTGGCCCCGAACGGCAGCGACTACCTGTTGGTCACGCCGGAAGACACGCCGGTGAGCGGCAAGGTGGAAGCCACCGACGTCGATGGCGACACGCTGACCTACACCCGCACCAGCGACCCGGCCAACGGCACGGTGGTGTTCAACGCCGACGGCAGCTACACCTACACGCCCGGGGCGAACTTCAACGGCAACGACCGCTTCACCGTGCTGATCAGCGACGGCCAGGGCGGCACCGCCACCAGCACCGTGCTGATCACGGTCACGCCGGTCAACGACCCGCCGTTGGTCGTCAACCCGCCGACCGCCGGCGGCGCGGCCACCACGACCGACGAGGACACGCCGCTGGTCTTCAGCACGGCCAACGGCAACGCGCTGACGGTGGGCGACGTCGACGGCGACACCCTGACCGTCACCATCACCACCACGAGCGGCAACTTCAGCGTCAGCTCGACCAATGGCCTCACGGTCAACGGCAACGGCGGCAACGTGGTGACCCTGATCGGCTCGGTGGCGTCCATCAACGCGGCGCTGCAGGGCAGCCGCTTCCTGCCGCCGGCCGACTACCACGGCGCAGCCGGCCTGACGATCGTCGCCAGCGACGGCGCGGCGACCACCGCCACCTTCAACGTGCCGATCACCATCACCCCGGTGGCGGACATCGTGGCCGACATGGTGCCGGCCACCGAGGACACGACCCAGCGTTTCAACGTCATCACCGGTGCGGGTGGTGCCAACGCCGACAACTTCGAGAGCCCCGCGCGCACGCTGACGGCCATCAACGACCAGGCCGTGGCGGACGGGGCCGTGATCGCCTTGACCGACGCGCAAGGCCGCGCGGCTGGCAGCATCACCGTGAGCAGCAATGGCGACATCGTCTACGTGCCGGCGGCCGACTACAACGGCAACCCGAGCTTCAGCTACACCGTCACCTCGGGCGGCACCACCGAGACCGCCCAGGTCACGCTGAACGTGGCCGCGGTCAACGACCCGCCGAAAATCCCCAACCCGCCGACCGCCGGCGGCCCGGGCACCTCGGTGGCCGAGGACAGCGTGCTGAGCTTCAGCACCGCCAACGGCAACGCCCTGGTGGTCAGTGACGTCGACGGCGACCAGCTGACCGTGACCGTCACGACGACCAACGGCAGCTTTGCGCTGAGCGGCACCGCGGGCCTGACGGTGAGCGGCAACGGCAGCAGCGTGGTCACGCTGAGCGGCTCGGTCGCCGCGATCAACGCGGCGCTGCAGGGCGCCACCTACACGCCAGTGGCCGACTACAACGGCACCGCCCAGCTCGTGATCGTGGCCACCGACGGCACGGCCAGCACGACGCCGGTGGTGGTGCCCATCGTGGTCACGCCGGTGGCCGACATCGTGGCCGACACGGTCACCGTCAACGAAGACGCCAACGCCAGCTTCAACCTGATCTCCGGCACCGGCGGCGCCAGCGCCGACAACTTCGAGGACACCGGCCGCACGCTGACCGCCATCAACGGCCAGCCGCTGACCGGCCAGCCGATCACGCTGACCGACGCCCAAGGCCGCACGGTGGGCACGGTCACGGTCAATGCCAATGGCGCGGTCGACTTTGTGCCGGCGCCCAACTACAACGGCAGCGCCAGCTTCAGCTACACCGTCACCGCCGGCGGCACGACCGAGACGGCCAACGTCACGGTCAACGTGAGCCCGGTCGACGACCGGCCTGTGGTGAGCTTCCTGCAGGGCGAGCGGGTGGCCTTTGAACAGGGCCTGGTGGCCCCGAACGCCCCCGAGGCGAGCAACCAGATCGCCCGCGGCACCATGCAGGCCACCGACGCGGACGGCGACACCGCCTTCACCTGGACCCTGCAAGCGCCCACCACGCCGGTCACCTCACAAGGCGTGGCGGTGCAATGGACCTCGCCGGACGGCGGCAAGACGCTGGTGGGCATGGCCGGTGCGCGCGAAGTGGCCAACATCACCATCGACGACACCGGCCACTACGTCTTCACGCTGAAACAGCCCATCGACCACGTGGGCCCGGTGAGCGACGGCAGCAACTTCAACCTCGACTTCAAGGCGGTGGCCAAGCCCGCCGTCGGCGAGGCCGGCGTGGGCGACCTGCAGATCAACGTGGTGGACAGCCTGCCGCAGGCCAACAACCTGGACAACACCTTCGCGGCCGGCCGGGTGAACAGCAACCTGCTGCTGGTGCTGGACGCCTCGACCTCGATGAACGAGGTGCCGGCCGGCCAGACGCAGTCGCGCTTCAGCCTCGCCATCCAGGCCATCCAGAACCTGCTGGACGGCTACGCTGCGCGCGGCGAAGTGCGGGTGCAGCTGGTGGTGTTCGGCACCACGGCCAACGACGCTGGTGGCGGCTACGCCTGGTACGACATCGAGACCGCCAAGGCGCTGCTGTCGCAAGTGCGTGTGCAGGCCAACCAGGGCACCAATTACGACGAAGCCCTGGCCGACGCCATCACCGCTTACCGCAGCGCGGCCGACCAGCGCATTCCGGCCGGGCCGAACACGGTCAACGCAGCCTACTTCTTCTCGGACGGCAAGCCGACCTATGGCTCCGGCGGCGACGCGGTGCTGTTCGACCCGGCCAACCCGGCGCCGGTCGGCGACGGCATCGTCACCACCGGCCCGGACATTGGCATCAGCGCCCAGGAGGAGGCCATCTGGACCACCTTCCTGCGCGACGAGAAGGTGCAGTCCTTTGCGGTGGGCCTGGACGCCGGCGTGACCGTGGATGCGCTGAACCCCATCGCCTTTGACGGCACCACCGGCACCAACACCAATGGCGTCGTCACCGACTTGAACGGGCTGAACGCGCTGCTGCAAAGCACGCTGCCGCCGGGCCGGGGCAACCTGATCAGCGCCGCGCTGACCAACGGCGTGGGCAGCGCGGACGGGCTGTTCCTCAGCCAGGTGGCCGTCGACGGGCAGGTGATCACGATCGACCGGGTGAACAACACCACGTCGGGCGGCAGCTTCGACGCGGCAACCCGCCTGCTGAGCTTCACCACGGCCACTGGCGGCCTCTACACGATCAACGTCGACACCACCGACTTCACCTACCGCCCGCCGACGAACACGCCGACCGGCGCCAACGCCGACCAGCTGACCTTCACCCTGCGCGATTTCGATGGCGACTCGGCCACCGCCACGGTGCGCCCGGAGTTCTCGCCCTTTGTGGCGGACACCACGCCGCTGACGCTGAACGGCACCGACGCCGACGAACGCCTGACCGGCGCTGCCGGCAACGACGTGATCAACGGCGGCGGCGGCAAGGACCTGATCATCGGCGCGGCAGGCAACGACCAGCTGGCGGGCGGCGCGGGCGACGACCTGATCACCGGCGGCGCGGGCAACGACCGCCTCACCGGCGGCCAGGGCAGCGACCTGCTGCACGGTGGCGCGGGCGCCGACGTGTTCGCGTGGCAGCTCGGCGACGGGGGCGCGTCGGGCCTGAACGAGCCCGTCGTGGCCAACCGCAACATCCCGGCCGACGTGATCGGCGACTTCGATGTGCGGCAAGACGTGCTGGACCTGCGCGACCTGCTGCAAGGCGAAACCGCCGGCGCGCTGGAGCGCTACCTGGACTTCGACACCTCCGGCGCCGACACCATCATCCGCATCAGCACCCGTGGCCAGTTCGGCACGGCGACCACGCTGGACAACTTCACCGCGGGCGACAACAGCTTCAACGGCTTCCGCACCGACCAGACGATCACGCTGACCGGCGTCAAGCTGGACGTGGCGCTGGGCGTCGGACAGAACGCCAGCGACGCGGCGATCATCTCGGAGCTGGTCAGGCAGGGCAAGCTGATCACCGACTGAGGCCACGGGGCGGCGCTGACGCTGCGCTGCCCTGCCCTGCCTTGGCTGGCCTGGGCCCGCGCCGAGGGCGACCCTCGGACGAGCACCGCTCAGACCCGGTCGTCGGACTGGGCGCTCCAGGTGGGGGCCTCGGCCCCAACGGGGGCCTGCGGCTCAGCGGGCGCCTCGGCCGCCGGGCCCTCGAGGTCGTCGGTCGCATTCCAGAAGGCGACGCCGCCGCCGTGCCGCTTGGCGCGGTACAGCGCGCGGTCGGCCCGGTCCAGCAGCGCGTCGGCGCCCAGGCCCGCGTCCAGTGTGGCCACGCCCACGCTGCAGCCCACGCTCAGCGCGTGGCCGCCGCGCCCCATCGGGGCGGCCAGTGCCGCGTGCACCTTGTGCACCAGGGCCCGCACGTCCGATTCGCCCGTGCCCTGCAACAGCACGCAGAACTCATCGCCGCCCAGGCGCGCCACCACGTCACCCGCACGAAAGTGCTGGCGCAGGCGCGCCGCCACGATGCGCAGCACCTCGTCGCCGGCCGCGTGGCCCAGGCGGTCGTTGATCGGCTTGAACTTGTCGAGGTCCATCAGCAGCACGCTGAGCGGGCTGCCTTGGCGGCGGGCGCGTTCAACCGCCCGACGCAGGCGCGACATCAGCGCGCGGCGGTTGGCCAGCCCGGTCAGCGCGTCGCGGCTCGCCAGGTCGATCAAGGGCCGCAAGGTGCGCGCCGCCACCAGCGCCACCGCAAGGCACGACAGCGCCAGGCTGGCGAACAGCAGCTGCCGAGTCGTCTGGCCGATGTGGCGCAGGCTGCTGAGCGCGAGGTGGTCCGCGCGGCCCACCCACAGGCTCAGCTCCTCGCCGCCCGGCGTGGTGAGCAACCGCAGCCGGGCCTGGTGGGAGCCGTTCAGGCGGAGCACCTGGGCCGCGTGGACCGACTGGGCGTCCACCGGGGCCACGGCGTCCTGCGTCAAGGTGGCGATGGGCGGCACCAGCCCGGCGGACGAGGCCGCCAGCAAACCGCCCGGGCGGGCCAGCGCCGAGCGGGCGGCGACCGTGGCGGGCTGGTCGGCGGCACCGCGGTGCGTCAGCACCAGGTCAAAACCACTCAGACGGGACAGCTTGTCCAGCAGCCGGTCGTCCATGGGGCGGCAGGCCTGCAAGCGGGCGATGGGCGCCGGCGCCTGCACGAGCGCCTCGGCCACCAGCTCGGGAACGGCGGCCGACCCTGGCGCGCTCATCACCATCGCCGGCGGGCCCGCCATGGCCGCGCCACGCAGCGGCTGCACGGCCACCGTCACGCCACGAAAGCGCTGCTGGTGGTTGGCGATCATCGAGTCGATGGTGCCGACGTCGCCGGTGGCAATCGCCGAGCGCAGCCCGAAGTCCGACGCCAGCAGCGCGGCGCCCGCACGCAGTTGCTCGTGCTCGTCGCGCAACAAGGCGGCCACCGTGGTCACGCCTTGGGCCAGCGAAGTTTCGATGGACGCCTGTTCGGTGCGCGCCTGCTGCCAGCTCAGCAGCACGAGCGTGCCGCCTTGCACGGCCACCAGGATGCCCAGCAACCAGGCGATCAAACGGTGCTGCGGCGAGTCGCTGCGCCGCCTCACACCGGTCGCACCCGCCACGAACGCCCGTCGCGCCCGCGCGTGCCATCAGCGGTGTGCGCGGGTCCAGGTTCGCCGAGGTAGAGGCTCAACCGCATCACCCAATGATACAAATGACAGAAGCGACACAGTACTCCCGTCCCACCGAAGGCCTCAGCTGAACGGTGAAAAGTCCGGTTTGCGCTTCTGGAAGAAGGCGGTGAAGGCCTCGCGCGCCTCGGGGCTGCGCAGGCGCTCGCCGAAGACCTTGCCTTCGACACCGATGGTCTCGATCAGCTGCGCTTCGCTCGCGCGGCGCAGCAGCTGCTTGCTCTGACGCACCGCGCCCGGCGGCAGCGCATTGAAGCGCTCGGCCACGCGGCGGGCGTGGTTGACCACCTCGCCGGCCGGCAGCACCGCATTGGCGATGCCGCAGTCGACCGCGTCGGCGCCGGTGAACGGGTCGCCCAACAGCAGCTTTTCAGCGGCCTTGACGCGGCCCATCAGCGCGGGGACGACCAGGCTGGACGCGAACTCGGGCACCAGGCCCAGGCTGACGAAGGGCATGGCCAGACGGGCCTCGTCGCTGACGTAGACGAAGTCGCAGTGCAGCAGCAGCGTGGTGCCGATGCCGATGGCCGCGCCGGTCACCGCAGCGATCACCGGCTTGTCGCAACCCACCAGCGCCTTCATGAACTGGAACACCGGCGACTCGCCGTTGTCGCTGCCCGAGCCGGGCGGGCGCGACATGAAGTCCTCGATGTCGTTGCCCGAGGTGAAGATGCCCGGCTGCCCGGTGATCAGCACCGCGCGCACCGCGCCATCCTCTTGCGCCGCCTTCAGCGCGTCGCACATGGCCTGGTACATCGCCGCCGTGATGGCGTTCTTCTTCTCCGGCCGGGCGATCTCGATGGTCGCCACACCGTTCAACACATGGGTCTTGATGCTCATGGAACCTCCTGGACGCCACCTGCTGTGGCCAATGAATCAGAACGCCCGCGGACCGGGCCCCCGGGCCGAATCACACCCGCTCGAAAATCCCCGCCGCGCCCTGGCCCGTGCCCACGCACATCGTGACCATGCCGTACTTCAGCTGGTGCCGGCGCAAGGCGTGCACGACCGTGGCCGCGCGGATCGCGCCGGTGGCGCCCAGCGGGTGGCCCAGCGCGATGGCGCCGCCCATCGGGTTGACCTTGCTCGGGTCCAGGCCCACGGTGTTGATGACGGCCAGCGCCTGCGCGGCAAAGGCCTCGTTCAGCTCGATCCAGCCCATGTCGCCGATTTGCAAGCCAGCGTAGCGCAGCGCGGCCGGAATGGCCTCGATGGGGCCGATGCCCATGATCTCGGGCGGCACGCCGCGGCTGGCGAAGCTGACAAAGCGGGCCAGCGGCGTCAGGTTGTGCTGCTTGATCGCCTTCTCGCTGGCCAGGATCAGCGCGCCGGCGCCGTCGCTGGTCTGCGAGCTGTTGCCGGCGGTCACGGTGCCCATGCCGGTGGCCTTGCCGCTCGGGTCCTTGGCGCTGGCGAACACGGTGCGCAGCTTGCCCAGGCCTTCCATCGAAGTGTCGGCGCGGGCGCCTTCGTCCAGGCTGACGGTGCGGGTCTTGACGATGGTCTCGCCGGTGGCCAGGTTGGGCAGGCGGCTGACCACGTCGATGGGCGTCATCTCGTCGGTGAACTCACCGGCGGCCTGGGCCTTCAATGCCTTCTGGTGCGAGGCCAGCGCGAATTCGTCCTGCGCCTGGCGCGAGACCTTCCACTGCTGGGCCACCTTCTCGGCCGTGATGCCCATGCCGTAGGCGATGCCGATGTTCTCGTCGCGGGCGAACACCTCGGGGTTGAAGCTGGGCTTGTTGCCGCCCATGGGCACGAGGCTCATCGACTCGGCGCCGCCGGCGATCATCACGTCGGCTTCGCCCACGCGGATGCGGTCGGCCGCCATCTGGATGGCGCTCAGGCCCGAGGCGCAGAAGCGGTTGACGGTGATGCCGCCCACGCTGTGCGGCAGCCCGGCCAGGGCCACGGCCACGCGGGCCATGTTCATGCCCTGCTCGGCCTCGGGGAAGCTGCAGCCGATCACCGCGTCCTCGATGGCCTTGGGGTCCAGCGTGGGCACCTGGGCCAGCGCGCTGCGGATGACCGCGACCAGCAGGTCGTCGGGCCGCGTGTTGCGGAAGAAGCCCCGGCCCGACTTGCCGATCGGCGAGCGGGTGGCGGCCACGATGTAGGCGTCTTGAACTTGCTTGCTCATTTGGAGGGGTCCTTGTTCCGGGCTCAGTTGCGAACCGGCTTGCCGGTGGACAGCATGCCCATGATGCGTTCCTGCGTCTTCGGGTGCTCCAGCAGGCCACAGAAGCGCTGGCGCTCCAGGGCCATCAGGTAGTCCTCGGTGACCATCGACCCCGCGTCGACGTCGCCGCCGCACACCACCTCGGCGATCAGCGTGGAGATGTGGAAGTCGTGCGCGCTGATGAAGCCACCGTCGCGCATGTTGGCCAGTTGCGCCTGGATGGTGGCGATGGCGTTGCGGCCGGCCACCGGGAACACCGCCTTGGCCGGCGGGCGGTAGCCGCTGGCGGCCATCGCGCGGGCCTGCTGGATGGCCACGAACAGCAGCTCGTCCTTGTGCGGCACGACGATGTCGCTCCACAGCAGGTAGCCCAGCTTGCGGCTTTCGATGGCGCTGGTGCCCACCTTGGCCATCGCGGCGCTGGTGAAGCCGTCGATGACGAACTTCTGGATGTCGCCGACCGCCGAGGCGTTGTTGCCGGCCGCGGCCATCTCGGCCGCGCGGCGGGCGATGTAGGCCAAGCCACCGCCGCCCGGGATCAGGCCCACGCCCACCTCGACCAGGCCCATGTAGCTTTCCAGCGCGGCCACGCGGCGGGCGCAGTGCACCGCCAGCTCACAGCCACCGCCCAGGGCAATGCCGCGCACCGCGGCCACCACCGGCACCTGCGCGTAGCGGATGCGCAGCATGGCGTCCTGCAGCTTCTTCTCCTCGGGCGCGATGCCCTTGGCGCCGCTCTTCATGAACACCGGCATCAGCGCTTCCAGGTTGGCGCCGGCCGAGAACACGTCGTCCGGCGACCAGATCACCAGGCCCTGGTAACTTTGCTCGGCCAGTTCCACCGCCTTCAGCAGGCCTTCGGTCACGGTCGGGCTGATCAGGTGCAGCTTGGCGGTGATGCTGGCAATCAGCACCTCGCCGTCCAGCGTCCACACCCGCACCTCGTCGTTCTTGAAGACCTCGGTGCCCGCCTTCAGCGGGGCCACGGCGCCGGCGCCGGCCACGCTCTCGGGGAAGTGCTGGCGCTGGTAGACCGGCAGCGTGCTGGGTGCCACAAAGCGGGCGTGGGCCGCGCTCCACGAGCCCTCGGGCCGGTGCACGCCGCCGTGCTGGGCCACCGGGCCCTCGAACACCCAGGCCGGCAGCGGGGCGCTGCACAGCGCCTTGCCGGCGTCGATGTCTTCCTTGACCCACTGGGCCACCTGGGTCCAGCCGGCCTGCTGCCACAGCTCGAAGGGGCCCTGGCTCATGCCGAAGCCCCAGCGCATCGCGAAGTCGATTTCGCGCGCGCTCTCGGCGATGTCGCCCAGGTGCACCGCGCAGTAGTGGAAGCTGTCGCGCAGGATCGCCCAGATGAACTGCGCCTGCGGGTTGCTCGACTCGCGCAGCAGCTTCAGGCGCTCGGCCGGGGCCTTCTTCAGCATGCGGGCGACGATCTCGTCGGCCTTGCCGCCGCCGGGCACGTAGTCCTTCTTGGCCGGGTCCAGGCGCAGGATGTCGCGGCCCACCTTCTTGTAGAAGCCGGCGCCGGTCTTCTGGCCCAGCGCGCCTTGCGCGATCAGCGCGGCCACCACCGGCGGCGTGGCGTAGCTGGGGAAGAAGGGGTCGTCGGCCAGGTTGTCCTGCAGCGTCTTGAT
Organism: Hydrogenophaga intermedia; assembly: GCA_943370175.1. Classification (GTDB taxonomy): domain Bacteria; phylum Pseudomonadota; class Gammaproteobacteria; order Burkholderiales; family Burkholderiaceae_C; genus Ideonella_A; species Ideonella_A intermedia_A. The sequence goes on along the minus strand of CALRPU020000001.1, from coordinate 129,606 downwards.
GACGTGGGCCATGGTGTCCAGGCCCACGACGTCGGCGGTGCGGAAGGTGCCGCTGCTGGCGCGGCCCAGCTTCTTGCCGGTCAGGTCGTCGACCACGTCGTAGCTCAGGCCGAACTTTTCGGCCTCGATCATCGTGGCCAGCATGCCGGCAATGCCGACGCGGTTGGCGATGAAGTTCGGCGTGTCCTTGGCGCGCACCACGCCCTTGCCCAGCGAGGTGGTGACGAAGGCTTCGAGCTGGTCCAGGATTTCGGGGCGGGTGGCCGGCGTGGGAATCAGCTCGACCAGCGCCATGTAGCGCGGCGGGTTGAAGAAGTGGATGCCGCAGAAGCGCGGCTTGATTTCCTCGGGCAGCACCTCGCTGAGCTTGGTGATCGACAGGCCCGAGGTGTTGCTGGCCACGATGGCGTGCGGGGCGATGAAGGGCGCGACCTTGGTGTACAGGTCCAGCTTCCAGTCCATGCGCTCGGCGATGGCCTCGATGATCAGGTCGCAGCCCAGCAGCAGCGCGCTGTGTTCCTCGTAGTTGGCCTGCTCGATCAGCGCGGCGTCCTCGGCAATGCCCAGCGGCGCGGGCTTGAGCTTCTTCAGGTTCTCGACGGCGCGGGTGACGATGCCGTTCTTCGGGCCTTCCTTGGCAGGCAGGTCGAACAGCACCACGGGCACCTTGAGGTTGACGAGCTGGGCGGCAATCTGCGCGCCCATCACGCCCGCGCCGAGCACGGCGACTTTGCGGACGGGGAATCGGGTCATCGGGTTTCCTTGGTTTCAGGGTTCGGGCACAGCGGGCGGCTTGAACGCGGGGGCGTCACTCCACGCGCACCCAGGTTTGCGTGCGGCCCAGCAGCGGCGCGCCGACGTAGCCGCGCACTTCCAGCGTCTTGCCGCCGTCCACCGGCTTCAGGCGCACTTTGTAGGTCTTGCCGTTGTTGGGGTCGAGGATTTCGCCGCCGTCCCACAGCGCCTTGTCGCTGGCGTTCTGCTTGACGTTGCGCACGATGGTCATGCCCACCACCGGCTGGTCCTTGCGGTCGTCGGTGCACTTCTCGCACTTGGCGTCCTGCTTGGACGGGTCCAGCACCTTTTCCACCTTGGCGCTGAGCACGCCGCCGGCCTCGCTGATCCGCACCAGCGACTTCTCGGCCTTGGTCTCGTCGTCGATGGTCTTCCACAGGCCCGCCGGCGTGGCCTGAGCCCAGGCGGCGGTGTTGAACAGCAAGGCCATCAAGGCGGTGGCGGCAGCGGTGGGCAGCGTCATGCGGGTCTCCGGGTGGGGTGCCGCGCACGCGCGGCCGGTGGGGTGGATCGGTGCTTGGACACCCGCGCGGCGCGCGGGTTCAGGCTCAGAACAAAGCTTCTTCAAAGGCCATCATCGGCGCCGCGCCGGCGCGCGCGGTGCGGATCAGCATCGCGGTTTCCGGCAGCAGCTTGGCAAAGTAGAAGCGGGCGGTGCCCAGCTTGGCGGTGTAGAAGGCGTCGCCAGAGGCCTGCTTCTCCAGCGCCGCCTTGGCCATGCGGGCCCAGAAGTAGGCGAACACCAGGTGGCCGACCACGCGCAGGTAGTCCACCGCCGCGGCACCCACCTCGTCCGCGTTGCCAAAGGCCTTCATGCCCAGCTCGGTGGTCAGCTTGGTGACCTTGTCGCCCAGGTCGGCCAGCGGGTTGATGAACTCCTGCATGGCTTCGTTGGTGCCTTCCTCCTCGACGAAGGCGGCGATCTTCTTGCCGAACTTCTTGAGCTTGGCGCCGTTGTCGCCCAGCACCTTGCGGCCCAGCAGGTCCAGCGACTGGATGGTGTTGGTGCCCTCGTAGATCATGTTGATCCGCGAGTCGCGCACGTATTGCTCCATGCCCCACTCGGCGATGTAGCCGTGGCCGCCGAAGACCTGCATGCAGTGGCTGGTGGCGATCCAGCCGTTGTCGGTCAGGAAGGCCTTGACGATGGGGGTCAGCAGCGCCACTTCGTCGGCGGCTTCCTTGCGCACGTCCTCGTCAGGGTGGCTCAGTTCCTTGTCGATCAGCAGCGCGCTGTAGATGGCCAGCGCGCGGCCGCCTTCGGCGTAGGCTCGGGCGGTCAGCAGCATCTTGCGCACGTCGGGGTGCACGATGATCGGGTCGGCCGGCTTGTCGCTGGCCTTCGGGCCGGTCAGGCTGCGCATCTGGATGCGGTCCTTGGCGTAGGCCACGGCGTTCTGGTAGGCCACTTCGGTCAGGCCCAGACTCTGCATGCCCACGCCCAGGCGGGCGGCGTTCATCATCACGAACATCGCGGCCAGGCCCTTGTGCGGCTGGCCCACCAACGTGCCCACCGCGCCGTCCAGGTTCATCTGGCAGGTGGCGTTGCCGTGGATGCCCATCTTGTGCTCGAGCGCGCCGCAAAAGATCGGGTTGCGCTCGCCCAGGCTGCCGTCGGCGTTGACCCGGAACTTGGGCACGACGAACAACGAGATGCCCTTGCTGCCGGCCGGTGCGTCCGGCAGGCGCGCCAGCACCAGATGGATGATGTTTTCGGCCAGGTCGTGCTCACCGGCGGAGATGAAGATCTTCTGGCCGGTCAGCGCGTAGCTGCCGTCGGCCCGCGGTTCGGCCTTGGTGCGCAGCATGCCCAGGTCGGTGCCGCAATGCGGTTCGGTCAGGCACATGGTGCCGGTCCACTGGCCGCTGGTCAGCTTGGGCAGGTAGGTGGCCTGCTGCTCGGGCGTGCCGTGGGCGTGCAGGCACTCGTAGGCGCCGTGCGACAGGCCGGGGTACATGGTCCAGGCCTGGTTGGCGCTGTTCAGCATTTCATAGAAGCACTGGTTGACCGTGATCGGCAGGCCCTGGCCGCCGAAGGCCGGGTCGCAGCTCAGCGACGGCCAGCCGCCCTCGACGTATTGCTTGTAGGCTTCCTTGAAACCGGTCGGCGGCTTGACCTCGTGCGTGGTCTTGTCCAGCACGCAGCCCTCGGTGTCGCCCACCTGGTTCAGCGGAAACAGCACGTTGGCAGCAAACTTGCCGCCTTCTTCGAGCACCGCGTTGATGGTGTCGGTGTCGACGTCGGCGTGGCGGGGCATGTCCTTCAGTTCGGCACCGAGGTTCAGCACCTCGTGCATGACGAACTGCATGTCACGCAGTGGCGGGGTGTAGTGGGCCATGACAACTCCTGTGCAATCGCGAAGTGAGGTGAAGAGGAAACAACGAACGGAACAAAGGAAACCGGTGGAAGGCTGAGGGCTTGAGGCCGAGCGCGGTGACGAGAGGCCGGGCTGTCAGCGACGCGGCGGCCGCGCCAGCGAGCGGGCGGTGCCACGCTCGCCCAGCGAGCTCAAGCCGGATTCGGTGGCGTGGTGGGCAATGACGCGGTCGAAGGCCTTGCGGCCGCGCTCGATCGCGTTCGGGTTGCGAAGAAAACGGGCGTCGTGGTGCAGCGCGAGGATCAGGCCATGGACCTCGAACAGCAGCTGCTCGGACTCGGTGTCGGGCTGCAAATGGCCTTCGGCCACGGCCAATTCGATGGCGCGCTTCAGGGCCGCCTGCCAGGTCTGCACCATGCTGGCCAAGGCATCGCGCACCGGGCCGGGCCGGTCGTCAAATTCGACCGCGCCACTGATGTAGATGCAGCCCGAATCCAGCTCGACCGACACCCGGCGCACCCATCTGTCGAACAAGGCGACCAGCCTCGGCAGGCCGCGCGCCTCGTTCATCGAGGGGTAGAACACTTCTTCCTCAAACTTGGCGTGGTACTCGCGCACCACCGAAATCTGCAGCTCGTCGCGCGAACCAAAATGCGCGAACACGCCGGACTTGCTCATGCCCATCACCTCGGCCAGCGCGCCGATGGACAAGCCCTCCAGGCCCATGTGCGAGGCCAGGCCGAGCGCGGCCTCCAGGATCGCGGTGCGGGTTTGCTGGCCCTTGTGCAGGCCCTTGCCGGCCGGGCTGGCGTCGCGAACGGTGGGCAGGGTGAGGGACGTGGGCTCGGACACAGGGTGGCTCATGAAGCGGCGGGGGGCGGCCGCGAAGGCGGGTCACAAATAAAACGAACGATCGTTCTATTTTGCAGGCGTTTTGGCGCTTGCCAAGTCCCGCGGTCCGGGGAATGCGCGCCGCGGGTCGGGTTTTTCTAGGGGCGGCGTTCTAGAAACGGCCCACGCCACGGCGCGGTGCCCGAAACCGGGCCAGGCTACCCGGGTAAACCCGCGGTGCGGCGCGTCACGCGACTTCGATCACCTACCCATGACACGGCGATGACCACATGCGCCAGCACCCACGGTGTGGCGCCACAGCGACCCAACAGGCTCGCCATTGAGAAGGGCATGCGGATTGCATTACGCTACACGCAAGGAGTGTGGCCTTCATGGACGTACTGCAACTTGATGTGTCGGGACGACCTCAGTCCTGGATCAGCGCGAAGGAAGCCGCGGTGATCTACGCCAGCGATGGCGTGGCATGGACCCTCGGCGAGGCGTTTTTCGTGTTGCGCGGCGGGCTGCAACGGCGCACCGGCCTGCAGTCGCGCATCGAGGTGCACCCCATCATCGCGGTGCGGGGGGCGGTGCCCAGCCGGGCCTGGCGGCAGACGCCCGCCCTGACGAACGGCAAGCTGTTCGCGCGCGACCGTCATGTGTGCGCCTACTGCGGCCACCACTTCCACACCGACGACCTGACGCGCGAGCACATCGTGCCCACCTCCCGCGGTGGCCACGATTCGTGGATGAACTGCATCACCGCGTGCCGTGCCTGCAACGGCCACAAGGGCAACCGGTTGCCCGAAGAAGCCAACATGACCTTGATGTACCTGCCCTACGTGCCCAACCTGCACGAGGACATGATCCTGCGCGGGCGGCGCATCCTCAGCGACCAGATGGAGTTCCTGCTGGCCAGCGTGCCACGCAGCAGCCGGCTGCACGGCTGAGCCGCTTTACCAGCCTGCAACACACGGACGCAAGCGGTCGACAGAACTCTGTCACCCTTTCAGGGTCAACCCGAACCGCCGGCCAAACGTTGGCCCGGGAATGGCAGCCGGCCGCGCACGCAGGCCGGCGCCCCACCGACCCCAGGAGAACCCATGCCCATTCCCTTCAAGACCACCCTCGCGGCGCTGATGCTGGCCAGCCTGGCCGCCTGTTCCACCAGCAGCCCCGATGTCATCCAGCGCGGCGACGCGCAACGCCTGTCGCAAGTGCAGGACGCCACCGTGTTGTCCATCCGCAATGTGGTGGTCGACGGCTCGCAAAGCGGTGTCGGCGGCGTGGCCGGTGGCGTGGTGGGCGGCATCGCCGGCTCGTCGGTGGGCGGCCACCGCGAAGCGGCCGTGGTGGGCGTGCTGGGCGCGGTGGCTGGCGCCGTGATCGGCAACGCCGTGGAGCGTTCGGCCACGCGCGAGGACGCGGTCGAGGTCATGGTGCAGCTGCGCAACGGCGAGCGCCGCTCGATCGTTCAGGCCAAGGGCGCCGAAGTGCTGATGGTGGGCGACCCGGTGATCCTGGTGACGACCGGCGGCAAGACGCGGGTCACCCGCGCGCCACAGCCGCGCGGCTGACCACCGCCGACCTCACGGTCAGGGCGTGCCGGCGGCCGCCCCGGCGGTGTTGGCCACCGCCGGCGACAAGGCCGCCTGGAAGCGCGCCCCGTAGGTTCGCTGCGAGGCGGCGTCAAAGTGGATGGACCCGGCCGCCAAGCCCTGCGTCAGGTTGCTGCGCAAGCCGGTGGTCGACACGACCGAGGTGTAGGCCACCCGCGTCGGTGTCGCGTTGATGACGTCCAGGATCGCCTTCTGGTCGGCGCTGGGCGCGGTGCCGGTCCAGTCGGGTGAAAACTGGCCCAGCAGGAACGGCACCTTGTTGTTGCCACCGGCCACCCGGGCGCGCAGCGTGCTGATCATCCGGTCCAGCGCCGCCTGGTATTGCGCACCGCTCAAGCGCCCCACGTCCGACTCGCCCTGGCTCCACAACACCGCGGCCAGGCAGTTGCCCGACCCGCTGGCCAGCGCGTTGTTCGTGCGGGCAACGGCCTCTTCAAACAGCGCGTTGCCCGGGTTCCAGTTGCCGCCAGCAAAGCTGGTGGCGGCTTCGGCCGCGGGCACCAGCAGCACGCCGCGGTTGTCCGGCAATGACTTCAGGTAGGCCCGCGCGAAGGACATGCCGGGGCCGATGCGGCCGACGTTCAAGGGCGCGTCCGGGTGCTCCAGCGGGTCGACGGCGAGGGTTGCCTTCTGGGCGCGGCTCCATTGCTGGATGCGCGTGTCGGTGGTGTCGAAGCCCGGCACGATGTAGCCCCCGTAGCCCGACATGTTCGATTGGCCGATCAGCAGCACCACATCGAGCCCGGCCTGCGTTCGCTTGGCCGCGCAGTCGCCCGACACCCCTGCCGCCGTGGCCGTCGGCGCGGCGGGCGCGTCACCGCCGCCGCCGCAGGCGGCCACCAGCGCACTCAGGGAAACGGCGCTCAGCGCCGCGAGGGACAGTCGGTTGATCACGGCAAAGTTCCTGGCTGGGTCGACAATGCCCGAATGCTAGCGCGTGTCGTTTGTCGACTTGAACGCAACGCCGTCACGTTTGCGCCGCGCCACGCCGCGCATCAACCGCGCAGCAAGACCGACCGCAAAGCCGCACCGGTGTGGCTGGCCCGGCGCTTGACCAGCGCGTCCGGCGGCTCGGCGGCCACCACGGTGCCGCCGCCGCCGCCGCCCTCAGGGCCCATGTCGATGACCCAGTCGGCCTCGGCAATGACGTCCAGGTCGTGCTCGATCACCACCACGCTGTGCCCGCCGTCCACCAGCCGGTGCAGCACCTTGATCAGCTTGGCCACATCGGCCATGTGCAGGCCCACGGTGGGCTCGTCCAGCACGTACAGCGTGTGCGGTGCCTTGTTGCCGCGCTTGCCCACGTCGTCGCGCACCTTGGTCAGCTCGGTCACCAGCTTGATGCGCTGCGCCTCGCCGCCGCTGAGCGTGGGCGAGGGCTGGCCCAACGTCAGGTAGCCCAGGCCGACGTCCTTGAGCAGCTGCAGCGGGTGGGCGATGTTGGGCATGCTGGCGAAGAAGTCCACCGCCTCGTCGACCTCCATGCGCAGCACGTCGCCAATGCTCTTGCCGCGCCAGCTGACCGCCAGCGTCTCTGGGTTGAAGCGCTGGCCGTGGCAGCCGTCACAGGGCAGCTTCACGTCGGGCAGGAAGCTCATTTCGATGGTGCGCATGCCCTGACCTTCGCACACCGGGCAGCGGCCCTCGCCGGTGTTGAAGCTGAAGCGGTTGGGCGCGTAGCCGCGCGCCCGCGACTCCAGCGTGTCGGCGAACAGCTTGCGGATGGTGTCCCAGAAGCCGATGTAGGTGGCCGGGCAGGAGCGCGGCGTCTTGCCGATGGGCGTCTGGTCCACCTCCAGCACGCGGTCGATGAAGCCCCAACCGTCGATCTGCTCGCAACCCTGCCAGTTCGGCTTGCCGCCCTTCACGTTGATGAACTGCAGGTTGCCCAGCAGCACGTCGCGCGCCAGCGTCGACTTGCCCGAGCCGCTGACGCCGGTGATCGCCACCAGGCGCTTCAGCGGAATGTCGATGCTGACGTCGCGCAGGTTGTGCAGGTTGGCGCCCTCGATGCGCAGGCTGGTGCGCGTCGCCCCGGGGCTGTCGCCCTCGGCGTGCAGCTGCACCGCCCGGCGCGCCTGCAGCGGGTGGACCATCGGGTGGGCCAGCAGCCGACCGGTCTGCGAATCGGCGTTGGCCGACAGGTCGGCCGCGCTGCCCTGGGCCACCAGCCGCCCGCCGCGCTTGCCGGCACCGGGGCCGATGTCGATCAGGTGGTCGGCGCGGCGGATGGTGTCCTCGTCGTGCTCCACCACCACCAGCGTGTTGCCCTTGTCGCTGAGCGATTTCAGCGCGTCCAGCAGGATGCGGTTGTCGCGCGGGTGCAGGCCGATGGTCGGCTCGTCCAGCACGTAGCACACGCCCTGCAGGTTGCTGCCCAGCTGGGCCGCGAGGCGAATGCGCTGCGCCTCGCCGCCGCTGAGCGTGGGCGCGGCGCGGTCCAGTGTCAGGTAGCCCAGGCCCACTTCCTCCAGGAACTCCAGCCGGCCCTTGATCTCGGTCACCACGTCGCGGGCGATCTCGGCGTCGCGCCCCTGCAGTTGCAGCGAGGCCACCCACTGCCGCGCCTCGGAGACGCTCCATTGCGCGACCCAGGCGATGGAATGGCCGCCAAAGGTCACACCGCGCGACACCGGGTTCAGCCGCGTGCCGTGGCAATCCGGGCAGGGCTCGTCGACCACGCCGTCCACCTCGGGCTCCTCGGACGGAAAGCTCTGCTCTCGGCCCTTGTTGTCGTCGTCCTGCACCGAATCGTCGAAGGCCTTGCGCTGCTCGCGGGTCAGCGCCAGCCCGGTGCCCACGCAGGTGGTGCACCAGCCGTGCTTGCTGTTGTAGCTGAACATGCGCGGGTCCAGCTCGGGGTAGCTGGTGCCGCAGCTGGGGCAGGCGCGCTTGATGGAGAACACCTTCAGCTGGCCGATGCCCGCGGTGGGCGCGCCGGTTTCCAGCGCCTGCTTCAGACCGTCCAGCGGCGCCAGCAGGTGCATCACGCCTTTGCCCAGCGCCAGGGCCCGGGCCAGCAGGTCGCGCAGCGCGGCCTCGTTTTCAGCGCTGACGACGATGTCGCCCACCGGCAGTTCCAGCGTGTGTTCCTTGAAGCGGTCCAGCCGCGGCCAGGGGTCGACCTTCAGGAACTCGCCGTCCACCCGCAGGTGGCTGTGGCCGCGCTGCTTGGCCCACTTCGCCAGGTCGGTGTAGACGCCCTTGCGGTGGACCACCAGCGGCGCCAGCAGGCCGATGTGCTGGCCCTTGTGCTCGCGAAGCAATTGCGCGGCGATGCTTTCGGGCGACTGTGGCCGCACTTCGGTACCGTCCTTCGGGCAGTGCTGCAAGCCCAGCTTGACGTACAGCAAGCGCAGGAAGTGCCAGACCTCGGTGGTGGTGGCGACCGTGCTCTTGCGCCCGCCCCGGCTGAGCCGCTGCTCGATGGCCACCGTGGGCGGAATGCCGTACACCGCGTCCACCTCCGGCCGCCCGGCCGGCTGCACGATGCTGCGGGCGTAGGCGTTCAGGCTTTCCAGGTAGCGGCGCTGGCCTTCGTTGAACAGGATGTCGAAGGCCAGCGTGCTCTTGCCGCTGCCGCTGACCCCGGTGATGACGCTGAATTTGCCGCGCGGGATCGACACCGACAGCGACTTCAGGTTGTGCTCGCGCGCGTTGACGATGTCGATGTCGTCGTGGCGCGGCACCGGCGTGCGCGCTGGCGGACTGACATAGCCCGCCGCGGGCTCGCCGGCCACCGGCGCCATGAAGCCCATGGCGATGTCGTAGTCCAGCAGCGCGCGGCCGGTGTGGCTGGTGGGGTGGCGCTTGACTTCCTCGGGCGTGCCCACGCACACCACCTCGCCGCCGGCATCGCCACCTTCCGGGCCCAGGTCGATCAGCCAGTCGCTGGCGCGGATCACGTCCAGGTTGTGCTCGATCACGATGATCGAATGGCCGCCGTCCAGCAGCTTGCGGAAGGACCGCATCAGCTTGGCGATGTCGTCGAAATGCAGACCGGTGGTGGGCTCGTCGAACAGGAACAGGCGGCCCTTGCGCGCCACCGGCTGGCGGCTGACGCTGCCGCCCTGCGCGGCCTCGGCCAGGAAGCCGGCCAGCTTCAGCCGCTGGGCCTCGCCGCCGCTGAGCGTGGGCACCGGCTGGCCCAGCTTGACGTACTCCAGGCCCACGTCCACGATGGGTTGCAGCACGCGCAGCACCTCGCGGTCCTGGGCGAACAGCTGCACCGCCTCGCTGACGGTCAGCTCCAGCACGTCGGCCACGCTCAGTTCGCGGCCCAGGTCGCTGGGCAGGCGGCGCTCGATCTTCACTTCCAGCAGCTCGGCGCGGTAGCGGCGGCCGTCGCAGTCCGGGCAGCGCAGGTAGACGTCGCTCAGGAACTGCATTTCCACGTGCTCGAAGCCCGAGCCGCCGCAGGTCGGGCAGCGCCCATCGCCGGCGTTGAAGCTGAACATGCCGGCGGTGTAGCCCCGTTCCCGCGCGAGCGGCGCGTCGGCGAACAGCTTGCGGATCTCGTCGAAGGCGCCGACGTAGCTGGCCGGGTTCGACCGCGCCGTCTTGCCGATCGGCGACTGGTCGACGAAGACCGCGTCGCTGAGCCAGTCCGCGCCCAGCAGGCGGCCGTGCGCGCCGGGCGCCTCGGTGGCCTTGCCGAAGTGGCGCGCCAGGGCCGGGTACAGCACGTCCTGCATCAACGAACTCTTGCCGCTGCCGCTGACGCCGGTGACCGTCACCAGGTGCAGCAGCGGGAACTCGACGGTCACGCCCTTGAGGTTGTGCTCGCGCACGTCTTCCAGGATCAGCTTGGGCGTGGCCTCGCCCACCAGCCGCTTGATGCCCATGCCGACCTGCTTGCGCGCGCCCAGGTAGGCGCCGGTCAGCGTGTCCACCTTGCGGATGGCTTCGGGCGTGCCGTCGAAGACGATCTGCCCGCCCTTCTCGCCCGGGCCGGGGCCCATGTCGATCAGGCGGTCGGCGGCCAGCATCACGGCGGGGTCGTGCTCCACCACCACAAGCGTGTTGCCGGCGTCGCGCAGGCGGTGCATCGCCTCCACGATGCGGTTCATGTCGCGCGGGTGCAGGCCGATGCTGGGCTCGTCCAGCACGAACATGGTGTTGACGAGGCTGGTGCCCAGCGCCGTGGTCAGGTTGATGCGCTGCACCTCGCCGCCGCTCAGGGTGCGGCTCTGGCGGTCCAGCGTGAGGTAGCCCAGGCCGACGTCGCACAGGTAGCGCAGGCGGGTGCGCACCTCGTCGAGCAGCAGCTTCAAGGCCTCGTCGAGCAGCGTGCTGGGCAGCGTCACCTGGTCGAAGAAGCGGCGGATGCGCTCGATGGGCATCAGCATCAGGTCGTGCACCGTCAGGCCGGGCAAGGATGCCAATTGCTCGCGCGACCAGGCCACCCCGGCCGGCAGGAAGCGCTGTGCCGGCGGCAGCACCGCGTCGGCGTCGGCGCGGGTGCCGATGCGCCATTGCAGCGCTTCGGTCTTGAGCCGCGCGCCCTGGCACACGGTGCAGGGCGTGTAGCTGCGGTACTTCGACAAGAGCACGCGGATGTGCATCTTGTAGGCCTTCGATTCGAGGTACTCGAAGAAGCGCTTGACGCCGTACCACTGCTTGTTCCAGTTGCCCGCCCAGTTCGGCGAACCGTTGATGACCCAGTCGCGCTGGCCGTCGGTGAGCTGCGCCCAGGGCGTGTCGCGCGGGATGCCGGCCTCGCCGCCGTACTTGATCAGGTCGTCCTGGCACTCCTTCCAGGCCGGCGTCTGCATCGGCTTGATGGCGCCCGAGCGCAAGGTCTTGCGGTGGTCGGGAATGACCAGCCCGTAGTCCACGCCGATCACGCGGCCGAAGCCGCGGCAGGTCTCGCAGGCGCCCATGGCCGAGTTGAAGCTGAACAGCGCCGGCTGGGGGTCGAGGTAGCGCAGGTCGCTGTCGGGGCAGTGCAGGCCGGTGGAGAAGCGCCACAGCGTGGGCGCGGCCTCGGGGGCACCGGCGTCGCCGCCCGACACCGGCAGCACGTGGACGTTGAGCCGGCCGCTGCCGCGCTTCAGCGCGGTTTCGATGGCCTCAATGACGCGCACCTTGTCGGCGCCCTGCACCCGGAACCGGTCGGCCACCACATCGAGCAGCTTGCGCGGCCCGGTGGGCGACGCCACCTCGCGTTCGGCCTGCACGCGCGTGTAGCCGCTGGCAGACAACCACTGTTCCACCTCGGCCGCGCTCACCGTGGCGGGCAGCTCCACCGGGAAGGTCAGGACCAGGCGCGGGTCGTCGGCGCGGGTGCGTTCCATCAGCTCGGCGAAGATGGTCTCCGGCGTGTCGTGGCGCACCGGTTGCGCGGTCTGGCGGTCGAACAACTGGGCCGCCCGGGCAAAGAGCAGCTTCAGGTGGTCGTTCAGCTCGGTCATCGTGCCCACGGTGGAGCGCGAGGTGCGCACCGGGTTGGTCTGGTCGATGGCGATGGCGGGCGGCACGCCGTCGACCCGGTCGACGGCCGGGCGGTCCATGCGGTCCAGGAATTGCCGGGCGTAGGCGCTGAAGGTCTCGACGTAACGGCGCTGGCCCTCCGCGTACAGGGTGTCAAAGACCAGGCTCGATTTGCCCGAGCCGCTTGGGCCGGTCACCACCGTCATCTCGCCGGTGCGGATGTCCAGGTCGAGGTTCTTGAGGTTGTGTTGACGCGCGCCGCGGATGCGGATCAGGCCGGAACTCATGGAGGGGATGTCCGTCGGGAAAGGCTGAGGATTCTAGGGACGCCCCCTCGCCCCGCGCGCAGCGCGGCTTAAGTCACGGGCGTCGCCTCGGAAATGAAGCACACATGGCCCGCATTGGTTGATGATCGTTGCCCGCAACCCCATTTTTAGGGATTGCCAATCGCACGACTTACGCAAGCATGCGTAAGCTATGTCTTGACGCCCACGGCAATTCCGCCGATCGGACGCGTCCTCACTCCGGGTCGACCGCTGCGTCCCATGCCCCCTGTCCCCACGAACAAGCCTGTTCAGCCCGACGATGGCGCGGCACCGCCCGCACCCGCCGGCGTGGCCCCGCTGCCCTCCGCCGAGCAGGCGTCACTGGACGAGCTGCGGCGGGCCTACCGGCTGTTGCTGGGGTCGGAGGGCGCCTACTGGGAGCGGCACCTCGTCACCGGTGAGGTCTGGTACTCCCCCCGCTTTTTCACGGTGCTGGGCATCGAGCCCGTGCAGGCCCTGGAGCCGGTGCATGAACGCGTGCACCCGGCGGACCTGCCGGGCTTCCAGGCGGCCTATGACGAGGCGGTGCGCACGCTGGGGGTACTGCACCACGACGTGCGCTACCGGCGCGCCGATGGCGCCCACCGCTGGGCGCGGCTGCATGGTCGCGTGTGGCCCGGCGCCAACGGGCGCGCCGAACGCATCATCGGCATGGTCAGCGATGTGCACGCCGAGCGGCAGGCGCAAATCGAACTGCAGGACTGGGCGGAGCGCTTCAACCGCGCGATGGACGCCTCGCAGGAAGCGCATTTCGAGCGGGTCGATGCCGACGGCGAGTCACATTTTTTTATCAGCAATCAGATCTTGACGCTGCTTGGGCACCCCGCGGGCACCCCGTTGCCCAGCCGCGCCACCTACCTCAGCTGGGTCCATCCCGCGGATGTGCCGGCGCTGCAGCAGGCCATCCGCGCCTCGGAGGCCGGGCCCGGCCATTGGGAATGCGACTACCGCCTGCGCCACGCGGACGGCGGGTACCGCTGGATGCGCGGTCGTGGCCGCACCACCCACATTGGTGAGCACGGCCTGCGCATGACCGGCATGGTGGGTGACATCCACGAGCAGCGCATGGCCCGCGAGGAGCTGTTGCGCCACCGCGAACACCTTCAACAGATGGTCGCCGAGCGCACCAAGCGCCTCGAATCGGCGCTGACGGAGGCCCAGCAGCAACGGGCCCACGCCGAGCACGCGAACGAGGCCAAGTCGCTCTTCCTCGCCCACATGAGCCACGAGGTGCGCACCCCGCTGAACGGGCTGCTCGGCCTGAACGAGCTGGCGCTGCGCGAGGCCACCAGCGACCAGCAGCGGCGCTACCTGAAGCTCGCCCTGCAAGCCGGGCGCGGCCTGCTGGACATGCTCAATGGCGTGCTCGACTTCTCGCGCCTGAGCGCGGGCGCCCATCCGGTCAAGGCCGAGCCCTTCGACCTGCCCGAGATCCTGGCCACCTGCGTGCGCCAGGTGATGCCGCTGGCGCGCGTCAAGGGCCTGGGGGTGATGTTCGATCATGTGGGCGACGTCTGCCGCGTGGTCGGCGACCCGCAACGCCTGCAGCAGATCGCCAGCAACCTGCTGACCAACGCCGCGAAGTTCACCGAGCAGGGGCACATCGCGGTGGTGAGCCACATCGAGGCCAATGGCACCGACCCGTGCCGCGTGAGCATCGAATTCAGCGACACCGGCCCGGGCATGACGCCCGAGGTGGCCGCGCGGGTGTTCGACCCGTTCGTGCAGGGCGATGAGCGGCTCGCGCGGCGCCACGGCGGCGCGGGCTTGGGCTTGTCGATCGCGCAGGGCCTGGCCCGCACGATGGGAGGCGAGCTGACGCTGACCACGCAGCCGGGCGAAGGCGCGAGCTTCCGGCTCGCCCTGGCGCTGCCCGCGGACCCCGACAACCCAGCGCCGGTGGTGCGCGCAGCGCCGGGCCACGCCTGGCTGGTGTACTTGCGCCCGGTGCCTGCTCAGTGGCTGCAACGGCGCTTGCAGCGCCTGGGCTGGACGGGCGACTTCGTCGCGGGCGTGCCCGAGGCGCTGACGCGGGCCGCCGCATGCCACGCCGACCCCGAACGGCCACGGCCCGACCTCGTGGTGCTGGCGGAAGGCGCCTTGCAGACCGCCCAGGACCTGGAGCAGCTTCGCCGGCTGATGCCGGACACGCGCTTCGTGCTGCTGGTGCGGCCCGACTGGAACCAACCCGCGCTGGAAGCCGCGGCCCGCGCGCTGGACATGCCGCTGGCCTTCATGCCGCTGACCCCGATGGGCCTGAACGAGATGCTGCACAACCGGGGCGTCCGGTCCGCCGCGCCCGACTCGGCCTTCGCGCCGCTGGACCCGGCGGCCGCGTCCGGAGCCGACATCCTGATCGCCGAGGACAACCCTGTGAACCAGCTGATCATCACCGAGATGATCGCCTCGCTGGGCTTGCGGCCCCGCCTGGTGGAAGACGGCGAGCAGGCGGTGACCGCTTGCCGCGACCGCGAGCCGTCGCTGGTGCTGATGGACCTGCAGATGCCAGGCGTGGACGGCCTGGAAGCGACGCGGCGGCTGTGCGCGCTGCAGCAGCAAGGTCAGCTGGGCGCGTTCCCCATCGTCGCCCTGACCGCCCACGCCACCCCGCAGGACCGCGAGCGTTGCCTCGCGGCGGGGATGCAGGGCTTTCTGACCAAGCCCATCAGCCTGGGCGTGTTGCGGAACGAACTCAGCCGCTGGGTCAGCGTCTGACGCTCAGCGTGCGGCTTCGACCAAGGCCCGCGCCAGGCGGTTGTGCCGGTCGATGAGCCGCGGCAGGTCGATGCGCGTCAGCTGGCCACGATGAACCAGCACCCGCCCCTGGACCACATTGGTCGCCACCTTCGGCACCTGACAGAACAACATGGCCGCCACCGGGTCGTGCTGGGCGCCGGCCAGGCCGATCTCGTTCAAGGGGACGCCGATCAGGTCGCAGGCCATGCCCGGCGCCAGGGCGCCGATGTCGTCGCGGTTGAGCACCTGGGCGCCGCCGAGCGTGGCCATCTCCAGCACCTCGCGCGCGGTCAGCGGGTCGCCCACACCGCCAACGCGCTGCAGCAGCATGGCCAGCCGGGCCTCCCCCAACAGGTGCCCACTGTCGTTGGAGGCGGAGCCGTCCACGGCAATGGCCACGGGCACACCGGCCGCCTTCATCGCACGCAGGGGCGCCGCGCCGGACCCCAGGCGCATGTTCGACCCCGGGCAGTGGGCGACGCCGGTGCCCGTGCGGCCAAACGCGGCCACGCCGGCCGCGTCCAGTTGAACGCAGTGGGCGTGCCACACGTCGGGGCCGAGCCACCCCAAGGTCTCGGCGTACTCGGCCGGGGTGCAGTTGAACTTCTCCCGGGTGTAGGCGATGTCCTTGTGGTTCTCGGCCAGGTGGGTGTGCAAGCTGACGCGGTGGCCTGCGCCGTGGCTGCGCGCCAGCGCCGCCGATTCCCGCATCAGGTCCTGGCTGACCGAGAACGGCGAGCACGGCGCCACCACGATGCGCTGCATCGCGAAGCGCGCCGGGTCGTGGAACCGCTCGATCAGGCGCTGGGTGTCGCGCAGGATGGCGGTTTCGTCTTCCACCACGTCGTCCGGCGGCAGGCCGCCCTGGCGTTGCCCCACGCTCATCGCCCCGCGCGCCGCATGGAAGCGCATGCCCACCTCGGCGGCCGCGTCGATGCTGTCGTCCAGGCGGCAGCCGTTCGGGAAGAGGTACAGGTGGTCGCTGGTGGTGGTGCAGCCCGACAGCAGCAGCTCGGCCATGGCCGTCTGGGTCGACACCCGGACCATCTCGGGCGTCAGCCGCGACCAGATGGGGTACAGCGTGCGCAGCCAGTCGAACAGCTCGCAGTCCTGCGCGGCCGGCACCACGCGGGTCAGCGTCTGGTACATGTGGTGGTGGGTGTTGACCAGGCCGGGCAGCACCACCTGGTCGCGGGCGTCGATCACTTCGTCGGCGGAGGCGGGCAGGTCGGCGGTGGCACCGACCGCTTCGATCACGCCGTCGCGGGCGAGCACGGCGCCGTCGGGGATCTCGCGCCGCTGCGCGTCCATCGTGACCAGCAGGCGGGCGTGTCGAATCAACAAGGTCGGCATGGGGACTCCAACGGGATCAAGGGCGGCCTGAGGCGGCCAGGCAGCGGTCGGGCGCCCGCACGGTGACAGTGTCGCGCAGCGACCGCGGTGGGCGCGATGGCGGAGAAGCCCATGACGCCGCGATGGGGGCGACGCCGGCCATGCGGGCCCAACCCACCGCGGCCGCGCCTTGTCCACAGCAGGAACCGGGCCACCGCGGGACCTCCACAATCCGCCCGAGGCCGCAGCCCCGAGACGGCCCACCTTTATGGAAATGGAGACAACCATGGCATCCACCGACACCTGCGTCACCCTCGTGCCCTATTTCAAGGTCGAGTCCGACAAGCTGGCCGACTTCCGCGCGCTGTGCGAGACCTTCGTTCAGCTGACCCAGACCGAGCCGGGCTGCGTGCACTACGCGTTCTCGTTCAGCGGCGACGAGGCCCACTGCCGCGAGGGCTACCGCGATGCCGCAGCGGTGCTGCGGCACCTGGAGAACGTCGGCGCCACGCTGGGCGAAGCGCTGAAGATCTCGAAGATCAGCCGCCTCGAAGTGCACGGCCCGGCCGCCGAGATCGACCAGCTGCGCGAGCCGCTGGCCGGGCTGAGCCCGCAGTTCTTCACCGTCGAGTACGGCTTCCGGCGCTGAATCGGACTCGTCCTACACGCGCCTCGCCCACGTGCCGACAGACCGGGCCCGGGCGGGCGCGCATGCTTCGGGCACCGGGCATGCAGCCCGTCCAGCAGAGGACCCGAGATGAAGCAGCACACCCCTTCCCCACGCCATGCACGCCGCCCGGCCTGGGTGATCAGCGGCCTTGGCCTGGCCGTGGTGTTGGCGGCCTGCGGCCCCTCCGGCGGCGCGCCTGGCGTGCAGAACAACCTGACCGGCAACCCGGCCCAGGCCACGACGGCGTACCAGCCGGTGCCCGCCGCGGGCAACGCGCCAGCGGCGTATCCGCAAACCAGCGACCAGCAGTCGCCTTCCGCGCCGGCGCAGCAACCGGCGCCAGCACCGCGGCAGGACAACGCGGCGCGGTACGAGCCCTCGCCCGTGATGCAGCCGGTGCAGGCCAGCCAGCGCCCGGCGCCGGTGGCCGTCTACGGCCAGATCAGCTCGATCGAACCCATCACCCAGACGCCGCAGACCAGTGGCGCCGGTGCCGTGGTGGGGGGCGTGCTGGGCGCCGTGGTGGGCAACCAGATCGGCAGCGGCAATGGCCGCGCCGCGGCCACGGTGCTGGGCGGCGTGGGTGGTGCGGTGCTGGGCAACAAGGTCGAGAAAAGCCGCTCTTCCACCGTGGTGGGCTACCGCGTTCACGTACAGCTGGACAACGGCAGCACCCGCAGCTTCGAGCGCCGCGACATCGGGGGGCTGGAGGTGGGTTCGCGGGTGCGGGTGGACGGCGGCCGGTTGCGCAGCGCCTGATTGGCGCCGCCGCAACCCGCGTCACGCAACGCAGGGCGACAGGACGGACGCGGCAGGGGCACGACGACCAACGCCGCGGGCCCCATCAAACACCCTCACCGAACGGTCAGGACCGGGCGTGGGTGACGCCGCCGTCGACCGTCAGCGTGGACCCCACCACGTAGTCCCCTGCACGCGAGGCCAGGAAGATCGCTGCCCCTGCCATGTCGTCGTCGACGCCCACCCGGCCCAGCGGAACGCGGGCGGCCACCGCGTCGGCGTGGTCGCGGGCGTCGCGGTTCATGTCGGACGCGAACGGTCCCGGGGCGATGGCGCTGACCACGATGTTTTCCGGCGCCAGCTTCAAGGCCATGCGCCGCGTCAGCTGGATCAAACCGGCCTTGCTCGCAGCGTAGGAGTAGGTTTCCATCGGGTTGACGGAAATGCCGTCGATGGACGCGATGTTGATCACCTTGGCGCAGTGGTTCACGGCGCCGCGCTGGAGGTGCGCGTGCAATGCCTGCGTCAGGAAAAACGGGGACTTGAGGTTCAGGTCGACCACCTTGTCCCAGCCGCTTTCTGGAAACTCATCGAACTCAGCGCCCCAGGCCGCACCGGCGTTGTTGACCAGGATGTCCAGCACCGGCTCGCGTGCCGACAGCGCCGCCACCAGGCCCTGGATGCCTGCCATCGACGAGACGTCCGCCGGCAGCGAAATGCAGGGGCCCAAGGCCGACAGCTCGGCCGCCGTGCGGTCACAGGCCTCGGCCTTGCGCGCCGAGATGTAGACCTTGGCACCGTGCTTCAGGAAGCCGGCCGCGATCATGCGCCCGATGCCGCGCGAACCGCCGGTGACCAGCGCCACGCGCCCTTCGAGTGAAAACAATCCGCTCATCGTGTCTCCTGGTGAATGAAATCTGAACGTGCCGGGGTCAGCCAAAGTGCCGCGCAGCGGCCAGGCTGGCCAGGCGCTGCGTGATGGCGAAGAACTCATCGACCGTCTCCTGGACGATCTGAGCCGCCGGCTTGACCGCATCGATCAGGCCGACCGTCTGCCCGGCCAGCGCCGGCGCGGCCTCCATGTCGCCGTCAAAATAGACGCGCTTCAGGCCGGCGAAAGTGTCGGGCGGCATCAGTCCGGCCTCGTGGATCGCCTGGGTGCGCTGGGACTTCAGCGCCCGGATGCATGGCGAGGCCTTCTTGTTCAGCACCCAAGTGCCGGTTTCGGCGGCGTCAACGATGGCGTTCTTGTAGTTGGCGTGCACCGGGCTTTCGGCGCAGCTCACAAAGCGGGTGCCCATCTGGATGCCCTCCGCGCCGAGTGCGAACGCGGCCGCCATGCCGCGCCCGTCGCAGATGCCGCCCGCGGCCACCAACGGCACGTCGACGCGGGCGCGGATCGCTTGCAGCAGCACCAGCGTCGAGACCTCCTCGGGATTCTTGAAGCCGCCGCCCTCGCCGCCTTCCACCACCAGACCGTCGATGCCGGCGTCGACGCATTTGAGCGCAGCGTCCACCGTGGGCACCGCGTGGTACACGGTGATGCCGGCCGACTTCAGCGGCGCCACGAACTTGGCAGGACTGCCGGCCGACGTGGTGACGAAGCGCACGCCCGACTCGCACACGAAGCGCAGCATGGCGTCGTCCTTCAGGAAGCGGATCGGCAGGTTCACGCCAAAGGGCAGGCCGGTCTCGACCATGGCGCGCACCTCGGCCTGGCAGGCCTCGGTCTCGCCGGACGAGGTTTCGATGATGCCCAGACCCCCCGCCCGCGACACTGCACCGGCGAGCGCCCGACGAGCGATCCAGCCCATCGGGGCCTGAAAGATGGGATAGCGCGCGCCGGTGTGGGCAAGGACACGGTTCATGGGCAGGCCTGAGGGCAACGCACCGACGGCCGGTGCGCGCCGAAGCCTAAGCGCAGCCCGCCCGCCCCGCAGTCGCCAAGGTGCCAACGGGTGCACCGGATGACCTGCGGCCGTTGAAGGGACCGCCCTGGCCTGTTGAGCACGTCCGCGCCCCGGGGCCATGTCAGTGGGATCGACGTTGTGGCGCCGTGCCGGCGTGTTCAGAACTTGCGGAAACGCAAACACCCCTTCACCCCGGGGATTCAGGGTTAACCCTTAAACCGTACACTGGGTTTGCTGCAGTGCAACATTCACCCTGAAAGCGTCCCATGTCCGCCTCCATCGCTCGTCCTCTGGTTCTTGGCCTGATCACCACCTGGGCCGGCTTCGCCGCGGCCGGCGCGCCGTCTGCCCCGTCCGCGGGCGCCGTGGTGGGCCAGCACCCGGCGATGGCGCCGGTGGCCTGGGTGCGCGGCGTCGACACCGACCGCTTCATCGTCGGCCACCCCGCCAGCCCGACCACCCGCGC
Source organism: Hydrogenophaga intermedia (assembly GCA_943370175.1). GTDB lineage: Bacteria > Pseudomonadota > Gammaproteobacteria > Burkholderiales > Burkholderiaceae_C > Ideonella_A > Ideonella_A intermedia_A. Next base: position 109,433 of record CALRPU020000001.1, on the reverse strand, counting down.
CGGTCACGCCAACCACGCCCACCCGGCCGTCACGGCCGCCGAACAGGCGCGGGGCAGCGGCGCGCCGATCGACGCCAACCGCTTCCTTGTGCAACCGCCGGCCACCACACGCTGGACGGCGTCGCCCGCCGCCGGCGTTGGCGCGCCAGGCCTGGGCGACTGAAGCCCGATTCGCGGCCCAGCGGGGCGTGCCACGGCCATCGCCCTGGGCATGGCTCGGACCCTACACTGCGGCCATGCTGCCGCGCCCACCGCAAGCCACCGAACTGATCGACGCCTCGGGTGGCTGGGCGCGCGCGGTGCTGCGCTGGGGCGCGAACTGGTGGCAGGTGGTGAACGTCGGCGCGCAATTGCTGGTGCTGGCGGTGTCGCCTTCCAGTTACCGGGCGTCGCAGCGGCCAGTCATCCTGCAACGGCTTTACCTGGCCACGCAGCCGATGCTGCTGAGCTTCACGCTGTTGAGCGCGGTGCTGGCGCTGGCCATCATCCGCATCGTGCTGGCCACGGCGCTGAGCTATGGCCTGTCGAAGTACGCGCTGGACGTGCTGGTGCGCACGCTGGTGCTGGAGCTGATCCCGCTGTCCGCGGCCCTGTTCGTCGCGGTGCGCTACACCCTGGCTGAAGGCGAGGTGGTGCGGCGGATGCGCGTCGAGGGCCGCTTCGAAGCGCTGCTGCAGCAAGGCATCGACCCCAGCCGCGACCTGGTGCTGCCGCGCGTGCTGGCCGGCCAGTTCGCGGTGATCACGCTGGTGCTGGTCAGCTCGGTGGTGGTGCTGGTGCTGACCTACCTGTCGCTGTACGGCTTCGCGACCTGGGGCTTGCCGGGCTTCACGCGCAGCGTGGGCCAGGTGATCGACCCGGTCACGCTGCTGATCCTGGGCTTGAAGACGTACTTCATGAGCCTGGCCGTCGCGGTGGTGCCGATGGTGCCCGGCCTGCACGACCGGCGCGACAGCACGGGGCAGGCCCATGCCGAACTGACGCGGCTGGCCCGGCTGATGTCGGCGATCCTGCTGATTGAACTCATCGGCCTGTTCGGCAACTACCATTGACCGATGGCCGAACCGCACCCCGCCCCCGACGCCCCGCCCGTTGCTCACCTGGAACGCAAGGCCAGGTTGATGCTCCTGGCCGTGGCGCTGCTGCTGGCGGTGGCGGTGGGCTACGTGATGTACGCCCGCGGCGTGTTCGAGCGCCAGCAGACGCTGGTGCTGGTCGCCGACGCGGCCGAGGGCGTGGTGGTGGGCCAGGACCTGTCCTTTGCTGGGTTCCCCATCGGCAAAGTGGACCGCATCGAACTGTCCGACGAAGGCAACGCCCGCATCGTCGTCAAAGTGCTGCAAAAGGACGCGCGCTGGCTGCGCAGCAGCAGCGTGTTCACAATGGAGAGCGGCGTGGTCGGTGCCCCGAAGCTGCGCGCCTACAGCGGCATCCTGACCGACCCGGCCCTGCCCGACGGCGCGGTGCGCAAGGTGCTGGCGGGCGATGCCTCGGCCGAAATTCCGCGCCTGATGGCCAGCGTGCGCGACCTGGTCAACAACCTCACGGCCATGACGCGCGAGGACGCCGCGCTGGGCAGCACGTTGAAGCAATTGCAGGCCACCACACAGCGGCTGAACGGACCGCAAGGCGCGCTCGGCGTGCTGCTGGGCAATGAGAAGGAAGCCCGCCAGATCGCCCAGACGCTGGAACGCACCAACACGCTGCTGGCCCGGCTGGACACGCTGACACAGACCACCAACCGGCTGGCCGGCCGCGTCGATGGTGTGGTGGCCAAGACCGACACCCAGGTCTTCGGCGATGCTGGCGTGATGGCCGAAACCCGCGCCACCATCGTGCAGATGAACGGCCTGCTCGGCGACGCCCGCGCCAGCCTGAAGCGCGTGGACGCGGTGCTGGTGGAAGCGCAGGGCATTGCCAGCAACACCCGCGCGGCCACCGTCGACCTGGGTGCCCTGCGCACCGAGGTCGAGGCCAGCCTTCGCAAGGTGGAATCCCTGGTCAACGAGGTGAACCGCAAATGGCCGTTCGCCCGCGATACGGAAGTGAAGTTGCCATGAACCCCCTGCCCCGCGCGCCTCAAGCCAGCCCGCGCCTGCCTGCGCACCAACGTCCGACAAGGCGGTTGCCGGCCCACGGGTCTTCGACGCGCCATCGCCGCCCATGGCGGCCGATGGCCCTGGCCTCGCTGGCGGCCCTGGCGCTGCTCGGCGGCTGCGCCAGCAAGTCGCCGCCCGACTGGCAAGTGAACGCCAAGACCAGCCTGGAGCGCGCCACGATGGCCTACCTGAGCGGCAACAACGCCGTGGAGGCGGCGGAATTTGCCCGCGCCCGCGCCGACCTGGCCCGCTCCGGCAAGCCCGAGGTGGTGGTGCGGGCCGAGCTGGTGCGCTGCGCCACCCGCGTGGCGAGCCTGGTGTTCGAGCCCTGCGCCGGCTACGCGGCGCTGGCCGCCGACGCCGCACCCGCCGACCAGGCCTACGCGCGCTACCTGGCGGGAGAGACCACCGCCGAGGACGCGGCCCTGCTGCCCCCGCAGCACCGCGACGTGGTCAATGGCAAAGCGAGCGCGGCCACGCTGGCGTCGCTGCCCGACCCGCTGTCCACGCTGGTGGCCGCCGGTGTGATGATGCGCCGCGGCGGCGTGGCGCCGCCCATCGCGCAGGTGGCCACGGAATCCGCGTCATCGCAAGGTTGGACCCGGCCGCTGCTGGCCTGGCTGAAAGTGCAGCAACAACAGGCCGAAGCCGCGGGCGATGCCGGCGCGGTGGCCCGGCTGCAGCGGCGCATGGACGTGCTGATGAGCCCGGCCGCGCGCGGCGCGGCGGACGAACCCAAGGCGAAGTGAGGGGCGCCTGAACGTCGCCTGAAAGCCACGCGAGGGCCGCCTGAACGCGGCGCCCCCGTCGCCCGCAGGCCAGCGTTCACATGCTGCGCCGGTACTGCCCGCCCACCTCGAACAAGGCGTCGGTGATCTGACCCAGGCTGCAGCAGCGCACCGCGTCCATCAGCACCTCGAACACGTTCTGGTTGTCGATCACCGCCTGCTGCAGCCGCTGCAGCATTGCCGGCGCCTCGGCGGCATGGCGCGCATGGAAGTCCTGCAGCCGCTTGAGCTGCGATTGCTTCTCGTCGTCGGTGGACCGGGCCAGTTCCAGCGCGGTGGGCGTCGGGTCGCCGTGCGGGTTGCGGAAGGTGTTGACGCCGATGATGGGGTACTCGCCAGTGTGCTTGAGCATCTCGTAGTGCATGCTCTCTTCCTGGATCTTGCCGCGCTGGTAGCCAGTTTCCATCGCACCCAGCACGCCGCCGCGCTCGGCGATCTTCTCGAACTCGGCCAGCACCGCTTCTTCCACCAGCTCGGTCAGCTCGTCGATGATGAAGGCGCCCTGGTTCGGGTTCTCGTTCTTCGCCAGGCCCCACTCGCGGTTGATGATCAGCTGAATGGCCATCGCGCGGCGCACGCTTTCCTCGGTCGGCGTGGTGATGGCCTCGTCGAAGGCGTTGGTGTGCAGGCTGTTGCAGTTGTCGTAGATCGCGATCAGCGCCTGCAGCGTGGTGCGGATGTCGTTGAACTGGATTTCCTGGGCGTGCAGTGAGCGGCCGCTGGTCTGCACGTGGTACTTCAGCTTCTGGCTGCGTTCGTTGGCGCCGTACTTGTCCCGCATGGCCACCGCCCAGATGCGGCGGGCCACGCGGCCAAGCACGGTGTACTCCGGGTCCATGCCGTTGCTGAAGAAAAAGCTGAGGTTGGGCGCGAAGTCGTCGATGTGCATGCCCCGGGCCAGGTAGGCCTCGACGAAGGTGAAGCCATTGCTCAACGTGAAGGCCAGCTGGCTGATCGGGTTCGCGCCGGCCTCGGCGATGTGGTAGCCGCTGATGCTCACCGAGTAGAAATTGCGCACGTCGTGGTGCACGAAGTATGAGGCGATGTCGCCCATCACCTTCAGGCTGAATTCGGTCGAGAAGATGCAGGTGTTCTGGCCCTGGTCTTCCTTCAGGATGTCGGCCTGCACGGTGCCGCGCACATTGGCCAGCGTCCAGGCGCGGACCTTCGCCGCCTCGTCGTCGGTCGGCTCGCGACCGTTGTCGGCGCGGAACTTGTCCAGGTTCTGGTCGATGGCGGTGTTCATGAACATCGCCAGGATGCTGGGCGCCGGGCCGTTGATGGTCATGCTGACCGAGGTGGCCGGGTGCGTCAGGTCGAAGCCGCCGTACAGCACCTTCATGTCGTCCAGCGTGGCGATGCTCACGCCCGAATTGCCCACCTTGCCGTAGATGTCCGGGCGCAGCGCCGGGTCGTGGCCGTACAGCGTCACCGAGTCAAAGGCGGTGGACAGGCGCTTGGCCGGCATGCCCTCGCTGAGCAGCTTGAAGCGGCGGTTGGTGCGGAAGGCGTCGCCTTCGCCGGCGAACATGCGGGTGGGGTCCTCGCCCTCGCGCTTGAAGGCGAAGGTGCCCGCGGTGTAGGGGAAGCTGCCGGGCACGTTGTCCAGCATCAGCCACTTCAGGATCTCACCGTGGTCCTCGTACGGCGGCAGCGCCACCTTGCGCACCTTGCTGCCGGACAGCGTGGTGTGCGTCAGGCGGGTGCGGATTTCCTTGTCGCGGATCTTCACCACGTACTCGTCGCCGGCGTAGGCCTTCTGCATGTCCGGCCACATGGCCAGCAGCTTGCGGGCCTGCGGGTCCAGGCGCGCCTCTCGCTTGACGGCGATGTCGGTCACGGCCTCGACGGCCTTGGTCTTGTCGGGCTTGTCCTCGAACAGCATGCGCGCGGTTTCGCGCAATTGCTGCACCTCGCGGGCCAGGCGGGCCTGTTCGCGGGCGCGCTTCTTGTAGCCGCGCACGGTGTCGCTGATCTCGGCCAGGTAGCGCACGCGCGCGCCGGGGACGATGGGCACCTGGTGGGTGCTGTGGCGTGTGCCCACGGCGGGCAGGCGGCCTTCGCCGGCCTTCAGGCCCAGGGCGACCAGGCGCGGCAGCAAGGCCTGGTACAGCGCGGTCACGCCGTCGTCGTTGAAGCGGCTGGCCATGGTGCCGAAGACCGGCATGTCCTCGGTGGGCGTGCCCCAGGCTTCCTGGTTGCGCTGCACCTGCTTGGCCACGTCGCGCAGCGCATCGGCCGCGCCCTTGCGGTCGAACTTGTTGATGGCCACGAACTCGGCGAAGTCGAGCATGTCGATCTTCTCGAGCTGGCTGGCCGCGCCGAACTCGGGCGTCATCACGTACATCGGCACGTCCACCAGCGGCACGATCGCGGCGTCGCCCTGGCCGATGCCCGAGGTCTCCACGACGATGACGTCGAAACCCGCCACCTTGCAGGCGGCCAGCACGTCGGGCAGGGCCTGGCTGATCTCGCTGCCGAAGTCGCGCGTGGCCAGGCTGCGCATGAACACGCGCGGGCCGTGCTGCCACGGGCCGATGGCGTTCATGCGGATGCGGTCGCCCAGCAGCGCGCCGCCGCTCTTGCGCCGGCTGGGGTCGATGCTGACGACCGCGATCTGCAGCGCGTCGCCCTGGTCCAGCCGCAGGCGGCGGATCAGCTCGTCGGTCAGGCTGGACTTGCCGGCGCCGCCGGTGCCGGTGATGCCGAGCACGGGCGTCTGGATGGCCGCGGCCTGCTCGGCCAGGGCGGCCTTCAGGTCGGCCGGGGCCTTGCCGTTTTCCAGCGCGGTGATGAGTTGCGCCAGCGCGCGCCGGGCGGGCTCGTCCGCACCGCGGATCGCGTCCAGCGACTTTGGCGCGTGCACCGACAACTCCACGTCGCAGCGCATGACCATCTCGCCGATCATGCCCTGCAGGCCCATGCGTTGGCCGTCTTCGGGGCTGTAGATGCGCGCCACGCCGTAGGCCTGCAGCTCGGCGATCTCGCTGGGCACGATGACCCCGCCGCCGCCGCCGAACACCTGGATGTGCGCCCCGCCGCGCTGGCGCAGCAGGTCGACCATGTACTTGAAGTACTCGACGTGGCCGCCCTGGTAACTGCTGATGGCGATGCCCTGCGCGTCTTCCTGCAGCGCGGCCGTCACCACCTCGTCGACCGAGCGGTTGTGGCCCAGGTGAATCACCTCCGCGCCCATGCCCTGCAGGATGCGCCGCATGATGTTGATGGCCGCGTCGTGGCCGTCGAACAGGCTGGCGGCGGTGACGAAGCGCACCTTGTGCGTGGGGCGGTAATTGGCCAGGGCCTTGTACTCGGCGGACAAGTCGGTCACGGGGGGTCTCCTGATCGGTCTGGTTGGAATGGTTGTCGGGGACAGGGAGATGGGGCAGGACGCGGGCGCGACCCGCCTCAACTCACCTTGATCTTGTCGAGCGCCGGGTCGCCCGGCGGGAAGCGCAGGCCCAGCCGCTGCAGGGTCTGCCGCACCAGCAAGGCGATCATCAGGTTGCGGTGCGTCTTCGAGTCGGCCGGCACGATGGTCCACGGGGCCCAGGGCGTGCCGGTGGCGGCGATCGCCGCGCCATAGGCCTGTTGATAAGCGTCCCACTGCTTGCGCGCCTCGAGGTCGCCCATGGCGAACTTCCAGTGCTTGGTCGGGTCGTCCAGGCGTTCCTGCAGGCGTGCGCGTTGTTCGTCCTTCGAGATGTGCAGCAGGAACTTGCACACCACCGTGCCGGTTTCGGTCAGCATGCGCTCGAAGTCGTTGATGTGGGCGAAGCGCTGGCGGGTCTGCTCGGGCGTGATCCAGCCGTTGACGTGCGGCACCAGCACGTCCTCGTAGTGGCTGCGGTTGAAGATCATCACTTCGCCCGCGCCGGGCACCTGCTGGTGGATGCGCCACAGGAAATCGTGCGCGCGTTCGGGCTCGGTGGGCGCCTTCCAGCCGATGGTGTGCACGCCCAGCGCGCTCATCTGGCCGAACACGCCGCGCACCGTGCCGTCCTTGCCGCTGGTGTCGGTGCCCTGCAGCACCACCAGCAGCTTGAAGCGGCGGTCGGCGTAGAACACGTTCTGCAAGGCGTCCAGCTCGCGCGCCAGGGACTCGACCAGCGCCTTGTCGGCGGCCTTGTCGCCACGGGAGCACGGCTTGGCGGCCGGGTCGAAGCGGGACAGCAGGTCGTCGGCCGCCGGGACCTTGGCCGACGCCTTCGCGCTGCCCTTGGCGTCGGCCACCCGCCACGCGGCCAGGGCAGACCAGGGGTCGTCGAGCGGAGAAGGCAGGGCGTCGGGGTTGGGCACGGTGACTTCGCTCCAGGGGCACAACGTCGACGCCCGGCGCGGAGGCGCTCCGCGCGGATTGACGTATACGTCAACTTCGAAGTGTAGCGCTTGCACCGAGTGGCCGTGCTGCCCGCCCGGGGTAATCTTCGCCCGCGCGCCGTGCGCACCGACCCGACCTTGCATGACTTTCCTTGCCATCGACGTGGGCAACACCCGCCTGAAGTGGGCCCTGTACGACCAACCGACCCCGGGCGCCGAGGCGCTGCACCACGGCGCCGTGTTCCTTGAAACCATCGACAGCCTGGCCGACACGGTGTGGAAGGACCTGCCCGTGCCCGACGCGATGCTGGGCTGCGTGGTGGCCGGCGAAGGCATCAAGCGCCGCGTGGAGGAACAGCTCGAACTGTGGGACCTGACGCCGCGCTGGGTGGTGTCCAGCAAGGCCGCCGGTGGCATCACCAGCGGCTACGACCACCCGAACCGGCTGGGACCCGACCGCTTCGTCGCCCTGATCGGCGCGCGCCACCGCGTGCTGCACCTGGGGCCGCCGCGGCCGGCGCTGGTGGTCATGGTGGGCACCGCCGTGACGGTGGACGCGATGGACGCGACTGGCCACTTCCTGGGCGGGCTGATCCTGCCGGGCTTCGGCGTGATGCAGCGCGCCCTGGAAATGAGCACCGCCGGCCTGAAGGTGCCCACCGGTGAAATCGTCGACTTCCCCACCAACACCAGCGACGCGCTGATGAGCGGTGGCTCCAACGCCATGGCCGGCGCCGTGGAGCGCATGCACCGCAAACTGCGCGACCACTGCGGCGAAGACCCGGTGTTGCTGATGAGCGGCGGCGCCGCCCCCAAGCTGACCGCCATCACCGACCTGCGCTTCGAGACCATCGACAGCCTGATCTTCGACGGGCTGCTGACCCTGCAGGCCCAGCGCGCCGCAGGCGGCTGATCGCGGCTCACCCCCCACCTCATCACCCACCACCGGGTGATGGCTGGTGACGCCTGCGCTTCCTAAGCTCCCGGGTCGCCCGATTCAAACACCGCTGTGCACGACGGGCCAAGCCCCGGCGGCCATCCGCTTGCGCACGTCGCCCCAGTCCGGGCGATCGACCGCGGCGGCCGGCGGCTCCGACCACGCTGCCTTGCACCCGAGTGAACACCATCAACGCCGAACAGTTCAACCTGCTGCTGCAGGATCACCGCGACCGCACGCTGCAACGCGTCTGGGCACGCCTCAAAACCGACCACCGTGCGCTGCTGGACCGCCACGAGGGCCACACCGCGCACGCACGCATCCGCAAGCTCATCCGCTTTGCCTGCGGCATCGGCTTTGCACTGGACGACTCGCTGCTGCACCTCAGCGTGCTGCAGTTGCGCACCGGCTTCGCACTGTCCACCGACTGCTGGCCGGTGCCGGTGCTGACCCGCGGCGACCTGACCGAAAGCGACCGCCTGACGCTGTTTCAACGGGCGTTGTTCCAGGACGATGCGGTGTATGTGATGGAGGTCCCCGCCCCATGACCGGCCGCCCCAGCGACCCCGCGGCCAAGGCGCCCGCCGGCCTGACCCGCGTTCGCGACCTCTCGCCCGGCGAGCCATCGCCCGCACCGGGCCAGCCCTCGGGAACCGCCCACGCCGTGGTGGGCTGCCAGACCCGCCGCGACCAGCGGGACACCCGCCGCGAACTGCGCCTGCGCGTCAGCGTGTTCTTCGACGGCACCTGCAACAACCGGACGAACGTCGACCTGGGGCCATCGTTCAACCGCGATGCGAGCTACCGCGGCGCCAAGACCAACATCGCGCTGCTCGAAGCCGCCGGGCTGGCCTGCCCGGGGCCGGACGTGGACGAGCACGTCACGGTGTACGTCGAAGGGGTCGGGACGACCGATCGGCTGGGAGACAGCTTGCGGGACATGGTGACGGGCAAGGGGAGCACCGGGATTCGGGCAAAAGTGGAGGCGGCCGTCGAAAAAGTCACGGCGCAGGTCCGTTCGATCACCCAACGCCGCATCCTCGCGCGACTTGAGGTGGATGCTTTTGGATTCAGCCGCGGCGCGGCGGCGGCGCGCCACTTCATCAGCGCAGTCACCGGTGCAGGCGAAGACCACCTTCGATCAAGACTTCGGCGACTCGGACACCCTGCTTCAGAAATTGTGGTGAAGCTGGTGGGTTTGTTCGACACCGTCGCTTCGCATGGATTGACGCATGACGACGACACCACCGAGCTGAATCTCGACGCGATCAAAGCGGCAGAGCGGGTCGTTCATTTGATTGCCGCGGACGAACATCGCCGCGCCTATCGCCTGACCAACATCGCCAGCGCAGGACGTCGAGGCGTTGAGATCAGCCTGCCAGGATCACATTCAGACGTCGGCGGTGGTTACTCGGTCAATGACCACGAGCGCGGCCACATCGTGTTCGACCTGTTGACGAACAAGACGACTCCGCTTGACCGAGAACGTCTCGCACGCGAACGCCAATGGCTGGTCGACGCCGGTTGGTATCAGACGACAGACCTGTCGATTGATGAAGAACATGGAAGGATCGTCGCCAATCGACAGCCCATCGGCCATGTCTATGCGCGAATCCCTCTGCACCTGATGGCCAGGTTCGCCCGAGCCCACGGGGTTCCGGTCGGCTCGCAAGTCGAAGAGGACCATCCGATTGCACAGGATCTGCTCACCGTCCAATCAATCCTGAACCAAGCTGATTCGTGGCCCAACGCGAATTCTTCGCTCAACGTTGAACCGCGGGTGAACGCAGCCGCTCAAGCTTGGCTTTTCGCACTGCGCAACAGGCACCTGCACTTCTCCGCCGCCTACGGCGTGTACGGCGGCGCCAACGAGCCCCAATGGACGACTGGCGGGCCCGCAAGAGGCCGACGGCAACGCATCGTCCAACCGGGTTGACCTCCTGCAGTGATCTCCATGCGTCACATGCAGGGCCGCCGTCGGCTCATCGTTGGCATGGGGCTTGCCGCTTCCGTGTCGCCCTTGGCCATCATGAATCACCAAACACGCGGTGTCGTCGCGAAATACGACTGGCTGCCAACGGAATGCGCGCCCCAGGCATGTCCGATGTACCTGATCCGTGGCGTCCTCCAGCTCGAATCAGGCCAGTTCGCCATGGTTCCCAATGAACGTACAGCGCGCAACGGTTGGGGCCGCTGGGGGTCGACCCATGTGGCTGGCGAGATGGTCAAGGCCTTGCCGGTGTCGCTTGACCTCAAGTGGTTCTCCTGGACAGAAGACCGCGCCTACGTCGCCAGCTTTGCCTTGCCGACCGACGTCATGTCGGGATGGTTTCAACGAGGCTTGAACGTTCCGAGGCACGGGCGCGAATCGCGCTTCAATGGGGTGATCGTCGGCATGGCGCCGCATGGTCTGGTCAGCGTTTGGATCACCGCATTTGGCGAGACCCTCGAAATGGCGTCGCACCATGGATCGGAGACCACCGTGGAGTGGACCTCCGTGTTTCCGCATGCGGCCATGTCGCGGTCCGAGCTCGTTGAGCGCAGGGTTCAAGCCGACCTCACCCCTGAACAACGCGCCCACCTTGAACGCCACGGCGTCCCCAAGGGCCTCTTCGAGTCCTATCGCCAACTGTTCCGATGGACCCCGTGGGTCACCGGCAGCGAAGCCCCCAGCACCATGACCATCCGGTCCTTCAACGGCGAAGACGCCTACATCGGCGCCCGCGGCCCCTGCGTTCCCCGTGACACCCGCCCCGTGCCGCGCACGATCGAGATCGACTGGACCAACCACCGCCAAGAGCGCCGCTCGGCCGACGTCCATTTCAACGAGGCCGAGATCTTTGCGGCCTTTCGATTTCTCAGCGACGGCCGACCCGACGCGCCGCTGGTGCTGCACCTGGAAACCCTTGCCGATCACGTCGAGGTCTCGCTGCGCGACACCCACCGGCGCGTCCTGCTCCGCAAGACCGAGGTCACGTTGTTCAAGGTGTGATGGGCGCACTGGTCGCCGCCGCCGCGCCCCCACCATTGGGCGATGGCAGGCCGGCCACGGCCTTCCTAAAGTGCCGTCTCGGCCAACGCGCAGGCCAGGTGCTGAAGGGACACCGGCACTGCCCGCACGACCGGATGGCGCGTTGCCATCGCGCGCCGTTCACGGACAACGCCATCTGCACGATCCCGAAGCCCACGCGATGAGTCCACCCCCCAGCGACCCCGCCGCCACACCCCCCGCCGGCCTGCCCCGCGTCCAGGACCTGCCGGCCCAGGATCGTCCCCGCGCAGCGCCTGCAACGTCCGGCACCGCCGATGCGGTGGTGGGCTGCCAAACGCCGCGCGAGGCACGCGACACCCGCCGCGACCTGCGGCTGCGCATCAGCGTCTTCTTCGATGGCACCGGCAACAACCGCCGGAACGTCGAACTGGGACCGACCTTCCACACCGACAGCAGCTACTGCGCCGGCCTGACCAACATCGCGTTGCTCGAGTCGGCTGTGCTGGCTTGCAGCGGGACCGACGTGGACGAGCATGTGACGGTCTACGTCGAAGGGGTCGGAACGGAGGACGGCAAGAACGACCGCCGAATGGACATGGCCCTGGGCACCGGCAAGACCGGCATCCCGGCCAAGATCGAAGTGGCTTTCGGGAAGATCCTGGCCAGCATCGGTGGCATGGCCCAAGGCCGGGCGCTGGTGCATGTGCACCTTGACAGCTTCGGATTCAGCCGCGGCGCGGCCACCGCCCGAAGCTTCCTCTGGGCCGCCCTGGACGACCCAGGCCGCACGCTGAAGGAGCGGCTGGAGCGACAGGGCTTCAAGGTCGGGCCCGTCGTGTCCAAATTCGTCGGCCTGTTCGACACGGTCGCCTCCTACAACGGCAACCACGGGAACGACACGCAGGACCTGCGGCTTGACGCCATCCGGCGCGCCGAGAAGGTGGTGCACCTGGTCGCTGCCGAAGAGCACCGCAGCAACTTCCGCCTGACCAACATCGCCAGCGCCGGGCGCAAGGGATGCGAAGTCTTCCTGCCCGGCGCGCACGCCGATGTGGGGGGTGGCTACCTCGCCAGCGAGGACGAACGCTGGCACATCCTCTTTGACCTCGGCGTGTCGCAGACCACCCACTTCGACCGCGAACTGCTGCAACGCGAGTACCAATGGCTGGTCGAGTCCGGCTGGTACCGACCGGACGAACTCACCGTCAACGAAGAACAGGGCGTCATCGAGGCCAACCGACGCGGGATCAGCAACCTTTACGCGCGGATTCCGTTGCTGATGATGGCCGACTTCGCGAGAGCTCATGGCATCGTGATCGACCCGGCCTTGAACAAGAGCCACGCCGTGCCCGAGGACCTGCGGGTCGCTGAAGCAGCCATCTTGGCCAGTGCAGCAGGAGAAGCCGAGGCCATGGGCCCGTGGCTGACCCAGCGTTCAGCAGGTCCGGTGGCGCCATGGCTCGCCGATCTGCGCCATCGTCACCTCCACTTCTCCGCGGTCTATCGGTCAATGCTGAACGTGCACCAGCCCTCATGGTCAGCCGGTTCGATGCAGAAACGCCAGCGCCTGCGCGTGATTCTGGCTGGATGAAAGGAATTCATGACCAAACCCAACATCGACGCAATGCGTCGCAGCATCGCCTTCGCCCTGGGTGCCGCACCCGGGCTCAGCCCACTCGCTGCCCCAAACGACCGTGCGCAATCTTCCACAAAGAAGCACGACTGGCTCCCCACCGAATGCGCCCCAAAGGCCTATCCGATGTACGTGGTGAGGGGCGTGCTGACCCTTGAAGACGGTCGATACGCCTCGGTGCCCAGCTTGCGAACGACCAACAAAGGTTGGGGCAGTTGGGGCTCAACCCACGTCGTCGGCGATCAACTGAAGGCCATTCCCGTCGCGGCAGACCTGCAATGGTTCTCGTGGACGGAGGACCGCTTCTACCGCGCCACCTTTGACCTGCCGCGGGAGGTCATTGCCAAATGGTTCAGGGACGGATTGGCCGTGCCGAGACGCGGCCGAAAGTCGCAATTCGACGGCGTGGTCGTGGGCATGGCCCCGTTGGGGATGGCAACGGTCTGGCTTTCAGCCTACAGCGAGAAGATCGAAGTGGCCGTGAGCCATGGCAACGTGGTGGATCTGGACTGGGACAAGCTCTTTCCAGGGGCCAGCCTGAGCCGGGCCGACTTCCGCGAGTTCATCCTCAAGGAGAGACTGACCCCCGAGTGGATCCAACACCTCCGCGACCACGGCCCACCCCCAGGCCAGTTCGAGTCCTACCGCCAGCTCTACCGCTGGGCGCCCTGGGTGACCGGAGGCACCGCGCCCACCGAGATGTCCATCCGCTCGTTCAACGGCGAGGACGCGTACATCGGCGCCAAAGGCGCCTGCATCCCGCGCGAACAGCGGCCCGTGCCGCGCATGGTGGAGATCGACTGGACCAACAGCCTGGGCGTGCGCCGGTCTGCCGACGTGGTCTTCAACGAGGACGAGATCTTTGCCGCCTTCCGCTTCATGGCCGCCGACCGGCCCGACGCCCCCCTCGTCCTGCATTTCGAGACCACGCCCGACCACGTGGAAATGTGGCTGCGCGACAACGAGCGTCGGGTGCACCTGCGCAAGACCACCGTCAAGACCTTCCAAGTCTGATCGCAGCGCCCGGTCGGGCTCGGGCGCGACCGGGCTCGGCCTTGCCGAGCCGGTCCCGGCGGGTCACCCTCAGAGGATGTAGCGCGACAAATCCTCGTTGCCCGCCAGCTCGGCAAGCTTGGCGTCGACGGCGGCGGCGTCGATGGTGACGGTCTGCCCACCGCGGTTGGGCGCGTCGAAGCTGACCTCGTCCAGCAGGCGTTCCATCACCGTCGACAGCCGTCGCGCACCGATGTTTTCGGTGCGTTCGTTGACCTCACAAGCGATGGTGGCCAGGCGGCGAATGCCGTCGGGGCTCAGCGTCAGCGTCACCCCTTCGGTGGCCAGCAGGGCCTGGTACTGCTTGACCAGGCTGGCGTGGGTCTGGGTCAGGATGGCCTCGAAATCGTCGACGCTCAGCGAGGCCAGTTCCACGCGGATCGGAAAGCGCCCCTGCAACTCCGGGATCAGGTCGCTGGGCTTGGCGAGGTGGAAGGCGCCCGAGGCGATGAACAGCATGTGGTCGGTCTTGACCATGCCGTACTTGGTGCTGACGGTCGTGCCTTCCACCAAGGGCAGCAGGTCGCGCTGCACGCCTTGCCGCGACACCTCCGCGCCCTGCCCCTCGCCCCGCGACGCCACCTTGTCGATCTCGTCGATGAAGACGATGCCGTTCTGCTCGGCGTTGGTCAGCGCCGCGGTCTTGATGTCGTCCTCGTTGACGAGCTTGGCGGCTTCCTCATCAATCAGCTGCTTGAGCGCGTCGGCGATCTTGAGCTTGCGGGTCTTGCGCTTGGCGCTGCCCAGGTTGGCGAACAGGCCCTTGAGCTGCTCGGCCATCTCTTCCATGCCGGCGGGGGTCATCACCTCCAGGCTGGGCTTGGCGTCGGCCAGGTCGACCTCGATTTCCTTGTCGTCGAGTGCCCCTTCGCGCAGCCGCTTGCGCATGACCTGCCGCGCGGTGTTGTCCGGCGCCGGGCCGGCGGGCGCACCGGCGCTGCCGAAGCCGATCTCGGTGGACGAACTGCGTGGCGGCGGCACCAGCACGTCGAGGATGCGGTCCTCGGCGGCGTCCTCCGCGCGGCTGCGCTGTCGCCTCATGGCCAGTTCGCGCTCCTGTTTGACGGCCATTTCCACGAGGTCGCGCACGATGGAGTCAACGTCCTTGCCCACGTAACCCACCTCGGTGAACTTGGTGGCCTCGACCTTGATGAACGGCGCGTCCGCCAGCTTGGCCAGGCGGCGCGCGATCTCGGTCTTGCCGACGCCGGTGGGGCCGATCATCAGGATGTTCTTTGGCGTGATCTCGGTGCGCAGGCTGCCCTCGACCTGCTGGCGGCGCCAGCGGTTGCGCATCGCGATGGCCACCGCGCGCTTGGCGGCATGCTGGCCGACGATGTGGCGGTCGAGCTCGGAGACGATCTCCTGGGGGGTCATGTTCATGGTCATTCCAGAACCTCGATGGTGTGGTTCTGGTTGGTGTAGATGCACAGATCGCCGGCGATGGTCAGCGACTGCTTGACGATGTCGGCGGGGCTCAGGTCGGTGTGTTGCAGCAAGGCCCGCCCGGCGGCCTGTGCGTAGGCGCCGCCCGAGCCGATGGAGATCAGCCCGAGCTCGGGCTCCAGCACGTCGCCGTTGCCGGTGATGATCAACGAGGCTTCTCGGTCGGCCACGGCCAGCATGGCTTCAAGGCGACGCAGCACGCGGTCGGTGCGCCAGTCCTTGGTCAGCTCGATGGCGGCGCGCACCAGGTGCCCTTGGTGTTTTTCCAGCTTGGCCTCGAATCGCTCGAACAGCGTGAAGGCGTCGGCGGTGGCGCCGGCAAAGCCCGCCAGCACCCGGTTGTGGTGCAGCTTGCGCACTTTGCGCGCGCTCGCCTTGACGACGATGTGGCCCAGGGTGACCTGCCCGTCGCCGCCCAGCGCGACCTGGTGGCCCCGGCGCACGCTGACGATGGTGGTGCCGTGAAATTGTTCCATCGGGGGCATGTGGGGCGGGGCCGGCGGTTTCCAAGTGCGCCGAGCACAGCGGCCGACCTGGGGGCAACCCGGCCTAGATGGAACGCAGTTTGACGCTGGCGTGCGAGTCGATGCCGATGGCGCTGAAGAACAAAGCCACCAGGCGGTTGGTGTCGACAAAACTGATGGTGCGGCCCTCGCGGGCGCGGGCCAGCACCCAATTCAACAGGTCGCCCGACGCCATGAAGTCCACACGCACCAGGCGCGTGCACGACACCTCCATCAGCGTGGCCGCGCCCATCTGCTGGTCCAGCTTGCGCAGCACCGGCTCGATGTCGCCGACCAGCTGGCCGGACAGCTCCAGGCGCACCAGCGGCACCAGGCCCGGTTCGTCGGTCAACTGCGACTCGACGAAGCTGGTGGTGGCGTCGCCAATCACCGTCAGCGGCGCCGCCTGGGTGTGGCCGGCCGCGCCGGACAAGCGCACACGCGCCACGGCCGGCTCCCATGACGGCGGCGAGACCTCGTAGGTCACGCAATAGTCGATGGCGACCTCATCGAATTGGTCGGGGCGGTTGGCCAGGCGCAGGCACTGCAGGCGCAGGCGCCACAGGTCGGGGTCGGCGTCGCGCACGCCCACCGGCGCGAGCTCGGCCAGCAGGCCCAGCAGCTGCTCGCCCGACAGCCAGCGCATGTCCAGGGGCTGCGCAGCCCAGTGCTGGGTCAACGACAGCAAGGGCGGCAAGGCCTCGGGGTCGATGTGCTTCAACGGGCCCCAGTCAAAGACCCAGGGCAAGGGCATCAATTGCGTGCGTTGGCGCAGGCCGTCGACGGCGGCAGCGTTCAGTTGGGCGGGGCTGACCCAACCCACCTGACCATCGATGCGGGCGACCTTGGGCCGCACCCCGGCCGCCGTGGCTGCCGCCTGCTCGGCCATCAGGCGGGGCACAGAAAACCAATGCGGCGCCGACCGCCCGAAGCGCTCGACGAACTCGGCCACCAACGTGTCGAACTTGTCTTGCTGGCCGGTGGCCCGGTACAGGTCAAAGACCGTCAGCCAGGTCTCCAGGTGGTGGCTGCGCGGCCCCCCGTGGCGCAGCAGGGCGACCATGGACCGCTCGGCCTGGTCGGTCTCACCGTTGGCGTAGGCCATGACGGCCTCGTCCAGCTCGGGGTCGTGCGCGGCGGCTTCGCTGACCTCGACGGCCGACCGGCTGTCCATCGCGCCACCGGGCGCGGCGCGGACCGAAAGCGTGGCCGGTGCGGGGGACGGCGCGGGCGCCAACGGGGCTGCCCCGGCGCGCTGCCCGGAAGGGGCCAAAGCCGAGGGGGCGGCCGGGGCCGGCACCGACAGGTCGAACTTGAACTCCAAGGGTGGCCGCTCGACCGGCTCGGCTGGCGTGCGCGCCGACAGCGGTGACTCCGTGAGGCGCGCCGCGTCTGGCACGGTATCGGCCATGCCGAAATCGAAACTGGGGGGTCCCGGTCTCGGGCGCGTCACCGGGGTGCTCAGGGTGGGTGGCACGGTGCCGGGCGGGGGCGCGGCGGTGCTCGCCTCGCCGGGCGCGCGGCGCCGGCTGGGCACGCCAGGGGCCACCATTTGCTGCTCGATGGCATCGATCTTGGCCTTCAAGCCGTCGGACGCGGGCAGTTCGGTGTCACCCAGGCGGCCCTCGGTGTCCGCCATGCCCGACGAGTTGCCGAGGGCCGCCAGCTGCTCGGGCGTCAGGCCCTGGCGGCGCAGCTTGCGCAGCATGTCGAGCTCGCGTTTGCGCACGAAATCGTTGCGCCGCTTGCGCTCGATCATCGCCTTCAGCTCGCTCTTGGCGAACTCGCTTTCGCGGGCGATGTCGCTGCCCCGGTCGCCGTCGCCGCGCTCCTGGGCGGGGTTGACGACGTAGCTGACGACCTTGCGGAAGAAGCTGCGGGTGTCCTTGCCGTCGGCCATGGGCGTCCCGCGCTGGTCAGGGGCTGAAGGGATTCAGGCGACGCAGACCTCAATCCCCGAACATCTTCTGCTTGAGTTCGCGGCGCTGCTGGGCCTCCAGCGACAGCGTGGCCGTGGGTCGCGCGATCAAGCGGCCCAGGCCGATGGGCTCGCCGGTTTCGTCGCAGAAGCCGTACTCGCCCGAATCGATGCGGCTCAGGGACTGGGAAATCTTCTTGAGCAGCTTGCGCTCGCGGTCGCGGGTGCGCAGTTCCAGCGCGTGCTCTTCCTCGATGGTCGCGCGGTCGGCGGGGTCGGGGACGATGGACGTGTCTTCGCGCAGGTGCTCGGTGGTTTCACCGGCGTTAGACAGCAAGTCATCTTTCAGCGCCTGCAGGCGGGCGCGGAAAAAGTCGAGCTGCTTGTCGTTCATGTACTCGGCCTCGGGCATGGCGAGCACTTCGGCGTCGGTCAGGTCGCGGCCAGCCTTGGTCTTCCAGGCGTTGGCCAGCTTGGGGTCCGACTTGGTCGGTGATTTGGTGATGTCGATCAAAAGCTGGTTCATTTGTCGGGTGGGCGGGCGCGGCGGCGCGAACCGGTCGGCAAATCGCGAGGTCGGCGGCGGAATCGGCGCGGCGGCGGGCGGCGGCGGGGCCGAGGCGCGGCTGCTGCGCCGGGCCTTGGGTGCAGGCGCCACATCGCCGTCGTCCGGCTTGGCCCCGGGGGCCGCCACCGTCTTGGCCGCTGGCGCCTCGGGTTCCTGCTTGGGGGCGGGGGCTGGCTTGGCCGTTGTCTTGCTCACGAGGTTCTCCTCTTTACCGCTGGGCGGATTGCGCCGGTGCGCGCTGCTTTCGCCCTGTCCGTGGTCGGACGGTGTCGGCCGCCGGCAGGCGGTTTTAAAGCGCCGCGGATTGTAGCCACGTGGATCGCGGGCAGACGCCCGCCTTTCTCACCCACTGTCGCGCGCAGCCGACGGCGCGGGATTGCGTCACACCAGGCACTGCTCGAGGCCTTGCAGCAGCACGTCGCGGGGCAGGTCGATGCCGATGAAGACCAGCTTGCTGCCCTTCTTTTCGCCGGGGGCCCACTTGGGACCCAGGTCGCTGCCCATCAGCTGATGAACGCCCTGAAAAATGACCTTGCGGTCGGTGCCCTTCATGTTCAACACGCCCTTGTAGCGCAGCATCTTCGGGCCATAGACCTGCACGATGGCGCCCAGAAAGTCTTCCAGCTTGGCCGGGTTGAAGGCCTTGTCCGAGCGGAAGACGAAGGACTTGACGTCGTCGTCGTGCACGTGGTGGTGCGGGTGGTCGCAGTGCTCGCCGTGCTCGTGGTCATGACCGTGGTGGTCGTGGGCGTGGTCGTACGCATCGGCCTTCAGGAAGTCCGGGTCGATGTCGAGCTTGGCGTTGAGGTTGAAGCCGCGCAGGTCGAAGACCTCGGCCAGCGGCACCTCGCCGAAATGCACCTTGCGCACCGGGGCGCGCGGGTTCATGTGCTTGACACGGTGGATGAGGGCGTCCACCTCGGCCGCCTCGACCAGCTCGCTCTTGCTGATGAAGATCTGATCGGCAAAGCCGACCTGGCGACGGGCCTCCTGGCGCGCGTCCAGCTGCTGGGGGGCGTGCTTGGCGTCCACCAGCGTCAGGATGGAATCCAGCAGGTAGGACTCGGCGATCTCGTCGTCCATGAAGAAGGTCTGCGCCACCGGGCCGGGGTCCGCCAGGCCGGTGGTCTCGATCACCACGCGGTCGAAGTCGAGCTCGCCCTTGCGCTTCTTGGCGGCCAAATCGCTCAGCGTGGTGCGCAGGTCTTCGCGGATGGAACAGCACACGCAGCCGTTGTTCAGCTGGATGATCTGTTCCTCGCTGTCGCGCACCAGGATCTCGTTGTCGATGTTCTCGTCGCCGAACTCGTTTTCGATGACGGCGATCTTCTGACCGTGGGCTTCGGTCAGCACGCGCTTGAGCAGCGTGGTCTTGCCGCTGCCGAGGAAGCCGGTGAGGATGGTGGCGGGGATCAGGGACATGGGGCTACCTTGTGGTGTGGGCGGTGGCGCCCGTCGCAACAACGGGGCCAAACCAGCAAGCTAGCACATCTGTCAAGCGGCATCGGTTACCCTTGAGCCGGCCCAACTTTTCGCCCTGTGCGATGTCCGAACCCCACCCTGGACGATCTGGCGGCGCGCGCAGCGCCGAAAAACCCGGTCCCGACGACCCCAAGCGCAACCTCTTCCAGCGCCTGATCGAATTCATGTCCCCAGGCCCCGACTCGCGCGACGAGTTGATGGAGACCCTGGCCGACGCCGAAGACCGCGAGTTGATCGCGCCCGAGTCCAGGATGATGCTGGAAGGCGTGCTGCGCATGGCCGACATGACCGCCGGCGACGTGATGGTGCCCGCACCGCACATGGACCTGCTGGACATCCATGCCGCGTACGACGACATCTTGCACACGGTGATCGACACCGGCCACTCCCGCTTTCCGGTCACCGAGGGCCAGCGCGACAACATCATCGGCATCCTGATGGCCAAGGACCTGCTGAAGCTGCAGCGCGCGCCCGAGCTGAACCTGCGCACCCTGCTGCGCCCGGCGGTGTTCGTGCCCGAAAGCAAAGGCCTGAACGAGCTGCTGCGCGACTTCCGCGCCAACCGCAACCACCTGGCGATCGTGATCGACGAGTTCGGCACCACCGCCGGCCTGATCACCATCGAGGACGTGCTGGAACAGATCGTCGGCGAGATCGAGGACGAGTTCGACGACAAGGACGGCGAGTCTGCCGTCTACACGCTGGCCGACGGCAGCCACCGCGTGGCCGGCGATGCCGAGATCGTGGCCGTCAACGAGGCCTTTGGCGTGGACCTGCCCACCGCCGACTTCGACACCATCGGCGGGCTGCTGGCACAGGAGTTTGGCCGCGTGCCCCGCCGCGGCGAATCGGTGCCACTGGGCGGACTGGTGTTCAGCGTGATGCTGACCCGCGGCGGCGCGGTGCGCTGGTTCAAGGTCACGCGCTCGCCCGAGCACGCACTCGGCACCGATGGCGCCTGAGCGGCCGGCCTGGCCCTGGCCGCTGGACGTGCTGGGCACCGCGCTGATCGGCGCGGTCCACACGCTGGCCTATGTCAACACCGAAGCCTGGTGGCTGCAGCTGGTGGCGGTGGCGCTGCTGGCCTGGCGCGTGCGGTGGGCGCGGCCCGGCCGCGCCGCGGCGCTGGGCCTGGCCTACGGCACCGCCTGGCTGTGCGCTGGCACCTGGTGGCTGTACATCAGCATGCACCAGTACGGCGGCCTGCCGGCGTGGATGACGGTGCTCGCGGTGCTGGGGCTCAGCGCCTTCTTGTCGCTGTACCTGGCCGCCGCGATGGCGGGCTTCGCGCGGTGGCGCAGCGGCCACGCGGGCGGCGACGCACTGCTGTTCGCGGCGCTGTGGCTGCTGGCGGAACTGGCACGCGGGGTGATCTTCACTGGCTTCCCGTGGGTGGCCACCGCCTACGCCCACGTGGACGGCCCTCTGGCCCGCCTGGCGCCGTGGGTCGGCGCCTTCGGCATGGGCGCCGTGGCGGCGGGGCTGGCGGCCTGGGCGGTGTTTGGCGCGCTGCCAGCCCGCACGGCGGACGCGCCGGCGCGTGGCAGCCCGCCTCGCGGGCTGGCGCCCGTGCTCGCCGTGGGCGCGCTGGTGGCACTTGCGGTGAGCCCGGCGATCGACTTCAGCCGCCCGCGCAGCACCTTGCAGGTGGTGCTGCTGCAGGGCAACGTGCCGCAAGACGAGAAATTCGAATCGACCCGCGCCGTCGCCGCGGTCGACTGGCATGTGCAAGCCTTGCTGGCCGCGCGCGGTCCGGACGTCGACCTGGTGATGGCGCCTGAGACCGCCCTGGTCTGGCTGCCCGACCAGATGCCAGCGGGCTTCTGGGCCGCGCTGCAGCAGGCCTTCTCGCTGGGACGCACCCACGCACTGGTCGGCGTGCCCCTGGGCGACGAGGCCAGCGGCTACACCAATTCCGCCGCCGGCCTGGCCCCGGGCCGCGACCCGAACGCGAGCGACTACCGCTACGACAAGCACCACCTGGTGCCCTTCGGCGAGTTCATCCCCACCGGCTTTCGCTGGTTCACCCGCCTGATGAACATCCCGCTGGGCGACTTCAACCGCGGCCCGCTGGCAGCGCCGTCGTTCCAGGTCAACGGCGAGCGGGTGGCGCCCAACATCTGCTACGAGGACCTGTTCGGCGAAGAACTGGCCGCGCGCTTCGTCGACCCCGCCACGGCGCCAACGGTGCTGGCCAACCTCAGCAACATTGGCTGGTTCGGCGAGTCCATTGCGGTCGACCAGCACCTGCACATCTCGCGGCTGCGCACGCTGGAGCTGCAGCGCCCCATGCTGCGCGCCACCAACACCGGGCCCACGGTCGTCATCGACCACCGCGGCCGGGTGACGCAAGCGCTGACGCCGCACACCCGCGGCACGCTGGCCGCCACGGTGCAAGCGCGTGAAGGCAACACGCCCTATGCCACCTGGGTGGGTCGCCTGGGGCTGTGGCCCCTGTGGGCGCTGGGCTTCGCCGTGGTGGCGGTGACCGCAGGGTGGCGGGGTCGTCGGACCTAGAATCGCGGGCTTCGTTCGACGCCGAGCCCCCGACCATGCTGAGCTTCCAGCAAATCATCCTGCGACTGCAAGACTACTGGGGCCGCCAGGGCTGCGCCCTGCTCCAGCCCTACGACATGGAGGTGGGTGCAGGCACCAGCCACACCGCCACCTTTTTGCGCGCCATCGGCCCGGAGCCTTGGAAGGCTGCCTATGTGCAGCCCAGCCGCCGCCCCAAAGACGGCCGCTACGGCGAGAACCCGAACCGCCTGCAGCACTACTACCAGTACCAAGTGGTGCTGAAGCCCGCGCCCGCCAACATCCTCGAGCTGTACCTCGGCTCGCTCGAAGCGCTGGGCTTTGACCTGCAGTCCAATGACATCCGCTTCGTCGAGGACGATTGGGAAAACCCCACGCTCGGTTGCTGGGGCTTGGGCTGGGAAGTCTGGCTCAACGGCATGGAGGTGACGCAGTTCACCTACTTCCAGCAGGTGGGGGGCATCGATTGCAAGCCCATCACCGGCGAGATCACCTACGGCCTGGAGCGCCTGGCGATGTACCTGCAGGGCGTGGACAACGTCTACAAGCTGCAGTGGACCGACGGCTTGACCTACGGCGACGTCTACAAGCAAAACGAGGTGGAACAGTCCACCTACAACTTCGAGCACAGCGACGTCGACTTCCTGCTCACCGCCTTCGCCGCGCATGAAAAGCAAAGCAAGCACCTGATGGCCCAGCAGCTGGCGCTGCCCGCCTACGAACAGCTGCTGAAGGCCGGCCACAGCTTCAACCTGCTCGACGCCCGCGGTGCCATCAGCGTGACCGAGCGGGCGGCCTACATCGGCCGCATCCGCAACCTGGCGCGCGCCGTGGCGCAAAGCTACCTCGACAGCCGCGCCCGCCTGGGCTTCCCCATGGCCCCGAAGGCCTGGGCCGACGAAGTGACCGCCCAGATCGCGCAGAGCGCCGCCACCCAGCTCGACAAGAAAGCGGCCTGACCCGCCATGACCACGAAGAACCTGCTCGTCGAACTGTTCGTCGAAGAACTGCCGCCCAAGGCGCTGAAGGTGCTGGGCGAGGCCTTCGCCACGCTGCTGGCCGACAGCCTGGCCGCCCAGGGCCTGACCACCGATGCCAGCGCGCGCACAGTGTTCGCGTCGCCGCGCCGGCTGGGCCTGCACCTGAGCGCCGTGCGCGCCCAGGCCGCGGACCGCGCGGTGTCCACCAAGCTGATGCCGGTGGCCGTGGCGCTGGACACCGCCGGTCAGCCCACGCCCGCGCTGCTGAAGAAGCTGGCCGCGCTGGGCGCCGACGCCTCCGTGCTGCCGCAGCTGCGCCGCCAGCCCGACGGCAAGGCCGAGGCGCTGTACTTCGACAGCCGCGTCCACGGCGCGACCATCGCCGAGGGCCTGCAGAAGGCGCTCGACGAGGCGGTGGCCAAGCTGCCGGTGCCCAAGGTGATGACCTACCAGCTGGCCGACGGCTGGCGCAGCGTGCAGTTCGTTCGGCCCGCCCACCGCCTGGTGGCGCTGCACGGTGCCGACGTGGTGCCGGTGGGCACGCTCGGCCTGCAGGCCAGCCGCGAGACCCTGGGCCACCGCTTCGAGGCCCGCGTGAACCCGGTGGTGGTGCAGCACGCCGACCACTACGCCGAGCAAATGGCCGACCAGGGCGCGGTGATCGCGGGCTTTGCCCAGCGCCGCGGCGAAGTCGTGCGCCAGCTGCAGGCCGCGGCCGCCCCGCTCGGCCTGACGCCCATCGACGACGAGGCGCTGCTGGACGAAGTGACCGCGCTGGTCGAGCGACCGAACGTGCTGCTGTGCCAGTTCGAGCCCGAGTTTCTGGCCGTGCCGCAGGAATGCCTGATCCTCACGATGAAGGCCAACCAGAAGTACTTCCCGCTGCTGGACACCGAGGGCCGTCTGACGCACCGCTTCCTGGTGGTCAGCAACATCCGCCCGGCCGACGCCAGCCGCGTCATCGAAGGCAATGAGCGGGTGGTGCGCCCGCGCCTGGCCGACGCCAAGTTCTTCTTCGACCAGGACCGCAAGAAGCGCCTGGAAGACCGGGTGGCCGGGCTGGACAAGGTGGTCTACCACGGCAAGCTGGGCAGCCAGGGCGAGCGGGTGGTGCGCGTGCGCGCGATCGCCCGGGCCATCGGCCAGCGCCTGGGCGGCGAGGCGCTGGCCGCGCAGGCCGACGAGGCCGCGCGCCTGGCCAAGGCCGACCTGCTGACCGACATGGTGGGCGAGTTTCCCGAGCTGCAGGGCATCATGGGTGGCTACTACGCCCGGCATGACGGCGTGGATGACGCGGTGGCCACGGCCATCGAAGACCACTACCGCCCACGCTTTGCCGGCGACGCGCTGCCCCGCCACGCGGTCGGTCTGGTGGTGGCGCTGGCCGACAAGCTGGAAACCCTGGTCGGCTTGTTCGGCATCGGCCAGCTGCCCACGGGCGACAAGGACCCCTTTGCGCTGCGCCGCCACGCGCTGGGCGTGATCCGCATGCTGGTGGAGCGCGAACTGGCGCTGGACCTGCCGGCCCTGTTGGCGCTGGCGTTGCCTGCCTTCGGCGCGGCCATCAAGGACCCGAGCGAGGCCCTGACCCAGTTCATCTACGACCGCCTGGCCGGCAGCCTGCGGGAGCAGGGCTACAGCGCCCAGGAAGTCGACGCCGTGCTCGCCCTGCGTCCGGCCCGCCTGGCCGAAGTGGCGCAGCGCCTGGGCGCGGTGCGCGCCTTCGCGGCGCTGCCCGAAGCCGCGGCACTGGCCGCCGCCAACAAGCGCGTGGGCAACATCCTGAAGAAGGTCGAGGGCAGCGTGCAACCCACGGTCGACCCGGTGCTGCTGCGTGAACCGGCCGAGGCCGCGCTGCACGCCGCCCTGTCGCAAACCGCCCCGCAGGCGGACAGCGCCTTTGCCGCCGGCCAATACACCGCCTCGCTGCAGGCGCTGGCCGCGCTGCGCCAGCCGGTGGACGCCTTCTTCGACGGCGTCATGGTCAACGCCGAGGACGCCGCCTTGCGCACCAACCGCCTGGGCCTGCTGGCCCAGCTGCACGCGGCCATGAACCGCGTGGCCGACCTGTCCAAGCTCGCGAGCTGACCCCGTCGGCCCGTCGGCAACAACGCCCTGCCCCACCCCGCCCCGCCCCCGCGCATGAAACTCATCATCTTCGACCGCGACGGCACGCTGAATGTCGACCGCGACGACTACGTGACCTCGGCCGAGGAGTGGACGCCGCTGCCGGGCGCGCTGGACGCCGTGGCGCGGCTCACCCAGGCCGGCTGGCGCGCGGTGGTGGCCACCAACCAATCCGGGCTGGGCCGCGGGCTGTTCGACATGGCCGCGCTGAACGCCATGCACCTCAAGCTCAACCAGGCCCTCGCGGCGGCCGGTGGCCGGCTGGACGCCATCTTCTTCTGCCCGCACGTGCCGACCGACGAATGCGGCTGCCGCAAACCCTTGCCTGGCCTGTTCCACCAGATCGGCGAGCGCTTTTCCGTCGACCTGAAGAACGTGCCGGCCGTGGGCGACTCGCTGCGCGACATGCAGGCCGCACAGGCCGCGGGCTGCGAGGCGCACCTCGTGCTGACCGGCAAGGCGAGCGACATGGACGAGGCCCAGCGCGCCGAGCTGCTGGCGCAGGTGCCCGGCACGCTGGTGCACCAGGATTTGGCCGCCTTCGCCGACTTCATCCTGCGCCGCGACCGCCACGCGCGCGGCAAGGCCGACACCCGCGACTCGGTGCTCGGGGGGTTGGACTGATGGCCGGCCTGCTGGCGGCCGTGCGTTCGGCCCTGTTCGTGCTCTGGATGGTGGTCACGGTCGTGCCCTGGGCCATCCTGTGCCTGATCGCCTCGGTCTTCGTGCGCGGCGAGCCGCTGTACTGGTTCACGATGCGTTGGCTGCGCATGGCGATTTGGGGCGCCAAAGTGATCTGCGGCGTCAAGTACCGCATCGTCGGGCTGGACAAGCTGCAGGCCGCCGACCGCAGCGGCCGCATCATCCTGCTGCCCAAGCACCAGTCGACCTGGGAGACCTTCGCCTTTCCCACGCTGATGCCGCACCCGCTGTGCTACGTCTTCAAGCGCGAGCTGCTGTATGTGCCCTTCTTTGGCTGGGCGATGGCGCGGCTGGACATGATCCACATCGACCGCAGCAAGCGCGCCGAGGCCTGGAACCGCGTGGCCGAGCAAGGCCGCGCGCACATGGCCAACGGCAACTGGGTGATCATGTTCCCGGAAGGCACCCGCATCCCGCGCGGCCAGCGCGGGACTTACAAGAACGGCGGCACCCGGCTGGCCGTGGCCACCGGGGCCTCGGTGCTGCCGATCGCGGTGAATTCGGCGCGGTGCTGGCCGCGCAAGTCCTTCGTGCTGCGACCAGGGGTGATCGACATCAGCATCGGCCCGACCCTGTCGCCCGAAGGCCGCGACGCCGACGGGCTGATGCGCGAGGTCGAGGAATGGATCGAGACCGAAATGCGCCGCCTCGACCCGGAGGCCTACACCCCCGGCGTGCCGACGCCGCTGGCCGCCGGCAAGCGCTGAACGCGCGGCGCGGCTGGACGCCGGTCCCGGGTGCTGGTTCTGCACGCGGGTTCGCACCGAGACTTAAACTCTCGGACCATGCCGCGCCCCGTCGCCGACCGCTCCCCGCCTGTGGCCCAGCTGTCGCTGTTTGACGCCCCGCTGCCCGTGCTGCAGGCCAGCGCGGCCACTGGCGAGCCGCCCACCCGGGTCACGCCCGCCACGCCCGCCGCCCCGCCCACCACGACCGCCCGGCTGCACCCCGCCGAGTTCCGCCACCCCCATGCCGACCGCGAGGTGCGCCTGCAAGGCCACCTGGTGGCCTACGCGCTGCGGCGGGCGCGGCGGCGCAGCATCGGCTTCGTCGTCGGCACCGAAGGCTTGAGCGTGAACGCGCCGCGGTGGGTGGGGCTGGGCGACATCGAGGCCGCGCTGCAGGCCAAGGCCGCGTGGATCCTGCGCAAGCTGGGCGAGCAGCGCGAGCGCGGCCAGCGCCTGCAAGCCGCGCGCGTGGACTGGCGCGACGGCACCACCCTGCCCTTCCTCGGCGACACGATCACCGTGGTGCTGGACCCGCGCGCCCGGGGCGCCCAGCTGGAGCCCGCGCCCGCGGCCCCGCCCACCGCCCGTCGCCTGCTGCGCGTCGGCCTGCCCCACACCGCCAGCCCGCAGCAGATCCGCGACCTGGTGCAAAGCTGGCTGCAGCGGCAGGCGCGGCAGGTCTTCGAACAACGCTGCCGGCATTTCGCCGAGCAGCTTGGCGTGCGCTGCACGCGGCTGTCCCTGTCGTCGGCGCAAACGCGCTGGGGCAGCGCCAGCGCCAGCGGTGCGATCCGCCTGAACTGGCGGCTGGTGCACTTTGGCCTCGCCACCATCGATTACGTGGTGGCCCACGAACTGGCCCACCTGCGCGAGATGAACCACAGCCCGCGCTTCTGGGACGTGGTGCGCTCGGTCATGCCCGACTACGAGCAGGCCATGGGCCCGCTGAAGCACGAGGTGCTGCCCGTCTTCGATTGACGCCGTTGGCGGCGTCCGCGCCGCCGCCGGTCGCATGTCACGCCCCGCGGCCACGGTCCTGCGTCAGAATCGCCGCGATGGCCGGGCACGCCCCTGGCCACGCTGGTCGAGCCGGAGGAGCCCACGGGCATGAACAAACCCATCAAGGTCGCCCTGACCCTGGCGCTGCTGGCCGCCTTTGGCGCGGCGCTGGTCTTTGCCCTGCGGGGCCAGCAGGCCGAGGCGGGCCGGGCCAGGGAGGCCGCCGAGCGGGCCGCGGTGACGCCCTTGACCGGGCTGATCGCACTGGACGTCGAACCGTATTTCAAGGACGAGCGCGTGCAGCGCATCCTCGCCGACCAGCGCCTGCCGGTGGCGGTGACCCGCATGGGCAGCCGCGACATGGCGGGCAAAGTGCAGGCCGGTGCCACGCCGGACTTCTTCTTTTCGTCGGGCGTCGTGGCGGCCAACCAGGTGGTCGACGCCGCCCGCAAGATCAACCTGCCGGTGACGCAGTCGGCCCCGTTCTTCACGCCGCTGGTGATCGCCAGCTGGACGCCGATCGCACAGGTGCTGACCACCAACGGCGTCGCGAAGCCGCTGAGCGAGCGCATCTACGGCGTTGACATGGCCCGACTGACCGCGCTGATGCTGGCCCGCAAGCGCTGGAAGGACCTGCAGGGCGCCACCGCCTACGACGTCTCCCGCAGCGTGCTGGTCAGCACCACCGACGTGCGGCGCAGCAACTCGGCGGCGATGTACCTGGCCCTGACCAGCCAGGCGGTGCACGGCGACATCGTCACCGACCGCGCCACCGCGCAGAAGGTCGCGCTGCAGGTGGCCGAATTGTTCAAGCGCCAGGGCTACCAGGAAAACTACGTCGACGGCAACTTCGACGACTACGTGTCCATCGGCATCGGCAAGACGCCGATGGCCTTCTTGTACGAAAACCAGATGGTGCGCTTCGCGCTGAGCAAGAACGGCATCAAATCCGACATGGTGCTGATGTATCCGCAGCCGACCATCGTAAACAAGGTGGTGTTCGTGGCCACCAACGCCCGCGCCAAGGCCCTGGCCGACCTGCTGGGCAGTCACCCGGAACTGCAGCGCATCGGGGTCGAGTACGGCTTTCGCATCGCCGATTCGGGCGCCTTCATGCAGGCGGTCAAACCGACCGGGCTGGCGGTGGAAGAGCGGCTGACGCAGGTGGTCGACCCGCCGTCCTTCGAGATCATGGCCGAGATGATCGACGTGGTGACCAAGGAGATGAGCCAATGACGCAACTTCAGCGCGCCCGGCGGGCGACCGGGTCGGGTCTGCGCCGAGCGCTCGTCGGGTTGCTGGTGGCGGCTGGTGCGCTGGCCGGGTGTTCGAAGTCGTCGGACGAGGCCCAGGCGCCCGCCCCGGCGGCCATCGCCGACGCCCCGGTCTTCAAGGTGCTGGCCACCAGCGACCTGCGCGACGCCCAGCCGCTGGAGGCCATGGTCGCCAAGGCCACCGGCGTGAACCTGAAATTCAGCTTTGGCGGCACGATGGAAAGCACCCAGGCCGTGCTGACCGGCAGCACCGACGCCCACGCCGCGTGGTTTGCCAACGCCAAGTATCTGCTGAGCGACGCCCAGGGCCAGTCGCGCGTCAAGCTGCAGGAAAAGATCATGCTCAGCCCGATCGCGGTGGGCATGAACGAGTCGGCCGCCAAGGCGCTGGGCTGGAACGACCCGGCCGTGGCGGCCAAGGTCACGTGGAAGACCATCACCGACGCGGCGCGCCAAGGCCAGCTGCGCTACGCGCTGAGCAACCCGGCCACCTCCAACCAGGGATTCACGGCGCTGATGGGCGTGGTGGCCGCCGCCAGCAACAAGGCCGAGGCCTTGAACGCGGCCGACGTCGACCGCGGCGCCATCGCCGACTTCGTCAAGGGCTACAAGCTGCCGGGCGACAACTCCACCTACCTGTCGGAGAAGTTCCTGCAGCAGCAAGGCAACCAGCCCGACCAGCTGAACGCGTTCATCAACTACGAAAGCTGGCTGCTCAGCCTGAACGCCAGCGGCAAGCTGCGCGAAAAGCTGACGCTGGTCTACCCGCACGAAGGCGTTTCCACCGCAGACTACCCGCTGATGCTGCTGGACGACGCGCGCCGCGGGGACTACCTGAAGGTCACCGCCTACCTGAAGGGCCCGCAGGCGCAGGCCTGGCTGGCCCGGCAGACGCTGCGCCGCCCGATCAATGGCGAGGTGGCCGGCCAGACGGCCGACCTCTTCCCGCAGGGCGACATGCTGGTGGAGTTGCCGTTCTCGCCGAACCGCGCGTTGGCCGACGGCTTGATCGACGCCTACCTCAACGAGTTTCGCCGCCCGATCGCCAGCACCTTCGTCCTGGACACCAGCGGCAGCATGAACGGCCACGGCCGGCGTGGCCAACTGATCGAGGCCCTGAACTACATCGCCGGTGCCGACAACTCGCTGACCGGCCGCCTGGCCAAGCTGACCAACCGCGAGCGGGTGTGGATGCTGCCGTTCTCGAACCAGCCCGGGCCGATCACGGCCTTCGAGGTGCCCGCCGGCCGCGCCGCGGCCAAGGGCGTGCAGGTGCAGGAGGACTCCGAGGCCAAGCAGCAGGTGCTGGCCCAAGTGCGGCAATACGCCGACCGGCTGCAGATGAGCGGCGGCACCGCGCTGTACGACACCGTGCTGGCCGCGCTGCGCCACACCCTGGCCCAGCGCGAGAAGGCGCCCCAGTACCAGTACTCGGTCGTCGCCTTCACCGACGGCGAGAACACCGAAGGCCGCAACCTCGCCGCCTTCAAGGCCGAATACGCCCGCCTGCCCGAGGACGTGCGCGCCATCCCCGTCTTCATGGTGCTGTTCGGCGAGGCGAAGGAGGCCGACCTGAAGGACCTGGTGCAGACGACCGGCGGGCGGGTGTTCGACGCGCGCAAGACACCGCTGTACGCGGTGTTCAAGGACATCCGGGCCTACCAGTGATGCGCGCGCTGTTCCGATTCCTGGCCAGCCCGGCCAACTGGTGCGGCCTGGCACTGGCCACCGGCGTGCTGGTGCTCAAGGGCCTGGGGCTGGTCGGGCTGTCGGGCCTGGCGGTGGCGGTGCTGGGCTACGGCGCGGGCTTCGTCGCCGGCGGGCTGTGGCTGGGCTGGCCGCGCGCCCGGGACCCGGCCTGGGACGAAGCGCTGGCGTTCAGCGACGAAGGCGACGCGCGCGAGGCCATGGGCCGCGCGCTGGACGGCGTGCGCAGCCTGGTGCAATACAACCCGGAGAACCGCCTGAGCGCCAGCCTGCAGGCCCAGGTGCTGGACTTGTGCAAGGCCCTGGAAGCGCTGCTGGCGCAGTGGGAGCGCAGCAAGGGCCAGTTGTCGCTGCAGGAAAGCTTCCACGCCCGCCACATCGCCATCAGCTACCTGCCCGAGGCGCTGAAAACCTACCTGTCGATCCCGGCGCAGTACGCCACCACCCGCGTGCTGGACAACGGCAAGACCGCGCAGGACACCTTCCGCGACACCCTGGCCGAACTGGCGCTGAAGGTGCGCCAGCTGGGCGACGACCTGGCCAGCCAGGACGCCCACGCCTTCCTCGTCCATTCCAGGTTCCTGCAGGACAAGTTCGGCGCGCGCAGCCTGCTGGACACCCCCCCGCCGGCGCCCGAACTCGACTTGTCGCCCCTCGGCCGGTTCGGTGGCGCCACCCCGCCCGGCCCGACGCCATCGAGCGCCCCCACGACCACCCCGCCTCCCGCCGCGAAGGAAAGCCACCATGTCCAGCACTGACCCGACCCCCGTGCCCACGGCCCCGGCCTTCACGCTGGAGCCACCGGAGCCGATCACGCCCGTGCCCGCCGCCACCAGCAAGGCCGCGGTGCCCCTGAAGCCCGAGCTGAAGGCCGCGGTCGACGACCAGGTGCGCCGCTTCGTCGACGCGCTGCTGACCGAGGACGTGCACACCGACGCCTTCAAGGCCAAGCTGGACTCCGCGTTCGCGCTGGGCAAGGAAGAGGTGTCGAACGCGGCCAGCCTGATGCAGGGCCGCTTCATGCAGCGCAACATGGTCGGCGTGGAAACCAGCCCGGCCTTCAAGGCCATGGCCGAGATCCGCGGCCACCTGGACGCGCTGAACCCGGGCAAGGAAGGCGACCTGCTGCAGCCCAACAAGCTGCTGGGCATCATCCCCTACGGCAACAAGCTGCAGGCCTACTTCCGAAAGTTCGAGAGCGCGGGCGAGCAGCTGAAGTCGGCGATGACCCAGCTGTACGCGGCCCGCGACGACGTGCAGCGCGACATCGTCGACATCGAAGCCACGCGCGGCAAGCTGTGGGAGGCGATGCAGAAGCTCGCCGCCGCCGCCCACTTCGCCGAAACGCTGGACACGCGCCTGGCGGACACCGTGGCCTCGCTGGACGCCACCGACCCGCAGCGCGCCCAGGCACTGCGCCAGGAGGTGCTGTTCTACGCGCGGCAGAACCTGACCGACATCCTGACCCAGCAGGCCGTCTGCGTGAACGGCTACCTGGCGCTGGACGTGCTGAAGAAGACCGGCCGCGAGCTGATGAACGGCTGCACCCGGGTGGCCACCACCGGCATGAGCGCGCTGGCGGTGGCGCAGACCGTGGCCCGCGCCACCGGCAACCAGATTCAGGTGATGGAGATGCTGCAGGGCGTGAACGCCACCATCGGCGAGCTGATATCGCAGACTGGCCGCCAGCTCAACCAGCATGTGGACGCCACCGCCCAGTTCGCCGCCAACCCGATGATCGGCATCGAGCGTGTGCAGGAGATGTTCGACCAGACCTACCAGGCGATGGACGCGATGGACAGCTTCCGCGCCAAGGCCATCGACACCATGGGCCGCAACAACCAGATCATGTCGGCCGAGATTGCCCGCAGCAACCAGTACGTCGACCGGGTGCGCCAGCAGCAGGCGCGCGCGGCGGTGGACCGCGCCGCGCCCGCCGGGCCCGTGGCGCTGTGATTGCGCCCGCGGGCCCGGCCCGTGGAAGGCTCAGTTGTGGATGTACCGCTCGAACACCGGCGCATAGTCGCGCCGCGTGTAGCGGTCCAGCACGGTGGCGTTGACGGTGTTGCACAGCAGCGTGAACTGCTGGGCGATGCTGTCGTCCGCGGCCACGCTGTTGAGCTTGTAGATGCCGCCCACCACGCCCAGGCAGTGCATCGCGTTCTGCCGCGCCAGGTCGTCGCGGCGCTGCATCTTGCCGATGGTGATCAGCGCCTTGTAGATGTCCTTGACCTGCTCGATGAAGTTCTTGCGCACGTCAATGCTGAAGACCACGTCGTGGTCCACCCGGAACTTCAGTTCGACGTCCATGTCGATGGTGCCGGCCGTCTCGATCTTGACGTCCGAGAACAGGCAGCTCGCGTAGTCGTAGCGGCGGATGGTGCGCTTGGACGACACCGCCGACTCACCGTCCACGTGGATCAGCGCGAGGTTGGTGAAGCAGTACTCGTCCTTCTTCGACTTGATCAGGAAGAAGATCTTTTCGCCGTCTTCGCTGAACAGGTAGTCGTCCGCGTCGACCTTGTCGTAGTCGGACGCGGGCACGATGACGCCGATGTCGCTGAGGCCCAGGGCCTCGGATGCCAGACGCTTGAACATGGGTTGCCTCGCTGGGGTGGTGGGTTGGCCGTGGGCGCGGCCGGGAGACCGGCATGCCTGAGCCCGACCCGCGCACAGCGTGATGCTATCGACACCCCGGCACTTCGCGAAGCGCGGCGTCGCCCAAGCCGGCGGAGCGCGTGACGGACCTCGCGTCGGCAACCGCGGCGGCGGCCTTCCCGCTCAGCGCGCCGTCGTCGTGAAGCGGTGCAGCCCCTGGGCGTCCACGTGGCGCTGCAGGCGGCCGTCCAGCCACAGCAGGTTCAGGTGGGCGATGGACTCGCCCATCGCGAAGGTGGTCTGGTGCAGGTCCAGCGGGCGGCGGAACAGCACCGGCAGCAGGTCGGCCGCGGTCTGCGGCGCCTCGGTGCAGGCCTTCAGCACGTCGCTCAGGCGCTCGTCGTGGTGCTGCTGCAGCTGGTCGATGCGCGTGTGCAGGCCGCGGAAGGGCCGGCCGTGCGACGGCAGCACCAGCGTGTCCGCAGGCAGCGCGCGCAGGCGTTCGATCGAGTCGAGGTAGAGCTTCAGCGAGTTCGCCTCGGGCTCCAGCTCGATCACGCTGACATTGGTGGAGATGCGCGGCAGCACCATGTCGCCGGAGATCATCAGGCCCGCGGCCTCGCAGTGCAGCGCGATGTGCTCGGGCGCATGGCCGTAACCCGCGTGGCAGCGCCAGGCCTGGCCAGCGATGGTCAGCACATCACCGTGCATCATGCGGCGGTAGCGCGGCGGCAGCTGCGGCACCATGGACTTGTAGTAATTGGTGCGGCCGCGGATCTTGGCCACCGCGTCCGGATCGGTCAGGCCGTGGCTGGCCATGAACACCGCGGCGCCCTCGCCGCCGGCGCTGCTGTCCACGGCACTGGCCTGGCGGGCCACGTTGTAGTCGGTCGCGCTGACCCACATCCGGCAGTCGTGCTGCGGCGTGGTCCAACGTTCGGTCAGCCAGTGGGCCAGGCCGATGTGGTCGGGGTGCATGTGCGTGACCACCACGCGCAGCAGCGGCAGGCCGTCCAGCTCGTTGTCGAAGACCTGCTCCCACGCGGCCCGGGTGGCGTCGTTGGCAATGCCGCAGTCAACCAGCGTCCAGCCCTCGCGGCCGTCCAGCACATCGCGCAGCAGCCACAGGTTGATGTGGTCCAGCGCGAAGGGCAGGCCCATGCGCACCCAGCGCACGCCGGGCGCCACCGCCAGCGTGCGGCCCGTTTCGGGCAGGGCGTCGCCCAGCGGGTACTGCAGTTGCTGTTCGAGCGGGTTCATGGCCATGGTGTCCTCTACACTTGACGTAAACGTCAACCGAATCAGTGTAAGCCGCCATGTCCGAGCCTGCTGTCGCCGAAGCGTCGCCCGACCAAGGCACCGAGCCACCCGCGCCGGCGGGCTTCTTCACCATCGGCGAACTGGCCCGCGAATTCGACCTGACCACGCGCGCCATCCGCTTCTACGAGGACTGCGGGCTGCTGAAGCCGCAGCGACAGGGCCGCAACCGCGTCTACACCGCCCGCGACCGCACCCGCCTGAAGCTGACCCTGCGCGGCAAGCGCCTGGGCCTGACGCTGGCCGAGGTCAAGGACCTGGTCGACATGTACGAGTCACCGCGCGACACCGTGCCGCAGCTGCACCGCTTCCTGGAAGTGCTGGGCGCCCACCGCGAGCAGTTGGAGCAGCAACTCGCCGACCTGCACGTGACGCTGGACGAGGTGCGCAGCCACGAGAAAGAAGCGCGCCGCTTGCTGAAACAGCAGGCCCAGCCCCGCGTGCGTTGAGGGGCCCTGCCCCCTGCCCCCTGCCCCCTGCCACTCAACCCGCCAGGAAGCGCTCCACCAAGGCGAACTGCGCCGGCGTGTTCAGCGCCGGCGCGTGGCCGCAACCGGCGATGGTGGCTACCACGGCGCGCGGCCCGCGCTGGCGCATGGCCTCGGCGGTCTCGGCCAGCAGCAAATCGGAATGCTCGCCGCGCAGGCACAGCACCGGCAGGTCCAGGCTGTCCCAGGCGGGCCACAGCGCGTAGTCGTCGTCGTGGTGGGTGAACTGCATCACCATCGCCGGGTCGTAGTGCGGCGTCACGCGCCCGTCCGGCAGCCGGCGCACCGAGGTTTCGGTCAGCCGGCGCCACTGGGCGTCGCTGAGCCAGCCGTAGGGCTGGTAGACGGTGCGGAAGTAGCGCTCCAGCTCGCTGACGGTGGCGAAGGCCGCCGGGTTACCGGCGTAGCTGCGGATGCGTTCGATGGCCGGCTGCGCGAGTTGCGGCCCGTTGTCGTTGAGCACCAGCCGGCGGATGCGCCCGCGCAGCGGCCCGGCCGCCGCCAGCGTGCCGATGGCCCCGCCCATCGACGTGCCCAGCCAGTGGAACTGGCCCAGGCCCAGCTGGTTGACCAGCGACACCGCCAGCCGCACGTAGAAGGCCAGGCAGTACTCGCGTTCCGGCTCGGGGCTCCATTGGCTCAGGCCACGGCCCAGGGTGTCCGGGCAGATCACGCGGTAGCGCTGCTGCAGGTGCTCGGCGATGTCGTCCATGTCGCGCCCGGTGCGCGCCAGGCCGTGCCAGGCCACCACCACCTCGGCCTGCGGGCCGCGCGCGCTGGGCCAGTCGGTGTAGTGAAGCTCCCGGCCTTCGCAGCTCAGGTAATGCGAGGTGAAGGGCATGGCGGGTCGGGCGCGCGGCGCGGTGGGCTCAGTCGGGGATGGTGATGGCGTTGCCCGCGTAGGCGATGGCGTCGCCCGCGGCGGGCGTGGCCGCGATCGGCGGCACGTTGGCCGCGGTGATCGCCGGTGCGGCGCCCGGCGTACCGCCGCGCGGCACGGTGCGCACCACCTGGCTGGGCGGCAGCGCGGTGCCGGCGGTCAGGTTGGCGTAGACGGCGTCGAGCGCGCGGAACAAATAGACGTGCAGCGGGATGTAGCGGGTGTCGTAGCCGGGCAGCACGGCGGGCAGTCCGATGAAGCTGTCGAAGTGCTGGGCGTTGGTCACTTCGATGTAGCTGAGGCGGCTGGCCGCGCCTTCGGTCAGCTTGTTCAGCGCCGCGTAGGGCCGCGAGGTGTGGCTGACCGGCAGCAGCGCGTCGGCGCGGCCGTGCACGATGATGGCCGGCTTGCCGCGCAGGTTGCCGTTGCGCCGCGTCTCGTTGACGCCGGCCTGCAGGCGCTGGGCCAGCGCATCGCTGCCGGTCACGAGGTTGCGCAGGCACAAGGCGCCGTCGAGGTTGAAGTCCTGCAGGTTGGTCGACGGCGATGTCGACAGCAGGTCGCGCACCGGCACGCCGCCACCCGAGCGGTTGTTGACCAGCTGCACCCCGCTGGTCGGCGGCACGCCGTTGCCGGTGGCAAACATCTGCACCAGCGCGGTGGTGGGCAAGGTGTTGACGGCGCCCGTGGCGCTGGTCGACGCGAAGCTGTAGCCGCACAGGTTCTCGTTGACGCTGGCGCGCGACAGCGCGTTGGCGAAGGTCACCGCCACGGCCGGCGCCACCTCGAAGGCGGCCAGCGAGGCGTGCAGCACATCGCCCTCGGCTTCCCAGCCGTAGGCGCGCAACAGGCCCAGGGCCTCCTCCGCCTGGTCGGCGGTGGTGCTGGCGCTCAGCAGGCCCTTGGCCTTCAGCGACGCGCAGCGGTTGGCCGCGAACGCCGTCACCACGAAGGCGCGGCCGGGCGCGCTGGCCACCGAGGGCGCCAGCGCCGCGCAGGCCTGGAACAGGTTGGCCTGGGTGGTGAAGTCGATCAGGGTCTTGCTGGTCACCGGCACGGCGTTGGCGCCGCGGCGCACCACGACCGCCGGGCTGGTGGGCATTTCCACCGCGGGTTCGGACACGGCCACGCCGTCGATCAGGCCGGTGCTGTCCAGTTCGGCCGCGGCCAGCGCGGCGCCGCCGCCGTTGGAGATGCTGGAGGCGATGACGAGGGTGTTCTCGGCGCGCAGCGTGCGCAGGGCCTGGTCGCGGCCGTTGCGCTCGGCAAACCGCTCGTTGAGCACCCAAAGCGCGAATTCGACCGCCTGCAGCGTGGTCTTGCCCCAGTCCTTCTCGGGGTTCTGCTGGGAATGGGCGTGCTTGAAGGCAAATCGGTTCGGCGTGGCGGTGTTGAAGGCAGTGAGCTCGGCCGATGTCAGCCCGGCCTTGAAGGCCGCGCCGGTGCCGGCGGCCGTGGCCGTGGCGCGCAGGCCGTCGACCAGCGGCACGGTGTCGCTCTGCAGGTCGTGCGGCGCCGCGCCCGTGCCCTTGTCGCTGTAGGCCACGGCGCAGCCGCGGCGCAGGCCCCATTCGCCGGTGGAGATGGCGCCGTAGACGCCGCGCGAGCCGGACGCCGTGGCGGTGACGATGCACGGCCGCGTCGGGTTGAAGCTGGCGGGCACCTGCACCATCAGGGTCACGTTGAGCTTGCCGGTGCCGTCGTCGGCGTAGGCAATGGACTCGGTGCCGGCCACCTTGCCCTCGCCCGCCGTGGCATTGCCCGCGGCGTCCACGTTGGGACCGTACAGCGTGCCGTAGCCGCCGGCGGCGGTCATGTCGACGATGGCGCGGTAGTTGTTGTAGATGGCCGCGCGGCGCAGCTCGGCCGCGGTGGGGGCGGCCGGGTCGGCGTAGGTCGGTGCCGTGGCGGACGCCAGGCCGGTGCGGCCCAGGCCCGCCGTCAGCAGGTCGTCCGCGTTGCCGTCGTAGGTGGCGGTGCGCACCGTGCCGAGGAAGCTGGGCCGCTCGTTGACCGGCTCGGCGGCGCCGCCGCAAGCGCTCAACACGGCGGCGGCACCGGCCGCGCTCAACAGCACAACGGCGCCGCGCAGCGGCCGCGCGGGGACGGTGGCCGAGGGCGTGGCGGGCGCGGGTTGGCCAGGGGCATGGCGGGGGTCGTTCACGGTCGTCTCCTTCAGGTCTTGTGGTGGCACGGGGAACGGGAACGGAAAGCGGGTCGCGGGTCGGGTCGCCGGATTCGGGCTCAGCGCAGCGCGGGCCTTGGCGTGCCGCGGCGACGCGTCAAGCCTGAGGGCCGGCGCCGCCACGCCGCAGCGCGCGCAGCCGCCCGACCACGCCGGTCGGAAAGTGGTAAACCGACAGCACGAACAGGAGGCCCAGCCACAGCAGCCAGCGGTCGGGCGACACCAGTTGCGCCAGCACCGGCACGCCGTCCAGCGCGGTGGCGCCAAGCTTCAGCAGGTCTTGCAGGTAGTTCTGCGCCAG
This sequence comes from Hydrogenophaga intermedia, assembly GCA_943370175.1. Taxonomy (GTDB): domain Bacteria; phylum Pseudomonadota; class Gammaproteobacteria; order Burkholderiales; family Burkholderiaceae_C; genus Ideonella_A; species Ideonella_A intermedia_A. Next base: position 70,873 of record CALRPU020000001.1, on the reverse strand, counting down.
CACGAACAGCACGCTGCCCACCACCGCGCCGTACATCGTGCCCATGCCGCCAATGACGACGATCAGCAGGATGTCCAGCATGATCTCGAAGCTCAGCGTGGTGTCGGGCCCGGTGTAGCGCAGCCACAGCGCCAGCAGCGCGCCGGCCACGCAGGCCAGCAGGGCCGACATCACGTTCGACAAGGTGCGGTAGACCACCACTTGGTAGCCGATGGCCTCAGCGCGAAAGTCGTTCTCGCGGATGGCCTGCAGCACGCGGCCGAAGGGCGAATTGACGATGCGCAGCAGCAGCAGGAACAGCAGCAGCACCGCGAAGAACAGCAGGTAGTAGGCGACGATCTTGCCGTCGATGGCCAGGCCCAGCACCGGGTTCTCGAAGGGCTCGAACGAGGGGCTCAGCCAGGTCGGCGCCTTGAACGTCAGGCCGTCCTCGCCGCCGGTCACGTCGCTGAGTTGCGAGGCCAGCGACTGAAAGGCCGAGGCCACCGCCAAGGTGATCATCGCGTAGAAGATCGCCTTGACCCGCAGGCTGAACAGGCCGATGACCAGCGACAGCGCCAGCGTCAGCAGCAACGCCCCACCCAGGCCGATGGCCACCGCGCCCCAGCCTTCGCCCAGCCGCGTGCTGGCCACCGCCACGCCGTAGGCGCCGATGCCGAAGAACATGGTGTGGGCGAAGCTGACGATGCCGGTGTAGCCCAGCAGCAGGTCGTAGCTGGCCACCAGCAGCACGAAGATCAGCACCTTGGCCGCCACGCCCAGCGCCTTGCTGCCCGGAAACAGGAAAGGCGCCAGCGCCAGGCCAACGACAATCAACAGCAGGGCCGCCGCCAGCCAGGGGTTGCGCGGCAGGTCGTGGGACAGCAGGCGGCGGATCATCGGTTGGTCACCGGGTACAGGCCCTGCGGCCGCCACAGCAGGATGGCCACCATCAGGCCGATGTTGGAGAACATCGCCAGCTTGGGCGTCAGGAAGCCGGTGTAGTTGGCCATCAGGCCCACCAGCAGCGCGCCGACGAAGCAGCCCAGCGTCGAGCCCAGGCCGCCGATGATGATCACGATGAAGATCAGCACATTGACCTGCGCGCCCATCTGCGGCGTGACGATTTGCTGGTACAGCCCCCACATCACCCCGCCCAGGCCCGCCAGCGCCGAACCCACCACGAACACACCGATGAACAGGCGCTTGATGGGGTAGCCCAGGCTCTCCACCATCTCGCGGTCCTGCACGCCGGCGCGCACCAGCAGGCCGACCTTGGTGCGGTTCAGCGCGAACAACATGGCCAGCAGCACCAGCGTGCCCGCGGCCACGGCGAAGAGGCGGTACTTCTCGATGGCCGCGCCGTCGCCGAACACCGGCAGCACCCACGCGCCGCGCAGCGCCTCGGGCAGCGGCAGCGGAATCTGCTGCGGGCCCCAGAGGACCTTGATCAGCTCCTCGCCGACGATCATGCCGCCCATCGTGATGAGGATCTGCTTGAGGTGCTGGCCGTAGACCGGCTTGACGATCACGCGCTCGAAGGCATAGCCCACCGCGCCGGCCACCGCCATGGCGGCCAGCATGGCCAGGAAGACCGCGCCCAGGTTCAGCAACACCGCGCCGCTGGTGGTCCAGGCGGTCAGGCCGCCCAGCACGCTGGTGGCCACGAAGGCGCCCAGGGCGATGAACACGCCATGGCCGAAGTTCAACACGTCCATCAGCCCGAAGACCAGCGTCAGGCCCGAGGCGATGATGAAGACGATCATGCCCATGGCCAGGCCCGCCACCGTCAATGTGACCCAGGTGGCGGGCGAGCCGATCAGGGGCAGGCCCGCCAGCGCCACCGCGGCCAGCAGCCACAGCGGGCGGGCGTCGAACTCGGCCTTGGGCACGGCGTGGCCCGCGGCCGGCGCGGCGGGCAAGCCCGGCGACGGGGCCGCCGGCGGGGTGGCGGAAACCGGTGCGTTCATTGGTGTGCCCCCAGCGACAGGCCCAGCAGGCGCTGCTGCAGCGCTTCGTCCTCGGCCAGTGCGGCCATGGTGCCGGCGTGCACCACGCGGCCGTTGTCCATCACCGCCACGTGGTCGCCCAGCGCGCGGGCCATCGCGAAGTTCTGTTCCACCAGCAGCACCGTGGTGCGCTGGGCCTTCAGGTGGCGGAAGGCGTCGATCAGGTTCTGCACGATGGCCGGGGCCAGGCCCTTGCTGGGCTCGTCCACCAGCAGCAGTTCGCGCGGCTCGACGATGGCGCGCGCCACCGCCAGCATCTGCTTCTGCCCACCGGACAGCTTGCCCGCCGGGTAAAGCCAGAACTTCTTCAGCGCCGGGAACAGGCCGAAGATCCAGTCCAGCCGCGTGGCGTCCAGCTGTGCCGCGTGGCGGGCCGCGCGCGCGGCCAGCAGCATGTTGTCCTGCACGGTCAGGTCGCCGAAGATGCCCATGTTCTCGGGCACGTAGGCGATGCCGCGCTGGGCGATTTGCGGGGTGTCCAGCGTGGCCGGGCGCTCGTCGTCGCCGGCGCGCCCGCCGATCAGCTCGCCCTTGAAGCGCACGCTGCCTTGGCTTGCCGGCCACAGGCCCATCACCGTGCGCAGCGTGGTGGTCTTGCCCGCGCCGTTGCGGCCCAGCAGCATCGTGACCTCGCCGACCGGCACGCTCAGGTCCACGCCATGCAGGATGTGGTACGCCCCGATGTGCGTGTGCACGCCCCGCAGTTCGAGCACCGCGGGCGCACCCGGGTGGCCCGGGTGGGCTGCCCCATCGCTGCCCGTCATGCCTTTCATGCCGCTCGCCATGCTCACGCCGCCTCCTCCACCGCGGCCAGGCCGAGGTAGGCCTGCTGCACCACCGGCGAGGCGATCACCGCCTCCGGCTCGCCGTCGGCCACCAGCTGGCCGTTGTGCAGCACGATGATGCGGTCGGCCAGCTCGCGCACCACGTCCATCTTGTGTTCCACCAGCAGGATGGTCTTGTCGCGCTGCGCCTTCAGCGCGCGGATCAGGTCCAGCACCACCGGCACGTCGTCCACGCTCATGCCGGCCGTGGGCTCGTCGAACATGTAGACGCTGGGCTCCAGCGCCATCAGCATCGCCACCTCCAGCTTGCGCTGGTCGCCGTGCGGCAGGCTGCTGGCCAGCGCGTCCGCGCGGTCGCCCAGTTGCACCTGCTGCACCAGCGCGCGGGCGCGGTCCAGCGTGGCGCGGTGGTCCAGCCACACGCTGAACAGCTTCAGCCCCTCGCGGCGGCGCGACTGCACGGCCAGGCGCACGTTTTCCAGCACGCTCAGGCCGGGAAACAGCTGCGTCAGCTGGAAGGCCCGCCCCAGGCCGCGGTGGGTGCGGGCCGAGGCGCTGTCGCCGGTGATGTCCACGCCGTTCAGGCGCACCGTGCCGGCGCTGGCCTTCAACTGCCCGGAGATCAGGTTGAAGTAGGTCGTCTTGCCCGCGCCATTGGGCCCGACGATGGCGGTCAGCGTGCCGGGCTGGAACGCGCAGCTCACGCGGTCCACGGCCACGTGCCCGCCGAAGCGGATCGTCAGGTCGGTGGTTTCCAGCACGCCGGCTCAGCGCTTGTTGCGGATGGGCACGTTCATCTCGCTGGCCTTGATCTCCCGCACCAGCTCCGGCACGCCCCAGGCAAAGGCCGGGTCCACCTTGATGCGGAAGTGGTACATGCTCTGCATCGCCTGGTGGTCTTCCTTGCGGAAGGTCATCGTGCCCTTGGGCGTGTCGAAGCTCATGCCCTCCATGGTGCTGATGAGCTTGTTGGTGTTGGTGTCGCCGTTGGTCTTCTTCAGCGCGGTCACCACCGCCATCGCGGCGGTGAAGCCGCCGGCGGTGAAGAAGTCCGGCGGGGTCTTGAATTCCTTGTAGTGCTGAGCCACCAGCGCCTCGTTGACCGGGTTCTTCGGGATGCCGAAGTAGTAGTAAGTGGCGCCCTCCATGCCCGGGAACTGCTTGTAGCTGGCCATGGCCGGCAGGATGTTGCCGCCGGTGGCGATCTCGATGCCGTAGCGCTTCAAGTCCAGGTCGGCGATCTTGAAGGGGTTGCCCGCGCCGGCCCAGATGACCCAGATGAGCTTGCGGCCAGGCTGGTCCTTCAGCTTGTCGATCAAGCGCTGCGCGCCGGCGGTGAAGTCGGTGGTAGCCGGCGGCAGGTACTCCTCGTGGGCGATCTTGGCGTTCTTGACGGCTTCCTTGAAGGCCTTGACGCCGTCGCGGCCGAAGGCGTTGTCCTGGCCCAGCGTGGCAATGGTCACACCCGCCTTGTCCAGCGCCACCGCGTTGCTGATGGCGTCCTGGCTGCTGTTGCGGCCGGTGCGGAAGATGTACTTGTTCCACTTGTCGCCGGTGATCGAGTCGGCCACCGCGGGCTCGACGATCAGGATCTTCTTGTACTCCTCGGCCACCGGCAGCATGGCCAGGGCCACGCCACTGGCGGTGGGGCCGACGGCGATGTCGGCCTTGTCGTCGGCGTAGGCGGCGGCCAGCAGGCTCTTGCCCACGTCGGGCTTGCCCTGGTCGTCCTTCTCGATGACGACCAGCTTCTTGCCGGCCACCGTCATCGTGCCGTCGGTGGCGTACTGCAGGCCCAGTTGGAAGCCCACGCGGGTCTGCTTGCCGTAGGCCTCCAGCGGGCCAGTCAGGCTGTGCACGTGGGCGATGCGGATTTCCTTGGCTTGCGCCCAAGCGATGGTTGGCGCAAGGCCCCAGGCGGCCAGCGCGGCGGCGGTGCAGGTCAGGGCAAGGGCGGGGCGTCGTTGCATCGGGGGTCTCCTGGAAGTGCGACCCTCACGGGGTCATCCCCGTCGTTTGCAAAGCACATGCCACGCGCACCAATCAGGGGCAAACCCTGAGTGTTGCCCCGAGACGGGCCCAAAAATGCCCAGCCGCACCGCCACACTGTCCGAGAACAAGACACGTCTGCGCCATGAGCGGCAGAGTTGATGTCCATTTCCTGGACACTGTCTGATTTCAAGACGGTGGCAGCCCACCGGCGCTGAAGGTGACCCGACGCGCGCAGCCGCAGCCGCATCAGCACACTCAGGCGCGCGCGGCCTCCACGTCAACCCGCGGGGCGCTGGCCGGGGCAGGGGTGTCGAACGGCGGTGAGGGCGAAAGCGGGGGCGCCGCCGGCTCGTGAAAGGCGTGACCGCACCCCGCCTTCTTGGCAACGTACATCGCCGCGTCGGCGCGCTCCATGGCCAGGGGCGCGGTGTCGGCGTCGTGCGGCACCACGGCCACGCCGATGCTGGTGCCCACGCTGGTGGGCCGGCCCATCAGCATGAAGGGTTCGGCGACCTTCTTGACGACGGCGTCGAGCAGCGGCTGAATGGCCTGACGGTCGACGCCGGGCAGGATCACCGCGAACTCGTCGCCGCCCAGTCGGGCCACGGTGTCCGTCACGCGGAAGGCCTGTTGCAGCCGCCGCGCCACCACTTGCAGCACCTCGTCCCCGGCCGCGTGGCCCAGGCTGTCGTTGATCGCCTTGAACTTGTTCAGGTCCATCATCAGCACGCCCAGCGGCATGCCGCGCCGCTGGGCATCGTCGACCGCCTGGTGCAGGCTCACGTCGAAGTAGCGGCGGTTGACCAGGCCGGTCAGGGTGTCGCGGTGGGCCGAGTCGTTGATGGGCGCGACCATGCGCAAGGTCACCCAGTAGACCGCGAGCGCCGACAGCACCAGGCTGGCGAGCATCAAGGCCAGCAGCGCCGCCTCGACCTGGCGCAGCGGCTCCAGCGCCTGGTTCAGCGATTTGCCCAGCACCGCCACCACCTCGCCGCCGCCGCTTTTCGTCAAGGGCAGCACCGACAGCACGTAGTTGTCCTTGTCGCCGGCGGCGCGCCAGTCGCGCTCTTGCAGGTCGGCCACGGTCCAGCCCCGCGCCTGGGTCACCACCGCGGCCGTCACGCTGGGCGGCAGCGTGCTGCCGTGCAGGCGCCAATCGCCTTTCTGGTCGCGCGCCAGGAACATGAACTGCAGGCCGGTCAGCGTGGACAGCTCCTCGGCGAATTGGGTGTCGATGGCGAAGCCCATCGAAATGAAGGCCATGCGGGCCGGCGCCTTGACTTCGGCGGTGGACAGGTGAAACAGGGTTTCGCCACCGCGGTCCAGGCTGGTGATGTGCAGCTCGGCGCGGCGCGGCGCGCGGGGGCTGGCCTCCGGCGACAGGGCGTCCAGCTTCTGGTTCATCGGCAGCAGGCTGGACTGGGCCAGCAGCCGCTGATTGAGGTCGTGCACCGCCACCAGCAGGCCCTGGGCGCGCTTCTCGTGGTTGTCCAGCATCGAGGCGATGGTGGGCCGGTCGCCGCTGGCAATCGCCTCGCGCAGGCCGAAGTCGCCCGCGAGCACGCGGGTGGATTCGTCGAGCTGCTTTTGTCGTGTTTCCAGCAGGCTGCGCGTGACCAGGCCACCGCTGCCCAGCACCTCGCCGAGCGTGGCCCGCGCGATGCGACCATTGTTGGCCCGCAGCACGACAAAGATCGCCAGCTGGATCGCGATGAGGATCACGATCAAGCTGTAGATGATGCGGCGCTCGGTGCTGCGGTGGTGGTTCATTGCCGGGGGGCGAAGGGCGTCAAATGGCGCGACCACGCCAGCGCGGGCCACGGGTGCGGGCGGATTGCCCAGCCGGCCACCCTCGTCTTATCGGCCACGACGCGGTCGGCTTGAATGGGTGGTCACGACACGACACGGGCTCGGACCCTGTGACAGCGCCGGCCTGGCGGGTGAGGACGGTCCGTCCGCGGCCGCTCAGGTCGCGGCCGTCGGGTCGCTGAACGCGCGCAGCTTCTCGTACAGGGTGGCGCGCGAAATGCCCAGGCGGCGCGAGGCCGCCAGCTTGTTGCCACCGGTCGCGGCCAGCGCGTCGGCGATGGCCTGGCGCTCCAGCGCAGCGATCGCCTGCGGCAGCGTTTGCGACACCGGCGCTGAGGCAGGCCCCGCGGCGCGGGCCCCGGGCGGCGACGGGTCCGACAGCGGCGCCACCGGTGTGGCGGTGGTTGCCGGCGCTCGGGCCGGCGCCAATGTCGACAGCGGCGTCGGCCTCGGCGCTTCGTGCGGCGGCGCACTGTGCACGCCACCGCCTTGGCCTTCGCCAGCGCCAACAGCGCCCCCGCCCGCCACCCAGTGGCGCTGGCGCGCCTGCACCGCGGCCGCGTCGGCGTCGGTGGGCACCCGCACCGCCTCACGCGGCAACGCCGCCGCCGGCAGCAGAGTGGCCAGGTGGGCCGCGGTCAGCACCGGGTCGTCGGTCATCAGCGTGGCCTGCTCCAGCACGTTGCGCAGCTCACGGATGTTGCCCGGCCAGCGGTGGCGCGCCATCAGGTCCAGGGCATCGGCGGCCACCGCCTTGTGGGGCATGCCACTGCGCCGCGCGATGTCGTCGCACAACATGTCGATCAGGGCTTCGAGGTCGCCCTGCCGCTCGCGCAGGGCCGGCAGGCGGATCGGCAACACGTTGAGCCGGTAGTACAGGTCGGCGCGGAACTGGCCGGCGTCGACCATCGCCGACAGATCGCGGCTGGTGGCGGCGATGATGCGCACGTCCACGCGCAGCACCTGGTTGCTGCCCAGCGGCTCGAGCTCCTGCTCCTGCAGCACGCGCAGCAGCTTGGCCTGCAGGCCCAGCGGCATGTCGCCGATCTCGTCCAGGAACAGCGTGCCGCCATCGGCCAGCTTGAACTTGCCATCGCGGCCCTTGCGGTCGGCGCCGGTGTAGGCACCCGGCGCCACGCCGAAGAACTCGGCCTCCAGCAGGTTGTCCGGCACGGCGGCGATGTTGACGCCCACGAAGGCGCGCGCCGCCCGCGGGCTGGCGGCGTGGATGGCGTGTGCCAGCAACTCCTTGCCGGTGCCAGTTTCGCCCAGCAGCAGCACGGTGCTGCCGGTCTGCGCCACCCGCCGCGCCTGGCGCTTGACCTCCAGCGCCTGGGCGCTGGCGCCCACGAAGCTGGCAATGGCGTGTTTGGGCCGGCGCTGCTGGGTCAGGTGCGCGGCCAGCTGCTCTCGGGTGGCGTCGAGCTCGCGCTGCAGCCGCGCGAACTTGGCGATCAGCGGCTGCATCGTGGTTTCAGGGTGATCGAGCAGCACCAGGCCCATCGCCCCCAGCACCTGGCCACTGGCGTCGCGCAGCGGCAGCCGGCTGACCAGGAACGTGCCAGCGCGGTTGCTCAGCAGGTCGACCAGCATCGGCTCGCCGCTGTCGATGACCTGCGTCATCAGGGTGTTGGGCACCACCTCTTCCACCGGGCGGCCCACGAAGTCGCGCTCGGATCGGCCCAGCGCCGGCAAGAAACGCTTGTAGCCCTCGCTGATCCACACCACCCGGTGCGCACGGTCGACCACCATCATGCCCATGGCCGACTGGGCCAGTGTGTCGAACATGCTCTGGGAGGCGAGCTTCAGCAGCGCGTGCGCGTCACCGGGCAGGCCCAGGCCCAGGCCCAGGCCCACCGGCAGGGTGGCGGGCGGCGATGGCGGCGCGGTGGGCGGCGGTGCGGGGTCAGGTCCGAGGCTCATCTCAGCGGTGTCCGGTCATCGGACACTGTAGCGCGCGGTCGGCGCACACTGGGTGTTCACCCTGTTGGTAATTATGGATTATTAGTTATAGAGTTCGGCCATGGTTCAACCCACCCCCCTGCGCCCATCGTCACTGCATGAGGAAGTGGCCGGCCGGCTGCGCCACATGATTTTCGAGCGCGTGCTGGCCCCAGGGGAATGGGTGGATGAACTGAGACTGGCCAAAGACTGGGAGATCAGCCGCACCCCGCTGCGCGAGGCACTGAAGGTGCTGGCCGCCGAGGGCCTGGTGACGCTGGTGCCGCGCCAGGGCTGCAAGGTCACCGAGCTGTCGGAGGACGACGCCGACGAGCTGTTCCCCGTGATGGCGCTGCTGGAAGGCCGCTGCGCCTTCGAGGCGGTGCGCAAGGCCACCGCCGCCGACCTGCAGGAACTGACCCGGCTGCACGAGGCGCTGGAGCGCCACGCCGCCGCCCACGACATCACCGGCTACTACCGCGCCAACCACGAGTTCCACAGCAAGGTGCAGGCCCTCGCCGACAACCGCTGGCTGGACCGCATCACCAACGACCTGCGCACTTTCTTGCGGCTGCTGCGCGGTCGCCAGCTGAACCTGCCGGGCCGCATCGAGGCCTCCATCCAGGAGCACCGCGCGCTGATCGCCGCCATGCAGCAAGGCCAAAGCGCCCTGGCCGAGCGCGTGATGCACGACCACCTGATGGCGCAGCTGGTCGCACTGAAGGCGCTGCGCGCGTCGGAACAGGCGCCCCAGGCTTCACCACCCCGCCCCACCGGCACCGACCCGACCCTCGGAGGCTCCCATGCTTGACGAACTGCGCGAAGTGGCCCGCAAAGCCGGCAGCGACCGGGCCCTGCGCAAGCTGCTGGCCGACTGCAAACGCCTGCTGTCCGAGCGAGGCGAGGCCAACAGCGTGGCCATCGCCGGCAGCCTGGTGGAGCGGCTCGCCAAGCTGCCCGACGAACAACAGCACGGCTTCTTCGAGCGCCTGGCCAGCGATTTCAGCCCCGAGCCACGCGCGGTGCTGAACGGGGCCCAGGCCTACGCCGCCGATCCCAGCGCCGACAACCTGCAGCGCCTGATCGCGCTGGCCGAACCGGCCCGCCAGGAACTGTTCCGCCGCATCAACCGGGCGCCCGGCGGCACCACCGCCTTGCTGCGCCTGCGCCGCGCGCTGCTGGGCCGGCTGCGCGAGCAGCCGCAGCTGAAGTCGGTCGAGGCCGACCTGTTCCACCTGCTGTCCAGCTGGTTCAACCCGGGCTTCCTGCAAATGCGCAAGGTCGACTGGAACTCGCCCGCGCGGCTGCTGGAACAGGTCATCCGCCACGAAGCGGTCCACGAGGTGGACGGTTGGGACGACCTGCGCCGCCGCCTGGAACCCGACCGCCGCCTGTTCGCGTTCTTCCACCCGCAGCTGCCCGACCAGCCACTGATCTTTGTCGAAGTGGCGCTGGTGCCCGACATGCCCGCGGCCATTGCCCCGTTGATCAACAAGACCGCACGGCCCTTGCTGCCCGACCAGTTCAAGGTGGCGGCCTTCTATTCGATCAGCAATTGCGAGCCCGGCCTGCGCGGGGTGTCGCTGGGCAACTTCCTGATCAAGCGGGTGGCCGAGCAGCTCAAGCGCGAGCTGCCGCAGTTGCGCACCTTCTGCACCTTGTCGCCGATCCCCGGCTTTGCGGCGTGGCTGGCTTCCGCACCGAAGCTGGCCGAGCTGCCCAACCTCAAGCGCGGCCAGGCGGCCGAACTGCTGGCCGCGCACGACACCCTGCTGCGCACTTGCGGCGGCGACCTGGCCACCTTGCACACCCAGGCCGGGCTGGACCACCTGGGCACAACCGGCGAGGCCGCGCTGCTCGCCTTGTGCAGCGCCTACCTGGTGTGCGTGTCGCCGACGTCGGGTGGCGACCCGGTGGCGCGCTTTCACCTGGACAATGGCGCCCGGCTGGAACGCCTGAACCCGCGCGGCAACCTGTCGCGCAAGGGCCTGAAGCAAAGCCACGGCCTGATGGTGAACTACCTGTACGACCTGAACAAAATCGAAGCGAGCCACGAGAAGTTCGTCCAAGGCGAGGTTGCCCATTCCCGGGCCGTGGCCTCGTTGCTGTAACCCCGGGCCTGCCACAGAGCGGTCCCGCCCCCCCACAGGAGACTCCATGACGAATTCAACCGCCCCCCGCGGCCACCTGAGCCGCCGAGCCGTGCTGCGTGGCGCCGCCGCCGCCGCGACCGTGCTGGGCGTGCCCCTGGCGCGCGCCCAATCGGCCTGGCCGGCCAAGCCGGTCACCTGGGTCGTGCCCTTTCCCGCTGGCGGCGGCACCGACGCCTTTGCCCGGCCGCTCACGGCCGTGCTCAGCAAGACCACCGGCAAGCAATTCATCATCGACAACAAGGGCGGCGCGGGCGGCACGGTGGGCGCCACCATCGCGTCCAAGGCCGCGCCCGACGGCTACACCTTCTTCATGGGCGCGGTGCACCACACCATCGCGCCGTCGATGTACCCCAAGCTGGACTACAACCTGGAAGCCGACTTCATCCCGGTCGGGCTGATTTCCAGCGTGCCGCAGGTCATCGTGGTGCACCCGCAGCGCGTGCCGGTCACCGACCTCAAGGGCTTCTTGGAGTTTGTCCGCAAGAACCCGGCCAAGCTGAACTACGGCTCGGCCGGCAACGGCACCTCGCACCACCTGGCCGGCGAGCTCTTCAAGCTGCAGACCAAGACCTTCATCACCCACATCCCGTACCGCGGCGCCGGCCCGGCGCTGCAGGACCTGATCGCCGGGCAGGTGGACCTGATGTTCGACGGCCTGGGTTCATCGGCCTCGCACATCAAGGGCGGACGCATCAAGGCGCTGGCGGTGGCCGGCAGCAAGCGGGCGCCGGGTTTTGCCGACCTGCCGACGACCACCGAGCAGGGCGTGACCGGCTACGACGTCGCCACCTGGTACGGCCTGTGGGCGCCCAAGGGGACGCCCAAGGAGCTGGTTGACCGCATGGGCGCCGAGGTGACCAAGGCCCTGAACACCGACGAGCTCAAGACCACCTGGACGGGCCTGGGCACCGAGACGCCCAACCTCAACGGCGAGGCCTTCGGTCGCTTCGTGAACAGCGAGTTGAAGCGCTGGGCCGAGGTGGTCCGCGCCTCGGGGGCCAAGCTGGAATGAGCGCGCCGGCAGCCGCCCCGGCGCCCTCGCGGGCCGGCGGCAGCGTGCACTGCGGCAGCGCCGGCAACGGCCTGTGGCGCGTCACGCTGAGCAACCCCGGCAAGCTCAATGCCATCGACATCGGCATGTGGCAGACGCTGCGCGCCGAGTTTGAACGCCTGCAAGCGCTGCCGCACGCCGACGCGCCGGTGGCCGTGATCGTCGGCGGCGCCGACGGCCAGTTCGCCGCCGGCGGCGACATCGCCGAGTTCATCGACTTCCGCTTCGACGAAGACCGCCTGCGTCATTTCCACGAGGCCACCGTGGCCCCGGCGCTGGCCGCCATTCGCGCCTGCGACCTGCCGGTCTACGCCGAGATCGACGGCGCCTGCATCGGCGGCGGGCTGGAGATCGCGGCTTGCTGCGACATCCGCCTGTGCAGCGACGCGGCCCGCTTCGGCGCGCCCATCGCGAAGATCGGCTTCCCGATGGCGCCCGGCGAATTGCAGCTGATGAGCGGCCTGGCCAGCGCCGCCGTGCTGCGCGAAATGCTGCTCGAAGCCCGCCTGTTCGACGCGGCCCGCGCGCTGCACCACGGGCTGGTGCACGCGGTGTTCCCGGCCGAGGCGTTGGCCGCCGCGGTGATCGAGCGCGCGCAGCGGCTGGTCGAGTTGTCGCCCCAAGCCCTGCGCATCAACAAGCAGACCCTGCGCCAGCTCGCCCGCGGTGGCCCCACGCTGGCTGAACGCCATGCCCACTACCAGTACGCCGACAGCGCCGAGCACCGCGAGGGCGTGACCGCCTTCGTCGGCAAGCGCCGTCCGCGGTTCCGCGGTTGACGGCCCTGCCCGGCCGCCCGCTTCCGCCCGCCAGACCCCCCATCGCCATGAGCACCACGCCCACCGCCAACAGCAACCTCTTCGTCGCCTTGCGCGCCGGATTTCCGGCCGACCTGGACCAGATCGCCATCGAAACCGGCGACGGCGAACGGCTGCACTACCGATGGCGCGACCTCGAGCGCGCCACCGCGATGATCGCCAACCTGCTGGCGTCCTTGAACCTGCCCGCCGGTGCGCGCGTGGCGGTGCAGACCGAAAAGTCGGTCGAAGCCCTGCTGCTGTACCTCGCCGTGCTGCGCGCCGGGTACGTGTACCTGCCGCTGAACACCGCTTACCAAAGCAGCGAGATCGACTACTTCATCACCAACGCCGAGCCCAGCGTGGTGGTGTGCTCGGGCAAGAACTTTGGCTGGGTCAGCAAGATCGCGTTCCGCGCCGGCACAGGGCATGTGTTCACCTTGAACGAGGACCGCACCGGCTCGCTGCTGGAGCGCGCCGCGCACCACAGCGACCAGCACGCCCCGGCCGTGAAGGCGCCCGACGACCTGGCCGCCATTCTGTACACCAGCGGCACCACCGGGCGCAGCAAGGGCGCGATGCTCAGCCACCGCAACCTGCTGAGCAACGCGCAGACGCTGCAGGCCTACTGGGGCTGGCGCACGCCAGCGCAAGGCGGCGACGTGCTGATCCACGCGCTGCCCATCTTCCACGTGCACGGGCTGTTTGTGGCCTCGCACGGCGCGCTGCTCAGCGGCAGCAAGATGATCTGGTTCTCGAAGTTCGACCCGAAGGCGGTGATCGAACGGCTGCCCGAGGCCACGGTCTTCATGGGCGTGCCCACGTTGTACGTGCGCCTGCTGGCCGAGCCCGGGCTCACGCGCGAGGCCTGCCGCGGCATGCGCCTGTTCATCGCGGGCTCGGCACCCTTGCTGATGGACACCTTCAACGCCTTCATCGAACGCACCGGCCACACCATCCTGGAGCGCTACGGCATGAGCGAAACGGCCATGCTCACCTCCAACCCCTACCGCCCCGAAGACGGCGAGCGGCGCGGCGGCACGGTCGGCTTTCCGCTGCCCGGGGTGGACCTGCGGGTCAGCGGTGACGCCGGCGCGCGGTGCGGGGTCGACGAGATCGGCGGCATCGAGGTGCGCGGGCCGAACGTCTTCCAGGGCTATTGGCGCATGCCGGAAAAGACGCGCGAGGAATTCACCGCCGACGGCTGGTTCAAGACCGGTGATGTCGGCAAGGTGGACGCGCGCGGCTACGTGCACATCGTCGGGCGCAGCAAGGACCTGATCATCACCGGCGGCTACAACGTCTACCCCGCCGAGATCGAAGCCTGCCTGAACGACCTGCCCGGCGTCGCCGAGAGCGCGGTCATCGGCGTGCCCCACCCCGACTTCGGCGAAGGCGTGGTGGCGGTGGTGGTGCCGCGGCCCGGTGCCCGATTGGAGCCCGCGGGCCTGATCGCGGCGCTGAAGTCGACGATCGCGAATTTCAAGGTGCCCAAACACCTGTTCGTGGTGGACGACCTGCCCCGCAATGCCATGGGCAAGGTGCAGAAGAACCTGTTGCGCGAGCGTCACGGCGCCTTGTTTTGACCCACCCCTCACTCCCGGGGGATGGGCTGGACGGCCCATGGTGTAACACCTAGCATCATTTGCATGGCGCTCGACACCGGGTGGCCGTCAACCCCCAAGGAGTGAACATGCGTGTACTGAACCTCGACGAAATGGATGCGGTGGCGGGTGGCACTTTCTGCTTCAAGCCGATCAAGCTCTGCAAGCCGAAGGCCCCCAAGGTCAAGACGCCGTGCAAGCCCAAGAAGGGCTGTGGCACCGCCAAGCGCAGCGGCACGGGCACGGGCACGGGCCGCGGCTGCCCGCCGGCCGAGCCGCCGATCAACTGAGCCTGCCGCTCACCCCAGTCCCAGGCCTGCCACCGCGCAGGCCTTGTTCATTCAGCCAGGCACCCGCACCCGTTCCACGCTGACCGAGACCTGGATCTGACGCCGCGTGGCCGGCATGGTCAGCACGGTCGTCAGCGCCGGGTCGAAGAAGTCCTTGAACAGGGCGGGCCGCGGCGATTCGAACAGCGCGGCGTGGTCTTCGACCGCCCCGTCGGCGCCGGCAAACGACAACTCGTCCGGGTGCGTGACCAACTGCACCACGCAAGGCACGTGCGTGACGCCGGCGCGGCGCAGCGCGTAAGCGCGGTGGTAGCCGTTGTTCAGCACCAGCCGCTGACCCAGCCGCACCACATTCAATGCGCTGGCGCCCAGGCCCACGGGGATCGCGATGCCCGCCGCCACCTGGCCGCCACACGCCTGCAAGCCCCCCAGGGCCGCCGCGGGCAACCAATGCGGGTCGTAGGCGCGCAGGTCGGCCACCGGCGACTGGATCACGAAGCGCCCGGGGCCGGTCTGCAGCAACTGCACCTCGGGGGCGGGCTCGTCCAGCGGCAGGCACAGCGACAGCAGGGTTGGCGGGTCGTTCAGGTCGCGGCCCTGGGCATCGGCCACGAAGCGGGCGGCATGGGTCAGCGACACGTGGTGCTGGTAGACCACCAGGGTGTCGAGTTCCACCATCGCCAGTGCGACCGGCAAGCTGCCGAAGGCCGCCTCGAAGCGCGGCAGCGCCAGCAGCCGGTCGAACCACGGGCGCATGGCGGCGGGCGGCTCGGTGGGCCGCGCGGTGTCGGCAAGACCGGCCTCGCTGACCGCCAACGCGCGCCGGTGCACGGCGGCCGCGCGCCATTGCGCGATCAGCGCCGGCTCCATCGACCGGTTGCCGCCGACGGTCAGCCTCACCGCGCGGTCGACGAAGTCGGCCAGCGGCGACAGGCCCAGCAGGTGCAGTTCTTCCACGGTTGCGGGGGTCATTCGGCGGCACCTTCTTTGGCGTCATCGGTGGTCAAGGCCGGCGCGGGCACGGCGTCGACCGCCCGCCCCTGCCGCACGTCCGACACCACGCGGCCACCGGCGAGGGTGATGACCCGGTCGGCGGCGCGGATGGTTTCCGGGCGGTGCGCGACGACGATGCGGGTGATTTTCAGCTGGCGCACCGCGTCGTTGACGGCGCGCTCCAGGGCCACGTCGAGGTGGCTGGTGGCCTCGTCCAGCAGCAGGATGCGCGGCTGGCGGTACAGCGCGCGGGCCAGCAAGATGCGTTGCTTCTGCCCGCCGGACACCGACGAGCCCATGTCGCCGATCAGCGATTCATAGCCCATGGGCATGGCCGCGATGTCGGTGTGCACCGCGGCCAGGCGCGCCGCGCGCTCGATGCGCGCGCGGTCGGGCCGCGCGGCGAAGAAGCAGATGTTGTCGGCGATCGAGCCCGACAGCAGCTGGTCGTCCTGCAGCACCACGCCAATGCCCGCACGGTAGTTGTTCAGGCCCCAGTGGGCGATGGGCTCGCGGCCCACGCGCAACTGGCCCTCGGTGGGCGCGGCCAGGCTGGCCAGGATCTTCAGCAGCGTGGTCTTGCCGCAGCCCGAGGGGCCGACGATGGCGACCGACTCCCCCGCCTCGATGCTCAGGTCGATGCCGTCCAGCACCCACGGGTCCTGCGTGCCATAGCGAAAGCGCACCCCGCGCAACTCGATGGCGCCAGGCAGCACGACGTCGGGCTGGCGCGGGGCGGAGGACTCGGGCGTGCTCAGGGCGATGTCGGCCAGGCGTTCGGCGTGCAGGTTCAGCATGCGCAACTCGACCGCGCGATCGATCAACGCGGTGATGCGGCCGACAAACTGGTTCTTGTACGAGATGAAGGCCAGCATCGCGCCGACCGTCAGCGTGCTGGCGATCACCTGGCTGGCCGCCAGGCCGATCACCACGATGCCCAGCACGCCCAGCAGCAGGCCGTTCGCGCCGCGAAACAGCAGGGTCAGCTTCTGCGTGGTGAGCTGGCGGTTCAGGCTTTCGACCAGCAGGTTCAGCCACTGCGCGCGGCGTGTTTCCTGACCCAGCATCAGCTTGATGGTGCGCACCGCCCGCATCGACTCCAGGAAGTGGTTGTCCTTGCGGGCGTCCCAGACGATGTGCTCCAGCGAGGCATTGCGCAGCGGCGGATACATCGCCACGCGCAGCAGGCCGTACAACAGCGCAAAGCCCACCACCACCGCGGTCAGCAGCGGGCTGAACAACAGCATCATCACCAGCGTGAGCACCGCGAACAGGCCGTCCAGCACCACCTCGACCAGGTCGGTGGTCAGCGCCTTCTGGATGGTCTCCATCGACGCGAAGCGCGACACGATGTCGCCCAGGTGCCGGGTCTCGAAGTAGGTGGCGGGCAGGTTCTGCAGGTGCCCGTACAGGCTGCCGCTGCTTTGCACGTTCATCGACGCGGAGATCGTCATCAGCATCCAACCGCGCAGCGTCGTGAAGATCACTTGCAGCACCGTCAGCAACACGAAACCAATGGACAGCGTGATCAGCAGGTCGAGGTCGGCGCTGACGATGACGTTGTCGACCACCCACTGCAGCATCAGCGGCTGAGCGAGCGACAGCAGCTCGATGGTCAGCGCGATCACCAGCACCTGCCCCAGCGAACGCTTGAGACCGACCACGCGGCCGAACAGCTGCCGCAAGCGCAAGGCCGGCGCGGGCTCGGCCGGCTGGAAGACCGCATTCGGCGACAACTCCAGCGCCACGCCCGAAAAATGCTCGGACAGCTGTTCGCGCGTGAGCTTGCGGATGCCGCTGGCCGGGTCGTGCACCACCACGTGCTTGCGGCGCACCTCGCGCAGCACCACGAAGTGGTTCAAGTCCCAGTGCAGCACGCACGGGCACTGCAACTGGTCGATCTCGTCGAGCTCCAGCCGCAACGGGCGCGAGCTGAGGTCCAGCAGGTGGGCAATGCCCACCATGTCCTTCAGGCGCGTGCCCTTCATCGACACACTGAAATCGCGGCGCAGCTCGCGCAGGTCGCTGCGCCCTGAGAAGTAGCCTGAGACCATCGCCAGGCAGGCCAGCCCGCACTCCGCGGCCTCGGTCTGGAAAATCATCGGCAGCCGGGCGCCAAGGCCCAGGTTGACCTGGTGGGGAGAGTCCATCCGTGCGCGCGCCTACAACTTGCCGGTGATGGTGTAGAGCGGCTCAAGCACCCATTCGTAGATCTTGCGCCGCTCCAGGATGATGTCGGATTCGAGCTGCATGCCCGCTTGCAGCTTGCGCTGTTCGCCGAAGGCGGCGATGGTCTGGCTGGGCAGCGCGACGTCGATGCGGTAGACCGGCTCGGGGCGCGCCCCGTTGGCGCCGGTCCCGGCCCCCCCCACCACACCGACCAGCCACGACGGCAGCTCGGCCGGCGACAAGGCGCTTTGCGACACGCCCAGCACCCGGCCCTCGGCATGGCCGAACTTCTGGTACGGAAAGGCCTCGTAGCGC
The DNA here is from genome assembly GCA_943370175.1 of Hydrogenophaga intermedia. Classification (GTDB taxonomy): domain Bacteria; phylum Pseudomonadota; class Gammaproteobacteria; order Burkholderiales; family Burkholderiaceae_C; genus Ideonella_A; species Ideonella_A intermedia_A. Next base: position 52,986 of record CALRPU020000001.1, on the reverse strand, counting down.
AGCTTGACCGACTGCCCCGGCTTGACGAAGCCGATGTCGCGGCTCGGGGCGAACAGCTGGGCCTGCAGCACCGCGCCCTGCGGGATCAGGCTGAGCAGCGGCGTGGTCAGGTTGATGGTGCTGCCCTTGTCGCCCTGCAGCGACGTCACCGTGCCGTCCTGCGGCGCGGTGATGACGATGCCACGGCGCGACTCGGCCTGCGCGAGCTCCTGCTCCAGCGCCGCGATGTCGCGGTTCAGCGTGGACACCGTGGTCTGCGAGCGCAGCGGCAAGTCGGCCGCCTCGGTCTGCAGCGTGACCAGCTCGCGCTGGCGCTCGGCGCGGGTGCGCAACAGCGCCTCGGTGCGGGCAGCCTGGTCCAGTTCGGCGTCCTCGGTCTGCTGAAGCTGCACCCGCGACGCGAAGCCCTGGGCGGACAGGTCGCGCATGCGCTGTGCCGCGGCGCGGGCCAGCTCGGTGCGCGACTGCTGCACGGCGATCTCGCGGTCGAACTGGCGGATCTCGGCGCGGATGGCGGCCATGCGCCGCTCCATGCCCTGGCGTTGCTGGCTGAGCTGCCGGCCTTGCTGGTCGATCTCGCCTTCGAGGTTGCGACGGCGTTCGGCCAGCAGCCGCGCCACCTCGCGCTCGGTGCTGCCACCGGCCTCGTTCTGGCGGTCGCTGGACACGACGAACAACACGTCGCCGGCACGCACCTGCGCGCCCTCCTTCACCTTGACCTCGGTGATCACGCCGGCCTGCGGTGCGTAGACCTTGATCAGGCCCTGCTCGGGCACCAGCCAGCCGCTGACCGGGGCCTTGCGGGCGAACTCGCCCAGCATGAGCAGCGCCACCAGGCCGGCGGTGACCAGCAGCGCGGCCAGCGTGAACCAGCGGTGCGACCGCCGCGGCGCCAACAGCACATGGCCCATCCACTGGGACCGCTGGGCGTCCAGCGCCTCGGCGCGGAACAGCGGCTGGCCGGGCACGGCCAGCGCGTCGCCGGCGTGGGTTGACCCGCGGTCGGCGTGGGCGACGGCGCGGCGGTGCGTCGGGCCATCGTCGTGGTCGTTGGTGTCGAGGTCGTTGTTTTCGTCGTCGTCGTCGTCGTCGTTGCCCCACACATCGTCGGGCACGACGGTGTCGGCAAAGTCGGCGCCGCCGTGCAGGGGCGCAGGCCCACCGCGTTCGCGGCGCTGTTCGGGCTCGGGGGACAAGGCGCCGCGGCTGGCGGTGGGCATGGCAGGGGCGCGCGATGCGCTGGACGCGTCGTCTCGCTGCATGTCAATGGCCCGGATGAGTGATCTTCACAAGGGCACGATTGTGATGCCGCCAACGCCTGGTTGCCTTGGCCGCAGCGGGGCAACGGCGGCTCGAACCGCTGGGGCCCCCTCAAGCAGGTGGGGCGACAGTGGAGGGAAGGCCGTGGGGCGGCGATCGCGGGGCAACAGGGAGGCAACCGCGAAGCAACCGCGGCGCGCTGCCCGCGGGATCAGCCGGCCACGGGCTCCGCCGCGCGCGCGCGCAGGTGCGCCAAGGCCTCGGGCACCTGGTCCACGAGGATCAGACACAAATCGCCAGGGCGCAGGCGCGACAGCGCGGTGTCGATGGCCACGAACTCGCCGCGGATCTCGTCGACGCTGGTCGTTCGCCCGGCGCCTTGCAGGCCCTCGCGCAGCAGCGCCATCACCTCGCCGTCGGCGCGGCCGCGCTGGGCGGCGTCCTGGTACAGCAGCACCTCGTCAAACGCCTCGCCCAGGATGATGGTCTGCTCGCGGATGTCCTCGTCGCGGCGGTCGCCGGCGCCGCTGATCACCACCGAGCGGCGTTGCCCGGGGCCGGCCGGCAGCGCGTCCACCGCGGCCACCAGCGCGCGCATGGCGTCGGGGTTGTGGCCGTAGTCGGCGATCACGGTGGCGCCGCGGTAGTCCATCAGGTTGAAGCGGCCGGGCGCGTTGTCGGCGTCGTTGACGAAACTGGCCAGGCCGCTGCGGATGGCCGGCCAGCCCAGCCCGACCGCCCAGGCCGCGGCGACCGAAGCCATGACGTTCTCGACCTGGAAGCCGATCGCGCCGCCACGGGTGATGGGGATGTCCTTGAGTGGCAGGACCTCGCGCCACGCGCCCTCGGCGGCCACGATCATGTCGCCGTCGACGAACACGGTGCGCTTGCCCTGCGCGCGGTGCGTGGCCATCACCGGGTGCTGGCGGTCGGCCGCGAAAAAGATGACCTCGCCTGGGCAGGCCGGCGCCATGGCCGCCACGATCGGGTCGGCGGCATTCAGCACGCCAAAGCCGTTGGTGGCCACGTTCTGCACGATGACGCGCTTGAGCACCGCCAGGTCGTCGACCGTGGTGATGTAGTTCAGGCCCAGGTGGTCGCCCGCGCCGATGTTGGTGACCACCGCCACCTTGCAGCGGTCGAAGCCCAGGCCCTCGCGCAGGATGCCGCCGCGCGCGGTCTCGAACACCGCGGCGTCGACGTCGGGGTGCATCAGCACGTTGCGGGCGCTCTTCGGGCCGCTGCAGTCGCCGCTGTCGATCTGCCGCCCCTCCACGTAGACGCCGTCGGTGTTGGTCATGCCCACGCGCAGGCCCGAGGCCGACAGCAGGTGCGCAATGACGCGGGTGGTGGTGGTCTTGCCGTTGGTGCCGGTGACGGCCACCACCGGGATGCGCCCGTCCTCGCCCGGGGGAAACTGGTGCGCGACGATGGCGTCGCCCACGGCGCGGCCCTTGCCATACGACGGCGACAGGTGCATGCGCAGGCCGGGGGCCGCGTTGACTTCGACGATGCCGCCGCTTTGCTCTTCCAGCGGGCGCAGCACGCTTTCGCACACCACGTCGACGCCGCAGATGTGCAGGCCCACCATCTGCGCGGCCGCCACGGCGCGGGCCGCGACCTCGGGGTGCACGTCGTCGGTGACGTCGGTGGCGGTCCCTCCGGTGCTCAGGTTGGCGTTGTTGCGCAGGATCACGCGGCGGCCCTTCTCGGGCACCGAGGCCGGCGTCAAGCCCTGCACATTGAGCCGCGCCACGGCAATCTCGTCGAAGCGGATCTTGGTCAGCGAGGTGGCATGGCCTTCGCCGCGCCGCGGGTCGGCGTTGACCAGGTCGACCAGTTCGCGCACGGTGTGCACGCCGTCGCCGATGACCTGTGGCGGGTCGCGGCGGGCGGCGGCCACCAGGTGGTTGCCGACCACCAGCAGGCGGTAGTCGTTGCCGGGCAGGAATTTCTCGACCATCACCTGGCCGTGCTCGCTGGCGGCCTTGAAGGCGATGTCCAGGTGGTCGCGCCCGGTGATGTTGACGGTGACGCCCTTGCCTTGGTTGCCGTCCTGCGGCTTCAACACCACCGGCAGGCCAATCTCCTCGGCCACGGCCCAGGCCTCGTCGGCGGTGTCAACCGGGCGGCCGATGGGCACCGGCACGCCGGCGGCCAGCAGCAGCTTCTTCGTCAGGTCCTTGTCCTGCGCGATGGACTCGGACACCGCGCTGGTGGCGTCGACCTCGGCCGCCTGGATGCGGCGCTGCTTCGAGCCCCAGCCGAACTGCACCAGGCTGCCCTGCGTGAGGCGGCGCCACGGGATGCCCCGCGCCTGCGCGGCGTCGACGATGGCGCCGGTGCTCGGGCCCAGGCGGTGGTCCTCGTCGGTGTCGCGCAGCCGCACGATGGCGGCGTCAACGTCGAAACCTTGCCCCTGCAACGCGGCGTTGATCAGCTCGCGCGCCAGCGTCATCGCCAGGCGGCCGACGGACTCCTCGCTGTACTCGACGACCACCTGGTAGACGCCCGGCTCGACCGTGACCGAGGTGCGGCTGAAGGTGACGGGGCAGCCGGCTTGCGCCTGCAGCGCCAGCGCGGCCGACTCCAACACGTGCGCCAGCGAGATCGGGCCGGCGAACGCGGCCGGGCGCAAGGCGCCGATGGCCGGAAACAGCGCGCGGATGCGCGGCTCGAAGCCGTCGATGTCGGCGATGGAGCGCTCGGACGGCTCGCAGGCCACGATGGCCTCGACGGCGGTGTGCCGACTCCAGAGGTTCGGGCCGCGCAGGGCCCGGATGCGGGAAACGTCCATGGTGTCGGGGTCGGCGAGCAGGGTCAGCGAACGGGTCAGCAAGCGGGGCCGGTGTGCGGCATCAACGGGCGTCTTGCGACGGCCGCTGCAGGCGGCGGCGCACCGGGGTGCCCGGCGCGGGCTCGCCCAGTTGCGGGGCGAAAGTCTCGATGCCGGCGGCCATCAGGTCGGGCGAAATGCCCAGGGCCCAGCCGGCGGCCACCGCGGCCACCAGCGTGTCAACCGGCAGCACGGCCTCGCCCTGGCGCCGGTGCGAGCCGAACTCGGCCAGCAGCTGCTCCTGCGTGCCGGTGGCCAGCACCACGCGGCCGGCCCGCACCAGCACGGCGCGCCCGCCGCCCTGGCGGTGGGCGGCCACCGCGGCCGACTGCTCCGCCTCCTCGGTGGCGGCGTAGAAGATGACCTCGCCGTCGCACAGCGGCGCCAGCTCGGCGACGCGCGCGTCGCCGGCGTTCAGCACCGCCACGCCATCGCCCAGCACCACGTCGACCTGCGTGCGCATCACGCGGTGCAGTTGGTCCATGCCGTGCACGTCGTGGCGGGCCAGTCCGGCCCGTTGCGCGTCGGTGATGTCGAAGTCGGTGACCACGCCCACCTGGCAGCGGTCATAGGCCAGACCGTCGTCAAGGATCGACTGGGCGCCGTTTTCAACCACCGCGGCCTCGACATTGCGGTTCATGAGCAGGCGGTGCGCCGAATCAAACTGCGCGCAGTCGCCGGCTTCGACCCGGCGGCGGTCCAGGAACAGGCCCTCGCCGCAGGCCAGGCCCACGTGGCGCCCGCTCAGGTGGATCAGCCAGGCGACCAGGCGCGACAGGCGCGAGGTGTCGCGCGAGCCGGCCACGCCAACGATCGGGATGCGGCCGGACTCGTCTTCGTCGAACAGGTGGTCGACGATGGCCCGCCCGACCGGGCGCGGCGAGCCTTGTGCCGGCTTCAGGTGAGGCAGCAGCCCCGGGCCGGCGTTCACCTCGACGATGCCCCCGCCCTGCTCGGCCAGCGGCCGACCGATGTCGGTGGCCACCACGTCGACGCCGGCGATGTCCAGGCCCACCACGCGGGCAGCCAGCGACACGGCATGAGCCACTTCCGGGTGAACTTCGTCGGTGCAGTCGACCGACACATTGCCGTTGCGCTGAATCAACACGCGGCGGCCGGCGGCGGGCACCGACTGCGGCGTCAGGCCCTGACGCTGCAGGTCCAGCAGCACCACCGGGTCCGCGTCGTCGCCGCTGAGCTGGATGCGGCCGAGCGGGAAGTCCTCGGTCATGCCGCGGCGCGGGTCGGTGTTGATTTGCGTGTCCACCAGCTGCGTGACGGTGGCGCGGCCGTCGCCGGTGACCCAGGCCACGTCGCCGCGGGCGGCGGCCACCACCTTGCCACCCACCACCAGCAGGCGGTGCTCCTGGCCCAGCAGGTGGCGCTCGACGATGACCTCGCTGCCTTCGCGCTCGGCCACGTGATAAGCGGCTTCAATGTCTTCGCGGGTCGACAACTCCAGCGTCACGCCGCGGCCGTGGTTGCCGTCGGACGGCTTGACCACCACCGGCAGGCCGATGTCCTCGGCGGCTTCCCAGGCGGCGGCGGGCGAGTCGACCACCTGGCCCTCGGGCACCGGCACGCCGCAGGCCTTCAACAGGCTCTTGGTCAGGTCCTTCTCGCTGGCGATGCCTTCGGCGATGGCGCTGGTGCGGTCGGACTCGGCCGTCCAGATGCGGCGCTGGCGGGCGCCATAGCCCAGCTGCACCAGGTTGCCTTCGTTCAGGCGGATGTGCGGGATGCGCCGGTCGGTGGCGGCGGCCACGATGCAGGCGGTGCTCGGGCCGAGGTAGCAGTCGTCAACGCGGTCGCGCAGCCGGGCCACGGCCGCGCTCACGTCGAAGGGCTCGTCGTTGATGGCGCACATCAACAGGCGGTGGCCGAGGATCAGCGCCTCGCGGGCGACTTGCTCGTCGCGGGCGCGGAACACCATGCGGTAGATGCCGCGCTGGGTGGTGCTGCGGGTCTGCCCGAAGCCGGTGGGCATGCCGGCGAGGTTCAGCAGCTCGATCACCACGTGCTCCAGCACGTGGCCGGCCCAGGTGCCCTCGTTCAGGCGCTGCAGAAAACCGCCGCGCTCGCCCACCCCGCAGTGGTGCTCGACCAGCGCGGGCAGTTGCGCCACCAGGCGCTCGTTGAAGCCGGGCAGCTGGTTGGACGGGAAGTCCTCCAGGTCGCCCAGGTCCAGCCAGACTTCCAGCACCGGGCGGTAGGTCCAGACGTTGGGGCCGCGCAGGTAAGTCACGCGCAGCAGCTGAATGTCGTCCTTCTTGCTCATCGTCAGCGGGGCCAGGGCGCCGGCGCGGGTCGCCAGCATCACCCGATTGTGCCCGCGCGAGCCGCGCGCGGTGAGGGCCGGTGCGGCCGGCGTCGCCAGCCACAGGGACAGCGGCGGGCGAACCGTGCCGGCGCTGCTTCGGCGAGAATCCGCGACCCTCATAGCGGAAGGCGGCCTGCGTGCCACCCCATGTGCCGACTGTTGCGCCGTCCCTCGATCGGCGCCCCTGAAACCTCATGCGACGTCTTCATTCAGATTCTTCCTTCGACTTGCCGGGCGAACCCGGGTGGGCATCGCTGCACGAACAACTCGCGAGCGCTGAGAACGTTCGGGCGACGCTGGAGGTTGACTTGGATGCCGGCGGGCGATTCGGTCAAGGCCAGCTGGCCGTCACCAACCTCGCCCTGTGGGCACGCGAGCCCGGGGGGGACACCTGGCAAACCTGGCCCATCGACAGCGGCCTCGCCTTGCGGCATGCCGACCACGGCGGCGTGGGCAGCCTGGCGCTGCAGGGCGCGGCGGGCCGGCTGGCCCGCTGGCGCTTCACGCTTGGGCTCAATGTGCAGGCGTTGCGCCTGGTGGCGGCCTTCGACGCCGTGCAGGCCGAGCGCGCCAGCGGCCAGACCGACCCGGCCAGCGACGACGGCCTGTGCCCGAGCTGCCGCGCCCCGCTGCCGCCGGACAGCGACGAGTGCCCACAGTGCCACCGCGAGCAAAACAGCCCGCCGTCGACCTGGGTGCTGCTGCGCCTGTGGCGCTTCGCGCGGCCCTACCGCGGCCAGCTGGCGGCCGGGTTTGCCCTGACGCTGGCGTCGACCGCGGCCACGCTCGTGCCGCCGTACCTGACGATCCCGTTGATGGACGATGTGCTGATTCCCTTCCAGAACGGGCAGCAGATCGACCCGATGAAGGTCGGCTGGCTGCTGATGGGCTTGCTGGGCGCGGCGCTGGCGGCCTGGGGGCTGGGCTGGGCGCGCACGTATTTGCTGGCGCTGGTGTCCGAGCGCATCGGGGCGGACCTGCGCACCACCACCTTCGATCACCTGCTGCAGTTGTCGCTGGATTACTTCGGCGGCAAGCGCACCGGCGATTTGATGGCACGCATCGGGTCGGAAACCGATCGAATTTGTGTGTTTCTGTCACTGCACGCGCTCGATTTCGCGACCGACGTGCTGATGATTGGCATGACCGCGGTGATCCTGTTTTCGATCAACCCCTGGCTGGCGCTGGTCACGCTGCTGCCCCTGCCGTTCATCGCCTGGATGATCCACGTGGTGCGCGACAAGCTGCGCACCGGCTTCGAGAAGATCGACCGCGTGTGGAGCGAGGTGACCAACGTGTTGGCCGACACGATTCCCGGCATCCGCGTGGTCAAGGCCTTCGCCCAGGAATCGCGCGAGGCCGGCCGCTTCCGCGAGGCCAACCACCACAACCTCGTCGTCAACGACAAGCTGAACGCCACCTGGAGCCTGTTCACGCCCACGGTGTCGCTGCTCACCGAAATCGGCCTGCTGGTGGTGTGGGCCTTCGGCATCTGGCTGGTCTCGCGCAGCGAGATCACGGTGGGCGTGCTGACCGCCTTCATCGCCTACATCGGCCGCTTCTACACGCGGCTGGACTCGATGAGCCGCATCGTCTCGGTGACGCAGAAGGCGGCCGCCGGCGCCAAGCGCATCTTCGACATCCTCGACCACGTGTCCAACGTGCCCGAACCGGCGAACCCGGTGAAGGTGGGCGCCGCGCAGGGACGCATCGAGTTGCGAGACATCGGCTTTCGTTACGGCAGCCGCGCCATCATCCGCGGCCTGAACCTGGACATCCGACCCGGCGAGATGATCGGCCTGGTGGGCCACAGCGGCTCGGGCAAGAGCACCCTGGTCAACCTGATCTGCCGCTTCTACGACGTCACCGAGGGCGGCATCCACGTGGACGGCCACGACCTGCGCCAGTACGCGGTGGCCGACCACCGCCGCAACATCGGCCTGGTGCTGCAGGAGCCCTTCCTGTTCTTCGGCACCATCGCCGAGAACATCGCCTACGGCCGGCCCGGCGCCACGCGCGCCGACATCGTCGCCGCCGCCCGCGCGGCGCACGCGCACGAGTTCATCCTGCGCCTGCCGCACGGCTACGACTCGCTGGTGGGCGAGCGTGGCCAGGGCCTGTCGGGCGGCGAGCGTCAGCGCATCAGCATCGCCCGGGCGCTGCTGATCGACCCGCGCATCCTGATCCTCGACGAGGCCACCTCGTCGGTGGACACCGAGACCGAGAAGGAAATCCAGAAGGCGCTCGACAACCTGGTGCAGGGCCGCACCACCATCGCCATCGCCCACCGGCTGTCAACGCTGCGCAAGGCGGACCGGCTGGTGGTGATGGACCGCGGGCAGGTGGTGGAGGTGGGCTCGCACGACGAGCTGATCGCCCGCCAGGGCGCGTACTGGCGGCTCCATGAGGCGCAAGCGCGCCAAGTCGACACCGAGTCGAACGACGTCGAGCGCCGCGACACCCTGCTGGCGCAAGCGGCCGCGGCCGGCGCCCCCGCCACGGTGCAGGTCGAGGCCAAGTCATGACCTGCCCTGAATCCCCTGAGATGCCGAGGTCGCGATGAATCCCAAGGAACTGCGGTTGGCGGTCGACGCCCTGGGTCACCTGAGCTTGCAAACCCACCCGGGTGGCCCGGCCGAGCCCGTGACGCCGGTGCGCGCCTTTCCTCTGGCCGCGCCGGACGAGGGCGTGTCGTTGGTCGGCAGCGACGGCCATGAGCGCGCCTGGATCGACCGCCTGAGCGACCTGCCGGCCCCGACCCGCCGCCTGATCGACGACGCCTTGAGCGACCGCGAATTCATCCCGGAGATCGAGCGCCTGGTCGCGGTGTCCACGTTCTCGACGCCCAGCACCTGGCAGGTCCACACCAACCGCGGGCCAACCACGCTGGTGTTGAAAGGGGAAGAGGACATCCGCCGCCTGCACGACGGCGGCCTCTTGATCACCGACGCGCACGGCATCAGCTTCCGCCTGCGCGAGCCCAAGGCGCTGGACCGCCAGTCCAAGCGGCTGCTCGAACGCTTTCTCTGAGACGAAAAAAAGCCCCGACGGCCAAGCCGTCAGGGCCTCGGGAAAACCGGCAGGTTCAGTTCGACGCGGCCGATGCGGGCACGGCGGCCGCCGATGCCGCCGCGGGGGCGGCGACTGGGGCGGGCTCGGCGTGCACTGCGTCGGCGCCGTGCTTTTCGCCCCCCATGTCCAGGCTGTCACCGCCCTTCATGATCACGAAGATGGCGAGGGCAGCAAACACGGCAAAGCCGACGGCGATTTTCCACATGGTCCAGGTTCCTTAGGGGTCAAAGTGCACCGCCGTGCCCGAGGGCTGGCGGTGCGGTGGGGCAGGCTCAGTCGCCTGCGTAGATGTCCACGTCCTTGGTTTCGCGCACGAAGATCATGCCGATGACGAAGGTGGCCGCGGCGATGATGATCGGGTACCACAGGCCGTTGTACATGTTGCCGGTCTGCGCCACGATGGCGAACGCGGTGGTGGGCAGCAGGCCGCCGAACCAGCCGTTGCCGATGTGGTACGGCAGGCTCATCGAGGTGTAGCGGATGCGGGTCGGGAACATTTCCACCAGCATCGCGGCGATCGGGCCGTAGACCATGGTCACCAGGATCACCAGGTAGATCAGGATCATGATGATCTTCGGCTTGTCCACCTTGGCCGGGTCGGCCTTGTCCGGGTAGCCGGCGGCCTTCAGCGCGGCGCGCAGGTTGGCGGTGAACACCGCGTCCTTGGCGGTCTTCTCGCCGCTCAGCGCCTTCACGCTGGCGGTGGCCGCGGCGATCGCCTTGGCGTCGGGCGTGGCGGCGGCTTTGAGGTCGGCCAGCTTCTGCTCGGCGGCGGCCTTGGCGGTCGCGATGGCTTCGGGCGTCACGGCCACGGCGATTTCGGTGGCGCCGACTTTGACCACAGCCGGGGTGCCGGCCGGGGCGGCGACGTTCTCGTAGCTGACCGAGGCCGAGGCCAGCTTCTGCTTGGCCACATCGCACGAGGAGGTGAACTTCTTCGTGCCGGTCGGGTTGAACTGGAACGAGCACTCGGCCGGGTCGGCCACCACCACCACTTGCGACGTGGCTTGCGCCTTGGCGAGGTCAGGGTTGGCGGCCTCGGTCAGCATCTTGAAGGCCGGGAAGTAGGTCAGGGCGCCCAGCAGGCAGCCGGCCATGATGATCGGCTTGCGGCCGATCTTGTCCGACAGCGTGCCGAAGACGATGAAGAACGGCGTGCCGATCAACAGCGAGATCGCGATCAGGATGTTGGCGGTGGCGCCATCGACCTTCAGCGACTGCGTCAGGAAGAACAGGGCGTAGAACTGACCCGTGTACCAGACCACGGCTTGGCCGGCGGTCAGGCCGATCAGGGCCAGGATCACGATCTTCAGGTTCTTCCACTGGCCGAAGGACTCGGTCAGCGGCGCCTTGGAGGTCTTGCCCTCTTCCTTCATCTTCTTGAAGGCGGGCGACTCATTCATCGCCAGGCGAATCCACACGCTGATGGCCAGCAGCAGGATCGACACGATGAACGGCACGCGCCAGCCCCAGTCGGCAAAGGCTTCTTCGCCGACCCAGGTGCGGGTGCCCAGGATCACCATCAGGCTCAGGAACAGGCCGAGCGTGGCGGTGGTCTGGATCCAGGCGGTGTAGGCGCCGCGCTTGCCGTGCGGCGCGTGCTCGGCCACGTAGGTGGCGGCACCGCCGTACTCGCCGCCGAGGGCCAGGCCCTGCAGCAAGCGCAGCACGATCAGGATGACCGGCGCGGCCACGCCGATGGTGGCGTAGTTGGGCAGGATGCCGACGATGAAGGTCGACAGGCCCATGATCAGGATGGTGACCAGGAAGGTGTATTTCCGGCCGATCATGTCGCCCAGGCGACCGAAGAAGATGGCGCCGAAGGGACGAACGATGAAGCCGGCCGCGAAGGCCAGCAGCGCGAAGATGAAGGCGGAGCCTTCGTCCAGACCGGCAAAGAACTGCTTGGCGATGATCGCCGCGAGCGAGCCGTACAGGTAGAAGTCATACCACTCGAAGACGGTGCCGAGGGACGACGCAAAGATGACCTTGCGCTCCTCCGGTGTCATGGGCGCGGTCGACTTGGCGACCTGCCCTTTCATTGCCGCTGTGTTTGCCATGCGTTTGTCTCCTCGCAAATTCATCGCCGACGGGCGACGTGCAGCGCGAGTCTGGGTGGGGGCTCTGACGACCCTCTGACGCGAAACCAACGGAAGCTGACGAAACGCGTGGAAACCCGCACGTTGCGTTTCTCGATGTGAGATGAAACCGGGTGTGAAAACCCTTGGGTGGGGGTTTGGGCGGCCCGACGCTGTCAGGAACGGCGCTGCACGCCGGCGCGCGGCGCGCCTTCGGCGTCCCAGCCGGGACCGGCCAGCCAGGGGTCGCCGCGCAAGGCGGCGCTGAGCATGTCCAGGCCGTCCAGGCCCCAGTAGGCGCGGCCGTCGACCACGCAGGTGGGCACGCCGAACAAGCCCAGGGCCACCGCGGCATCGGTGGCGGCACGCACCGCACGCTTGACCTCGTCGCCCTGCGGGTCGCGCACCGGGGCCAGGCGCACGCTGAGTTCGCGCAGGCGGTCGGGCTCGTTGGCGTCGCCGCCGCCGTGCCAGACGTGGTGGAACACCTGTTCGCACTGGCGGCGGTTGGGCAAGCCGCCGTCGGGCGCGCAGGCCATCAGCAAGCGCAGCAGCGCCAGCGGGTTGAACGGGTGCTGGGCGGGCGTGTTCAGCCGGATGCCGTGGCGGTGGGCCAGCCAGTGGACCTGCCGGAAGGTCCAGGCGCGCTTGGGCTCGATCTCGGCCGGGCCCTTCTGGCCCCAGTGCTGCAGCAGCCCGGCGAACAGGATAGGCCGGTGGTTGACGACGTGGCTGAGTCCCTCCAGCACCTGCGGCAGCCGCTCGAAGGCGAGGTGGGCGTAAGGCGAGATGGGGTCGAAGTAGAAGTCGATCTCGGTCATGGCGCAGGCCGGTCCATCAGGTGCCGGCGAATAGGTCGTCGCTGGCGGCGCGCGCGGTGGGCGCGGGCCGGTGGGCCAGGGCGTCCAGCACCGCCTGCTTGCGGGCGTTGTCGTAGCGCGACCAGCCGGCGATCTCGTCCAGCGTGCGGGCGCAGCCTTCGCACAGGCCGGTGACCGGGTCCATGCGGCAGATGTTGATGCAGGGGCTGGGCACGGCGGGTGGGGCGGGTGCGGCGGGTGTGGTCGGGGCGGTGGACGCCGGGGCTGCGGTGGACGCCAGGGGCGGGGCCGCCCCGTTGGCCGCGGCCGCGGTGCCCACGGTGCCGATGCGGGGAAAGACGATTCGGGTCATGGCGCAGTGTCGCCGAGCGGCCTCAGGTTTTCACCACGTCGGCCACCGGCGCCCCGGTGAGCGCGACCAATTGCTGCGGGCTCAGCGCAAAGACGCCGTTCGGGTGGCCGGCCGCGGCCCAGACGGTGTCGAAGCGGAACAGCTCGCGGTCGATCAGCGTGACCGGCGGCGTCAAGTGCGCCACCGGCGACACCCCGCCGATGCTGAAGCCGGTGCGGGCCTTGACGAACTCGGCGTCGGCGCGGCCCAGGCCGCCGTCGGGCGCCACCAGCGCGGCCACCTTCTTCTCGTCCACCCGCCGGTCGCCGGAGGTCACCACCAGCACCGCCACGCCGTCGGACTGGCGCCGGAAGATGACGCTCTTCGCGATCTGCCCCAGCGCGATGCCCAGCGCGTCCGCGGCCTCCTGCGCGGTGCGGGCGGCCACGCTCAGGAAGACCGGCGCGTTCGGGTGGCCACGCTCGGCCAGCGCGGTGCACACGCGCACGAAGCCCTCGGGGCGGGTGGCGGGATCGGCGGTGGGGCAGGCGGGGCCGCCAGCACCGTTCACGGCGCCCACGCCAGGGCTGCCGTCCAGACCGACGTCGGCGCTCATGCGGCCGCGGCCTCGGTGGCCGCCCGGCGCTTGGTCAGCAGGGCCTTGCCGGCGCGAGAGACCGGCGGGCGGCCCAGCACGTCCGAAATGAACGCGCCGGCGTCGACGAGGCGGTTCAGGTCAATGCCGGTGTCGATGCCCATGCCGCGCAGCATGAAGACCACGTCCTCGGTGGCCACGTTGCCGGTGGCGCCCTTGGCGTAGGGGCAGCCGCCCAGGCCGGCGATGCTGCTGTCGAAGCGGTGCACGCCCATCTGCAGGCAGGCCAGGATGTTGGCCAGCGCCTGGCCGTAGGTGTCGTGGAAGTGGCCGCTGACCTCGTGCAGCGGGTAGTGCTTCAGCGCGCGCTCCATCACCGCCTGCACGGCCCGCGGGGTGCCCACGCCGATGGTGTCAGCGATGCTGCAATGGTCGACGCCGATGGCGTGGATCTGGCTCACCACGGCTTCGACCTCGACGGGGCTGACCTCGCCCTGGTACGGGCAACCGACAGTGCAGCTCAGCGCGCCGCGCACCCGCACGCCCGCCGCGTGCGCGGCCTCGACCACGGGGCGGAAGCGCTCGATGCTTTCGGCGATGCTGCAGTTGATGTTGCGCTGGCTGAAGGCCTCGGTGCAGGCGGCAAACACCACCACCTCGCCGGGCCGGGTGGCCAGCGCCGCTTCCAGGCCCTTCATGTTGGGCGTCAGCACGCTGTAGCGCACCGCGGGGTCGCGCCGCAGGCCGGCCATCACCTCGGCGTTGTCGGCCATCTGCGGCACCCATTTCGGGCTGACGAAGCTGGTGACCTCGATCTCGCGCAGGCCGGCGGCCTGCAGCCGGTGCACCAGTTCGACCTTGTCGGCGGCCGAAACCATCTGCTTCTCGTTCTGCAGGCCGTCGCGCGGGCCGACGTCGACAAGGCTGACTTGGGTGGGCGTCATGGGGGTCTCCGTCAGGGGGCGGCGGGCGCAGGTTCCAGGGCCGACAGCGTCAGCAGCTCGCCGCCCTCGGCCACCTGGTCGCCCACCGCGTACATCAGCGCTTCGACGCGACCGTCGCGCGGGGCGGTGATGGTGTGTTCCATTTTCATCGCTTCCATCACCGCCAGGGGTTGGCCCTTGGCGACCGCGTCGCCCGGCTGCGCCAGGAAGGCGATCAGCTTGCCGGGCATCGGCGCGGTCAGGCGGCCGCCTTCGCTGGCGCCCTCGCCGGCATGGGCGATGGGGTCGAACGGCGTGGCCTGGGCCGACCCGGCGGCGCCGAACAGGTGGTAGCGCTCGCCCTGGGCATAGACCGACAACACCTGGCGCTCGTCGCCAAGCTGCAGGTCGAACTGGTCGGCGCCGCGGGCGGTGTGGGCAAAGGGCCAGCGCTCGGCGCCGATCACCAGCTGCGCGTCGCCCTGGTGGTTGCGCTCCAGCCGCAGCACATGGTGCGCGCCGGCCACCTCCAGGTCGAGACGGCGCAAGGCCGCGCCGTGCAGGCGCCAGCCGTCGCGGCGGCTCCACGGGTCGGTCGTTTCCAGGCCGCGCTCGCTGCTCAGCAGGTGGGCGAACACGCCCGCGGCCACCCAGCGCAGCGCCAGCGGCGGGGCGTCGAACAGCGCGGCGCGCTCGCGCTCGATCAGCGCGGTGTCGAGGTCGGCGGTGGCGAAGCTGCGGCTGGTGACGACGCGGCGCAGGAAGGCCACATTGGTGTGCAGGCCGACGATGTGCGTCTGCGCCAGCGCGGCGTCCAGCCGCGCCAGCGCCTGGTCGCGGTCGGCGCCCCAGACGATGAGCTTGGCCACCATCGAGTCGTAGAAAGGCGAGATGGCGTCGCCCTCGCCCACGCCCGCGTCGATGCGCACCGGCGCCGATTCGGCCGCGGCCGGGCCATCGGCATGGCGCGTGAAGGCCACGTGCGCGGGCCAGCGCGCCACGTCGAGCCGGCCGGTGGCGGGCAGGAAATTGGCGTCAGGGTTCTCGGCGCAGATTCGAGCCTCGATGGCGTGGCCGTGGCGTTGCAGCTCGTGCTGCAGCTGGGGCAGGCGCTCGCCGGCGGCCACGCGCAGCTGCCACTCGACCAGGTCGAAGCCGGTGATGGCCTCGGTCACGGGGTGTTCCACCTGCAGCCGGGTGTTCATCTCCATGAAGTAGAAGCGCAACTCGCCGTCGGGCTGGGGCTCGGCGATGAACTCCACGGTGCCGGCGCCGACGTAGCCCACCGCGCGCGCGGCGGCCACCGCGGCCTCGCCCATCTCGCGGCGACGGGCCTCGCTCATGCCCGGGGCGGGTGCTTCTTCCAGCACCTTCTGGTGGCGGCGCTGCACCGAGCAGTCGCGCTCGAACAGGTAGACCAGGTTGCCATGCCGGTCGCCGAAGACCTGGATCTCGATGTGGCGCGGGCGGGTGACGTAGCGTTCGATCAGCACCGCGTCGTCGCCGAAGCTGTTGCGCGCCTCGCGCTGGCAACTGGCCAGCGCGGCGGCGAATTCGTCGGCGCGGGTGACGATGCGCATGCCCTTGCCACCGCCACCGGCGCTGGCCTTGATCAGCACCGGGTAGCCGATGGCGTCGGCTTCGCGCTGCAGCAGCGCGGGGTCCTGGTCGGCGCCGTGGTAGCCCGGCACCAGCGGCACGCCGGCCTGGCCCATCAGGCGCTTGGACTCGGCCTTCAGGCCCATCGCCAGGATGGCCGAGGCCGGCGGGCCGATGAAGGCGATGCCCGCGTCTTCACAGGCCTGGGCGAAGGCCTCGTTCTCGCTGAGAAAACCGTAGCCGGGGTGCACCGCCTGTGCGCCGGTGGCGCGGGCGACCTCGAGGATGCGGTCGGCGCGCAGGTAGCTGTCCTTCGGCGACGAGGGGCCGATGTGCACGGCCTCGTCGCAGGCCAGGACGTGGCGCGCGTGGGCGTCGGCGTCGGAATAGACCGCCACGGTGCGGATGCCCATGCGACGCGCCGTCGCGGCGACGCGGCAGGCGATCTCACCGCGGTTGGCGATCAGGATCTTGGTGAACATGGCGGGGACTCCAGGCGGGAAAAGAGGGCGGGCAAAGTGCGGGGGTGGGCAAGCCGGGTGGGCGGATCTGTTGGGCGGATCTGGGCACGGCGTTGCGCGTCAAGCCGCCGGAGCGCGGCCGCCGAACCACTGCGCCGCGCGCCGGAACAGCGCGCGCAGGAACTTGGACAGCACCCAGATCAGCACACCCATCACCGCCAGCGCCACCGCCAGCAGCCCGGCAAACCAAAGCGGGTGCGCCCACGACAGCCACAGCATCGTGGGCACGGCGGCGTCGCCCAGCAGCGACATGCCGATGTTGGAAAACGGTTCCGGCGAGGTGTTGACGGCCGCGCGCGTGGTGGCCTTGGCCACGTGGCTGGTGGCGGCCAGCGTGCCGCCCAGCAAGGCCGCGGCCATGGCCCAGCTGCCCTGGTCGGCGCCGAACACCGCGCCGGCCAGCGCGGCGCCGGCGGGAATGCGCACGACGGTGTGGATCAGGTCCCACACCGTGTCCAGGCCGGGGATCTTGTCGGCGAAGAACTCGACGAACAGCATCAGGCCGCTGGCGCCCAGCATGGCCGGGCTTTGCAGCACCTGCAGGCCCGGCGGCAGCGCCACCCAGCCGGCCGCCCCGGCCACGCCGGTCAGGAACAGCACCGCGTACAGCCGCAACCCGCTGGCCCAGCCGAGTGCGGCGGCCACGGCGAGCAGGTGCGAGGTGTCGAGGGACAGCGGCATGGTGGCGAGGGGGCGAGCGGCGGGGGTGGCCGGGATCGTCAGTGTGCAGCGGCGGGTGGCAACAACGCCCGGCTCAGCGCAGCAGCCAGCCCGGCGCGCGTTTGCCCAGGAAGGATTGCAGGCCTTCCTTGCCCTCGTCGCTGGCGCGGATGTCGGCAATGCGGCGCGCGGTCTCGGCGCGCAGCGCGGCGTCGATGGGGTGGCCGGCCACGTCCTGCACCAGCGCCTTGCAGGCGCGCGTGGCCATCGGGCCGTTGTCCACCAGCGTCTGCACCAGGGCGTCGACGGTGGCGTCCAGCGCCTCGGCCGCGCACACCTCGTGCACCATGCCCATGGCCTGGGCCTGGGCGGCGCTGAAGCGCTCGGCGGTGATGAAGTAGCGGCGGGCCGCCTGCTCGCCCATCGCGCGGATCACGTAGGGGCTGATGGTGCCCGGCAGCAGGCCCAGGCGGGCCTCGCTCAGGCAGAAGGTGACGCCCTCGGCCGCCACCAGCACGTCGCAGGCCGCGGCCAAGCCCATGCCGCCGGCGTAGCAGTCGCCGTGCAGCCGGCCGATCACCGGCACCGGGCAGCGGTACACGGCCCACAGCATGTCGGCCAGCGCCTGGGCGTCGGCGCGGTTCTGCTCCCAGTCGTAGCCGGCCATGGCGCGCATCCAGTTCAGGTCGGCGCCGGCGCAGAAGGCCTTGCCGTGGCCGCCCAGCACGATGGCGCGCAGGCCCTCGTCGCGGCCCAGCTCGCGGAACACGGCGGTCAGCTCGGCGATCACGCCGTCGTTGAAGGCATTGCGCACTTCCGGCCGGTTCAGGTACACGCGGGCCACGGGGCCGTGGCGCTGGAGGTCGAGGGTGGTGGTGGTCATGGCCGCTTTCGCTGGGTGGATGTCAAGGCCGGCTCGGCACGCGGGCTTTCAAGGAAACGCCGGGCTGCCCCACGTTGCATTGGCCCCCGCGCGGGGCGGGCTGGGCGCAGCCCGGCCCGGGGGGCGCTCAGTAGCGTTTGGCCGCTTCGTCGAGCATCACCTCGGTGGCGCCGCCGCCGATGGCCAGGATGCGCGCGTCGCGCCACAGCCGCTCGATGGGCATGCCGCGCATGTAGCCGCTGCCGCCGAAGAACTGCTGGCAGCCCAGCACCACCTCGTTGACGAGTTCGCCGGTCAGGGCCTTGAGCATCGACACGTCCTGCACCACGTCCTGGCCCTGGGTGACGCGCCAGGCGCAGTGGTAGGCGAACTGCCGCGCGGCGCGGGTCTTGGCGTCCAGCATGGCCAGGCGTTGGCGCACCACCTGCTTGTCGAACAGCGTGCCGCCGAAGGCGCGGCGGTCGCGCACGTGCGCCAGCGCCAGGCGGATGGCCTGCTGGCAATGGCCCACCGCCATCGCGCCCAGGGCGATGCGCTCGGTCTGGAAGTTCTTCATGACCGAATAGAAGCCCTTGTTCTCCTCGCCCAGGATGTTCTCGGCCGGGATGCGCACGTTGTCGAACACCAGCTCGGCGGTGTCCGACGAGCGCCAGCCGCATTTGTCCAGTGCGCGGCCGACGGTGAAGCCCGGCGTGCCCTTCTCGACGGCGAAGATGGTCATGCCGTGGCGCGCGGTGGAGGTGCGCGCGGCCACGAAGTACAGGTCGGCGTGCACGCCGTTGGTGATGTAGAGCTTGGTGCCGTTGATCACCCAGTCCTTGCCGTCTCGCACGGCCTTGGTGGTGATGCCGGCCACGTCGCTGCCGGCGCCGGGTTCGGTCACGGCCACGGCGGTGATGGTCTTGCCGGCGATCACGCCCGGCATCCAGCGCGCCTTCTGCTCGGGCGTGCCGGCGTGGTGCAGGTGGGGGCTGGCCATGTCGGTGTGGACCAGCACGGTGATGATGAAGCCGGCGTAGGTCGACTGCGACAGCGCCTCGGCGAACACCAGGTTGGTCAGCGCGTCGGCCTCGGCGCCGCCGTACTGGCTGTCGTACATCAAGCCGAGCAGCCCGGCGTCGCCCATCTTGCGCAGCACCTCGCGCGGCACCATCCCCTGGGCTTCCCAGGCCTCGGCGTGGGGCTCCACCTCGCGGGCAAGGAAGCGCGCGACCTGCTCGCGCAGTTGCTCGTGATCGTGGTTGAGGTAGATGCTGTCCATGGGGTGGCTCCTGGGGTACTGCGGGTTACTGCGAAGGACTGCGGGGGACTGCGGGGTCTGACAAGGTCACGGCCGGGCGACCACGCGGCGCGCCGCGACGGCGGCCGCGCGGCGTCACATGCGGAACACGCCAAAGCGGGCGTCGGGGATCGGCGCGTTCAGGCTGGCGCTCAGCGCCAGCGCCAGCACGCGGCGGGTGTCGGCGGGGTCGATGACGCCGTCGTCCCACAGGCGGGCGCTGGAAAAGTAGGGGTGCGACTGCTGCTCGAACTGGTCGAGCGTCGGCTGCTTGAAGGCGGCTTCTTCCTCGGCCGACCAGGTGCCGCCCTTGGCCTCGATGCCGTCGCGCTTGACGGTGGCCAGCACGCTGGCGGCCTGCTCGCCGCCCATCACGCTGATGCGCGCGTTCGGCCACATCCACAGGAAACGCGGGCTGAAGGCGCGGCCGCACATGCCGTAGTTGCCGGCGCCGAAGCTGCCGCCGATGATCACAGTGAACTTGGGCACGTTGACGGTGGACACCGCGGTGACCAGCTTGGCGCCGTGCTTGGCGATGCCCTCGGCCTCGTACTTGCGGCCGACCATGAAGCCGGTGATGTTCTGCAGGAACAGCAGCGGGATCTTGCGCTGCCCGCACAGCTCGATGAAGTGCGCGCCCTTCAGCGCGCTTTCGCTGAACAGCACGCCGTTGTTGGCCACGATGCCGATCGGCATGCCCTCGATGTGGGCGAAGCCGCAGACCAGCGTGGCGCCGTAGCGCGCCTTGAACTCGTCGAACTCGGAACCGTCGACGATGCGGGCAATGATCTCGCGCACGTCGTAGGGCTTGCGGGCGTCGGTGGGAATGACGCCGTGCAGTTCGGCGGCGTCGAAGGCCGGCGGGCGCGGCGGCACCAGCTTCATCTGCACGGGCTTGCGCCAGTTCAGGTTGGCGACGGCGGCGCGGGCAATGGCCAGCGCGTGGGTGTCGTTCTGCGCCAGGTGGTCGGCCACGCCGGACAGCCGGGTGTGCACGTCGCCGCCGCCCAGGTCCTCGGCGCTGACCACTTCACCGATGGCCGCCTTCACCAGCGGCGGGCCGCCCAGGAAGATCGTGCCCTGGTTCTTGACGATGATCGACTCGTCGCTCATGGCCGGCATGTAGGCGCCGCCGGCGGTGCAAGACCCCATGACCACCGCGATTTGCGGAATGCCCTGGGCGCTCATGTTGGCCTGGTTGAAGAAGATGCGGCCGAAGTGGTCGCGGTCGGGGAAGACGTCCGGCCAGTTGGGCAGGTTGGCGCCGCCGCTGTCCACCAGGTAGATGCAGGGCAGGCGGTTCTCCATCGCGACTTCCTGCGCCCGCACGTGCTTCTTCACCGTCATCGGGAAGTAGGTGCCGCCCTTGACGGTGGCGTCATTGCAGACGATCAGGCATTCCACCCCGCTGACGCGGCCAATGCCGGCGATCAGCCCGGCGCCGGGCGCGGCGTCGCTGCCGTCCTTGTCGGGGTACATGCCGTGGGCGGCCAGGCTGCAGATTTCCAGGAAGGGCGTGTCGGGGTCGAGCAGCATTTCCACCCGCTCGCGCGGCAGCAGCTTGCCGCGGCCGGTGTGCTTGGCGCGCGCGGCCTCGCCACCGCCCAGCGCCACCCGCGCCAACTTGGCGTTCAGGTCGTCGACCAGGGCCTTCATCGCCGCCGCATTGGCCTTGAACTCCTCGGAGCGGGGATTGAGCTTGGACTCGAGCGTGGGCATGGGGTCTCCGGGTGCGCGCGCCGGTGGGCAGGACGGGGCCGGGGCGCCGCGCAGTTGACGTATACGTCAATTGTAGGCCGACCCCTCCCCTCGCCAACCGCCGCCGAGATGCGGGACTACCCGGGGGCGGCGCACCGCGCGGCCGCGGCGCGGGCCGCGCTCAGCCCCGCCAGAAGCGCGGCGTCAGCAGCACCAGCACCGACAGCAGCTCCAGCCGCCCCAACAGCATGGCCAGCGTGCACACCCAGGTCTGCACCGGCGTCAGCAGCTGGAAGTTGCCGGACGGGCCCAGCGCGCCCAGCCCCGGGCCCATGTTGTTCACGCTGGCCACCACCGCCGACAGCGCCAGGTCGAACGGCAGGTCGGTGGCCAGCATCACCAGGGTCAGGCCCAGCACCGTGGCGCCATACACCAGCATGTAGGCCAGCACGGAAAACACCGCCTCGTTGGGCACCGCGCGCCCGCCCACCAACACCGGCTTGACCATGCGCGGGTGCATGATGCGGTGCAGCTCGCGCAGCGCCACCTTCAGCAGGATCAGCAGCCGCATCATCTTGATGCCCGCCCCGGTCGAGCCCGCGCTGGTGGCCACGCCCGACAGCAGCAGCATCAGGATCGGCAGCAGCGCCGGCCACTGGCCGAAGTCGGTGGTCGCAAAGCCGGTGCTGGAGGCGATGGACACCACGTTGAAGAAGGCCCAGCGCAGCGCGGTGGCGAGTTCGAGGTCGGGGTGGTCGGGAACGCCTTTCAACAGCAGCCAGCCGGCCACGAACAGGCTGGCCACGGTCATCAGGCCCAGCGTGCCGCGGGCTTCGACGTCGCGCCACACCACCGCCAGGCTGCGCTTGCGCACCGCCAGGAAATACACGGCGAAGCTGCAACTCGCCATCATCATGAAGGCCACGCAGATCCACTCCAGCAGCGGCGACTTGAAGTGCCCGAAGCTCGCGTCGTAACTGCTCAGGCCACCCAGGCTGGTGGTGGCGAACATGTGGATCCACGCGTCGGTCCAGCTCATGCCCCCCGCGCGAAAAGCCAGCAAGCAAGCCAGCGACATCACCACATAGACCGTCCACAGGCCCTTGGCGGTCTCGGCGATGCGCGGGGTCAGCTTGGCGTCCTTGATCGGCCCGGTGGCTTCGGCGCGGAACACCTGGCTGCCGCCCATGCCCAGCAGCGGCAGGATGGCCACGGCCAGCACCAGGATGCCCATGCCGCCCAGCCACTGCAGGAAGCAGCGCCACAGGTTGATGGAGGTGGGCAGCACGTCCAGCCCCGTGAGCACGGTCGACCCGGTGGTGGTCAGGCCGGACATCGCCTCGAAATAAGCGTCCGTGAAGCTGATGGGCGTGGCACCCAGGTGAAAGTAGCCCAGCAGCGGCAGGCTGGCAAACAGCGGCAGCACGGTCCAGGTCAGCACCACCAGCAGCACGCCGTCGCGCGGCTGCAGCTCGCGGCGTTCGTGGCGGTTGGGCAGCCACAGCAGCGTGCCGCACAGCAAGGTGGCCAGCAAGGCCAGGGCATGCGCCTCCAGCGCCGCCTTCGGCTCATCCCCCAGCACGGCCACGCTCAGCGGCACCAGCATGGCGAGCGCAAAGCACACCGACAGCAAGCCAAGCACCGCGAAGACCGGACGAAACACAGACACAGCGGACATGGCGGACCCGGTCAGAAGAAGGTGGCGCTGACCTGGAACAGCTTCTCGACCTCGCGCACCATGCGCTTGCGCGGCAGGAAGACGATGACGTGGTCGTTGGACTCGATCACCGTGTCGTGGTGCGGGATGACCACCCGCGCGTCCTCGCCCTCGCCGCGCACCAGCGCGCCAATGGTAGCGCCGCGCGGCAACGCGATCTGCTCGATGCGCCGGCCGACCACCTTGGAGGTCTTGCGGTCGCCGCGGGCCACCGCCTCCAGCGCCTCGGCGGCGCCGCGGCGCAGGCTGTAGACCGCCTCCACGTCGCCACGGCGCACATGGGCCAGCAGTTCGCCAATCACCGTCTGCGCCGGCGACAGCGCGATGTCGATCTGCGTGCCCTGCACCAGGTCGGCGTAGGCCCGCCGGTTGATCAGCGCCAGCACCCGCCGCGCGCCCATGCGCTTGGCCAGCAGGCAGGCCATGATGTTGTCCTCGTCGTCGCTGGTCAGCGACAGGAAGAGGTCGCAGTCGGCCACGCCTTCGTCGCCCAGCAGGTCCTCATCGGTCGAGTCGCCGTGCAGCACCAGCACCTCGTTGGGCAGCTGGGTGGTCAGGTACTCGCAGCGCGCCGCGTCGAGTTCAAGGATCTTGATGCGGCAGTCGTCCTGCAGCTGGCGGGCCAGGCGCAAGCCCACGCGCCCGCCGCCGGCGATCATCACCCGGCGGATCGGCTGGTCGCGGCGGCGCAAGGCGTCCAGCACGCGGCGGATGTCGGCGGTGGCGGCCAGCACGAAGACCTCGTCGCCGGGCTCGATGCGGGTGGCGCCCTGGCACACCACCTGCCGGTCCTGGCCATGCTCGTCGCTGCGGTAGATGGCCACGAAGCGCATCTCGACGTCCGGCACCAGCTGCGGCAGCTCGGAAATCACGTGCCCGGCCATCGGCCCGCCGCTGACCACGCGCACCGCGATCAGGCTGACCAGGCCATGCGCGAACTCCAGCACCTGCAAGGCCTCGGGGTAGTCGATCAGCTTGGCGATGTAGTTGGTCAGCGAGGCCTCGGGGCAGATCACCCGGTCCACGGCAAAGCCGGCCTTGGCCATCAGCGGGCTGCCGTCGACGAACTCGTCCGAACGCACCCGGGCGATGGTGGTGGGCACGTTGAAGAGGTCGTGGGCGACCTTGCACACCACCAGGTTGGTCTCGTCCATCGGCGCGCAGGCGATCACCATGTCGGCGTCCTCGGCGCCCGCCTCGCGCAGCACCGACGGCTGAATGCCGTTGCCGACCACGCCGCGCAGGTCCAAGCGCGATTCGAGCGCGGCCAGGCGTTGCGGGTTGGTGTCAATGACGGTGATGTCGTTGCGCTCGGACACCAGGCTGTCGGCCACGCTTTCGCCGACGCGCCCGGCGCCGAGGATGATGATGTTCATGGGTGAATTCTGACGCCGACAGGGTCAGCGCTGGCGCAGCGCCAGCACGCCCAGGCCCGAGGCCACCAGCACCGTGCCGGCGCCCACGTTCAGGCGCGCGACCCACTGCGGTCGCCGCACCAGCACGCCGCGGATGGCCGAGGCCGAGGCCCCCATGCCGGCATAGATCACCACCGTCAGCACCGCAAAGACCGCGCCCAGGCCGAAGATCTGGCCCGCCACCGGCCCGGCGCTGGCGTCAACGAACTGCGGGATGAAGGCCAGCACGAAGACCGCCACCTTCGGGTTCAGCAGGTTCGACACCCAGCCGGCCAGGAACACGCGCGGCAGCGGCAGGCGCTGCGCCGCGTCCAGCGTGATGAGGCCGCGGTTGCGGATGGCCTGCACGCCCAGCCACACCAGGTAGGCGGCACCGGCCAGTTTCAGCACGGTGAAGGCCAGCACCGAGGCCTGCAGCAGCGCGGTCAGCCCCAGGCCCACCAGCAGGCTGTGGCAGGCGATGCCCAGGCCCGTGCCCAGCGCGCTGACCAGCGCGGCGAGCCGCCCCTGGCCGAGGCCACGCGCCACCGACAGCAGCATGTCCGGCCCCGGCGAGGCGATGCACAGCAGCACGGCGGGCAGGTACAGCAGCAGGTGATCGGTGGGCGGCAGGGAGAGGGTCATGGGCGGTGCGCGGGGTGGGGGATGGCCAGGTTGACCTCAGGCCAGGGCGCGGCCGATCAGGATCTTCTGCACGTCGCTCGTGCCCTCATAGATCTGGCAAACCCGCACGTCGCGGTAGATGCGCTCCACGGGGAAGTCGCTGACGTAGCCGTAGCCGCCAAAGACCTGGATGGCGGCGCTGCACACCGCCTCGGCGGCCTCGCTGGCGAACAGCTTGGCCATGGCCGCCTCCTTCAGGCACGGCAGGCCGGCGTCCTTCAGGCGGGCGGCGTGGTGGATGAGCTGCCGAGCGGCCTCGATCTGCGTGGCCATGTCGGCCAGCCGGAACTGCACCGCCTGGTGCTGGAAGATGGGCTGGCCGAAGCTTTCGCGCTGCTTGGCGTAGGCCAGGGCCGCCTCGAAGGCCGCGCGCGCCATGCCCAGGCTTTGGGCGGCAATGCCGATGCGCCCGCCTTCCAGGCCGGACAGCGCGATCTTCAGGCCCTGCCCTTCCTCGCCCAGCCGGTTGGCGGCCGGCACGCGGCATTGATCGAACAGGATCTGCGCGGTGTCGCTGGCGTGCTGGCCCATCTTGTCTTCCAGCCGCGCCACGGTGTAGCCCGGCGTGGACGTGGGCACGATGAAGGCGCTGATGCCCTTCTTGCCCGCGGCCTTGTCGGTCACCGCCATCACGATGGCGACGTCGCCGTGCTTGCCGCTGGTGATGAACTGCTTGACGCCGTTGAGCACGTAGTGGTCGCCGACGCGGGTGGCGGTGGTCTTCAGCCCGTCGGCCTGCGAGCCCACGTGCGGCTCGGTCAGGCAGAAGGCGCCGAGCATGTCGCCGCGGGCCAGCGGGCGCAGCCAGCGGTCCTTCTGGGCGTCGTCGGCCCAGGCCATCAGGATGGAACACACCGGGCAGTTGTTGACGCTGACCACGGTGGACGTGGCGCCGTCGCCGGCGGCGATCTCCTCCAGGATCAGCGCGAGGCTCAGGTAGTCCAGCCCGGCGCCGTCCCATTCGGTGGGCACGGCCACGCCGTAGCAGCCCAGGTCGGCCAGGCCGCGCAGCTGTTCGCGCGGGAAGTGGTGGGACTTGTCCCAGGCCGCCGCGTTCGGCGCGATGTGGTCTTGCACGTAGGCGCGCACGGCGTCCTGCACGGCGCGGTGGTCTTCACTCAACAGCATGGGGTGGTCTCGACGGCGGGGGAACGGGGGTTGGGGAACGGGCGTTGCGGAACGGGCCAGGCGCGCCGGTTCAGCGCGGCGCCGCCAATTCCATCACCAGGCGCGCGGCCAGGTACAGCCGGCGCGGGATGGCATCGATGGCGACGTACTCGGCCTGGGTGCTGTGGTAGCCGGCGCCGGGCAGGCCCAGGCCTTCGATCACCGGCTTGCCGGCGAGGGCGGCGTAGGCGGCGTCGGTGCCGCCGCCGGTCAGCGGCACGGTGGCCAGCTCGCCACCCACCTCGCGGTAGATGGCCTGGGCCCGCTCGACCAGCTGGCGGCCGGCCGGCGTGGCCTGGAAGGCCGGGCGGCCGGGGATCACCTTCAGCTCCAGCTCGGCCGCGGGCAGGCGCTTTTTCGCGATGCGCTCGCGCAGCGCGGCCAGCAGGGCTTCCAGGTCTTCGTTGCGGCCGTAGCGCACGTTCGCTTCCAGGTGGGCTTCGTCCGGAATCACGTTGGACACGCCACCGCCCTTGCCCACCGTCCAGTTGAAGCGCACGCCGCCGGCCTTGTTGTCCAGGTCCAGGGTGCGCAGCACCAGGTCGCTGGCTTCGACCAGGGCGTTGACGCCGGCCTCGGGGTTGGCGCCGGCGTGCGCGGCCAGGCCCTTGATGCGCACGTGCACATAGGCGATGCCCGAGGTGCCCAGGGTCATGATTTCCTTGGGCGTGGAGGTGGGCTCGAAGGACAGCGTCGCGTCGTGCTCGGCGGCCAGCGACTGGATCAGCGCCTTCGAGCCATTGGAGCCACGCTCCTCGTCGGTATTGAACATCACGGTCAGGCCGCCGTGCTCGGCGAAGCCGCGGTCTTTCAGCAGCTTCAGCGTGTGCAGAATGACGGCGATGCCGCCCTTGTCGTCGGCGATGCCCGGACCGTAGGCCTTGTTGCCGTCGATGCGGAAGGGCGCGTCGGCCAGCTTGCCCTTCTCGTAGACCGTGTCCATGTGCGCGATCAGCAGCAGCTTGCGGCCGCCCGCGCGCCCTGGGAAGCGCCCGACGATGTTGTCGGCCGGCACGATGCTGGCCGAACGGCTGCGCGTCACGGTGGCGCCCAGCGCGCGCAGTTCCGCCTCCAGCAGGTTGCCCAGTGCGCTCAGGCCTTCGGCATTGCCGCTGCCGCTTTCCACGTTGACCAGGCGTTCCAGCGTCTTGACGGTGGCCGCCTGCTCGGCGGTGGCGGCGGCCAGCAGCGCGGCGTCGGGGGCGGCGGCCTGGGCCCAGGCCGCGGTGGCCGCGAAGCACCAGCCCGCAACGGCGGTGGCCCAGCGCCTGGCGGCCCGGCGCCGCGGCGCGGTGGCCGGGCGCCGCGGCGCGGTGGCGAACCCCGCCGCAGCGGGCGGGCGTGAAAGGAGGACGGCGGTCGTCGGGGACAGGGTGCTCATGGCGTGGCCCTTTTCAGCGGGGGTGGGGCGGGGGCGGGGATGGGACCCGCACGGTGGCAGCGCGCACGCCGATGGACATGGCGCAGCGGGGCCACGGCGACAGCGCATCGGTGATTCCGGGCCGAAGCGACCCGGGACGACCCGCCGTCACCACGGAATCTCGCTGCCATCGTGGTTCAGGAAGCGGCCGTTGTCGTCGGGCGTCAGGCGCTGCAGCAGGTGCCGCAGGTCGGTCACGCTGTGCTCCGCGGTCAGTTCCGCCCCGCTGCCGCCCATGTCGGTGCGCACCCAGCCCGGGTGCAGCGCCACGCAGGTGGCGCGGCCCGCGAGGTGCAGCGACAAGTCCTTCAGCACCGAATTCAAGGCCGCCTTCGACGCCCGGTACAGCCAGCCCGCGGTGCTGCTGCGCGCGCCGATGGACCCCATGCGCGAGGACAGCAAGGCCACCCGGGCGCCGGGCGCCAAGGCGTCCAGCAGCTGCGGCATCACCTGCATGGCGCCCAGCACGTTGCTGCGCATCACCGCGTCGAAGTCGGCCTCGGTCGGTGGCTCCAGCCCCGATTGGCGCGGGCCGTAGACGCCGGCACAAAACAGCACCTGGTCGAAGGCTTCGCCGTCGACCTGCCAGGCCAGGCCGGCCACGCTGTCGGCGCGCGCCACGTCCAGCGCCAGGGCTTTCACCCCCAGCGCGCGCAGCGCGGCCAGGTCGTCGGCGTGGCGGGCGGTGGCGGTGACCTGCTCGCCCGCGGCGTGGCACTGGCGTGCGAACTCGTGGCCGATGCCGCGCGACGCGCCGATCACCAGGGTCTTCACGGCGCGGTCCGCGTCACAGCAGTTCGACGGCCATGGCCGTGGCCTCGCCACCGCCGATGCACAGCGCGGCCACGCCCTTCTTCAAGCCGCGCTGGCGCAGCGCGCCCAGCAGCGTGACGACGATGCGCGCGCCGCTGGCACCAATCGGGTGGCCCAGCGCGCAGGCGCCGCCGTGCACGTTGACGATCTCGTGCGGCAGTTTGAACTCCGCCATGGCGGCCATGGTCACCGCGGCAAAGGCCTCGTTGACCTCCCACAGGTCCACGTCCTTGGCGGCCCAGCCGGTCTGGCGCAACACCTTGTCGATGGCGCCCACCGGCGCGGTGGTGAACCAGTTGGGCGCCTGGGCGTGCACCGAGTGCGCCAGGATGCGGGCCACCGGCGTGCAGCCGTGCTTGGCCGCGGTGCTCTCGCGCATCAGCACCAGGGCGGCGGCGCCGTCGGAAATGCTCGACGAGGTGGCGGCGGTGATGGCACCGTCCTTCTTGAACGCCGGCTTCAGGCCGGCGATCTTGTCGAGCTTGGCCTTGAAGGGCTGCTCGTCGAACTTGATCAGCGTGTCGCCACCGCGGCCGGCCACGGTGACGGGCGTGATTTCCCAGTCGAAGCTGCCGTCTTCGTTGGCCTTCTTGCTGCGCTCGGTCGACGCGATGGCGAAGGCGTCCATGGCCTCGCGGCTGAACTGGTACTTGGCCACGCACTCCTCGGCGAACACGCCCATGGCCTTGCCACGCTCGTAGGCGTCTTCCAGGCCGTCCAGGGCCATGTGGTCGTAGACCGCGCTGGCGCCGTACTTGATGCCCTTGCGCGCGAACATCAGGTGCGGCGCGTTGGTCATGCTTTCCATCCCGCCGGCCACCATCACGTCGGCGCTGCCGGCCTTCAGCATGTCGTGAGCAAACATCATGGCCCGCATGCCGGAGCCGCACATCTTGGACATCGTCACCGCGCCGGTGGACTGCGGCAGCCCGGCGGCCAACACCGCCTGGCGGGCCGGCGCCTGGCCCTGGCCGGCCATCAGGCAGTTGCCCATCAGCACCTCGTTGACGGCGTCGCCCGGCACGCCGGCGCGTTCGACCGCCGCGCGGATGGCGGCCGCGCCCAGCGTGTAGGCCGGCAGCGCGGCGAAATCACCCAGCAAGCCC
Organism: Hydrogenophaga intermedia; assembly: GCA_943370175.1. Taxonomy (GTDB): domain Bacteria; phylum Pseudomonadota; class Gammaproteobacteria; order Burkholderiales; family Burkholderiaceae_C; genus Ideonella_A; species Ideonella_A intermedia_A. The sequence goes on along the minus strand of CALRPU020000001.1, from coordinate 23,809 downwards.
CCGATGGGCGTGCGGGCGGCGGAAGCGATGACGATGGGGTCGGACATGGCAGTCTCCTTGGGAACGAGGTCGTCGGGGTCAGGAATTCGGGCCGTTCAAGCCCGACCGGCGGTGAAAGCGCTTTGCCGGGTCGTAGGGAAACACGTCGTGCACATGGCCGTTCAGGATGCGGTCCTTGTGGCCTTGCCAGAAGGCGGCGTCCAGCAGGTCGCCATGGTGCTTCATGAAGACGCCGCGCACCGCCGGGTTGCCCAGCAGGAAGGGGCCGAAGGTTTCTGGGAACACGTCCTTCGGGCCCACCGTGTACCAGACCTCGCCGGACATTTCTTCTTCCTCGTTGCGTGGCGCGGGCACGCGGCGGAAGTTGCAGTCGGTCAGGTACTCGATCTCGTCGTAGTCGTAGAACACGACCTTGCTGTGGCGCGTCACGCCGAAGTTCTTCCACAGCATGTCGCCGGGGAAGATGTTGGCCGCCACCAGGTCCTTGATGGCGTTGCCGTACTCGATCACCGCGGTGGCCATCTGATCGGGCGTGGCTTCCTGCAGGAAGATGTTCAGCGGGATCATGCGCCGCTCGATGTAGACGTGGCGGATCACCAGGTCGTCGCCGTCCTCTTCCAGCAGGCTGGGGCAGAAATGCTTCAGCTCGGCCACCAGCTCGTCCTCGAAGCGGTCGCGCGGAAAGGCCACGTTGCTGTACTCCAGCGTGTCGGCCATGCGGCCCACGCGGTCGTGCTGCTTCACCAGCAGGTACTTGCTCTTGATCAGCTCGCGGGTGGTTTCCTTCTGCGGCGGGTAGAAGTCCTTGATGACCTTGAACACATAGGGGAAGGACGGCAGGTCGAACACCAGCATCACCATGCCCTTGATGCCGGGCGCGATGCGGAAGCGGTCGGACGAATGCCGCAGGTGCGCGCGGAAGTCGCGGTAGAACAGGTTCTTGCCCTGCTTGTGCAGGCCCAGCGCGTTGTAGATCTCGCTGCGCGGCTTGCGCGGCATCATCGAGCGCAGGAACTGCACATAGGCCGAGGGCACCTCCATGTCGACCATGAAATAAGCCCGCGCGAAGCTGAACAGCATCAGCAGCTCGTCCTCGCTGAACAGCGCGGTGTCGATGTAGAACTGGCCTTGCTCGTTGTGCAGGATGGGCAGCGCGAACGGCGTTTCCTTGAAGCCGTTGATCACCTTGCCCACCACGTAGGCGCCCTTGTTGCGGAAGAACAGGCTGGACAGCACCTGGATCTGGAAATTGGCGCGCTGCTTGAAGTCGCCCAGCTCGCGGTTGACCGCGGCCAACACCAGGTCGATGTCGCGCTCCAGGTCCTCGAACTCGCCTTGCAGCTGGAAGTTGGTGACCACGCGCAGCCAGGTGTCGCGCAGGCTGTCCTTGGTGGGGTAGTAGGCGCGGTAGGTGGGGCGGGAGGCGGGTTCCTCGTTCTCGATGTACTCGGTGGACACCGCCGGGCGCACGAAGATGAAGTCGTTGTTGAAATAGCTGCGGTGCAGGATCTTCGTGGTGACCGAGTTGAAGAAGGTCTCGGCCAGTTCGGGCTGGTGGTGGTTGGTCAGCAGGCCGATGTAGTGCAGCTTGACCTGCTGCCACACGTCCATGCTGAGCTGACCGGCCTGGAATTCCGACTGCAGGAACTGCGCGGCCTCGTCGACCCGCTTGTCGTAGAACTCGATGCGCTCGCGCTGGCCCCGCTGCTGGCCCAGCCAGTCGGCGCGCTCGAAGAGCTGCTTGGCCTCGGCGCTGGCCTCGCGGAACAGGCGGTAGTGGCGGTCGAAGCCCTCCAGCATCGCGCGGGCGATGTCGAAGGCACGGGAGTCGGTGAGCTTCTGCGGGAACATCGCGGTGCCTGGGTTGCAGGGGTTGGGCGGGGCGAAGCGGGCGGCGTGACGCTCAGGCCGCGGCGCCCAGGTGGCGCTGGCGCACGCCGGCCAGCGCGCGGTCGTAAGCCGGGCCGATCTCGTCCGGCGAGGCCACGGTGATCTTCAGGTCTTCCAGCAGGCCGTTGTGCAGGCCGTAGACCCAGCCGTGCACCACCACCGACTGACCGCGTGCCCAGGCGTCCTCGACGATGGAGGTGGCGCACACGTTGCGCGCCTGCTCCAACACGTTCAGCTCGCACAGCGCGGGCAGGCGACGCTCCGCCGGCACCGCGTCGATCAGTGCCTGGTGCAGGCGCTTGACGTCCTTGACGTGGCGGATCCAATTGTCGACGACGCCCAGCCGCAGGTCCTCCAGGGCCGCGCGCACGCCTCCGCAGTTGGAATGCCCGACCACGATGACATGCTGCACCTTCAGCGCGTCGATGGCGAACTGAATGACCGAGATCGCGTTGAGGTCGGAGTGCGCCACGACGTTGGCCACGTTGCGGTGCACGAACAGCTCGCCCGGCAGCAAGTCGACCAGCTCGTTGGCCGGCACGCGGCTGTCGGCGCAACCAATCCACAGGTACTGCGGCGTCTGCTGGGCCAGCAGGCGCGAAAAGAAGCCGGGCTCGCGTTCTTCGGTCTGCTCGGCCCAACGGCGGTTGTTGGCGAACAGTTCGTTCAGGTCGGTGCTCATGGTGGGTTGCTGCGCTGCATCAATGGTTTCAGTTTACGCACCGGGGCACCGCCGTCCACCCCGGGCGCGGGCCTCACATCGTCTCGGCAAACAGCTCTCGGCCGATCAGCATGCGGCGAATCTCGCTGGTGCCCGCGCCGATTTCGTACAGCTTGGCGTCGCGCCACAAGCGGCCCAGCGGGTAGTCATTGATGTAGCCGTTGCCGCCAAAGATCTGAACGCCCTCGCCCGCCATCCAGGTGGCCTTCTCGGCGCACCACAGGATCACGCTGGCGCAGTCTTTGCGCACCTGGCGCACGTGCTCGCTGCCCAAGGCGTCCAGGTTCTTGCCCACGGTGTAGCAGAAGGCCCGGCCGGCCTGCAGCACGGTGTACATGTCGGCCACCTTGCCCTGGATCAGCTGGAACTCGCCGATGCTCTGGCCGAACTGCTTGCGGTCGTGGATGTAGGGCACGACGTTGTCCATCACGCTTTGCATGATGCCCAGCGGGCCGGCGGCCAGCACGGCGCGCTCGTAATCCAGGCCGCTCATCAGCACCTTGGCGCCGCCGTTCAGCCCGCCCAGGATGTTCTGCGCCGGCACCTCGACGTTGTGGAACACCAGCTCGCCGGTGTGGCTGCCGCGCATGCCCAGCTTGTCCAGCTTCTGCGCCACGCTGAAGCCCGGCATGCCCTTCTCGATCAGGAAGGCGGTGACGCCGCGCGCGCCCAGCTCGGGCTCGGTCTTGGCATAGACCACCAGCGTGTCGGCGTCCGGCCCGTTGGTGATCCACATCTTGCTGCCGTTGAGCAGGTAGTAGCCGCCTTTGTCCTCGGCCTTGAGCTTCATGCTGATGACGTCACTGCCGGCGCCAGGCTCGCTCATTGCCAGGGCGCCAACGTGCTCGCCGCTGATCAGCTTGGGCAGGTACTTGCGGCGCTGGTCCTCGCTGCCGTTGCGCTTGATCTGGTTGACACACAGGTTGCTGTGCGCGCCGTAGCTCAGGCCCACGCTGGCGCTGGCGCGGCTGATCTCTTCCATCGCGATCATGTGGGCCAGGTAGCCCATGTTGGCGCCGCCGTGCTCCTCGGGCACGGTGATGCCCAGCACGCCCAGCTCGCCCATCTTGCGCCACAGGTCCATCGGAAACTGGTCGCTGCGGTCGATCTCCGCGGCGCGCGGCGCGATTTCGGCGTCGGCAAAGGCGCGCACGGCGTCGCGCAGGGCGTCGATGTCTTCACCGAGCTGGAAGTTGAGGCCGGGCAGGCTCATGGCGGGTCTCCTGGGGGTCGTTCAATTGACGTATACGTCAACCGAGAGTTTAGCGGCATGGGCAGCCCGTGTGGCGCCAGCGGCGCGAGCCCCGGCGCTGCCGGGCGATCAAATGCGCCAGGCGTCGCCGTCACGGTGGCAGGCGCCCTCCTCGCGCAGCTTGCCCAGGTGCGCCGCCAGCGAGCGCAGCGCCATCGGGTGCAGCTTGGGCGGCACGTCGTCGTAGACGGCGGCCAGCAGCGCCTCGTCGGTGACCGGGGCCAGCCGGTGCAGCGCCGCCAGCACCTTGGCTTCGCGGCGCAGGCGGTGGTCGATGACGGCCTGCATCGCCGCGCGCGGCTCGTCCATCAGGAAGCCGTGGCCCGGCGCCAGCCACTGCAGCGGCAGGTCCAGCAGCGCGCGCATCGAGCGCAGGTAGGCGGCCATGTCGCCGTCCGGCGGGTTGATGACCACGGTGGAGCGCTGCATCACGTGGTCGCCGGTGAAGAGCATGCCCTCTTCCTCCAGCCAGTAACACAGGTGGTTGGACGCGTGCCCAGGGGTGTGCACCACGGCCAAGGTGCTGCCGGGCGCCAGCGCCAGGCGTTCGCCGCCGGTCAGCAGGCGGTCCGGTCGGAAGTGCGGGTCCTGCCACTGTGGGTGGTCGGCGATGCGGCCCATCACGGTGGCGCCGGTGCGCGCCTGCAGCAGCGCGCAAGCGGGCGAGTGGTCGAGGTGGGTGTGGGTGGCGAAGATCCAGCGGATCGGGCCCGGCGCCGCCGCCAGGATGGCCTCGACATGCCGCGCGTCGTCGGGCCCCGGGTCGATCACGGCCCAGTCGCCGCTGGCGTGTGCCGCCGGGTCGGCCGGACCAACCAGGTAGGTGTTGGTGCCCGGACCGGTCATCAGGCTGCCGTTGTGGGCGGTGACGCGGATCACCCGGGTCGACAGGGCGACCGGCTGGCCGGGCCGCAACTCACACCAGTGGGTGCCGGTGCGGCCCGGGTCGAGCTTCAGCAGTTCAGCGTAGGCGGGCTCGTCCGGCGTGACCGGGCGCTCGCCGTGCTGGCTCTGGCCCATGCAGGGCATGGTCTGGCGCACCGGGCCCAGACCATCGGCCCAGGCCCAGGCGGCGGCCACGCTGGCGTGGCGCGCCAGCTCGGCCAGCATGCTGCGGGTGGGGGTCAGCAGCTTCAGCGCATCGCCCTGGGCCAGCGCATCGGCCGGGCGCATCCAGCGGTGGGCCACGGTCTCGCCGCCGTCGTGGGCCACGGCCTGGTCGTGCGGTGCACGGGCGAGGAAGAAGCGGGTGTCGAAGCGCTTGGCGCGGCCCGGCGGTGTCACCCAGTGGGCCACGTAGCGCAGGGCGCTGAGGTCGAGCCGCAGGCCGGTGGCCTCGCAGAAGGCGGCGATGCTGCGATCGCCGCGCTGCAACGCGCCGCGCCAGTCGGCCAGGACGGCGGCGGCGGGGCGGGCGCCACGGGTCAGCAACAGGTCGGCCTCCTCGAAGGACTCGCGCACGGCGGCGACGAACGCGGCCAGGCCGCCGGCGGGCAGGCCCAGGCGGGCGCTGGCCTGGGCGTCGTCGAGGCCGTCGACCCAGGCGGCGGCCCGCGCGTCGTCGGCGTCGATCAAGCCACCCGGGAACACCCAGGCGTTGCTGTTGTGGTCGCCCCGGTCGGCGCGCTGCAGCAGCAGCACTTCCAGGCCCTGGGCGCCATCGCGCACCAGCGTCAGCGTGGCGGCGGGGCGGGGCGGGCGTTCGGTGGTGGTGGCGGTGAGGGGGGTGTCGGGGCGCATGTCGGGTGGCGTGAACGCGTTCGGGGTCGCAGGGGCTGTCGGGCTGACGGTGGTCCGCGGTGTTGAATTTGATGGCGTTGCGGGGGATCGGTCAGCGCGGGCGGGGGTGAGCAGGCGCGGCGTCAGGGCGTTGCGGTCGCGCCCTCACCAGGCGTCGACCGGGCCACCGGCCGGGGCGTCGGCCACCCGCGCGCCGTCCAGCGCGCGCAACAGCCAGGCACGGGTCTCGGCCGGGTCGATCACGGCGTCGATTTCCAGCGTCTCGGCCATGCGCAGCGCCGAGCCCTCGGCCTGCCGCTGGGCGAGCAACTGCTGGAACAGCGCATCGCGCGCCGCGCCGGCGGGCGCCGCCTCCAGCTCCTTGCGAAAGCCCAGACGCACTGCGCCTTCCAGCCCCATGGCACCGAACTCGGCGGTCGGCCAGGCCACGGTGGCGACCGGCGCGTGGAAGCCGCCCGCGGTCATGGCCATCGCGCCCAGCCCGTAGCCTTTGCGCAGCACGACGGCGCACACGGGCACGCGAAGGTGGGCGGCCTGCAGGAACATGCGGCTGACGTGGCGCACCTGGGCGCGGGCCTCGGTGTCCGGTCCGACCATGAAACCCGGCGTGTCGACCAGCGTCACGATCGGCAGGCCGTGGCGGTTGCACAGCTGCATGAAGCGGGCCGCCTTGTCGGCCGCGTCCGCGTCGATGGCCCCACCCAGGTGGGCCGGGTTGTTGGCCATCAACCCGACCGGCCGGCCGGCGAGCCGCGCGAGCGCGGTGTGGATGCCCACGCCGAAGCCGGCGCGCAGTTCCAGCAGCGTGCCCGCATCGACCAGGCCCTTCATCACCGTGCGCATGTCGTAGACGCGGGCGCGCTGGGCTGGCAACACGTCGCGCAGGCGCCGGGGGTCGGGCGACGACCAGCCGCCGGCGGGCTCGGGCCAGGCGCCCTGGAAGCAGCCCAGGTACTGCCGCGCGACCGCCACCGCGGCCACCTCGTCGTCGACCAGCACGTCGATGACGCCGTTGGCAAACTGCACGCTGGCCGGGCCGATGGCCTCCGGCGGGTGCACGCCCAGCCCCCCACCCTCGACCATCGCCGGGCCGCCCATGCCGATGTTGCTGTCGCGCGTGGCGATCACCACGTCGCTGCAGCCGAGCAGGGCGGCGTTGCCAGCGAAACAACGCCCGGCCACGATGCCCACCACCGGCACCTGCCCGCTGAGCCGCGCAAAGCGGGCGAAGGTGCTCACGTGCAGGCCGGCGACGATGGGCATGTCGACGTCGCCCGGCCGGCCGCCGCCGCCCTCGGCAAACAGCACCACCGGCAAGCGCTGTTGCAGGGCGATGCCGAGCAGGCGATCGGTCTTCTGGTGGTTGCGCAGGCCTTGCGTGCCGGCCAGCACCGTGGCGTCGTAGGCCATGACCACGCAGCGGCTGCGCTGCGGGCCCAACACCGGCGCGTTGACGCTGCCGATGCCGGTCACCATGCCGTCGGCCGGGGTGTTGCGCACCAGGTCGTCGCGGCTGCGGCGCGTGGCCTGGGCGGCGATGGCGAGCGCACCGTACTCGAGGAAGCTGCCGGGGTCGCAGAGGTCGGCGATGTTCTCGCGCGCGGTGCGGCGCCCGGCGGCGTGGCGGCGCGCGACGGCGTCGGGCCGGGCGGCGTCGGTCAGCAGGTGCAGGCGGTCTTGCAGCGCCTGCAGCGGCGGGCTGGGCGCGGGCGCCGGAACGGGGCCGGGCGGGCTGGGCGCGGGCGCCGCGGCGGGCGCGGGCGCCACCGGCGCGGCACCGGCCGTGCCCCAGCGCAGCAAGAGGTCGCCCACCTCGATGACCTCCCCGGGGCGGGCGGCGACCTCGGCGACAAGGCCCGCGCGGTCCGCGCGCAGCTCATGCTCCATCTTCATGGCCTCGACGATCAGCAGCGGCTGACCATCGGCCACCGTGTCGCCAGCGGCCACCAGCACCTCCACCACCGTGCCGGCCAACGGGGCGTGCAAGGCGCCGCTGGCGCCCAGGCTTGAACGGGTCTCCATCGTGGTCTTCCTGGCCTGTCGTCGCAGGCCTGCAATGCGCAGACGCCGACTGTAGCGGGCTGGCCCGCGGCGACGGTCGCGTGGGCGACGGCCGGGCTCCGCACGCCCGGCAGCGCCGCGGGCCAGGGCCGGTGAAGTCAGAAGCGAGAATGCAAGTTGCTTACAAGGAGGCCCATGAACAACCAGCCCAAATCCCCCACATTGGCACCCGATGCGGCAACCAACGCGGCCAGCACCCCGGCCCCCACTTCAGCCCATTCGCCTGCCGTCGGCTACATCGCCCCAGCCCACTTCGACGACCCGGACGCCGCGCTGGCCCAAGTGCGCCGCATCTACAACAACAGCATCGAGCACCTGCGCGATTCGCTGCGCCGCTTCGTCGGCGGCGAGTCGCTCACCCACCACGTTCGCGCCTGCTACCCGTTCGTTCGGGTGCACACCGACACGGTGGCGCGCGCCGACTCGCGTCTGAGCTACGGCTTCGTCGCCGGCCGCGGCACCTTCGAGACCACGCTGACCCGCCCCGACCTGTTTGCCGACTACTACCGCGAGCAGTTCCGGCTGCTGCTGCGCAACCACCAAGTCAGCCTGGAGGTGGGCACCAGCGCCCAACCGATCCCGGTTCACTTCTCGCTGGCCGAGCACGACCACCTCGAAGGCTCGCTGGACGCCGCCCGCCGCGTGCAGATGCGCGACCTCTTCGACCTGCCCAACCTGGCCGCCATGGACGACGGCATCGCCAATGGCACCCACGACCCGGGCCCAGGCGAGGCCCAGCCGCTGTCGCTGTTCACGGCACCGCGGGTCGACTACTCGCTGCACCGGCTGCGCCACTACACGGGCACTGCGCCAGAGCATTTCCAGAACTTCGTGCTGTTCACGAATTACCAGTTCTACATCGACGAGTTCGTGCGGCTCGGGCACGAGGCCATGGCCAGCGATTCCGACAACGACTACACCGCCTTCGTCGAGCCCGGCAACGTCATCACGCGGCGCAAAGGCGCCGCCCAACCGGGCGACGAACTGGGCGCCGCGCCACCGCGCCTGCCGCAAATGCCCGCCTATCACCTGATGCGGGGCAAGCACGCCGGCATCACCATGGTCAACATCGGCGTGGGCCCGGCCAACGCCAAGACCATCACCGACCACATCGCCGTGCTGCGCCCGCACGCGTGGATCATGCTGGGCCACTGCGCTGGCCTGCGCAACAGCCAGGCGCTGGGCGACTACGTGCTGGCCCACGGCTACGTGCGCGAAGACCATGTGCTGGACGAAGACCTGCCGCTGTGGGTGCCGATCCCCGCGCTGGCCGAGGTGCAGGTGGCGCTGGAAACCGCGGTGGAAGACGTGACGCAGCTCAAAGGCTACGAGCTCAAGCGCATCCTGCGCACCGGCACCGTGGCCAGCACCGACAACCGCAACTGGGAGCTGGCGCCGTTCGGGCCCGAAATCAGCAACCCCGAACGCCGCTTCAGCCAAAGCCGCGCCATCGCGCTCGACATGGAAAGCGCCACCATCGCCGCCAACGGCTTCCGCTTCCGGGTGCCCTACGGCACGCTGTTGTGCGTCAGCGACAAACCACTGCACGGCGAGATCAAGCTGCCCGGCATGGCGAACCACTTCTACCGTGAGCGGGTGGAACAGCACCTGCGCATCGGGCTGCGGGCCGTCGACCTGCTGCGCGATGCGGGCGCCGGCCAGCTGCACAGCCGCAAATTGCGCAGCTTCGCGGAAGTCGCGTTTCAGTGAGCCGGGCCGCGCCGCCTCAGGGCAGCCACTGCGCCAGCACCTCGCCCAGGGCCACGCGGTCGATGGGCTTGGTGACGTGATCGTTCATGCCGGCGGCCAGCGAGCGTTCGCGGTCGCCGGCCATCGCATGCGCGGTCATGGCGATGACGGGCACCTGGCCCATGGGCGCGGGCAAGGCGCGGATCCGGCGGGTGGTCTCCAGGCCGTCCATGCCCGGCATCTGGATGTCCATCAGCACCGCGTCAACCGGCTGGGTGCGCAGCATCGACAAGGCCTCCGGGCCGGACGCCGCCAGCAGCGGCTCGCCGCCCAGGCGGCGCACCATGGCCTCGGCCACCACGCGGTTCAGTTCGTTGTCCTCCACCAGAAGGATGCGCGCGCCCTGCAGGCGGTCGGGCCGGCCGTGCACCGAGACCGGGTCCTCGGCCGGCGTATCCGGCACGGGCTCCAGCGCGGTCAGTTCGAACGAAAACAGCGTGCCGGCGCCGGGCTCGGAGCGCACCGCCAGGCGCCCGCCCATCAGCGTCACCAGGTGCCGGGAGATGGTCAGCCCCAGGCCGGTGCCGCCGTAATGGCGGGTCGTCGACACGTCCGCCTGCTCGAAGGCGTCAAAGATGCGCTGCTGGGTCGCGCGGTCCATGCCGATGCCGCTGTCCTCCACCTCGCAGTGCAGGCTGCGGCCGTCCGCGCCCAGGCGAGCGCGCAACACCACCTGGCCCCGCTGGGTGAACTTGACCGCGTTGCTGGCCAGGTTCAGCAGGATCTGCTGCAAGCGCACGCGGTCGCCCAGCCAATGCTGGGGCAAGCTCGGCGCCAGCTCGAGGCGCAGTGACAGGCCCTTGGCCTGCGCCACGTGGCCCAAGGTGTCGTCCACCAGGGCGAAGGCCTCGCTGATCTGGAACCGGGTGCGCTCCAGGTCCAGCTTGCCGGCCTCGATCTTCGACACGTCGAGCACGTCGTTGAGCATGGCCAGCAGGCCCCGCGCCGCGGAATGCGCCTTCGCCGCGTGCTGGTGGGCGCTGCCCGGCCCCACGGTGTCCAGCAGCAGCCCGGTCAAGCCGATGACGGCGTTCATCGGCGTGCGAATCTCGTGGCTCATGTTGGCGAGGAAGGCGCTTTTCGCGCGGCTAGACTGCTCGGCCTCGGCACGGGCGCGCTCGATTTCCTGCTGCGCCTGCCACTCGGCCGTGACGTCAAAACTGGCCCCCACCCGGCGCAGGGGGGTGCCCAGGGCGTCGCGCACCGTCTGCGCCATCGTGCGCACGCGCCGCCCGCGGTTCTGCCCGTTGACTGGCAACAGCGAGCATTCGGCGCGGTCGGCCGAACCGTCCAGCACGGCCTGCACCGCGGTGCGGTCGGCGGGGTCCACCCAGTTCAGCCATTGGGCCGGCGACACCTGACACGGCTGGTCGGGCAGGCCGTGCATGGCGGCCTGGCGCGCGTCCCAGGCCATCACGTTCAGGCGCAGGTCCAGCTGCCATGTGCCCATGCCCGACGCGGATGCGGCCAGCGCCAGGCGCTCGGACAGCTCGGCCACGCGCTGCGTGGTCTCCCGCTGGGAACTGACGTCGATGTCGATGCCCACGGCCCGGCGCAGCACGCCGCCGGGGCCGCGCTCGCAGCGCCCGACGCAACGCACATGCCGCACCCCGCGCAACGGGTGCTGGATGCGGAACTCGAACTCGAAGTCCTGTGCGGCACCGGGCGCCAGGGCCTCGTGCCAGGCCGCCGCGGCGCGGGGTTGGTCTTCGGGCAGCACCTGGTCGAGCCAGGCGTCGGGGTCGACAAGCAGGTCGACGCCATACAACTCGCGGCCGTCGCTGCTCCAGCGCAGCTGCTGCGGTTGGCCGGACACCACCCAGGCCACGCCACTGGCGGCGCGCACCGCCAGGGCAAGACGCTCGTTGGCGTCGCGCAGGTCGCGCGAGCTCACCTCTTGATCGGTCACGTCCTGATCCAACCCCACCACGCGAATGACCCGGCCGTCGGGCCCGTGCTGCGGGCACCCCAGGCTGCGCAGCCACCGCGTGGCACCGTCGGGACGACGAATGCGAAAGCTCAGGTCATACGGGTGCTCGGCGCTGATGACGGCCAGGAACTCCGTCTCCGCCCGGCGCACGTCATCGCGGTGCACGGCGCGGCGCCATTCGTCGAAGGTGGCGATGGTGGTGGACGGGTCGTTGCCATACAGGCGCGCCTGCTGGGCGTCGATGTGGAAGCGGGCCGACGCCACGTCGTAGTCCCAAACGCCAAAACGGCCCGCCTCCACCGCCATGCGCAGGCGCTGGCTCATGCCGACCAGCGCCTGGTCCTCCACACGCCGCGCGATGGCGTCGACCGCGCGGCGGTGCGCGCGGGCCACATAGCGCCGCAGGCCGATCATGCACAGCACCGTCAGCACGGCGAACTCGCTGAGGATCCAGGCCTGATTGACCTGCGCGATGCGCCCGACCCGCTGCGGGTCGGGCAGCAGCCAGGCGAGGCCATAGGCCACCGCGACCACGGCCAGTGCGCACAGCAGGCCGGTGCGCGCCCCATAGATCAAGGTCGCGAAGGTCAGCGGCAACAGCAGCAAGGACGTCTGCACCGACTGCAGGCTGCCCACGGCCACGATCCACAACACGGCCATCAACGCCACACCGAGCAGCACCACGGGGACGGTGATCAGGTTGGCGTCGCGCTGCACCAGCCACCGCACCATCAACGGCGCCGTGCCGAAGACCAAGGCCACGGCCATGGCACCGGGCGTCGAGGTCGGCACGAACAGCACGCCGATCAGCACCATCGCGGCCGTGGCCAGGCCGATCAGTCCAAGCACCTCGACCAGCAGGTCGCGCATGTCGCCGACCGGAAAGCGATCGTCCCGCTCGCGCAGGACACCCAACAGCTCGTGCAGCCAGGTGCGCACGGTCGTCGTCAGGCCTGTGCGGCCCGCGGCCGGACGGCTGCCGCCGCGCGCTTGGCCAGCGCGCGCGCCTGCGCCACGTCGTCGTCGTGCGCCAGCGCCACGCCCATGCGCCGCTTGACGAAGCTCTCGGGCTTGCCGAACAGGCGCAGCTCGGTCTGTGGCACCTGCAGGGCCTCGGCCACCCCGTCAAAGACGACGCCGCGCCCGTCGATGCCGCCGTAGATGACCGCGCTGGCGCCGGGCGATTTCAGGCGGGTGTCCACCGGCAGCCCGAGAATGGCCCGGGCGTGCAGCTCGAACTCGTTTTGCCACTGGGTCGCCATCGTGACCATGCCGGTGTCGTGCGGCCGGGGGCTGACCTCGCTGAACCACACCTGGTCGCCCTTGACGAACAGCTCCACGCCGAACAAGCCCAGCCCGCCCAGGTCCTGCGTGACCGCCTCGGCCACCCCCTGGGCCCGCGCCAGCGCGGCCGGGCTCATGCGGTGCGGCTGCCAGCTTTCCACATAGTCCCCGGCCACCTGAACGTGGCCGATCGGCTCGCAGAAATGGGTTTGCACGTTGCCGCGTGCGTCCATGGCGCGCACGGTGAGCAGCGTGATTTCATAGTCGAAGTCGATGAAGCCTTCGACGATCACCCGGCCATGGCTGACGCGGCCGCCCGCCATGGCGTGGTCCCAGGCCGCGGCCACGTCGTGCGGTCCATCGATCTTGCTCTGGCCCTTGCCGGAGCTGCTCATCACCGGCTTGACCACGCAGGGGTAGCCGATGCCGGGGCGCTGGCCGTCGCCGTCGATGGCCGCCTGCAGTTCGGCCAGCGAATCGCAGAACACATAGGGGCTGGTGGGCAGACCAAGGGCCTCGGCCGCGAGGCGGCGGATGCCCTCGCGGTCCATCGTCAGCCGGGCGGCGCGCGCGGTGGGAATGACGCGCACGAGGCCGCTGGCTTCCAGCTGCTCGAGCATCGGGGTGGCGATGGCCTCGATCTCCGGCACGACCAGCATCGGCCGCTCCGCCTCGATCAGGGCCTTCAGTTGCGCCGGGTCACTCATCGGGATCGTGCGCGCATGGTGGGCCACCTGGTGGCCGGGTGCGTCGGCATAGCGGTCGACGGCGATGGTTTCGACGCCCAGCCGCTGCAGGGCGATCAGCACTTCCTTGCCGAGTTCGCCACTGCCCAGCAGCATCACCTTGGTGGCGGACGGCGACAGCGGGGTTCCGAGGGTGGTCATGTCAAAAGATGGGCGCAGAGGCCGGCAGTCCGCAAACCCCGCATTGTGCCGACCCGCCCCGGTCGATAGGCCAGCCCGCCCGGGCGAGGACGGTGAAGCGAGCTTTATCATCCCGCCATGAATTCAGGCCCCTTCGACGTGGCCCAGGTCCGGCTCGACAACGCACTGGCCTTGTTTGACGAGTTTGTCAGTGCCACCGTCAAGCACCCCGACGCCGCCACCTTGCGCGGCCTTGAACGGCGTTTTGCCGAGCGCCTGGACATCCAGCCCAGCTACTGGAGCCAGATCAAGAGCCGTTCGCGCCAGATTGGCGAACGCCTGGCCCGGCAATTTGAACAACGCTGCCACAAACCCATGGGGTGGATGGACCAGTTGCATGCCCCGGGCAGCGCCATGGCGCCCACGGCAAGCGCGGCGCGACCGCCGGCCGTTGTCGAGCCGACGGTGCCCGCCGAGCGCAGCAACGACAGCCTGCCCCGTGACGACGATGAGCGCTTCATCGTCGGTCTGGTGCTGACCTACTACCGCCGCCACCCTCAACGCGCCCGCACGCGCCTGCTGGACCTGCTGGGCGAGGTGCTGACACCGCCTGTGACCGCAGCACCTGCGCGCGCCAGCGCGGCGCCTCCCACGGCCAAAGAAGACCCGTCTGCGCTGTGGGCACGCACACAGGCCAGCGTGGCCCCGCTCAAGAAGAAGCGCTGACGCTTCGGCGCTGAGTCGCCGGCACCGGTCGTTCCACCACCGCGCCACAGGTGGCCGTCCCGCACGGCCTGTCCCATGGGCCGACGCTGCGCTGTGCATTTCTCACCACAATTTGAGCGGAAGACCCCTTGCGCAAGATAACGACTTGTTTATCATTTGCGCAAGTTGCTGACTCCCGATCACGGTCGCAACGACACCGTCCGATTCACGCCACTGCCCCCATGGTTCGCCTCGCCTTGTCTCACCGCGCTTCGTTGTTCCGCCAGCGTCTTGCGCTCGCGGCGTGGCCGGTCAACGCCGTGCGTCGGACGAACCGTGTCCAGGCCCACCCGGGCCGCCCCAGCGACTGAACCCGTCACGCCAGTGGCGTGACGACGTCGACACGGCCCGGGCAGCGCGCAGCGCCCGGGCCGTTTGCCTTTTCGTCCAGGAGATCCGTCATGAAGTTCACCGTTGCCCGCCCGAGTCGTCCCCGCAATCCTGTGGTTGCACCGGCGCTGATGCGCCGCGCCGGCAGCCACCACAAGGACGCCAGTGCCCTGCGACTGCAGGCGAAACAGCAGTTGCGCCAAGACCTGGCGCAAGCCCTGCGCTCGGCCAACCCGCGCAGCGATCTGCCTGACACCCACAGCCCCTGATGCCACCGCGCACCCCGAGCCGACCCGGCCGAGGGCTGCGCCCCAAGGAGAAGCCATGTCCCGCACCAAGACCGCATGGACCGCCACCCCCGTGTCCACCGCCCGCCCCCGCAGCGCACGCTTGCTGGCCGCCTGGGTCCTCCGCTCGGCCAGCGCCTTGCTTGACCGGGCCGCCTGGGCCTTGAGTCCGCCTGCCACCGAAACGGCACGCGCCGAACTCGGCAGCACCGAGTTCTACGCCCAGGCCGGCGCGCCCGAAGGCGCGCTCTACGTTGACGGCCAATTCGTGGGCTACCTCGACGGCGTGCGCCGCTTGTGACACTCGCGGTGCATGGGGTGCTCGGCCACAGGGTGGTTCGGGCACGCTCGCTGCGGCATGATGCGGCTGCATCCCCACTCAGTGCACCCGGCCCGCACCGGGCGCGCTGGGGACGGCAACCGGAGAACCCATGACCGACATCCGCATCACCGTGGCGCGCCAGAACCTGCGCGACGCCCGCGTCGAGCCCGACGAAGCGCTGCCACTTCAGCCCGGCCAGGCGCGGCTGTCGATCGATCAGTTCGCGCTGACCGCCAACAACATCACGTACGCCGCGTTCGGTGACGCCATGCGCTACTGGGACTTTTTCCCGTGCCAGGCGGTGGACCGCGGTTGCATCCCCGTGTGGGGTCACGCCACCGTCACGGGGTCGGCTTGCGACGGCGTGAGGGTCGGCGAGCGCTTTTATGGCTTCTGGCCGATGGCCACCGCGCTCACCGTCGAGCCGGCCCGCGTGTCGGCCATGGGGTTCACCGATGCGGCTGGCCACCGGCAAGGGCTGGCCGCGGTCTACAACCAATACCAGCGCGTTCCGGCCGCGACGGCCCCCAACCCGGCCGCCGCCCTGGGCCACGGCGAGGCCCTGACCGCTTTGCTGCGACCGCTGTTCACCACCGCCTTCCTGATCGACGACTTTCTGGACGAGGCGCGGACCTTCGGCGCGACAACGGTGCTGATGTCCAGCGCGTCAAGCAAAACCGCTGCGGCAACAGCCTTTTGTTTGGCCCGGCGGCGCGGGCAGCCCGGCGGCGCCCGCGTGGTGGGCCTGACCTCCGCGACAAACCTGGCGCACACTGCCACGCTTGGGGTTTACGACAGCGTGCTGCCCTACGACGCGCTGGCCACGGCGGACGATGGCGCTGGCGCGGTCTATGTCGACTTCAGCGGCAGCGCGGCGCTGCGGCGGTCGGTGCATGCGCATTGGGCGGACCGGCTGGCTCACAGCGCCGCCATTGGCGGCACGCACTGGGAGGACCTGACCGGCACCGGGCCGCTGCCAGGCCCTCGTCCGATCCTCTTCTTCGCTCCGGCACGGGTCAAGCAGCGCCTGGCCGATTGGGGGCCGCCAGCGTTCGGCCAGCGTGTGGACGCGGCGTGGGCCGACTTCGTCCGCGCTGTGGACGGGTCGGACCGGCCGTGGATTCAGGTGCAACGCCTGGCGGGCACCTCGGCCGTCATTGCCGCGGTGGCCGACCAATTGGACGGCCGCGTGCCGGCCTCGGTGGGCCAGGTGATGAGCTTGCGCGCGGCCGCATGACCGCTGCCGTGGCGCCACTGATCTCGCTGGAGCGGGTCGACAAGCGCTACCCGAACGGCCTGGTGGCACTTGATGGCGTGACGCTGCAGGTGAGCGCTGGCGAGGTGGTGACCCTGCTCGGTCCGTCGGGCTGTGGCAAAAGCACGGTGCTGCGGATGATGGCCGGGCTGGACCAGCCCAGCGCCGGCACCGTGCACGCGCCGGCATGGCAGCCTGCCTCGACCGATGCGTCAACGGCCTTCGTCTTTCAGGAGCCCACGCTGATGCCCTGGGCAAACGTTTTCGACAACGTGTGGCTGCCGTTGCGGCTGGCCGGCGTGCCGCGAGCCGCTGCGGTCGATCGGGTTCAGGCGCAGCTCGCGGCGGTCGGCCTGGGCGACTTCGCCCAAGCCCGGCCGGCGCAGTTGTCGGGCGGCATGAAGATGCGCGCCTCCATCGCGCGCGCCTTGGTCACCCGGCCCACGGTGTTGCTGATGGACGAGCCCTTCGCGGCCCTCGACGAGTTCACCCGGCAGCGGCTGAACAGCGATTTGCTCGCGTGGTGGCAGCAGCAGCGCTTGTCGCTGGTGTTCGTCACGCACAGCGTGTTCGAGGCCGTCTTCCTGAGCCAGCGCGTGCTGGTGATGGGCGCGCGCCCGGGCCGGGTGCTGGCCGACATCGCCATCGACGCGCCCTACCCCCGGCCCAGCGACTTTCGCACCTCGGTGCGCTTTGCACAGTGGTGCCACGATGTGACGGTGGCGCTCGAGGCGGCGCATGGTCACCAGGACAGCGCGCGATGAGCGCCCGCGACGTGGCGGTTCCGACCGCGAGCATCGCCGTGGCGTTGCTGACCTGGGAAGCGGTCGTGCGCCTCGCGGGCATTCCCAGCTACACCCTGCCCACGCCCAGCCTCGTGTTCACCACCCTGGTCGAAAACTTCGGCTCGCTTGCCCCCAGCTGGTGGTTCACGGTGAAGATCACTTTGGGCGCGCTGGCGCTGGCTTGTGCGGGCGGCGTGAGCATCGCGGCGGCGTTCGCCTTGTCGAGGCGCCTGGAGGCCGCGCTGTTCCCGGTGGCGGTGGTGCTGCAGGTCACGCCCATCGTTGCCGTTGCCCCCTTGATCCTGATCTACGTGGAAAGCACCACCGCCGCCTTGTTGTTGTGCGCGTGGATCGTTGCGTTCTTTCCCATCTTGTCGAACACCGTGGTCGGGCTGCGTTCGGCGGACCCGGGCCTGCGGGAGTTGTTTCGGCTGTACCGGGCCACGCCACGGCAACGGCTGCAACTGCTGTTGGTGCCCAGTGCATTGCCGTATTTCATGGCCGGGTTGAAGATTTCCGGGGGTCTCAGCCTGATCGGGGCGGTCACGGCCGAGATGGTGGCTGGCGCCGCCGGCCGCGAGACCGGCCTCGCGTCGCGGATCCTCGAGGCGAGTTTCCGCACCGAAACGCCAAAAATGTTCGCCGCCCTGAGCCTGCTGGTCCTGACGGGCGTGATGATCTTCTGGGGATTTGGCGCCTTGTCCCGCAGGCTTCTCGGCCCTTGGCACGCCAGCGAACGGCCTGGCGCCGAGCCGGGCTGAGGTTGGCGCAGGCGCCGGCATGCCGTCACCCTCGTCCTCATTCCACCCTCTTCTCATCTGGAGTCCACGATGATTCGCCTGCCATTGCACCCTCTCCATGCGTCCAGCGTTGGCCCGTCCCGGCCCTTGGGTCGGGCGCTGCTGGCGTGTTTGGCCAGCGCCTGGCTTTGGGCCGCCGGCCCCGCCGGTGCCCAGGACAAGGTGAGGTTCGCCACCAACTGGAAGGCACAAGCGGCGCACGGTGGCTTCTTCCAAGCGCTGGCCGACGGCACCTACCGCCAAGCCGGCCTGGACGTGACCATCATCCCCGGTGGTCCCCAGGTGAACAACCGCCCGCTGCTGCCGGCAGGCCGCATCGACTTCCTGATGACGGGCAACCTGCTGCACAGCTTTGACAACGTCAAGAACGGCGTTCCCACGGTGGTGGTGGCCGCCATGTTCCAAAAGGACCCGCAGGCCTTGATCGCGCACCCAGGCCAGGGCTACGAGCAGTTCAGCGCGCTGAAGAACGCACCGCTGGCGCTGATCGCCAAGGACGGACAGTTCAGCTGGTGGCAATGGCTGAAGGTGACGCACGGTTTCAAGGACGAGGCGCTCAAGCCTTACAACTACAACTTGGGCCCGTTCCTGGCCAACAAGAAGGCCATCCAACAAGGTTATTCCGTCGCGGAGCCGATCTACGTCGAGAACCAGGGGAAGTTCAAGCCGGTCGTGCACCTGCTGGCGGACCATGGCTTCAGCACCTACTCCACCGTGATCGAGGCAAGCCGGGACACGGTGGCCAAGCGGCCCGATCTGGTGCAGCGCTTCGTCGATGCGTCCATCGTTGGGTGGGTCAACTACCTCTATGGCGACCGCAAGGCCGCCAACGCGCTGATGACCAAGGAGAACCCCGAGATGACAGAGGCCGAGATCGAGGCGTCGGTGAACCTGATGAAGTCCCAGGGCATCGTCGACTCCGGCGACGCGTTGGTGCAGGGGATCGGCGCCATGAACACGGCCCGCATCGCGGATTTCTACGGCCAGATGGTGAAGGCCGGTCTGTACAAATCGGGCGAGGTCGACCTTTCCAAGGTCGCCACACTGTCCTTCGTGAACAAGAAGGTGGGGCTCGCCCAGAAGGCAAAGCTGGGCGTCAAGTAGCAGCGGCTGGCGGATCGGGGCCTTCAGTGGCCCGCTGATGAGGCCGATATCCCCTCAGGCACCGAGGAGCGAAGAGCGTCCGGACCCGCTGCAACCCGCCATCACGCGATCCATCCACCTGTCACCTTTTCATGAGCAGCGTCGCCCCGTCACCGCTCAGCCACGCACTGCCGGACCTGGCGGCCTGGACACGCCATGTCATCGCGGCCGAGCTGCCCGTGATGCGCGACACCGCCGACGCCTTGGAAGGCATGCGTCAGCACCAGGACAGCGTGGACGCCAATTTGCTGGGCGAAATGATTGCCCCCGACCCGCTGATGACGCTGAAGGTGATGGCTCACGCGGCGAGCAAGCGTCCACCAACCCGGGTCAGCGACCCAGAGACGGTGACCGGCGCCATCGTGATGATGGGCATTTCACCGTTTTTCGAGGCGTTCGGCCCGCAACCCATCGTCGAAGAGTGGCTTGCCGAGCGGCCCGACGCCTTGGCGGGCATGAACCAGGTGCTGCGGCGCGGCCGGCGCGCATCGCAGTTTGCGCTCGCCTTCGCGGTCCACCGCATGGACTCGCACACCGCTGTGGTGCACCAAGCGGCGCTGCTCCACGATTTTGCAGAGCTGCTGTTGTGGGTACACGCCCCGGCCCTGGCGTTGGGCATTCAGACCGCACAAAGTCGGGACACTGCACTGCGCTCCGCGGACGCTCAGCGCGCGCTGCTGCACATCGAACTGGCCGACCTGCAACAGGCCTTGATGCGCCATTGGCGCCTGCCTGACTTGCTGGTGCGCATCAGCGACGACAGGCACGCGTCCCACCCGAGCGTGAAGACCGTGTTGTTGGCCATCCGGGTGGCCCGCCACAGCGCCTTGGGCTGGGACAACCCTGCCCTGCCAGACGACATTCGAGACATCGGCGACCTGCTTCAGCTGTCACCCAAGGCCACCAGCGCGTTGTTGCACGACATCGACCACTGACCGTTCGGCCACCACGTGGGCGGACGTCTGGCGGGCGTCTTCGACAGCATCCCACGCTGCGGGGTGGTCAACCAGATGCACATGCGCCCAGCCGGTGACGGCGACGGCGCGGCTGCCGTCGAGCCGTGCTGTCGCGGCCGGAAAAACAATGTTGTCGCAGTCGCTGTAGACGCAAGTGAAATGCCGTCCCAGATCGGCCGGTTCGGTGGCGACCAAGCCAGCCAGCCAGAGCGAATCACGGCGCATCTGCATGCCATTGCGGCTGAAGGCCAGCGCGGCCAGTGCCGTTCCTGCGTGCGGGGTGCCGATCGTCACCACATGATGCACTCGGTGCCAGGACGCAGGCCCCTGCGCACGCGCCCAGGCACGCACGGCCAGTCCGCCCATGCTGTGCGCCACGACCACCGGAGCACGGCCCGTGTGCCGCCACATGGCGTCAACCGCTTGCTCAATGGGCGCGGCGTAGGCGTCGATGCCACCGAACACAGGTTCAAGGTTGACGGCGACGAACGGAACATTCAGCGCGTTGTAACGTTGAAGCCAGCGGTTCCAAAGGCCGCGATTGCAGACAAACCCATGCACCAAGACCACACCGCGCGCCGCAGGGTCAGCAACCGGGCGGTCCGGATGCGCCGTTGACCTGAACGGCTGCTGCCAGCAAAAAACCCGCGGCGCCGTGGTCAGCTCCGCCACGAACGCGGACACGACCGCCCGCGGCGTGGGCGTGCGCCGATGGGCGGCGGGATCGCGGTTGGCACGCCACATCCAGACAAACTCAAATCCCATCGCGCCGGCATGCAGGACCGCGATGAGCGCGAGTCCGGCCAGCGCCCAGGCGCCTTGCCCGAACGAGGTCGCCAGCACCAGCGGCACGCCGACAATGGTCACGAGCGTCAAAACCAAGATCCGTTGAAGGCGTGCCAACATGCTGGCGAGTGTATGGGGCTCAACCGGCTCATCAGGGCACGCCCCCGAGTCACCTCCGCGCCCCAAACACGGGCACACTCACGCAGGAGACCATGAGCCAGACCGTCGAATCCATCCTCCGTGAGCTGCGCCACGTCGCGGACGAGCGCGAACGTCGCCGGCAGAACACCGGCTTGTCGCTTCGGGTGCTGGCGGTCAAGGCCTACCAGCAGCGTCGCTTTTGCCACACCTACGCGGACCTGCTGGCGCACCCGCGCTACACCCTGGCGTCACGGTTTTTCCTTGATGAGTTGTATGGCCCGATGGATTTCACGCAGCGCGATGAACAGTTCGCACGTGTGGTTCCTGCGCTGGTTCGGCTTTTTCCACAGGACATTGTCGACACCGTCGGCACACTGGCCGCGCTTCACGCCCTGTCGGAACAGCTGGACACTCAGATGGCGCAGCACGCGGCGGACGTCACCCTGACCCAGGCCAGCTACGCGGCCGCATGGCAGGCGACCGGCCGCCCGCAGGATCGGGAGCAGCAGATCCTGCTCACGCAGCGCGTCGGTGAACGCCTGGACCGACTCACGCGAAACCCGTTGCTTCGCCACACGCTGAAGATGATGCGCGGACCGGCGAAGGCCTCGGGCTTGAGTGACTTGCAGCGCTTCCTCGAGCGAGGCTTCGACACCTTCAAGGCGATGCGCGGCGCAGACGCGTTCATGGCGATGATCGGCACGCGTGAAAGGCAGCTCGCGCAGGCACTTTTTCAATCGACGCCGCCCGGTGGCGAACCGAGACCGCCCACTTCAGACCTCCTGCCGACCGATGCGTCCTAGGACAAGTACCGTAGCCTGAGCCCCGACACACCGCGAGCATCACGGCCAACCTGTTTTCTGGAGTTTCCGTGTCGGATGCTGTGATCAAACCCTGGCTCAAGAGCTACCCCGACGGCGTTCCCGCCGACATCCACCTCGACGCCACCACCACGGTGGTCACCTTGCTTGATGACGCATTCCGCCGCTTCGCCTCTCGAGACGCCGCGGTCTGCCTTGGAAGTCGACTGCGTTACCGCGACCTCGATGATTTGTCCGTCGCCTTGGGCGCATGGCTTCAGAACAAAGGCTTGGCGAAGGGCACAAGGGTGGCCATCATGATGCCGAACCTGCCGCAGTACATGGTCAGCATCGCAGCTGTGCTGCGTGCGGGCTGTGTCGTGGTCAATGTCAATCCGCTGTACACCGCTCGCGAGCTTCAGCATCAGTTGAACGACTCGGGCGCTCAGGCGATCATCGTCCTCGAGAATTTTGCACACACGCTTGAGGAAATCATCGAGCGCACCGCGGTGCAACACGTTGTGCTCGCTTCGATGGGCGACCTGCTGGGATTTTGGAAGGGCGCGTTGATCAACTTCGTGGTCAGGCACGCCCGCAAGATGGTCCCGCCCTACCGGCTGCGCATCGACGCGGGTCACAGCGTCACTCGGTTCAACATGGCCATCGCGGACGGCTCGCGCACGCCACTGAAGCGAGAGAGCCTGATGCCGGAAGACGTTGCGTTCTTGCAATACACCGGTGGCACCACCGGTGTGTCGAAAGGCGCCACGCTCAGCCACCGCAACATCGTTGCCAACATTCTTCAGTCCGAGGCGTGGTTCGATCCCATGTTGAAGCGCGTGGGCGCGGACCAGCTCACGATCGTGTGCGCATTGCCGCTTTATCACATCTTCGCGCTGACGGCGTGCTTCATGCTTGGCACCCGCCAAGGCATGTTGAATGTGTTGATTCCGAACCCGCGCGACATTCCCGCGTTCATCAATGCTTTGCGGCCATTGCAAATCAACATGTTCCCGGCCGTGAACACCCTGTTCAATTCCCTCGCCAATGACCCGGAGTTTGCAAAGCTGGACTTCTCCAAGCTGGCCATATCGAATGGCGGCGGCATGGCGGTCCAACGCGCCACCGCGGAGAAATGGCGAAAGCTCACGGGATGCCCAGTTGTCGAGGGTTATGGCTTATCCGAAACTTCGCCAGTTGCGACCATCAACCGCTTTGACGAAGCAGAATTCACAGGCACGATTGGCTTGCCCGTACCGTCCACTGACATCAGCATCCGCGACGATCATGGCCGCACTGTGGCGCATGGTCAGCCCGGCGAAATATGCATTCGTGGCCCTCAAGTGATGCAGGGCTATTGGCAACGTCCAGAGGAAACACGGGCGGTGATGACCAACGATGGCTTTTTCAAATCCGGCGACATCGGCATCATGGACCCCGCCGGCTACGTGCGCATCATTGACCGCAAAAAAGACATGATCCTTGTCAGCGGATTCAATGTCTATCCCACCGAACTTGAACAAGTGGTCAGCCTGCATCCAGGCGTGCTGGAGTGCGCGGCTGTTGGCATACCCGACGAAAAATCAGGTGAGGCCGTCAAACTCTTCGTGGTCAAACGCGACAATTCTGTCGACGAAGATGATCTAGCGAACTATTGCAAAGACAACTTTACAGCCTACAAACGCCCGAAATTCATTGAGTTCAGAGACGAGCTGCCAAAATCCAATGTGGGCAAAATTCTGAGGCGCGAACTGCGGCCACCGCAATGAAAAACGCCCCCGACATGCAAGATGTCGGGGGCGCTCCCAATTAATAGCCTGACGATGACCTACTTTCACACGGGAATCCGCACTATCATCGGCGCTGAGTCGTTTCACTGTCCTGTTCGGGATGGGAAGGAGTGGGACCAACTCGCTATGGTCATCAGGCTTAACTTGTTGCCGCAT